>JAJDXS010000055.1 GCA_022823145.1 Gemmatimonadota bacterium
GTCCGCCTGCCGCTTCGCGCGCCGCCAGTCACGGTGCTTGAGGGACCGGGTGAGCCTTCGCCCGTTCTCTCGCCACTCGATCTGGAACATGCCGGTCTTCGGGTCCGGGAAGATCCTGACCCGGTTCCGGCCCCATTCGCCAGCGCCGTACGAGCGCCGACTTCGTTTCGTGCGTGCCATCGTTCGATTCCTCTCGATAGATGGACTGCACGATCTGCGCGAACGTAGTATCGCGGAGAGCGGGTTTCTCCGCCAGTGCGAGCAAGGGACCGAGTTTTCCGGCATCGACGGGAGGTCGATCCAAGACCCGAAATGGATGGGTCGGTGCCCGGATGGAGCCGCACATGTGCAACAGACCCGATGTGCACGGAATCGTCGTTTGGACGTGCATTTCTTCTGCAACGCAAGTCGTTGTCCCGCTTGCGGCTGCGCCACGGCCTCCGGGACGGCGGTGCCGCGCCGGAAACGGAGGCTGTGACCGGAGCGACCCCCCTCCCTAGACGCTTGGCGTGCCACGGGGGAGGGTTGGGATGTGCACGCCATCCCAACCCTCTGCGGGAGGTCGCTCCGGGTCCAGCGGTCCCTTGCGGGAAGGCGAAACGGCAAGCCGAGATGGGTCCCGTCTCGACTGCGGTTGGCGATGCCGTAAAGCCCACCGGCCAGCCGGTTGGCCAACAGGCCCGCCACCTCCTCGAAGCGGCGCTCGACACCCTTCCGGACGGATCGCTGGCTGGGAGTACCCCGCGGCGGCCGGGGGGAGATGGGGCTGTCCGGCTCCATCCTCCCCGGTGCCGATTGAGGCACGCCGAAATGGGGGGTCGCTTGTCCATCCACGTCAAAGGACTGCGGATCGGCATCGGCGCCCCGCCGACCGTAACTTAACTGCATACGCGTCGGCGACTTGCATGACCGAGGCCGTGTCCGGCCGAACGGCGATTTCGTGTCCTGCGACCTCCAAAGTGAACCGGACACGCAGGACTTGCCACCAACACCCGCGTCCGACGCTCACTACAGACCTCTCGACAACCTTGCCGAATCGCCGTGCGGTGAAGCCACCCGGTCATCGCTTCCGGGGACGCGGCGAACCGTTCGCAGGCTACGGACGGCGTTGATGAAACAGGCGGCGGACGGCGGCCCGCACGTCGGTGGACAGTCCGATGACGGCGACGGCCAGCGCCCCGAGGGCAAGGTAGGGGAGCAGGCTCACGGCCCGACCTCCGGGAACCGGTCCGACTGCTCGCCCGCCGGAATCTGGCGGAGCTTTCGCACCGCGCGCGACACGTCGCGGGCATCGGAGCGGATCAGGAGCCATTCGTCGTCGAACCGGGTCAGGCGGACCCAACACAGCCCGTCCCCCGCTTCGTCGATGGCGACCACTTCGCGGGCGTGTATCTTCCGCCCGTAGGCTTGGCCGATGATTCCGCCGTCGTTCACGGAATGAACCTGACCCCCTTCAAGGTGTACTCTGCCCACCGCTTGATCCGACGGCTGGGCGGAACGCGGCACTGTAGTAGGCCGCCGACAGCTTCCCGGAATAGGCTGGTCATCGGGATGCGCCGTCAAGGGAGAAGGCGGGGTGACGCCCCCGCCCGCGCAATCCAGCGCGGCGACGATCTCCGGGTCAGAGGGGGCGCGGCCCCCCGCCAGCCTCCGCAGGGGACGCCGGAGTGTCGCCCCGAGTATGCTCTGCTTGCCACATAACAGTGGCTCAAGCCAGCGCGCCGCCATCGGAAAGGAGTCGGGGGTCGCCCCGCTAGGCCGCTTGCGGGCTAACCCCAGCCTCGTTGAGCTTGCAGACCGGCGGTGGACCCGCAACCGGCCATTCCATTTGCTACCGACAGCACGACAACGAAGTTGCCAAGGACCATGGCCCGCGCTATTGTTCGGTTTCGTAGGCCGGACCGTTTCCAAGAGGAACCGGCGCACTGGGAGGAACACTCTAACGATACACGGTGGAACGAGATGAAGAAGCTGTTGGCAAGTCTGGCGCGGGTCGGGTCTTTGGGTCTGATGACGGTGTTGATGGCGGGCTACATGGCGTTCGGCGCGGCGTCGGCGTCGGTCGTACCCATGGTCGGCGGCTCGGTCACGGGCGGTGCATCGCCTTGCGCGAGCATGCTGCCGGGTGAGACCTCACCAGCACCTACGCCGCAACTCGACGCGACACATGCGTCGAAGGACGGGACGGTCGACCTAAGGGCCACCGATCTCCGGTGTTACGAATCGTTCGGTCCGCCGCCGCCATACGAGGATGGCGAGGGGTGCTTCACATACCACTTGTGGTGCTTTTGGGACGATGAACTCGTTTTCTGGGGTCACATGGTAGTCTGCGAGGACGACGAGATCCCCGGACACGACATTTCCAATTCCAACTGAGCCCATGTGTTGGTGACGGATTGGTCGGCCACTAAGTCCATTCCCCGCAGTTTCCGCCTGACGGGAGCGCGTGTGAAAACCACTAACCTCCTCTGGATCGTTCTGTCCCTCGGCATCGCAAAGCTATTCGTGGTCCCGGGTCTGTCGGGCCAGAAGGTGGTCGAGGTCACAGGCGACGACCGACAGATTGATGCGGACTTCCCGGAGGTTTACCGGGTCGGGAGCCTCGACGGAGAGCCGTGGGAGACCTTCGGTCGGGTGGGCGCGGTGGCCTTCGACGCCCAAGGCAACCTCTATGTGTTCGACCATGGTAGCGATCCCTTCTCCGATCTGCGGATTGTGGTGTTCGATGGTTCCGGTACCTTTCGGCACGAGTTTGGTTCCGCCGGCGAGGGGCCAGGGGAGTTCAACCGCGTGGGGAGCTACACAGTCATGCGCGACGGCGCCACCATCGTCGGTGACATGGGTCATGGCGCATACCAGATCTTCGATGCATCCGGTGCCTTCGTGCGGATGGTACGCCCGGCGACCGGCGCATCCCCCATGGGGTTCATGCAGCGGAGTATTGCCGTCTCCACACCGATTCAGCCCGATCCGCGCGGCGGCGCAGTCTACACGATACCCCCGGAGACAGGCTTCGGCGTCGGTGCGGTGGGAGTCGGTCGGTCGCAGCCGACAGAGCGACCCGTCGTCCGCATCGGACTCGGGGGTGAAGTCGTCCAAGCGGATACCGTTGCGCGAGGTTGGGTTCCGCCGCGCGATCAGGGGCAACGCCTCTTCACCGGTTCCTCCGGGATCACGGTTGAGGGGCGGAACGTCACCCCCGGCCGCACTTTGAGTGGACTCTCCAGGCCTTCCATCTTCGAGCCCGAACTCCTGTGGGGCATCCTGCCCGGAGGTGACCTTGTGTACTCCGACTCCTCAACCTACCTGTTGAGGGTCGCGTCGCCTGAAACCGGAGAGGTGGTGCGAGTCGTCACACGGCCTTTCGATCCCGAGCCTGTCACTCCGCAAATCCAGGAAGACTATAGAGAACAGCGCAGCGCGAGGCGAAGAGATCGCAGGAGCAGCGAGGCGGCTGCGCGCTCCTCGGCGAACTCGGGACCGGCGCGGGTCTCCCTTGCCCTCACGGAGGCACCATTCTACCACGAAATCCCCGTCCTCCGGGAGTTGAGCACGACTTGGGAGGGCCGGATCTGGGTCATGCGCCAAGCTGGCGCGCTCCTGGGCGACGAGCCGATCGACGTGTTGACGGAGGAGGGCGAATACGTCGGCACGTTTCCCGCCGACGCGACCGCAATGCCAAGTGCCTTTGGGCCGAATGGCTTGGCCGCCTTCATTGAGCGTGGCGAGCACGACGTAGTGCGCGTGGTTGTGCGCCGATTGCCCGAGAAAGTGCGCTGAATCTGGGTTTCCGAAGCGGAGTATCGGGCTGGCCCGGCGGGTGCCGAGAGCCTGACGTGGTCGCTCCGCTACGGGCTCGGAGGCTGGCCGCTTTCGGGCTTTTTTGAGGAGTTTCGGGAGTCGGTGGCGGACAACCTTCACGCCGAGGTCGCACGTCCAATCATTGGGCTATGGCCGCTTCGCCCCGTGGCCTTCGACTCACTTCACACGAGGATGTCCTCGATGAACGCCAGCAAGTTCGCCCCGATCTACTCGTCCCTTTCGATGGCCGTCTTGGCCGGGCATCCCGCCCTCCTCGCTCAGGAGGTCGTCGAAGTCACGGGCCGTGACCAGCGGATTGAGGCCGACTTCGAGGAGGTCTTCCGGGTCGGAGTCCCCTACGGCGAGGAATGGGAGACGTTCGCAACGGTCCGGAAGGTGGCGTTCGACGGGGAAGGCAACCTCTACGTGTTCGATGACTGGGCCGGCAATGATCTGCGCACCGTGGTCTTCGACCGGTCGGGAGCGTTTCTTCGCGAGTTCGGCACCTCGGGTGAGGGGCCTGGGGAGTTCAAGTATCCGACCAGCTACGGCGTGATGCGCGACGGCACCACCGTCGTTCGTGATCTCGGACACCAGAGCTACCACATCTTCGGCCCCTCCGGAGCGTTCGAGCGCATGGTCCGCAATAGAGTCGGAATCACGCAGGACAGCGGGGGTGGGGTGGGAGTGACCACAATCGCGACATCGACGCCCATACAAGTGGACCCACGCGGCGGGGCCGTGTACACCTGGGGCGCTGTGAGCCTGAATGCGCCGGCGGGGACATCGCCCCACCGTGCGATTTCCCGGCACAGCCTCGATGGGGAGGACGTGCAGACGGAAACCGTGGTCGAGGCGTGGCAACCTCCCCGTGAGGCCCCGAAAGACCTGATCAAGGTCTCTGACAATGCTTCGGTCGCCGAGGGCACGGACAGGCAGATGGCAAGCCTGCTGGGGGGCCTGAGCAAGGGCCTTACCCGCCCCCCTCACTTCGAACCCCTGCTCTTGATGGGCTTGTTGCCGGACGGCGGCATCGTCTATTCCGACTCGTCCGCGTACACACTCAAGGTGGCCGCACCGGACGACGGGAGTCTGAGCAGGACCATCACCCGGCCGATCCACCCGCAACCGGTGACGCCTAGGATCCAGGAACTGGCCCGGCAGAGACAGGGAGAGGCGCAGGTGACGCCAGCGCAGATACAGTCCGCCTTGGGTGGCTTGCCCGGCTTGTCCGGCATCGACTTCAACACCATCAGATCGGGTGCGGGAAGGGCTGGCGGCATCTTGAGCGGTGGTTCCTTGGGTGGTCTCTCCTTGTCTCTCGGTGAAGAGACCTTCTATCCCGTAGTCCCGGTCATTCAGGAACTCTTGACCAGCTGGGAGGGGCGCATCTGGGTCATGCGCCAGGGAGACGAAGTGTTCGAAGACGGTCCGATCGACGTGGTCACCGCCGATGGCGGATACGTCGGCACCTACCGGCCCGGCGCGACGGAGATGCCCCACGCCTTCGGCCCGGACGGACTGGCGGCGTTCATCGAATTGGACGAGTTCCGCGTGGCCAGCGTGGTGGTGCGGAGGCTGCCGCCCGAGGTGCGGTGAACCCCGGTCGCTCGTTCGGCCAGCCTCAAGCCACCAGTTGTCAAGCACGAACGCGGCTCGCTCTCGTCGTCGCCGAGATCGCTGCCCGGCGTGTTTAGCAGGCGGGTTGTTGGTCTTGGTTTCTACTTTTCGTTCATTCGGCGACTGGTCGGCGACGAGCGCGTTTTGTCCCGACCGCAACGCGCCAGCGCGACCTGGAACCTAGTGAGTTCTTGGCCGACCGAAGGGCAGCACGCCGCGAGCGGTGCCGGATAGCGGGTGGGCATCACTCCCTTAGAGTCCCGCCATCCAAGTCCGTTTTTCCCGCTTTCGCGGCGCGGTCCAGTAGGATCTACTCCAACGGCAGGAAACGCAGATCGTGCAGTCCTGGTTGACTTTAGACGATTTCCTGTCGTGATTTAGACCATAGGCGCTCTGCCGGGCTGGCAGGTTGCGACGAGGGGCCAATAGCAGCGCTATTGGGCTGAGGAGCAACGCAGAGCGCAGCCCTAGAGGCGTCAGATGTATGCCAAACATGACATAGTGTAATGTTATTCTTACGTTTTCGAAGGGTGGGG
>JAJDXS010000048.1 GCA_022823145.1 Gemmatimonadota bacterium
TCACGAACACCATACGGGCCCGCGGCAAACGAGCGCCGCATCAAGAGGCCGGACATATGAAAGTACCTGACCACCATGCCCCGACCCCGGTTCGGAAATCAGGCTTGCTCACAACGGGGCGTCCACATATGAACCATGAGCATGACGAGTGCGAGATACCCCAGGAAGACCCCCACCGACCCCACGTAGTTGAACAGGGCTCCCTGGAACATCACGGTCTCGAAGGCGAAGCCCTGGTCGAGCTTGTACCAGGCTCCGGCCACGGCCAGGGGAAGTCCGGCACCGATCCCGATGACCGCCATGCGCCGGTAGAACGTGGCCGAGCGCGCCGCGGCCAGGACGCCGAGCTTGTAGAGGCCCATGCCGACCAGCATGAGTCCACCCGCGCGCCACACGAAGAGGCCCAGGAACGCACTCATCTGCAGCGTGAGGGCAATGGGCGCACGGACCGACAGTTGCTCGCCCAGGCCGCCTCGAAAGGCTGCGATCTCGGAGTCGAGCACCTCTTGCGGCGGTGCCCACTCCGCGAGTAGTTCCAGGCGATCCGCCTCTGGCCAGTACGGGATCGACAGGCCGGCCAGGAGCCAGAACGGAACGACGAACGCAACGGCACACCCGCCGATCCACAGTAGCGCGCGAGCACCGAGCTTGCGCAACGGATACAGCAGAAGGCCGCAGAGGGCGTAGGCCACAAGGATGTCGCCGTGCCAGATCAGGTACGCGTGGACCAGGCCGATCACCAGTAGCCAGAACTGTCGGCGGTAGTGGAGGCCGGTCCCCGCAACACCGCGGCTCGCCATCCGCTCGCTCATCATCGCGATGCCCGCCCCAAGAGCATCGAGAAGATCGAAATGAACTTGGTGTCCGCCAGGATGTACACCGCCGTCCAGATCCACGCCTCCGCACCGTCGAACGCCGAGCCTGAGGTGGGGTTCATGTAAGCGGACGGCACCCGCGCGAACCCTTGCATGTTGACGATGAGGATGCCCAGGACCGCGAACCCGCGCAGCACATCGATCGAGGCGATGCGCTCCGGCGCGGTGACGGGAGTGGCGGGCGGGGCCGACGGTGCTGAGTTCATGAGAGAGTATCCGTGTTGACCGGCGCGGAGGTCGCGAGCGCAACGGGAGACACCATATCATTCTGGAGCGGCGGCGCCCACCTGCGCCGGGGCCCTGAGCACGACAGGAGTATGCGACATGAAGAGAATGAAGAGTCCGAGATTGGGATTGCTGGCTGCTCTCGCCGCGCTACCGGCGTGCGAAGGAGACGCTCAGCGCGTGCCTGGGCTCACCGCTTTCACGAATGTGAATGTGCTGCCCATGGCCTCGGAGACCGTGCTGCCCGACCAGACGGTGGTGGTCGCGGACGGCGTGATCGTCGCAGCCGGGCCGGCGTCGGATGTCGAGGTGCCACGTGGAGCGACCGTGATCGACGGGTCGGGCCGCTACCTCATGCCTGGCCTCGCCGAGATGCACGCGCACGTGCCGCCTGGTGAGAACCCGCCCCGCGAAGAGGTCGAGGACATCCTGTTCCTCTACGTCGCCAACGGGATCACCTCAATCCGCGGGATGCTCGGGTCGGCCTACCAGATCCCGCTCGCCGACGAAATCGAGCGCGGCGAGGTGCTGGGACCCAACTTCTACGTCGGCGCGCCGTCGATCAACGGCGGCTCTGCCCCGACCCCGGCCGACGCGGAACGCCTGATCCGGGCCCATGTGGAAGCCGGCTACGACTTGCAGAAGATCCATCCCGGCGTGCCACTCGAGGCCTGGGACCACATGGTGGCGGTGGCGCAGGCGGCGGGTCTGACGTATTCCGGACACGTCCCCGCCGATGTCGGGCTGGTGCACGCGATCGAGACCGGCATGTCCACCGTCGACCACCTCGACGGCTACATCCAGGCCGTCGCTTCCGACGACGTGCAGGCGCAGGTGAGCGCGGGACCGATCAGCCTCGGCGGGCTGGCGCGCGGCTTCGACGAGGCCAAACTGGAAGAGATCATCCGCATGACGATCGAGCACGACGTCTACGTGGTCCCGACCCAGTACCTCTGGCGTAACCTGTACGGAGCGCCCGACGCCGACGCCATGCTCATGCAGCCGGAGATGCGCTACGTGTCGCCCGAGACGCGCGACGGTTGGCGGCGGCGCGCGGAGGGCGGAGGCAGCGGACCGCCGGACGAGGTCGCGCTGTACCTGGAACTCCGCGACCGGATCCTGAAAGCGCTGTCGGACGCGGGGGCCGGGATCCTGATGGGCACAGATTCGCCCCAGCTCTTCAACGTGCCGGGCTTCGCGCTGCACAGGGAGCTCGCGGTGATGTCCGAGGCCGGGATGTCCAACTACGAGATCCTGAAGAGCGGGACGGTCACGGTGGGAGAATACGTGGCCTCGCACCTGGGTCTCGATGGCAACTTCGGGACGGTCGCGCGCGGACAGCGTGCCGACCTGGTGCTGCTTGGCTCGAACCCGCTGGACGAACTGGCCAACCTGTTCGACCGGGTGGGTGTGATGGTCAGGGGGCGGTGGGTGTCCCGCGAGGAGATCGATGCCGGGCTCGAGGCGCTGGCCGCGAAGCACGCGGGCGGGGGCTCTGGCGCCTAGCGCCCCGGAAACGGTACCGGGAGCGCGTCCAGGCTGAAGGCTCCGGGAAAGTCCGCCTCGACCTCCTTCTGCTTGCCGCTCCACGTCTCGATGTCGATGCGGTAGACGGCGGTGCGCTTCAGTTCGTCGTCGGTGGTGGGGCGGTAGTGCTCACCCGGCCTCAGGTGCGGTGCGTACTTGTCGAGAAGCATCTGCAGGGCCGCTCTCGCCTCCTCCCGGTCCTCCACCACCCGCCCTGTCCCGAAGGCCACGACGCCCGCGTATTCCACCGAGAACTCGAGCGCTTCGGGCGCCGGCAGCAGGCGCCCCATGGCCACCGCGCTGAACGCCACCTTTTCGGCCGCTTCGAGATTGGTGCGCGTGCGCCCGGTCCGGTGCGTGTGCAGATAGATGCGGCGGTCGCCCTCCGAATCGTCGAAGACGAAGAGGTTGGAGTTGAGGAACGGCTGACCCCTGTCACCCACGGTTGCCAGGAAGCCATACGGTGCACGCTTCATGAAAGCCGCGGCCCACCCGTCGTCCTTGCCGCGGTCGCGCCGGCGAATGGCGCTCCGCGGATCGCTGCGCCCGGCGTTGGTCGCTCCAACTCTGGTATGATCCGACATCGCTGACGGCCTGCTCCTATCGTGGTTGGCTCCCGGCGTGGCTATGAATGTACCGTGGCGGCGATGATTGTTGACATCGATCCAAACCGTCAGTTAGAGTTACAGCCATGTACGAAGACTTTCGTTACACGCTCGTCCTTGCCGCTCTGGTCCTGACGGGCTGCGTGCGGCCGCAGGAATCCTCGTCCCCGGACGGTCCGCTCATCATCGATGGCGGCACGGTCGTCATCATGGACGAGGCGGGGACGATCCTCGAGGGCGGCGCGGTACTTGTCGAGAGCGACCGTATCGCCGCGCTGCTCGAACCCGGCGCGCCCAGACCCGACGGCGCCACGGTGATCGACGCAACCGGCCATGTCGTCATCCCCGGCCTGGTCAACACCCACGGCCACGCCGCGATGTCGCTGTTGCGCGGACTGGCCGACGACATGCCGCTGCTGACCTGGCTCAACGACCACATCTTCCCCGCCGAGGCCGCGCTGGTCGCTCCCGACTTCGTCTACTGGGGTACCCTGCTCTCCTCGGTCGAGATGCTGAAGGGGGGGACGACCACCTTCGCGGACATGTACTACTTCCGCGACGACATGGCGCAGGCCACGGTCGACGCCGGCATCCGCGCGGTGACAGGCCCTCACGTCATCGGCTTCCCCACGCCCGACTACGCAAGCCCCGAGGAATCGCTGGCCGACGCGGCCGAGTTCATGGAGCGCTACCAGGACCACCCGACCGTAGTTCCGGCGGTGGCCGCGCACGCCCTCTACACCACACCACTCCACGCCGTCGAGGCCGCCTTCCGGCTCGCCGAGCGCTACGATGCGCCCTTCCAGATCCACGCGGTCGAGGACCCCTCCGAGAACGTGACCGCCCGCGAACTGACCGGGATGGGGGTCATCGAAGCCCTCGACTCGATCGGCGCGCTTCGTCCCGGGACGGTGCTCGCCCACTCGATCTATCTTTCCGACGAGGACATCGAGCGCATCGCCGCGAGCGGCGCGGGGATCGCTCACAACCCACAGAGCAACATGAAGCTGGGCGTCGCGCGCGCGGCACCGGTCGCGGCGGCGCTGGCGGCGGGCATCCCGGTGGGACTGGGGACGGATGGGCCGGCCAGTAACAACGACCTCGACATGTTCGACGAGATGGATGCCGCCGCAAAGGTCCAGAAGTTCATGCTGGGCGACCCCGCGGCGCTCCCGGCAGAGACCGTCTTTCGTCTGGCTACCATGGGCGGTGCGCGCGTTCTCAACCTGCACCACGAGATCGGGTCGCTCGAGCCGGGCAAGCGCGCCGACATCGTACTGGTGGATGTGCGGCGGCCCGGGCTGACGCCGCTCTACCGCGTGTATTCACACCTCGTGTACGCGGCGCGCGGCAGCGACGTGTCCACGGTGATCGTCAACGGGCGCGTCGTGGTGCGCGACCGCGAGATTCTCACCGTCGACCAGGACGAAGTGATGGAGCGGGCGCGGGGCTTCGGGGATCGGGTGCGCGAAGTCATGGAGGACATCGCGGCCGCGCGCACGGCCGACGGCACCCAGGCTGAACGCCAATGAGCAGCCAGGACCCGGAGTCGGCCCGGAGGCGCTTCACCGACCGCGAACTCGACATCATGAGCGTGCTGTGGGCCCGCGGCTCCGGCACCGTGGCCGAGGTGCGCGAAACCCTGGGTGTCGACGTCGGCTACACGACCGTCCTCAAGATGCTGCAGATCCTTGAGGACAAGGGCGCCGTGGGGCACAAGCAGGAGGGCCGCGCCTATCGCTACTTTCCGCTCGTCGAGTCCGTAAGCGTCGGCGGGCGCGCACTCAAGCGGATCGTGAACAAGATCTTCCACGGGTCCGCAGAGATGCTTCTGGCAACCCTCGTGGAGGACCGGCAGTTCACCGAGGAAGAAATCGCGAGGATGCGCTCGATCCTCGACCGCGCCGGGCAACGGAAGGACGAGGGGACGCTTCCGACGGGATGACGGCGGACTCGCGTCACCGCGACCGTCGCCCTTCCCTCCCACCGGCCTCCGCTTCCAGGAAGTCCTGCGCGAGGCCTGCGTAGCGCTCCGCACGTTCGCCATCCCCCTCCGCTACCGCCGCAGCCGCCAGCGCACGCGTCACCAGGTAGTACTGGAGCGGGATGTTGGAAGCGGAATCGTCCTGCCAGACGGCGCGGTCAAGAAGCCCGCGATAGCTGTAGACCTCGTCGAACAGCCGTGCGGCTCGCCCGTAGTCGACCCATTCGCCCCCGAACTCGCGCGGCATCCTGCGGTAGGAGGGCGGCTGCGGACCATCCAGCGCCCGCACGTGGAGGCGGGCCGCAAGCCCCTCGCGCACGGCCCAGCCGCTGAGCCCGAGCGTGGCCATTTCACCGCCGCTGCTCGCGAAGTAGATCGGTCGCTCGGTTGACGAATCGCGGATGATGGCCAATGCGATCCGATGGCCACTGCCCAGTTGCATCCCCGCGGGATACTGGACGACCGTGCCGCCGATGCGCACGCCGAAGCTGTCCGGAAGCGGACCGTTGCCGATCAGCGCGATCTGCTGGTCGGTCAGGCTCAACGCCGCGCGCGCCGGGGGTTCGCGATCCTGGTACAGGGATCCCTCCGACGGGACGTAGGGACGCTGCCGGTCCGGCGCGGTCAGTTCGCGGATCTGCCGAGGGTGCCATTCGGTGTAGAGGTACTGAATCACGATGACCGTGACGTCCCGGCGAATCCCCTCCACCTCCTGCAGGTACCAGAGCGGGAAGGTGTCGTTGTCGCCGTTGGTGAAGAGCACCCCGTAGGGCTCGACGCTGTTCAGCATGTTGTAGGCGTAGTCTCGCGCCGCGTAGTCTCCCGCCCGGTTGGCCCAGGCGAGGTTGAGGAAGAACGGCAGCACGGCGACCGCCAGCACCGGCGACGCATTGCGCATGCTGCCCGCGCGATCCACCAGCCAGAGCCAGCAGCGAGTCAGCCCGAGTCCCGCCATGACGCCCCACAGCGCAAAGCATGCGATGAAGAAGTAGTCGCGCTCGCGCACCTCGTGGGCGCGCAGGTCGGTGATCTCCGGAGCCAGCGAATACCCGTACCGGAAGTTCAGGTAGAAGACCAGCCCGAACGACAGCGTCCCCATGAGAACGATGAGGTACGCCCCGGTTGCCCGGTCCCGTTCCCAGGCCGCCCACAGCCCCGCCAGCCCGAGGCCGAGAAACAGCAGCGTGAAGGGCAGCCTTCGCGGGCTGACCGGCTCATCGGGGTCCATTCCGCGCGACCACTGCCAGTCGAAGTACTGGAAGAAGTTGTGCAGCTGGTGGGTGAACGGGGCCATCCGTTGGGTGACCGGCGGCTTGGCGTACTGCTCGCGCCGCAGCGACGACGCAAGCGCGGGACACCCGGTGGCGCCGTTGGTGTAGATGGCGGCCGCCGCCTCGACAAACCCGTCGCAGAGCGGATCTCCCTCGTTGATCACGGGTCGCTGCTCCGCCCGGATCGGCAGGAAGAAGTTGAAGGACAGCCCGACCACAACAGCCACCACACATCGCCCCACAAAGGCCGACTGGAAGAGCAACCGCGCGCGCGTCATCGCGACCACGGTGAGAAACGCCGCCGCCGGCAGCACCGACATGAGGTGGTTGGTCGCACCGAGCGCCATCAGATACACCGAAGCCACCAGCAGCCGCTGACCACGCGCATCGCCCACCGGCAGATCGCGCCAGCGCAACACCAGCCAGCCGACCGCCGCGACGATCAGCAGCGACACCGTGTAGACCTTCTCATTGGCGTTGCTCTGGCTCCAGACGGTGAACGCCGAGGCCCCCACCAGCACCGCCACGCCCGCACCGATGAGCGCCGCCCGGCCGAAACCCCGCAGTTGCACGAGCGTGCGGTGCGCGACGAGGTAGAAGAAGAACGACGCCCCGGCCGAGGTCGCCGCCGCCAGCAGATTGATCCTCACGGCCGGCGACAGTCCCAGCGGCGCCAGCAGAAGGGACCAGGTACGGGCCAGTGCGACGAACAGCGGGTTCCCGGGCGGGTGCGGTATCCCGAGTATGTAGCCTGTGGCAATATATTCGCTGGTGTCCCACCAGGCCGTCGTCGGCGCGAGCGTCAGGGCGTACAGCACGAACACGCCTGCGCTAGCGCACGCGGCGAACCGGTAGGGCGGCCCTGGTGCGTTGCCGATCATGCCTCCACTCTCGTTGCGGCCCCCCGGGTTGGCAAGCTGCCTGACCGCCGCCTGCAGGAGCCCGCGGACAAGACCCCCGCGGAGAGCCTTCCATGACGAACCCGACTTTCGATGCGCTGCGGTACGTGAGGGGTTGGGTGCGGAATGCCTCGCCGCCGCCGTTCCGCGGAGTGTTCACGCAAGACATCGAGATCCGGAGCGGTGGCGACGAGGCGATCCAGGCCCGGCGCTACCGCCCTGCGAGCCGGTCCCGGCGACCGCTGCCGGGCTGGGTGATGCTGCACGGCGCCACCCGGCCGGGGCCGGATCACGGAGCCATCGTGCGCTTCGCGGCGGCGCTCGCCAGCGCGGGCGGCGACGTGCTGGTCCCCGACGTGCGCGCCTGGCGCAGCCTCGACCTCGACCCGGCTCCCGCCCGGCGAGCGCTGGCACTCGCGGCCCGGCACCACTGCGCCGACGCGGGCGTGCGGCCCGGCGGAGTCGTGCTCGTGGGGCTGTCCTTCGGCTGTCCCCAGGCCATCATCGCCGCCCCCGAACTGGCCGCCGAAGGACTCGTCCGGGGCGTCCTCGGCTACGGCGGCTACCACAGCCTCGAGAACACCGTCCGCTTCGCGCTCACGGGGCAGTTCGAGTGGCGGGAACGCATCGAGTACCTGCGGCCCGACCCGTACGGGCGCTGGGTGATCGCGGCCAACTACCTCCACCGCATCCCCGGGTACGAGGGCGCGGAGGACATGTCGCGCGCGCTGGGCCGGCTGGCGGCGCTGGCCGGCGACCACGGATTCATGGCGTGGGAGCCGAGCAGCGATCCGTACAAGGCCGAGGTGGTCAAGTCGGTGTCGGCACCCAACAGGGAGCTGTTCCGGTTCTTCGCGCCGGACTCGGCCCAGGATCCCGACCCGCGCCGCGCCGAGGAGCTGGCCCCCGTTCTCGTCGAGGCCGCGCGCGCCACCCACCCCGAACTGGAGCTTCCCCGGGTTCCGGACGGCCGCTCTCTTCCCCCCATCCGGCTCATCCACGGCCGTCAGGACCACCTGATCCCGTTTACGGAGACCCTCGCGCTGGAGCGCCATCTGCGGAGACGAGCGGATGTCGACGCAACGGTCACCGACCTTCTCGCGCACTCCCGCGGGTCGGGGGCGAGCGTGGCACGGCTGCGGGAAGCGATGCGGTTTTTCGCGGCGATCCGGGGGGCGCTGGCGCTGCACGCCGGGTAGCGTGGGCGTTGGTTGCGGCTGCCCGGACGGTGATCAGACGGCGCCCTGGTCGCCGGTGGCCGACTGCGCCTCACAGCCTGGAAGCGGCGGGCGCGGTTCAATGTCCCGGCCCCGGTCCAGCGCGTAGATGCGCACGTCCTGCTGGCCGTGCTCGTCGGTGTGGACCCCGAGGATGGCGTCCGTCGAGATCTCCTTCACCCGCAGCGCCACGGGGAGCGTCACCGTGCCGATCCGCGTGCCGGCCTCGGTGAAGACCAGCCACTCCGCGCTGTCGGCGTAGTGGGAGAGTTCGTAGCGCTGGGACCAGATGTACCCGAGTTCGTCCACGACCAGGTCGTCCGTGTACGGCACCCGCTCGGCCATGCCGACCCTTCTCGACATCCTCCGTATCGAGAAGCCCTGGATGAAACCGGCCAGGCCACTCAATCCGGCGCGGGTAGCCGATGCCCATTGCCTTCGGTGTTCGTCGGTGGTGCGATGCACTTCGATGTCCAGGGTCACCTCGCCGACACCGGTTCCGCTCTGATCCAGGACGCGCAGGACCGGCGTGTCGCTCGGACCCAGCAGCAAGCAGTTGCCTCGTACGACGCCCAGGGGGCGGGGTGTGAGCAGCGCATGGCGGAGGCTGCCCCGACCCTGGAACTCGAAATGCGAGGTTATGGCGCCGGGCACCCTCGCCAGCAAGTTGCCGACTTCGCCGCCAGCGAATTGGTAGTAACCGACCGTGTCCCGGGCCATTTCACCCATCTCGGACCCAGCCATGCGATCCGCTTCCCAGGCGTACCAGCTGCCGTCGCCTTACTGCGCGACCCCGCCGATCGGGCGGTCGCTCGCGCCGCGAAACAGCCCGGCGTCTCCGACGAAATCGCCGGTCAGAGTGTATTCGGAAACCCGCTGATGCCCTCGGTCGAAAACGAAGAGGCGACCCTCGCGATCGGCCAGGAGCGCCGATATCCTGCTGAACTCGCCTGGTCCCTCGCCCCGCCGCCACACCGTTGCGATCAGCGTGCCGTCTGCGGAGAAGAAGCTGACACTCGCAGACTCGCTGTCGGCGACGACGATGGTGCCGTCGGGGGCGCGTGCCACATCGACTATTCCCGCAAAAACGCCGCCTGGCCAATCGTCACTCTGCCCGAACATCGCCCGGGGCTGCGGGGCCACTGTCCAGGCGGACGCGTCGGGTGCGGCGTCCTGGGCCGGCAGTGTGCGCGCGGCTGACGCTACGGCGACGAAGAGGGTGGCCAGGACGCAGGTGTCGCGGGTGACGGTCCAGCGGGGTGACTCGGGCATCGGGACCATGAGGGGATTCGGGGGAGCGGTCTCGGACCCCGGTTGTACCCGCCCTGGTGGTGCATGTTCCGGAGCGGGAAACTCGCCCGGACAACGCCGGGCGACCGTCACCTCAGGCCGTAGCGCACTCCCAGACTGACGATCGGCCAGAACCTGACGAAGCTCCCGGCGTCTTCCTCGGCCAGCCGTCGCTCGACGTCCAGGTCGGTGCGGAACCGGGACGAGTTGAGGACTGCCGGATCGCCCGTGGCCGTCATGTCGAACTTCGGGTTGACGTGCAGCACCGCCCCCATGTCGACCAGGACCTCGAGTCCGCGCTCCGGACGCGATGTGATTCCGATCAGGACATACGGCGCCGTGGATCCAGAGACGAGGGTGGTGGTGACCGTGCGGACCTCCGGTTCCTGGTAGAACCCTCCGCCGATGTCAATTGTCGCACCGCTCCCGTATGTGATCTCGTGTGTCGGGTCGCTGGATCTCGTCAGCAGGCCAGCGCCAGCTCGGAAAGGACCGGACGAGGCCTCTGCCCCGATGGTGACCAGCGCGGTTGGCAAGGACAATTCGGCGGTGCGGTTGGCGGCGAGACCGAACATCCCGGTGAGATCCACGTCGAAGCCAAGGAATCCGATCCCGCCCCGCATTGCGAAGTGTTCGTGCAACGCGACGTTGACTTCCGCACCGAGGCCAAGAGTGCCCATGCGTGCACCAACCGAAATGTCCTGTTGCACGGCGCTGGCCGGTGAACCCAGGGCGGCCAGCGCCCCAGCGAATTTGACGACTACGACTGATCGTTTTGTCATCGATACGTTGTCCGATAGGGTGAGCGTCCGTATTCCCGCAATGCCTGCTTCACCACGGTTCACGAAAGGCGCCGCTGGTGCCAGGACGCACGTTGTAGTAGCAATCTACCCTTCGGGACCGTTACCGACCCAGGATCCTCCGCAATTCCACGATTTCCTCGCCGAGTTGTGTGCGCCGTATCACCGCGGCCAGGTCACCCGCCACGTCAACGAGCACGGCGTTGTCAGGCGAGGAAAGAGTGGCGATCTGGCCCACACCCGGCTGAAGCACGAACCATTCCGGGCCGTCGATGCCGCCGTCCTCGCGGGGCAGCCCACCGTAGCGAAGCGCCCACACAAGCCCGTCCGCCGTCATCATCGGGCTGTGATACGGACTCATCAGCGACAACCAGCCGTAGGGAGGCAGGTGCTCGGGGGGCCCCATCGCCGCCAGGCTTCGCTCCACTTCGCCGCGGCCCGAGCCCAGTTCCGCATCCCAGGAATCGAGCACGACTTGCTGGGAGAAGTCCGACTGGGATCGTGGCAAGGGTGTCAGTTCCCGCACGACCGCAGGGCGAAGCGTGTCCCGGACGACCCCATCACGCCCGTACAGGGGGATGTCGTAAGAGTCGTTCTCAAGGACGGCGAACACGGAGTCGACGACCGCTACATGGCTGATCCGGCCGAAGAAGCGCATCATCTGCCTGTGCCCGGTGGTGCCCACGGGCTCGTACCAGATCTCCGGCCCCGCGATTTCGAGCAGCCGTTGCGCGAACTCCCCGTCGTCGTCGAAGAGCAGAAGCGCGGCAGGCGCGCGCGCGAGCTCCGGCCCCGTCGGCCAATGCAGATACCATTTCTCGGCCAGCACCGAGCCGTCCGTGAAGACCCCCAACGCCGACAGACCCGCCAGGTACTCCTCGGGGGGAGAGAGCGCGACCGTACCCAGCAATCGGCCGTCCAGGCTGTATCTCAAGACTTCACGCCCGTGGCGATCATAGGCGAAGAGATGGTCGCCGACGCGCCGCATCCAGTCGAGGTCGCCGTACTCACCGGGGCCCTCGCCCCTCCCCCCGACCGTCTTTTCGAGCGAGCCGTCCCGGTCGTAGAAGCGAAGCGTGCCCTCGCTCTCTTGCGCGATCACGACGTGGCTGTCCGTGATCGCGATCCCGGTGACCTCGAAGAGCGGATCCGCCTCGGTGTCGCCAACGGTCATCACGGGCTCGGGATCCAGGCGCCAGGCGACTGGACCGTCTTGGCCACCGTATCGGCCTCCTGGGCCCGCGGACCGGTCAATGTACACATATAATGCAAATACGACTATACACGCAAATCCCAGTGCAATCAGCGAGGAGCGCCGCCGGATTCGTGACACAATCCCTACCTCCCCACGATCCTTCTCAGTTCCACGATCTCCTCGCCGAGGTCCGTACGCCGCAGCACCGCGGCCAGATCACCCGCCACGTCGTAGAGGACGACATCGTCGGGCGAGGAAAGGGTCGCGATCTGGCCCACACCGACCTCGAACACGAACCACTCCGGCCCGTCGGGCTCGGCGCCCTCCCGCGGGACCCCGCCGTAGCGCAGCGCCCACACCAGCCCGTCGGCCGCCGTGACCGGTGGGCGATCCGGGTACCCCAGCGACAGCCAGCCGTAGGGAGGAAGCGACTCGGGCATCCCCATCGCCACCAGCATGCGCTCCACTTCGCCCCGCTGATCGCCCAGATCCCAGGAGTCGAGGAGAGCTTCCCGAATGAACTCCACCTGATCCCTCGGCAACGTCGCCGGTTCCGGCACCACTACGGGGCGCAACGTATCTCGAACGACACCGTCACGCCCGTAGACGGGGATGTCGTACGAGTCGTTTTCCAGGACCACGAACAGGGAGTCGATGACCACGGCCTCCGAAGCCCGTCCGAAAAACCGGAACATCTGCCTCGAACCGGCACGACCGAAGGGCTCGTACCAGGTCTCCGGGCTGGCCATGTCGAAGAGGCGTCCAACGAATTCGCCTTCCACGTCGGAGACAACAAGCGTCCAGGGGAGTCGCTGCGCGGCAGGTTCCGTGGGCGTGTAGAAACCGTAGACGTAGCTCAGCAGCGAGCCGTCCGAAAACACATCCAGGGTCCAGATTCCAGGGTAATCCTCATGCCTGGCGACCGTGATCGAACTCTGGAGACGGCCGTCCAGGGCAAACGTGGAGATCTCGCCACCGCGCAAATCGTACGCGACGAGACGGTCGCCGGCGCGCTTCATCCACTGCAGGCGACCAAACTCACCCGGCCCCTCACCCCTCCCTCCGACCTCCGTCTCAAGCGAACCCTCATGGTCGTAGAACCGCAGCGTGCCCGTGCTCTCCTGCGCGATCACGACGTGCCGGTCCGTGATCACGATCCCGGTCACCTCGTACAGCAGATCCGGCTCGGCGTCCCCCACCGCCATCAGCGGCACCGAGTCCAACTCCCAGGCCACGGGCAGGTCGGCACCGCCGGCCACGCCCCCGGGTCCCCCGGCGTCACCCCCGCATCCGTACCCCGCGACCAGCACGCCAATCGCAAGCCCCAGCGCGATCCCTCGGTTGATACGAGCCTCCGCGCGACCGATGTTCAGGGTGCCCAGGTCCCCACTCGCCTCCTCAACACCAAAGATGCCAATGACCCAGCACCAGCGTTCCCCCATCTGGCTCCTCGCCGCCCTCCTGACCACCGGCGCGCCAACCCTCCAGGCCCAGGTCACCACCGCCCAGCTCGACGGCCTCCGCCCGCGCAACATCGGCCCGGCGGTCATGAGCGGCCGCATCGTCGACCTGGCCGTCGCCGAATCGGACGTATTCAAGTACTACGTCGCATCCGCGACCGGCGGCGTCTACAAGACCAGCGACAACGGCATCACGCTCGATCCCGTGTTCGAGAACGAGGGCACCCACTCGGTCGGAGCGATCGCACTCCACCAGCGCGACACCTCCATCGTGTGGGTCGGCACCGGCGAGCGCGCCAACCGGCAGAGTTCGTCGTGGGGCGACGGCGTCTACAAGAGCACCGACGGCGGCGAAACCTGGACGAACATGGGGCTGCGCGACAGCAAGCACATCGGGCGCATCGCGCTGCACCCGGACGACACCGACCTCGTGTACGTCGCCGCGATGGGCCATCTCTGGGGCCCGAACGAGGAGCGCGGCCTCTACCGCAGCACCGACGGCGGAGCCACCTGGCAACCCATCCTGCAGGTCGACGAAAACACTGGGGCCGTGGACGTCGCGCTCGACCCCGACCAGCCCAACATCGTCTACGCCGCAACCTACCAGCGCCAGCGCCGTCCCTGGGGCTTCCACGGCGGCGGCCCGGGCAGCGCGCTCCACCGCAGCATGGACGGCGGCGACACCTGGGAGCGGCTGACCGGCCCCGGCATCACCCGCGGCCTCCCCGAGGACGTGATCGGCCGGATCGGCATCTCCATCTACCGCAGCGACCCCCGCATCGTCTACGCGGCGGTCGAGCAGGGCTACCGCTACAACGCGTCGACCGCCTACACCGAGCGGCGCGCCGGCATCTACCGCTCCGAGGACCGGGGCGACACGTGGGAGCTGATGAGCGACTGGAATCCGCGCCCCATGTACGCCAGCCAGATCACGGTCGATCCCAGCGACGACCAGCGCATCTACATGGTCAACAGCTACTCCTTCTCGGACGACGGCGGCCGCACCTTCACCGTCCCGCCCCAGAGCCTGCACGGCGACGACCGTCTGGTCTGGGTCAACCCCACCGACTCCCGCCACGTCATGAAGGCCGACGACGGCGGCCTGGGCATCTCCTACGACCGCGGGCTGAACTGGCTCTACATCTCCGACCTGCCCGTCAGCCAGTACTACCGGGTCAGCGTCGACATGGCCCGCCCCTACAACGTCTACGGCGGCCTCCAGGACAACGGTTCCTGGATGGGGCCCAGCGAAACCTGGCGCCAGAACGGCATCGTCAACAGCGACTGGACCCGCCTGGGCGGCGGCGACGGGTTCATCAACCTGGCCGACACGACCAACAACACCATCATCTACACCGAGTCCCAGTACCTCGGCCTGTCGCGCTTCGACAGGCGCACGGGTGAGCGCACCGCTATTCGCCCCGGCGACCCCGTCGGACACATCGCCGGACGCCGCAACTGGGAGACCTGGCGCGAGGTCGGCACCTTCGAGGAGCAGCGCCTCGGCAACGCGATGGCGCCCGCCAACTGGGACGGCCCGTTCATCATCTCGCCGCACGACGCGTCCACCCTGTACGCGGGCACGAACATCATGTGGAAGACCACGGACCGGGGCGACTCGTGGCAGGCCCTGGGCGACCTCACCACGGGCACCGACCGGCGCTCCGTCCCGATCATGGGACAGATGCCCGACGACTACCTCCCCTCGCTGGACGACGGCATCCCCTACTGGCCCACCATCTCGGCGGTCTCCGAGAGCCCGCTCCGCCGCGGCCTCATCTACGCCGGCACCGACGACGGCCGCCTCCACGTCTCGCACGACGGCGGCGAGCGCTGGACCGACCTGTCCGCCCGCGACATCTCCGACTCCGACGAGCCCGCCGCCCCCGACTTCCCCGGCCTCCCCAACGGCGCCTGGGTCAGCGGCATCGAGCCCTCCCGCCACGACGAGGCCCGCGTCTACGCCGTCTGGAACAACTACCGCAACGACGACTACGCCAACTACCTCTACCGGTCCGACGACTACGGCCAGACCTGGGTCTCGATCACCGGCGACCTGCCCGCCGACCGCGTGCTCCGCACCGTCCGCGAAGACCTGCGCAACCCATCGGTCCTCTTCCTCGGCGCCGAAATCGGCGTCTACTACACCATGGACGGCGGCGCGCACTGGACCGAACTGCGCGGCGGCATGCCCACCCTGCCGTTCAACGACCTCGTCATTCATCCGCGCGAGAACGACCTGGTGCTCGGGACGCACGGCCGCGGCATCTGGATCCTCGATCAGATCAAAGCGCTCCAGGAGTTGTCGGAGGATGTGGTTGGGCAGAGCGCCCATCTCTTCACCATCGAGCCCGCCGTGCAGATCCGTCGGGCGGGTCGCCAGGCCCACACGGGAGATGTGCACTACCAGGGCGAAAACCCCCCTCTCGGCGCAATCATCGACTACTGGCTCGGCGACGAGGCCGAGGTTGGCACGATCGAGATCGCCATCGAAGACGGCGACGGCGCGCGCGTGGCCACGGTGCGCGGCGGCACGCGGGAGGGCATGAACCGGGTGGTGTGGGACATGCGGCACGAGGTCGGGGGCGGTGAGAACGGTGGCCGGCGCGGCCCCCTCGTCGTCCCGGGGACGTACACGGCCCGCCTGTTGGCCGCGCGGACCGAATCGGCGCAGCAGTTCACCGTGCGCGAGGACCCACGCCTGAACGTCACCCCGGGCACGCGTGCGGCCTGGACCGCCAATCTGCTGGAACTGGCCGACCTGTCGTCCCGGGCCGTCAGCGAGCTCAACGCGATCGAGGACGCGCTGGAAGACATCGACGAAGACGATACGGGCCCCCGCGCCACCAAGCTGCGCGATCTGCAGCGCGAGTTCGGCGAGTTGATGAGCCGCATAGGCCGCCTGTCCGGCGACATCGAGGGCGTGGTAGCGCCGCTCACGCAGGACCAGCGCTCACGCCGGGACTTCTACGTGGAGATGTTGGAGCTGCTAAGCGGGGAGGCGGAGGAGGTGGTGAATCAGTGATGTAAAGCCAAGCTTACATCATGTAATCCTCCGGTGAGTTCGAAGACCTTCAGATCGTGAGACAAGCCGTCCGCCAGGACCAAACGCCGACGGCTGTCGATCGCCAGACCCATGATTCGGCCGAAGGCGTCGTGTTCGCCGTCCATGGAGCCGATGGCCGTCTTCTCATCGAGGTACCAGTTGCCGTTGCATGTCGGCGAATACAGTCGGGGGTGCGTCCTGGACTACTGCCCGGTTTGGGCCGCGTTACGTGACATACAGGGATCACGGACTGACACCGAGCGATTCGCTCTCCGTCCCCGTCAGCGAGACATCCAGCCTTACCTGGTCGTACGGCACCCGCGGCACCAGCCTGCCGCGCGCTCCCGGTTGCAATTCGACAAGTCCGTATCGAGCCATCGTTTTCAGAGTTCGCGAAAGGTTCTTCTCTCTCAAGACCCTGTCCACTTCATTCCAGAAGTCCTCAAGAGGCTTGGCCGCATCCTCGTACTTGTATGGCCGGACCGTCCCCAGCCGAAGTCGGTGGTCGCGCCCCGACCGCTGCCGACTGCCTGGGCCTCGCCGATCCGTCACCCGGTGTGCGTTGTCAAATCCGACCAGCCTTGTCCCATCCGGCGCGTGCAGCGTCAGCGAATAGCTGAGGCCGTGCGGCCGTCCCCGCGTCGGCTGGGCCCGGCCAAACGCCGCGAAGGCAGCGTTCCAGGTGCTTTGGTACACGCACAAGCAGGCACGGCCGCCGCTGGTTCCAAGGTGGAGTCGCTCCGTGATGAGGCTGGCTGGGGATCGCGCCCACCAGCATAGCGCGGCCCGTCACCGCGCTGTCATCGGGCGCCTATCCGCCACGCGCCTCCAACAACCCCAGCACATCCGCTTTCGTGGCCGTCTCCGCTTCGCGCTCCAGGAACGGCCGCACGTCATGGGCGACCTCATCCCACGACAGTCCCTCCACTCGTTCCGCTACCACAACGGGCCAGGTGCGCGCATCGAGCGGCACGGCCTCCGCATCGCCTTGCCTGATCGCCGCGTTCAACAGCTCCAGATTCGGCGGCGGCCAGGTCGGATCGCTCAGGTACCAGGCGAGGTCGTAGATGTCCCTGCCCTTGGTCCACGGCCGGCACATGACGGCGTGCAGCTTACCGGCCAGAAGTGACGCGCGGTCATGATGATGCAGCCTCACCGACACATGCCTTCGGACCAGTCGCGTGGCGGTGACGGCGCCCGCGGGCGGATTGGTGTCCACGTCGACCTTGACGCCCAGCGTCTCAGCCCGGTGTGGCGACAGTCCGGTTTCGTAGAGCGCCCCGCGCACCCGGATCCAGCCGGTATGGACATTCCCGCGGTCACGCATCGAACCTTCGGCCTCGTAGCCCTCCCTCCGGAACTGCCGTACGATCGCCCGCGTCCAGCCACGCAGGTCGTAGAGCTCGCGCGGCCCCTCCAGCGCGAAATCGAGGTCCTCCGAGTATCGGCGCAGGCCGTACAGGAAGCGCAGGGCGGTGCCACCCTGGAACGCGAGCGGCGACATCGCCCCGGCGCGCTGCAGCCCCTCGAGAATCCGGGCCTGGACGTACTCCCGGAGCACGTTGCGCCCGACCAGGGGATCCAGGCCGCGCACCAGGGAGTGCAGATGACCCTTCATAGGGGCTGGTACGCGAGGGCCGGATCGTTTGCGACGCGTTCCAGATGAGCGGCGGCGCGCTTCAGCTTCGGACTTCCCGTTGCGGCCGCGAGCCTCCGCAGGGTCCGCACGGAGAGGGCCTCCAGATTCAGCCGTAGCTCGTCGATCCAGGCGGGATCATCACCGCCGGGCTGAAGGTGGACCAGATCGAGGAGAGCCTTCTCCGGCGAAGCCACAAACGCGCTTTGGCCACCGCCCAGGGTGACCAGCCGATAACCGCCCCGCAGCTCCGGTTTGACATACCGAAAGGAGAACCGCCCCAGCGGCGTCTCGTGAATCCGTGGGCGCCCCGGTCCACAGCTGGTCACCTCGGCGACGAACTCCGGAATGGCATTGGCGTACGCCAGCGCCGAAAGCCCGCTCACGTAGGAACCGGGCGCCAAGCGGTTGGCGACGAGGAAGGGATGAGGGATGACCTTGCGATAGGGCGGCGCCAGCGCATACAGACCGCGACGCAACCGAAACAGTTTCCCCGACGCGGACCATCGGCTCAACTGCGCGGGAAGGCCCGGCTCACGGCCTTGGCCGGCCATCAGCAATCCGGTCTCGAAGACGGGCTCGTCCTCGACGATTTCGAGCAGTTCGGTGAATTTCATGCTATTAACATGCTAAGAACGACAAATTATTGCAATGACATACACCAAAGGCGGTTCCAGGAGTGTATGACGTTCGACCGAGGGCTGAAGGCCTACGGCCGATCGGGCTGACCGCCTACCCAGGCCCTCCACGCCTCGACATCGGACCCGAAGTCCTCGCCGCTCACCGCTCGCAGGAAGGCTATGGCTGGCTCCCGAGTCCGTTCGTGCTCGGCGCCGGCGTGCGCAAGAAGCAGGTCGGGCGTCTCTCGGGCCAACTGTCGTCCCAACTCGGGTGCGATGTCGGTGGCGACCAGAACTTCCAGCATGTCCCCGGTCGCGAACGGATTGGTTCCGTCGAAGAGCGCCAGCAGGTGGCTATGGGCCGCCGACCAGTCGACGGGCTCCAGCTTACCCGACTCCAGCCCCCTGACCACGTTGCTGGCCATCCTGACGACGCGCGGCTCGGGATCGATCAGCGAACCCGCCAGCGCGTGCCATGACGTGTCGTGCTCGAGGAAGTTGCCCAGCACCAGAGTGGCCACCGCACGCGACGCTGCGGACGGGTCCCGGGCGAGCACTTCCTGGGCGAGACGGCGATCCTCCTCGGCCGTCGCGTTGTCGACGAGCTCCCGAATCTGCCTGAGGGTCTCGCGGTCGACTCCCATCCTTCCGAAGAGCAACCGTGTCATGATCCTGTCGAAGAATCCGCGGCGCGAGCGGATCGTCCGCGCTGCCTCGTCCAGCGAGCGCAGGTTGCGGCTGTCTGTTGCAAGCACCCTCAGTGCCTCCCAGGTCTCGGGCAGCGCGACCGTCTCGGCACCGACCGCCCGGTACCGTACCCGTGCACTGTCCTCCACCCCGACCACGACGGTGTAGGAGTCGCCCGGTGTTCGATAGACGAACGCAGCCGCCTCGGCGAACCCGAGTTCCTGCTTCATGACGACGGCGCAGGCGTGGAAGGGCTGGCCGGGAGCCACGTCCTGGATGGCTTCAAACAGCTCGCCGGCAGTCCACTGGTCCAACCCGATGAATTCGACTGGGCCGTCGGGGCCGGGGAGAACCTGGCCGCTGGCCGGGAGCGTGACAGCCGCGAGGAGCGTGGCCAGCGCGGCGATGGTGCGAAGTGAGTTCGCCTTCGTGGGATTCGCTTGGCGGTGCAGGTTGGTCATTGGTCGTCTTTCCTTGTCATGTCCCTGTTGTCTCGCCTCGGCGGTGACCTCCCCACCACCGGCAACACCACACGCGACGCCCGCTCCGCGTCATGAAACACCGTCTGCTCCGCCACCTCCCACTGCGTCTCCCAGGCCGGATCGCCATCCGTGTTCAGGTGCCGAAACAGCGGAAACGCCGCGCTCGTGATCTGCACCCGGATCCGGTGGCCGGGCAGAAACGCCTGGCTGGTCGGCGGCAAATCGAACTCCAGCCTCCAGATCCGGTCGCCCTCCGCCGTCGCGCCCACCGGCTCGATCCCCCGCGTTCCGAACGCGTTCGCGTAGGAGTACCAGACCGGGTACGCGCTCCCGTCGGGGTGCACGTCAACCAGCCGCACGATGAACTCGGTCTGTGGCGCCGACGACGCCACGTAGAGGGTCGCCGACACCGGCCCCGTGATCTCGACCTCGCGTTCCAAGGGCGCAGTGGTGTAGACCAGCACGTCGTCCCGCGCCTCGAGCCACCCGACGTCCACCGGACCGTCCCCCGCCATCTCCGCGTTCTCACCTCCAGTGATCGCCGGCGTCGGATCACCGGGATCGTAGACATACCGGTCTGCCGGCTCGTCCGCGGGCGGCTCGCGGCTCAGCACCCCATCGCCCGCGCTGGAGTTCGCGCTGCCGCCAGAATACAGATAGAACGCCGTGAACTCGGTCCCCGGCAAAGGCCACTCCGACGCCTCGCGCCACTCGTTGCGCCCCATCAGGAAGAGCCGCAGCGGTGCCTCCCGATCCACCCCGTTGTCCACGCCCTTCAGCCAGCGGTCGAACCAGCGCAGGTGGATGGCTCGCAGATCCAGAACCGACGCCTCGCCGAAGTCCAGCGCCCCGATCGTCGACGACCCCGAATACGCATGCGGCCACGGCCCCATCAGCAGGTGCTGCTGCGCGCGCGCCAGCTCGCTCTCGCTGTACCGCAATATCTGCTCGCGGTTGTAGAACGCGTGGTCGGTCGAGGCGTCGTACCAGCCCGTCCGCTGCAGGATCGGCACATCCACCGCCCGGTACAGCTCGCGATGGTCCGGCCAGTCGGTGATAGGCTCGGTCCACTGGTCCCGCGCGGCCGACTCCAGGTACTCCTCCCACAGCCCGATCTCGTTGCGGACCAGCTTCTCCCAGATCGGAATCTCGCGCCCCATCCGCTCGGGCAATTCGGCGAGTGGAAGGTGCCGGAACAGCTCGGTCCAGTCGTACGCGCTCCCGTTCTGGTTGACGCGCCCGTCAGTGCTCACCAGCCACGAAAGCTCCGACGGCGCGCTGTTCCCACGCCCGTAGACGGCCAGCCGCCGGTAGGCCTCCGGCGTCCGTCCCAGCGTGACCGGCGTCACCTCGGGGATCAGTGCCTTGAGGTGGGGATTCCCCGCCGGCGCAACCATCATCTGCACCAGGCCACCGTACGAAGCGCCGACCATCCCCACGTCTCCGCTGGACCACGCTTGCGTCCCGACCCACGTGATCGTGTCGTCGGTGTCGTCCCGCTCGCTCCGCCGTCCGTACCACTCCCCCTCGGAATCGTACCTGCCGCGCACGTCCTGCGCCGCGAACACGTATCCGCGCGTCGCGTAGAACCGCCCCTGCTCGGCGAACCCCGGCGTCTCGCTGCCGTACGGCGTCCGCACCAGAATGACCGGGAACCGCCCCTCCGCGTCGGGCAGGTAGAGGTCGGTCGCGAGGCGCACTCCGTCGCGCATCGGGACGGGCACGTTCATGGCCCACTTTACGTCGTATGAGGGGGAAGAGGGCGACGCCGTCCCTTCCGGCGCGTTTGCCGCCCCCGACTGGGACGAAATCGGCCCGGGCAGGAGGAGAGGGCCACCGAGCAGCGCGGCCCCGAAGATCGCGCGGATCGCCGGCCTCGCCCGGCCTCGCCGCCTCACCCCGCGCCGTCCCCCCAGACACGGCGCAGCACGGGCACCATGTTGCCCCCGAGGACTCTCGCCCGGTCACCCACGCCATATCCACGCGAGATGAGACCTTCACGCAGCCGCGAGAGGTCCTCGAACCCTGAAAACCCCTCTGGAAAACGGTAGGGAGGAATGGGAACCGGGTCCGAGGGAAACCGCTTCCGGGGCAGATCGGTGAAGTCCAGACCGAGCGCCGCATGGTCCATCCCGGCCGTATCCACGATGTGATCCAGATGGTTCAGCACGTCGTCCAGCGTCGACCGGGCGTCGGCGGAGAGGCACGCCGGGAACGCGCTCACGCCGACCACGCCGCCCAGCTCGGCGCAGGCGCGCAGATGCTCGTCGCTCAGGTTCATCGGGTGATCGTGGACCGCCCGCGCGTTGGAATGGCTGAAGATGACCGGGTGCTCGCTCGTCGCCATCGCTTCGAGGCTGGAGCGGGGACCCATCCCGGACAGGTCGATGACGATGCGCTCGCGGTTCATCGCGCGGATGGCCAGCCAGCCCGTGGCGGTCAGGCCCTGGTCTGAACGCTCGAATGCCCCGTCTCCGTACGGCATCTTCCACAGGTGGGTCGGCGCCATGATGCCGGCGCCAGAGGCGCGGTAGGCGGCAAAGAGCGCGAGATCGGCCTCGATCATCTTCGCGCCCTGGAACCAGGGGATGAGGCCCACCCGGTCCGTTGCCACCGCCGCAGCCAGCCCGTCGAGATCGAGCACCGCGACCATTTCGTCGTTGAGCGCGCGGACCGCCTCGTGGAAGCGCCGCAGGTTCTCGGACACGGCGGGCTCGTGCTCGCCGACGACAACCGGCACCATGAAGGCGTTCACCCCCGCGGCCTTCGCGGCCCGCACCTGCGCGCGGACATGCGCCAGCTCGTGGTCCCACGACGCCACGCGGGCCGGGATCCCCGCCCTCCGCTCGGCCGCCAGCCGCATGCGCTCGGCCTGGAGTCCGCGGATCGGCGAGGCGAGGGGCACGGGACCAACCACGACGGCCTGGTCGAGGATCTGCGCAAGCCGATCCTGCTCGCCTGGGGCGGCGACCGGTCCTCGGCCCGCGTCACGGCCGTTGTCACCGTCGCCCCCTGAGCACCCGAGCGCCCCGAGTGCCAGCGGAGCCGTCGCGGCACCCGCAACAAAGTCTCGGCGGCGAATCTTCTCCCCACTCATTCCCCCCAAACCTCCTGCCACACCCGCAGCCAGTTCGCCCCCATGATCTTCTCGATGTCGTCGGGGGAGTACCCTCGTTCCATCAGCCCCGCCGTGATCAGCGGGACCCCCGTGAAGTCGTGCAGTCCCTCGACGTAGATCCAGTCCTCGTAGCGCTGCGGATAGGCTTCGGGCGGCAGTGTGACGGGGTTCACGGGTCCTCTGTCGTTGCGGCCGATGATCTGGTCCAGCCCCAACCCCACGTGCTCGACGCCGACGACATCGATCATGTGATCGAACTGGCGCAGGAAGTCCTCGAGCGTCGCCTGTCCTTCCGCCACCACGAAGAAGTTGAACGCGGCGATCCCGATCACGCCGCCCGTGTCCGCGATCGCCCTCATCAGTCCGTCGGTCATGGCGCGCGGGTTGTCGCGCAGGGCAAGGGGGTTCGTGTGACTGCAGACGACCGGCCCCTCGGCGACCTGAAGCACGTCATAGGAGGTGGCTTCGCTGCAGTGGCCTCCGATGTCCACCACGATCCGCAACTCCTGGAGCGCCTCGACGACCTGGATGCCGTAGTGGCTCAGCGGCCCGGGGTTCGGATCGACGCAGCCGGACCCGATGTAGTTGCCGACGTTGTAGACGAGCCCGGAGCTGCGCAGCCCGATGCGGTGGTACCCGGCCAGCTGCGACAGGTCCTCGTCCACGTCGACCCACTGCCAGCAGTATCCCACCGCGACCTTCCCGGCCGCGCGCGCCGCGTGGATGCCTGCGACCGTGGTCACCGGCACGAGGTCGTCCGCGTGGTCCAGCATGAACTGGTGGAAGGGCGACGAGAGCGAGAGATCGGGCAGCGTGGACATGTTCATGTGCACGCCGCCGGCCTTGAGAGTGCGGACGACTTCCTCGTTCAGCAGCGAGGCGTCGAGGCCGTTCACGACGAGGATGTCGTCCTGGAGTGCTCGCGCTTCCGCAAGCATGGCGGGGTCGAAGGGGTGGCTCATCGGGGCAGGTCGTCCGTCAGCATCAGGCCGCCTCGAATCTCTCCACCTCTATTTCATCGGCACGGTCGAGGGCACGCCGCAAATCGTGTGCCATCTGCATGCCGAGCCAGGTCACCGGTGTCGAACCGAACGCTTTCGAGAGTCGAATCGCCATCTCTACCGAAACCCCGGTGTGTCCGTTGAGCAGTTCCGACAGGGCCTGACGAGTCACCCCGAGGCCTGCGGCGGCCGTGGTCACCGACAGTCCCAGAGGCTCAAGACACTGGCTCCTCACGATCCCGCCCGGGTGCGGGGGATTCTTCATGGCCACGGGTCTCTAACTTCAGTGATAATCCACATAGTCGACTTCGGTCGCGTGGCCACCCTCATGCGAAATGTGAAGGTGAGTGAGATTCTTTCGTCTGTCAATTGACAGTTTGCCGATAGAGCGCCAACGCTCACCGATGTCATGCATACATTACATTATGTAATCCAGACATGACAATACCGCCGCTCGGTGCCGGTAGCGTTGCCTATCCTGACGGTTCCAACCCAATCAACCGGACCACACGCACGGTCGGCACATCCATCTCGTCGGTCTCGATGTAGGCCAAAAGCCCGTCGGGGCCGAAGGCATCCGGTGTCCGCAGTCCGTCCGGCGCCAGCGTGCCGATGTAGTCGCCGTCGGGAGTCACGATGTCGGTCGGGCCGTCGTCTGCACCCGTCGGACCCCAGCGTTCCAACCAGATTCGGTCGTCCCAGTCCACCGCCAGGTCATATAGCACGGGCAGCTCCGCCGCGAAGGTGCGTCCTTCCACGCCCTCCCGCTCGACCTGGACGTTGACTCCCCCTGAGCTCACAACCTCCGATGCCTCGCGTTCGCGGTAGCGCTCGCGTTCCGCCTCCATGATCGCATCGTCGACAGGTAGCGGCGCAATCGGCCGCTCGATGGTCCCGGTGACAGCCCCGTCGAGTCCGATGAGCTTGACGCGGTATCCGATCGAGTCGATCAGCGCCAGGCGACCGTCGGTAAGGAGGTCGTATTGGAGGCGGGGCTCGAAGGCACGGCCCGCAGCGAAGCGCATGCGGACGCCGCCCGATGTCGACTCCATGTTGTTTTCGTCCTCGCCCTCCTCGGGCAGCTCCCAGGCGGTGTAGAGGACTTCCGGTTCGGTGCCGTCGAGTGGGAAGATGTGGATAGGGCGACCGTCGTCCTCGGCCTCCTCCTCGTCACCACCAAGGCGTAATATCTGGTTGGCCAACAGACGACCGTCGGGGAGCGCGAGGCTGGCCATGACCATTCCCGTTGTAAACGGGTCCATCGTGATACGCCGCACGAACTCGCCATCGGGCTCGAGAAGGTCGATCGTCGTGAAACCCATCACCGTGTAGGAGCCGTCGCGCCCGACAATCGCCGTGGTGACATTGCCGAACTCGCCGGGTCCCTCCCCCTGTCCTCCAACCGTGCGGACAAGCGACCCGTCGGGACCGACCACCAGGACATGATGGGCCTGGCTGTCGAAGATGTGCAGGTTGGCCTGGGCGTCGAAGTGCACCGAGCGAACGTTGCCGAAGGTGTCCCAGTCGTCGCCCGCAATTGACCCGACGTTGAAGACCTCCTCGGTCACGGCACGCACGATCACGTCCGGGCCGTCCAGGGTTCCGGCAGCGCCGTTGGCCGCTCCGCCCTCGGTTTCACCGCAGGCTGACAGGAGCACTGTGAGAAGGAGCGGCGAAAGGAATCGTGGGCGTGTCATTGTCTTGGCAGTCCTGGTCAGCTTCGGCATTCCGTTCCATCCCTTCCGATATGGGGCTTGAATGAGCCAATTGGCGGCGAAGGCATGCGCACGGCCGTGGTGTAGCCCTCCACTCCGTCTCATACGCCGGGTCCCCGAGGCCGTTTACAGCGTGATCCGGCGGACGCAAGCGCTCCGGCTACAGCCCCACCACCCGCCCCACCCCCGCTGCCTCGGCCCGACGCAGCACTTCGGCCCCGATCGCCACGTCCTGGACCGCCGTACCCACCGACTTGAAGAAGGTCAGCTCACGGCCGGCACTCCCCCCGGGGGCGTCACCGTTGACGATCTCGCCCAGGTCGGCATCGATCACGTCGGCGGTCACCAGCCCTTCCTCGATCGGGATGATCAGATCTCCCGCCTCCTCGAGCACGGCCTCCCGCTCCTCTACCACGACCCGCGCCCGCGTCACCACCTCGTCGCCGACCTCGCGCGTGTGCGGCTGAAAGCTGCCGCTCCCGCTCACATGCGTCCCGGCGGGGAGCCCGGAGCCGTCGAACACCGGCGTGTCTGCCGTCGTCACGGCCACGATGATGTCGGCGCCATCCACCGCCTCGGCGGCGTCGGACAAGGCCCGCGCCTCGATCCCCCCCAGCGAGGCGGCCAGCCGCCGCGCGGTTTCGCCGCTCTTCGAGACCACCCGCACCTCCTCGATCGGCCTCACCGCCCGGATGGCCTCGATTTGCCACGGGGCCTGCGCGCCAGCACCGAATACGGTGAGAACCCGGCAATCGGCCCGGCTCAGCAACCGGGCGGCCAACCCTGCGGCGGCCGCAGTCCGGATCGCCGTCAGCTCGCCGGCGTCCATGATCGCGGCGGGGAGTCCGGTCTCGTCGTCGATCATCATGATCACGCCGTTGATCGTCGCCAGCCCCCTGTCGCGGTTGCCGGGGAAGAGTGACGCAATCTTGGCGCCCCGTCCGCCGGTCGCCCCCAGTCGGGCAGGCATGAAGAGCGAGAATCCGTCGCCCGATGTCAGCACCACCCGCACCGGCATCTCGACCTGCCCGGCGGACAGCTGCCCGAAGGCCCGCGCCATGGCGTCGATGGCGTCGTGCATCTTGATGAGCGAGAGGACCTCGGCTCGGGAGATTACGCGGAATTTCATGGTTGCCAGTGTTCCGTGGTGGAAGAAGTGCAAGACGGCCGACGGGTAGCATACTGTGACGGCGCGGGAACGGAAAACCGGGCCCGGCTCTGAGGTTGTGACCCGGGAGGTCCCGTGACCCGGGTCGCGCAAGAGCCTCTACCGAAGCACGCTCGGCAACCGGGCCAGAAAGATCTGCTGCAGCCCGGTTTCGTCCTCGCGAACGCCGACAATGGTGTCGCCCCGGATGTCGAACACATCCGCGCGCGCACCCAGGTCCAACTCACCGCGGTAGTCGCCGTCGAGGGAGAAGACGTCCCAGATTCGTCCGCCGAATCCAGCTGCCTTGAAAGTGTAGATCACCCGCAGATCCATGGCTACCACTGGCCGCACCCGCTGGACGAGCACCAGATCTCGGGTCACCTCGATGTCCGCCATCGCGGGCAGCCGCTCCGGCAAACGTAGCTGAGCTCGAAACTCGTCAGGGATGCTCGCGGGATCCGTCCCCATCCCGGAAGCCACGATACCGAGGACTGCGTCCTGCTCGTCGAGCGTGAGGCTCGCTGCCTCGTGGTCCCACGAGACCGTTCGAACCGCCTCTCCGCCCCGATGGATGGTGAATGCCGGCGTGAACATCCAGCCCGACACGACCACATCCGGCTTCTCGAACGACCAGACCAGGTGATCCTGCCATATCGGCTGGCGACCGTCCCCGGCGTCTGGCCCTTGAGGGTGCTTCGCCACTGCCAGCGTATCTCCCAAGGCTCCCTCCGGCCCAAGCAGGGAGTATCGTGCCACCAGCTCGCCTGCCGGTGTCGACGCCCGTACCACCGGCTGCAGATCGTCCGTCGTTCGCCATTCCGGGATGTAGGTCTGCTGAATGTCGAATTGGGCGGAGCGCACCATGTCTCCGTTGAGCGAGTACACGTTCAGCGCCCGGGTCATGACGTCCGGGAGCAGGAACTCCCGCGGCGCCACCGCCACCAACGCAAGCGTCCCCTCGCCACTGATTTCCCCAGGCCCCTCTCCCCTGCGCCCGATTCGGCGTACAAGCGACCCGTCCGGCGCAAAAGTCCGAACCTCGCCAGCGTGGCCGTCCAGCACCGCGATCGTGCCATCGGACATGACTTCGACGCCGGCGACACTCCCGAACGAGTATTCGGGCGCCTCGCCTTCCTGGCCGATCACGAGAAGAGGTTCCACGGCAAGAGCCGGATACCCGTAATCCGCGAGTCTGCCGTGTCTCGCCACTTCGACGCCCGAGTCGACCTTCCGTTCCGGCGTGACCTCTCCGTCGCTCCATGAACCGCAGCCGCCGACAACGCTCGCTGCCATAAGCGCCGCCACCACCCGCCCATGGCTGGCCGCGGAACTCCCCGCCCTACCCACTCAGATACCGCTCCGCCACCACCCGCCGGTGGTGCCGCGAGTGGCCGGCGATGATCCACGCGACGCTCCTCACCGTGAACTCGAAGCCGCTGGCCATGCCGCGCCTGTCCCACGTTTCGTCTTCGAAGCTCTTCAGGAGCTGCAGCGTCGACGCGCGCACGGCGGACAGTTCGTCGGTCAGGTCGGAGAGCGGGCGACGGTCGGCCCCGGATGCCGCTGCATAGGCGTTTTCATCGAATGAGGGAAAGTGCGACCGATCCCCGCGGGCGAACGCCATCGCGCGCATGCTGAACATCCGCTCGGCGTCGATGACATGGCCCACCACCTCGCGAATCGACCATTTGCCTTCCGCATAGCGGTGGCGCTCCCGGCCGGAAGGCACGGCGGCCAGCATCGCGCGCCACTCCTCGGCGTCGTCCGCCAGCTCGGGGAGCAGCTCCCCTTCGACCTGGGCGATGTACGGCTGGTAGGATTCGGCGCATTCGTCCTGCGCGGGCCTGCGGGGCGAGTCGGGCATGTGTGTCTGCTCCTGGGTCAGGGTTGGGGCAGCTCGACCACGGCTCTTACAAGACGGTCGAGCAAGGGAAACTCACGATCGAGATACGCGTTGCCTTCGGCTACGATTGCGCTCTGGTCGCCACCGCGCACCCCGCCCCCGGATGTCTCCCCGTACCCCGAGTAGATGCGGTCCACCACTTCCATCCCCTCCACCACCCTCCCGAACGGCGGGAAGCCCTGGTCGTCGAGGCGGTTGTTGTCGACCACGTTGATGTAGACCTGCGTCGTGCGTGTGTTCGGCTCGGTGAAGGCGAACGCGATGGTTCCCCGGACGTTGCTGGCCATGACGAGTGTGTCGTCCGGGATGGTCTGGCCAAGCCAGGCGGCTGTGACAGCCGGGTCGCCAGCCAGTCCCCACTGGACGATGAAGTCGGGCACCGTCCGGTGGAAGCGCGAATTGTCGTAGTAGCCGTGGCGGACCAGGTTGCGGAAGCGGTCCGCCCCGATCGGCGCCCAGGCCCGGACGACCTCGATCACGAAGTCGCCGGTGCTGGTCTCGAAGCGCACGAGAAAGGTGTCCGGGGCGGCCTCGTCCCACACCGGGTGACTCGGGTCGAGGAGGATTTCGCGGGGCGAAGTGTCGGACGCACTGCCGCGCGAGTCGTCCGGCCCGCACGACAAGGCGACAAGCCCCGCAGCGGCAGCCGCCAGCCACAATTTCCGGTGGTTCAGCATGCCGGAAGGTAGCGTTCCGCCAGCTTCCTGAAAGCCGGCACCTGTGCGACAGCCCAGTCGTCGCCCTGCCCCAACTCCCGCGCCATCACTTCGGCGACGGCCGGCGCGGCGGCCACGGCGGCACGGGCGTTCAGGAAAAGGGCACGGGTGCGGCGCGCGAGCACATCCTCGAGCCGCACCGCCAGCTCGCTCCGCGCTGCCCACGCGGCGTGGCTCAGGCGATACGGAAGGCCGGGGTGCATGAGCGCGCCGAGCCTCGGGTCGGCGGCCTCCATCTCGCGGATGTGGTCGGCGTCGGTGCCGTACACGTTCCACGGATAGCGGACGTCTCGGCGCGTGGAGTAGCCGTGCAGCGGCAGCCGTGCCGTGACCGACTGGACGCGCGAAAGGCCGCCCGCGTCGGCAGCCATGCTCACCGCGTCCTGCGCGATCTTGCGGCAGGTTGTCCACTTCCCTCCCGTCACCGTCACGAGGCCCCGCCGGGAGACCGCAACGCTGTGGCCGCGAGAGAGCGCCGCTGTGTCCTCGCCGCCGCCGGACGCCATGAGCCCCCGCAGTCCGGCCCAAGCCGAGAGGATGTCGGCGCGCTCGATGCGGCGGGTCAGGTAGCGTCCCGCATGGTCGATCAGGTAGTCGATCTCGGCCGCGCTCGGGACGGGCTCGTGCGACGGCTCGGCCACGGGTACGTCCGTGGTGCCGATCAGTACGTGGCCGTGCCAGGGAATCGCGAAGAGGATGCGGCCGTCGTCGGTCGAGGGGACCAGCAGGGCCGTGCGGCCCGGCAGAAAGGCGCTGCTGACCACGATGTGCGCCCCCCGGCTCAGCACGACCGAGGGTGCCAGGTGCGGTTCGTCCATCCCGCGCAGCGTATCTGCAAATGGACCCGCGGCGTTGACCACTATCGCCCCGCGGGCGATCCATTCGCTGCCGCCGACGAGGTCTCGAACCTTCACCCCCTTCACCTTCCCCCTCGCTTCGACCAGCCCCACCGCTTCCGCGTAGTTCAGGGCGACGCACCCGAGGGTGGCGGCGGTGCGGATGAGCGCCCACCCCAGGCGCGTGTCGTCGAACTGGCCGTCGTGGAAGAGGACACCCCCACGGAGTCTTTCGGTGCGGAGCGTCGAGAGGTGGCTACGGCATTTGTTGCGGCCGAGGAGGCGAGAGCGCCCGAGGTTGCGGCGCCCGGCGAGCATGTCGTAGAGCTTGAGCCCGGCACCGTACCAGGTGCGCTCCCCCCAGCGGTATGCCGGCACCACGAGGGGCAGGCTGCGGACGAGGTGGGGTGCGTTGGTGCCCAGGCGGTCCCGCTCGCGCAGTGCCCCGTACACGAGCCCGACCTGACCCTTGCGCAGATAGCGCACGCCGCCGTGAATCAGCTTGGTGCTGCGGCTGGAGGTGCCGCCGGTGAAGTCGCCGCGTTCAACGAGGAGCGTGCGGTATCCGCGCGCCGATGCGTCGAGCGCGGTCGCGAGCCCAGTGCAGCCGCCGCCGACCACGATCATGTCCCACGGACGCAACTGCCTGGCCCGATCGAGCATGTAGCTGCGGGTGAGTGCGTTCACTGGGTCCCTGCTGAATGCGGGTCGTCGGCCGGCCATTGTGGGCACAGCCATTCACATTTGCCAGAGGAGGCTCATCGTGACAATGACCCGTGACTCGACGGACGGGCCGGCAGATCCTGGGGGCAACTGGGCGCGGCTGTTCGACGAGGTTTGGGGATAGAGCGACGTGAGTCGTAATGTAGTGTTTACATTACATTGTGTCATGCTGGCATTACATTGTAGCCTGCGTTAGTCTGCCTTCGGCCCCCGCGATTCAGACACAGGTCGGCTTCTCGTTTGTCTGCTCGCTGAAAACGAGTCGGTAGCCGTTTGGGTCCCGGATCGAGAACTCCCGGCGTCCGTAGGAATAGACCTCCGGGCCCCACAGGATCTCGTGGTGATCCTTAAGCCTCTCAAAGAGCTCCATGACGCCGTCCTCAAGGTCGATGTGGAGCTGCCCGGTCATCAATGGCGGTCCTTCGGCGGCCTCGTACGGTTCGGTGTGGAACATCAGGTGCGTGGGGCCGTGGTCCAGGATGCAGAAGGTGGGAGCTTCCCTCGGCCACAATGACGCCACCGTGAACCCCAGTTCTCCCGTGTAGAACGCGATCGTTGCGTCCAGGTCGACGGCCATCAGCGCCGGCGTGATCGTAATCGGTGTCGGCATTCAGTTGGGCAAACGGCGACCGGGCAGGTCGCGGCCGGACTCAGGCCTCGTCCCCCAACAGCGCCCGCACGTCCTCCTGCACATCCTCTTCCATCGGGCGGAAGGGCCCGGTCCACTTGCGCGCGATTCGCCCGTCCCCGTCGATGAGGAAGCTCCCCGGAAGTCCGAGCAACAGGTAGGAGTCCATGATCGCCCAGGAGGGATCGTGGTAGATCGGGAAGGAGATGTCGATCTCCTCGATGAACGCCTGGATCTGGTCCATGGCGCCCCGGTCGTCCACGCTCACGCCCACCACCCGGAAGCCGCGGTCGGCGTACGCGTCGTGCAGTTCCTGCAGTTCCGGCATCTCCTGGCGGCAGGGCGCGCACCAGGTGGCCCAGATGTTCAGCATGTAGGGTGCGCCCAGCAGGTCCGCGCTTCCCACCTCGGTCCCGTCCAGGGTGACCGCAGCGAACGGGGGCGCGGACTGGCCCACTTCGGGGGCCCGGACCTCGGGGACCGCACAGGCGGCCGCGCCGAACAGCAGGAGCCCGCAGATCGCCGGCCGTGTCGCTATCGCCATGATTCTTCTCACCTTAACCCTCCGGCTGTACCCGGGAATCACAGCGTCCAAGCTACCCAACCCCGCCGCACGCGCCAATAATTGAATGACACTGGCGGCAACCGCGAGCCGTACCGCGACGTATCTGACCAGTGACTCGAATCCACAAACCGGAGCCGGAAAAATGGCCACCGACATAAAATCCTCCACCGCGAAGAGGAAGCTGAAGTTCCTCGCGGGGTTTTCACTCTACTTCGTCGCTCTGTGGTTTCTGTGGGACACGCCCGTGACGTACCCGCTCAAGATCTTCGTCGTCATGCTGCACGAGATCAGCCACGGGATCGCTTCCCTCGCCACTGGCGGAACGATCGAGAAGATCGTCCTCGATCCCTACCAGGGGGGTGCATGCCACTGCGGAGGCGGCAACGCGTTCATCACCCTCTCCGCAGGCTACCTGGGCAGCCTCTTCTGGGGCGTGGTGCTGCTGGCCGCGACCGGCGTGCGGCGCATTCCCAACCAGGCGCTCGTCTTCCTTGTGGGCGCACTGGTGTTCCTGCTGACGGCCATGTATGTGCGGAACGGTTTCGGCCTTTTCTTCGGCCTGGCGTTTGGAGCCACCCTCATGGCCGCGGGCCGCAAGCTCCCGTCCGCCGCAAGCCGCGTGCTGATGACCACGCTCGGCCTCACCAGCTGCCTCTACGCCATCCTCGACATCAAGAGCGACGTGCTGGACCGCCCCGAACTGCGATCCGACGCGGCCATGCTGGCTGAGCTTACGGGCGTTCCGACGATGACGTGGGGCGTGATCTGGATCGCGGTCGCCGCGGTCGTCAGCGGTCTGGCGTTCCTGCGGGCCTACCGGGCGGCGTAATCACCGCAGGTGCAGGCCGGTAAACAAATGACTTGCCGCATCCGCCCCGATCCGTGTACATTGGGGGGTGGTCCCTGACGGGTCCGCTCCCGGACGCCACAAGTGGTGGTCCGGTTCGTGCAGGACTTAGGTGTCCCGCCCGATGTCAAACCCACAAAAAGGAGGTGATCCCTTGTCTAGTCCCAGTACCCAGCCCAACCCGGCAAGGGCACGCGATCGCCGCTTCGGCAACTAAGCCGAAACTCGATCCAACCTTCGCGCCGTAAGCGGTCTTCGCGCCGGGTTGCGGCAGGTTCAAGCCCCCGCAGGCTCAGTGAGTGTTCCCTGGGTCTGCGGGGGCTTCGTTTTGTGACCGCAGGAGGGCCGACGGGTCAGCCTCCGGCGCGCTCGTACACCACGTCCCCGTTGAACACCGTCATCTCGCAGGACATGTCGCGGAGTTCTTCAGTCGGGACGGTCAGCGGATCGCGGTCCCACACCGCGAGGTCCGCATACTTCCCGGGCTCGATCGTGCCCACCTTGTCCTCGAGGAACATCTGGTGGGCCACCCACGTGGTGAACGACCTGAGGGCGGTCTCGACGTCGACCGACTCCGCGGTGCCGTAGGGCTGCTCGCCGTAGACCCCCAGCAGAGGCTGCCGGGCGACCGATGCCCACACACCGTAGCGCGCCGGGAAGGGAGTCACGGAGTAGTCCGACCCGCTCGCCCAGATCATCCCGCGCTCCCGGAATGAGCGGAACGGGTTGAGCCGCAGCGCCCGCTCGGGGCCGAAGTTGCCTGCGTAGGTGTCGCCGATCCACCAGATGAAGGTGGGGGACGGTTCGGGGTAGCCCGTCTCCCAGTCGCGCTGGAGTTCGGCCATCAGGTCAAGCGCGCGGTCGGTGGGGATGTTGGAGTGGATGATGCCGTGGCGAAGTCCGCGCGTCGGGGTCGCCTCGAGCGCCTCGCGGAAGCTGTCCACGGTCCAGTCGATGGCGCGGTCGCCGATGGAGTGGATGCTGACGTGAAGGCCGGCGTCGTGGTAGGCGTGGAAACGGCGGCGGAGTTCGTCGGGGTCCATGGTGGGGTAGCCGCGGTTGCCGGTGTCCGTGTCGGTGTGGTCGCGGTTCCAGTCCTCGTAGAGCCATGCCGTGCGCGCGCCCCCGCTGCCGTCGATGTAGAGCTTGACTCCACCCGCGATGAGGTGGTCGTCGCCGGTCGATTCGTGGGGCCGCGTGAAGGTGGCGAGGCTGTCCGCGTAGCCGCGCACCTCATCGATGGTTCCGTTGCGGCCGCGCCACAGGGCGAAGATCCGCACACTCAAATCCCCTGCCTCCTGCACATCCCGGTACGCTTCCCAGACGCGGGGTCCGATGCCGGGGTCCTTGCCGCCGGTCATGCATTCCGCGTTGAATGCGTCGGCGAGGGCGCGGATGCCGGCGCGCTGCTCTTCGGGGCCGAGGCCGGGGATCAGGCGCGAAACCAGCCCCTGGGCGGACTCCTTCAGGACCCCGGTCGGCCGGCCGTCGGCGTCGCGATCGATGGTGCCGCCGGGGGGATCGGGCGTGTCCGCGGTGATCCCCGCCATGTCGAGGGCGAGCGAGTTGGCCACGCCGTAGTGGCCCATCGTGTGGGAGAGCCAGACGGGCCGGTCGGGAACAACCTCGTCGAGGTCCGATGCCAGGATGTAGCGGAGTTCCGCCAGCTTTCCCTCGTCCCAGCCCCTGCCCCGAACCCATTCGCCGTCGCCCAGGCGTTCGGCCTGCCCGGCCACCGCGGCCTGGACCTCGGCGATGCTCTCGACGTTCGGGTAGCTGAGGTCGAGCGTGTAGAGCATGCTCTGCCCGCCGCTCGCGAAGTGCACGTGCGCGTCCATGAGGCCGGGGGTGACCGCGCGGCCGGCGAGGTCGATGCGGCGGGTGGCGGGGCTAGCCAGGGCTTCGATCTCGGCGTCGCTGCCGACCGCCGCGACGTGGGCACCTCGGACGGCCAGCGCTTCGGCCACGCGGCTGTCGGCGTCGAGCGTGATCACGCGGCCGCCCAGGAGCACCAGATCGGCGGGCTCGGAGGGGACGGGATCGCCGCCGCAGGCCAAGGTTGCCGCGAGGGGGATGAGGAAGAGGGAGGCGAGGGCAAGTCGGTGCATTGGTCGGCCATGTGTCCGGGTTCGGCGGTATCGGCTCCGGGGCAAGGTTGCGCCGAACGGGGCGTCGCGAGCAAGGGCCGGTCTTTCCCCATTCACCCTCCCGGCACACGTTTACGCGCCACCAGTCCACGAGAGGTAAAGCCAGATGAAGAGTTCCCGCGTGTTCGCTGCGGTCGCCGCCGTCGCCGTGTCCGTTTCGATTACGGCGGCTGGTGCGCGTGCCCAAGACGAAGCCGGACGGGACCGTGCTGCCGAAGCCGCGCTCTTCGAGGAGGCGTGCGCGAGCTGCCATAGCGAGGTCGGCGACGGGCGTACCCCGGGTGTCACGATGCTGCGCACCCTTTCGCCGCGCGCTATCGTCGCGTCGCTGGAGGACGGAGTGATGCAGGCCGAGGGTTCCGATCTGACGCCCGATCAGCGTATTCGGCTGGCCGAGTACCTTGCCGGTCGGGCATACACCACCGAGACGCTGCCGGAGGCCGCCTTCTGCGCCGAAACCGGGTTGCCGGCGCCGAACCTCGGTGCCGTATCATCGATGGGATTCGCAGGGAACCTCGAGGCGACCGGGTTCCAGTCGGCCGAGGCGGCGGGGCTGAGCGCGGACGACGTGCCGAACCTGCAGTTGCGCTGGGCCTTCGCCTTCCCCGACGCGGGCGAGGCGCGCACCAGACCCACCGTAATCGGCGGCGCCGTGCTGGTGGGGGGACCCTTCGGCGAAGTGCTGGCCCTCGACGCCGCCACAGGGTGCGTACGGTGGAGCTTCGAGGCCGACGCAGCCGTGCGGGGTGCGGTTTTGGCCGGCGAGGGACCGGAGGGACGCCCCGCCGCCTTCTTCGTCGACTTTCGCACCAACGCCTATGCGCTCGACCTCGCCACCGGGGAGCCGCTGTGGAGGTACCGCGTGGGCTGGCACTCCACGTCCAACACCACCGGAAGCCCCGCGCTGCACGGCGGTCGCCTCTTCGTTCCCATCTCCTCGTGGGAAGTCGCGGTGTCGGGCGATCCGCGCTACGAATGCTGCACGGCATCCGGGGCGGTCGCCGCGCTGGACGTTGAAACCGGCGACGTGCTGTGGTACCACCGCCTCATCCCGGGCTACCCGGAAGAAGCGGGTAAGAACGACATCGGCACCCAACTCTGGGCCCCGTCGGGCGCACCGGTGTGGTCCAGCCCCACGGTCGACACCGCACGCGGCCGTGTCTACGCCGGAACGGGAGAGAACTACACCCGCCCCGCCAGCGAGAACAGCGACGCGATTATCGCCATGGACATCGAGACCGGTGAACTCGCCTGGTCATTCCAGGCGACGGCGGAGGACGCCTTCAACATGGCGTGTACCACGGTTCGCAATCGCCAGAACTGCCCGGATCCTCCCGGCCCCGACCTCGACTTCGGCATGTCGCCGATGCTCGTCGAGCGTCCCGACGGCAAGGAGATCCTGGTGGTGGGCCAGAAGTCCGGCACGGTCTGGGCCCTCGACCCGGACAACGACGGCGAGGTCCTCTGGTCGACGCAGGTCGGCAAAGGGGGCGCACTCGGCGGCATCCACTGGGGTATGGCAACCGACGGCAGGTACGCCTACGCCCCGAATTCGGACCGGGGGGATGCGGTAATCGTCGACGTCAACCCCGACCACGACCCCTCTCCGGGCCTCCATGCGCTCGACCTGATGACCGGCGAAATCGTGTGGAGCACGCCGCCGCCCGAGGAAGCGTGTGAAGGGAAGCAGAGGTGTTTCCTCGCCAACTCGGCCGGGGCCGCCGTGATCCCCGGCGTCGTCTTCGCGGGAGGACTGGACGGACACATCCGGGCCTACTCCGCGGACGACGGGCGCATCGTCTGGGACTTCGACACGACCGGCGTCACCGAGACATCGAACGGGGTGCCCGGCAGGGGCGGCGCAATCGACGGCCCCGGCCCGGTGATCGCCGCCGGCATGCTCTTCACCAACAGCGGCTATTCGATGTTCGGACAGATGCCGGGCAACCTGCTCCTCGCCTTCTCCCCGAGGTGACTGGCCCGGCACCCACGACTTCAACACATTGGGACCCATGAACAGCGTCGCCCGTCCCCTGATCCTTGCGGCCCTCGCCGCCGCACTGCCCGCGTCCGCCAGTTCCCAGACGATCGACATTCCGCGCACCCCCTCCGGCAGGCCCGACATGAACGGCCTGTGGCAGGCTCTCGGCAACGCGCACTGGGACATCGAGCCGCACGCCGCCCGCCCGGCACTGGCCATGCAGCCAGGTCCCGTGGTTCCCGTGCCGGCCAACGAGGTGCTCGCCCTGGGTGCCGTGGGGTCCGTCCCGTCCGGCTACGGCGTGGTGGAAGGCGGCGAGATCCCCTACCTCCCCGAGGCCCTCGCGCTCCGCGACGAGAACCGCGAGCAGTGGCTGGAACGCGACCCCGAGATCAGGTGCTACCTGCCGGGCGTCCCGCGGGCCAGCTACATGCCGTTCCCCTTCCAGATCTTCCAGAGCGACACCAGGGTCTTTATGGCGTACGAGTACGCGAGCGCGATGCGGGAGGTCTACCTCGAGGACCCCGGCCCGCCCCAGGTCGATTCCTGGATGGGACAGTCGGTCGGCCGCTGGGAGGACGACACCTTCGTGGTCGAGGTCACCGGCTTCAACGGCCAGACCTGGCTGGACCGCGCGGGCAACCACCACAGCGCCGGGCTCAGGGTCACCGAGCGGTACACCATGATCGGGCCCGACCACATCATGTACGAGGCCGAGCTCGCGGACCCCGACACGTATTCGCGCCCCTGGACGATTCGCATGCCGCTATACCGCAACATCGATCCGAACGCACGCCTGGGTCAGTTCAAGTGCGTCGAGTTTGTAGAGGAGTTGATGTATGGACATCTGCGCAAGAACCCGATACGCCGCTAGGAGTCCGTGGATGAATCCGCGCGAGCACCGAGACCGTCGAGGCGCCGGGCTGGCAAGGCGGAAGAATCCTGAATCACGGCAAGGAGTTACGTAAGTTCAATCAGGACTGCACGATCTGCCATTCTTGCCGTTTGCCTCACGTCCGTTTTCGCCGTACCAACACATCGGGAGCACCGCA
>JAJDXS010000045.1 GCA_022823145.1 Gemmatimonadota bacterium
ATCGATCCGACCACCGTCCCTGTTGAGCGCCCGCTCCGGCTCGCTCCGCTCGCCTCTGCGGGCGCTCAACAGCCCGGGCCTTCCCCGTGACCCGGTCACGCAAATCACGCGGGAATCTGCATGATTATGAGAGACAAGCCAGCCTACCCCGTGTATGACACGGAGGCTGCCGAGGGGTGGCTCCGCCCCCCCTTCGATCCCCCCCGATATTCCGAGCTTGGGGCTCGGTTCAAGAAGCGGACGGCACCCGTCGATGCCGTGTGCCGCGTTTGCGTGGCCCTCCGCTTTAGACCGTCCCGGCCACTGATTCCCGGTGGCGGGATCAGCGCCGGTTTCGCGCCAGCAGCTCGCGCAGCGCAGCGTCGTCGCTGATGTCGCCCGGCCAGCCGTATGCGGCGGCCACGGCGGCGTCGAGTTGGGCGTGCGCATCCGCGAGCCATTGGGGCCGGGCGTTGTAGAGGTTTGTCAGCGTTCGCTTCTTGAGCGCGGTCGCCGCCTTCTTGTCGCACGGCACGGGACGCGGCGGATGGCCGCGCACGGGCTCCTCGATCCACTCCACCCACTCGGGCGGGTTGAGCCAGCGGTCCCGGAGTTCGACGAGCCGCCGGGCCGCCGAGGCGATGGCGTCGGCGCGTGGATCGGCCTTGTAGTCGCTGGCGGGGATGTCCGGCGAGAGTCCGTCCGGGAAGGGGAAGGTCTCGAAAGTCGTGGTCGGCGTGTAGCGGGGGCGGTCCTCCAAACTGGTTCCCTTCCGCAGCGACCACGCCTCGTGGAACCGGCTGTGCAGGATCCCGAATGCGGTGTCGTCCTCGCGGGCGACGACGATCAACTGGTGGTCGGGGCAGACTCGGGCGTCGAGCCACGCGAAGAGGCGATGCTTGGCGACGGTGGGCGTAACGATGTACCGGGCCAGCCCGTCGAGAGCCCTCCACATGCCCTGCCTCGGCTCGACATGCCGCCACCAGTTCAGGCGATAGGCTTTGCGCCGGTTCCTCTGCCGCATCGGGTGGACGTGCTCCCGTGCGTACTGAAACGGGGACTCGTACAGCGCGGCCTCTCCCTCCAACATCTCCCATCCGAAATCAATGATCCACTTGTCGGCGGAACGCCGGGTGATGGCCATCCCGTTCATCCACGGCTTGAGCACATCGGAGTTCGGGCGACCGTTGGGGTTGGAGGGCTCCCGCAGCCACTCGCGGGCCAAGTCGCCGGAAACGTCGAACGGCCCGCCCTTGGTGTCTCCCATGAAGGCCACGCCCGCGTTACGGGCGAGCCGCCCCGCCTTGGTCAGGTCGAGGCCCGCTTCGCCACGCCGGGCCGTCAGGTCGGTGTAGATTTCGTCCACCGTTTCGCCGTCGAGGCGGCGGTCAGCCGCGCCTCCGCCGTCCGCAGCCGCGAAACACACCATCGAGACGCGCACGGCCGCGCCGTCGATCACCCACGGCTCGTCGCTCCACGCCTCGAAGATCACCCTTCCGCCGGTCGCCCGTTCGAGCGCCCGGCGGTTCGCTCCGCCCCGTATCGAGTTCGTCGCGACCAGACCCACCCGCCTCTTGGTTTCACCCAGCCGTGCACCGGCCTTCACGAACCAGTATGAGACCAGATCGGCCTCGCGGGGCACGCGGCCATCATAAACCCGGAACAGGGTCGAGATGTATTCCTCACCGAGGTTCGAGATGAGCAGCTTGCCGCCCAGGAACGGCGGATTGCCGATGATGACGTCCGTATCGGGCCAGTCCGGTTCCCCGCCTTCCGGCGTTAGGATCGCGTCGCGGCACTCGATCGTCTCCAACGGGTCGAGGATCGGGTCCCGCGAGCCCGGAAACCCGTTCCTCCGCATCCACTGGATCTCCCCGATCCACACCGAGACCCGCGCCAGTTCAGCCGCGTAGGCATTCAACTCGATCCCCTTGACATTGGCGGGGCCGACCGAGGGGAAGCCGCGCTGGAGCCCGAGCCCCTCGGCCTCCAACTGGACCCGGTGTTCCACATCGTGCAGGGCGTGGAGCGCCAGGTAGAGGAAGTTGCCCGACCCGCAAGCCGGATCAAGCACGGTGAAGGCCCGCAGCCGTTCGAGGAACGCGCCCAGCGCGTTCTCCACCCGTCTCCGCTGCCGTGTCGCGGCAGCCTGCGACTTCGCCGCGCCCGCACGCTTCAAGCCATCGGCGATCCGGGCTTTCACGGCCTCCCATTCCGCCAGCAGAGGCCGAACGATCACCGGATTGATGATCCGCATGATCTTGTCCCGATCCGTGTAGTGCGCCCCGAGTTGAGAACGCTTGTCCGGGTCGAGGCCCCGCTCGAACAGCGTGCCGAGGATCGAGGGGTCGATGCTCGACCAGTCCAGTCCGGAGGCGGCCAGCGTCGTCTCGATCTGTCCCCTGTCCATGGGGAGGGCGGCATCGTCCTCGAACAGCCCGCCGTTGAACCAATCCACGTCCTCGAACCCGACCTCGCCACCCGTGGACATCGCCCCGAACAGCTTCCGCGCCAAGTCCGCGAACTTCTCTGGTGCCCGGTGCGCCCGCCTCAACATCCGGGTGAACATGTCGTTGGGGAGCAGGCCCACATCCTCGGCGAACATGCAGAACACGAGGCGGTTAACGAAGTGCGCCACGTCCTCGGGGCCGTGGCCTTGGTCGCGGAGCGACTGCGCGAGCCGGGCGAAGTGCCTCGCGGCCCGCTCCGTCAGCGTCTGACGGGTCTCGCCGGGCCGCAGCCGCTCCGGGTCGGACATGGCCCACTTGAGCTTGTCGCGGACCGCGCCGTCCACGAGATCGTCGAGATCGAACTCGTGCGTCTTGCTGACCGAGTTGGTCCAGTTCGTCCGGATCCGGAACCGGCGCATGTCCGAGACGATCAGCAGCGGCGGGTTCTCCAGCGCGAGCGCGTACTGCCTGAGTTGGTTGAACGCGGCGTCGAGGTTCGCGTGCTTCCCCTTGTACTCCCAAGCGAAGCAGCGGCGCTTCCACACGTCCGCCCAACCCTCGCCGCCCGTGTCCTTGAGCGCGCCGCGCTCGAAGCAGTAGTGGTCCCCCTTGGGGTCCGCCTCCGCCGGGGTCGGCTCGCC
>JAJDXS010000031.1 GCA_022823145.1 Gemmatimonadota bacterium
CCGTTCCAAACCCGTTTTCCCGCTCTCGCGGCACGATCCAGCAAGGTCCAGCCCAACGGCAGGAGTGGCAGATCGTGCAGCCCCAGTTAGACTTACGTGATCTCCTGCCGGGATCTTGTCCGTTAGCCGTCCGCCTACGCGGCTGAACTCGCGCGGGTCTCGGTATGGATCGGCGAGATCCAGTGGATGCGGAGGAACGGATTTCCGGGCTCGCGGGAGCCGATCCTCGACCCGTTGGAGACGATCGAGTGCCGCGACGCGATCCTGACGCCCGACAGCAAAGAACCGGACTGGCCCGATTCGGACGTCATCATCGGCAACCCGCCGTTCCTGGGCGGCAAGCTGCTCATCTCCAACCTCGGCGAGGAGTACATATCGACCCTATTCCGGGTGTACGAGAGCCGTGTGCCCCGCGAGGCCGATCTGGTCTGCTACTGGTTCGTGAAGGCCGGTGAACGCTTGAGCGGGAATACCGCGAAGCGGGTGGGTCTGGTCGCGACGAACTCGATACGGGGCGGAGCGAATCGCCGGGCGCTCGAACGGGCTACTCACGGAGGGCCGATCTTCGAGGCGTGGAGCGACGAGCCGTGGGTGATCGACGGAGCCGCCGTCCGCGTCTCGATGGTGTGCTTCTCGGCGGCGGACAGCGAACTCGCGACGGGCCGCCGCCTCGACGGCAAGACCGTGGACGAGATCTACACGGATCTCACGGCCCGGCGTGGCGGAGCGGGCCTCGACCTGACCAAGGCGAAACGGCTCGCCCGGAACGCGGGCGTGGCCTTCATGGGAGACACCAAGGGCGGGCCATTCGACGTTCCCGGAGACTTGGCCCGCGAGTGGCTGCGTGAGCCCACCAACCCCAACGGCCGTCCGAACTCCAATGTGCTCAAGCCATGGATGAACGGCATGGCGATCACCCGGCGTCCGGCCGACAAGTGGATCGTCGATTTTGGGTGGACGATGGAGGAGGGCGAAGCCGCCCTGTACGAGTCTCCGTTCCAGTACGCTAAGAAACATGTCCACGCTATGCGGCAGGGAAACCGGATCGAAGAACACCGTCTACGGTGGTGGCGGCATCTTCGACCGAGGCAGGAACTTCGAGACGCGCTTGGCGGCCTGTCGCGGTACGTCGCAACGCCACGGGTCGCCAAACACCGGCTGTTCGTTTGGCTTGACGCCAGCATCCTCCCCGACAGCGCCCTGATCGCCATCGCCCGCGAGGACGACACTACGTTCGGCATCCTGCACAGCCGCTTTCACGAGGTCTGGTCGCTACGCATGGGCACATGGCTCGGCAAGGGCAACGATCCCCGCTACACCCCGACCACGACCTTCGAGACCTTCCCCTTCCCGGATGGACTCTCACCGGACATCCCCGCCAGCGACTACCGGACCGATCCACGCGCCCAAGCCATTGCCTCGGCGGCCCGGCGGCTCGTCGAACTCCGGGACCGCTGGCTCAACCCGCCCGAGTGGGTGGAGTGGATCGAGGAACCCGTGCGCGGCTATCCGCCGCGTCCGGTGCCCCGCGACAAGAAGGCGGCGACCGCGCTCAAGAAGCGAACGCTGACGAACCTCTACAACGCACGGCCCCAATGGCTCGCGGACGCGCACGCCCAACTCGACGCCGCCGTGGCCGTCGCCTACGGGTGGCCCGGTGACATCACGGACGACGCGGCGCTACGCGAATTGTTTGCCCGGAACCGCAGTTGATCTCACTTGAGGATCTCACCGACGAGGCAGGCCGCCGAATCCCGACGGCGGATCGGGCGGTACAACCGACACCGGCGGCCTCAGGAGCCCGAACCTGTCCGATCCCATGTGGACCATTGCCTTAGACCTTGGCGCCAGTGCCTACCATATCCGGCGATGTACCTCGCATTGTTCACGTGACGTATCGCAAGGTCGAACAACCTCCTCCTGGTGTGTGGCTGACCGCCCCCGATCCAGCCGAGCACCAAGAGATCCATCCTCTCATCGGTGGTCAGTTCCTCGATCATCCTGACCAGTCTGAGCTTGGTCGGTGACGTCTCCGCGAGCTGTGAGGTGGCGGCCTCGATGATTCGGACTCCTGTCTCGGGGACCGGATGGAAATCGTCCACGACGCTCTCCCGGGTCGCGGCAACGCGCTCCCACACCTCACTCAACGCCTCGACCCTGTCCCGGTCGATCACCAGTCGAATCCCGGCCTCCTTCAAATCGCCCATTGCCGACGCATCTTGGAGCGCGATCACCGACACCTCCGCGACGTGATCCGATACGACCTTCGCAAGTCTCCTATCCGCCGTGACGAGCACTGATCCGGTTAGTCTCGCGCAGGCGATGTATAGACTGTCGTAGACCGGATGACCGATTCGCAGCGCGGTTTCCGTCGCCTCCCGAATTAGGGTCGTGCCAAGCTGAATCTGGACGACTCCCGGGAGCTTGGCGATCCCGTCCAGAAAAGGCGTCGCCGAAGCTATTTCCCCGCGGCGAGCCTTCTTCCAGATGACGTTGGCACATTCGACGGGGAGCAGGTCGGGAGCGTACCGCTCGATTCTGGGTGCGAGGAGATACCGGGCTTCTTCGCGGTGGTCCTCCGCAAAAAACCACTTGACGGCCACGCTCGCGTCGACCGTGACCTTCACCGGTTCCGGTCCTCCCGGATGAACTTGGTGCTGTCGGTCTGCTTCGTGCCAGTCGTCGTTGCCGCCAGTGAGTCCGCGCGAGCCAAGAACTCGACCGTCCCAAGGTAGCTGGTCACCTCGCGGGTGAGCACATGGCGAACTTCTCCTTCCAGCGAGCGCTCGTTTGCCTTTGCCTGGGCCTTGAGGCGGTCGATCACGTCATCGTGCAGATTGCGTATGGTCAGGTTGCCCAAGTGTGCCTCCTAGGTCAGGTGCTAGCATAATGCTCGCACTGGTCTCGCACCGCGTCAACCACTTGTGGCAACTACGGTCGACGAGCCCGGCGGTCACCGGCTCGCTCCGCATCCGCGAACGCCGCCGGAGCGACGGGTTTTTCGGGGGGATCGAAGGGGGGCGGAGCACCCCTCGCCAGCCCCGGGGTTATACCCGGGGTAAGCTGGCTGACCGACCTTAAGAAGGTGAGCCAGCCCTCGGCGGAGCCGCCGAAACCGCCTCTCCGGGCATCGCCCGGAACAGCACTCACCGAGCCGTCGCGGGCAAGCTGTTCGGCCTTTCGGTCGCAAAGATCAAGGACGGCGAGAGCGACGGGCGACCCCGTCACCTCCCTGGCGATAGCGGCGCTCTCTGCCGACCGCCGGTTTTCGCCCTACCTCTACCCCTCGGGAACCCGAGATCGTCGATCTGAGGCGATTCTGCGGCCCGTATCTACCCCGAAATGCGCGTGGACGGCCCGGAACGCGGCCTTCGAGCCTTCGTCCTCGCCGTCGTCGGCCATGGTTGCGACCAACGGCAGGCTATCGGCGCCGTGACGCAGGTCTACGCCGCATGACCTCGACGCGGCGCTCCAGCAGGTCGGCACGTCGAATACGCTTGGGCGAACCAACTCTTCGGGACGTGGGCGAGGTCGGCTTCCGGGACCTTCGGCGAAGTGGCAGCGCGGGGACGAGTCCCGCCATTTAAATCCAGTTTTCCCGCTTTCGCGGTACGGTCCAGCAGAGTCCAGTACGAGGGCAAGAAACGCAGATCGTGCAGTCCTGATTAGACTTACGTGACTTCTTGCCCGGATTTAGGCCATCCACAGTCCGCTGGGCCAGCGCGACCTGAGGCGGCTCCTGGTCACGGGAGCCATGTCGGTCGTCCAGCACGCGAGCCGGCGCGGTGAGATCACGGATCCGTGGCTGGCCGGGATGCTGGCGCGCAAGCCGAAGAAGCTGGTCGCGGTGGCGCTCGCCAACCGGACGGCGCGGCGGGTCTGGGCGCTGGCCACGCGGCAGGAGGTCTACCGGGCTCGGGCTGCGGCCTGAACCGCGCTGCGGCTTGAACCGGAGCGCCGAAAGGAGGGAATCGACGTTAGAGAGAAGCTGCCGGGATACGTGGGCGGCAGGACGTACGAAGCGGGGTAAGGGCAAACAGTCAGCAGACGGGGTCGGAAAAACCAGCCTGGTTCAGAGGGCCTGAGAGCCCGTTAAACTGATTTGGATCCGATCTCACGAACACCATACGGGCCCGCGGCAAACGAGCGCCGCATCAAGAGGCCGGACATATGAAAGTACCTGACCACCATGCCCCGACCCCGGTTCGGAAATCAGGCTTGCTCACAACGGGGCGTCCACATATGTACCAGGACCCACACGCGTCCAGACAATACCCATCCGGTCGTTCGGCCGCGATAGTAAACACTATTGTTTAGGATTCCCGCGACCCGGGGAACAGGCGGGCTTTCCCGATCGCGCCTCACGCCAGCGGAGCCGCGCGATCATCGACAGGATTCCCGCGCCGGCACCGACGACCCCCCGCAACGTGCCCCCCACCTTGGACCGGCCGAAACGCCGCCGCAGGGCGTCCACGGGCACCTCAACGATCCTCAGGCCGTGCTGGATCGCCTTGACCTGCATCTCGACCGTCCAGCCGTATGTGCGGTCCTGCATGTTGAGCCGCTGTAGTGCCTGGGAGCGAATGGCGCGGTAGGGACCGAGGTCGGTGACCGGCACCCCCCACAGCAGGCGGATCAGCACACTGGCCACCCGGTTTCCGGCCATCTGCGGCCACGACAAGGCGCCCGGTTCCCTGCGGCCCATCGCTCGCGAGCCGATGGCCAGATCGGCTCCGCCGTCTATGGCTTCGAGCAGCCTGAGTCCCTGCACGGCGTGGAACGACCGGTCGCCATCCGTGAAGAGCACAACATCGACGGGGCGGAGGGCTGCGAGAGCCGTCAGACAGGCCAGTCCGTAGCCCGGCGTGTCCTGCCGCACCGTTCGCGCCCCCGCCTCGCGCGCCCGGGTGGCCGTCGCATCCGTCGATCCGTTGTCGCAGACGACAAAGTCGTCGACCACCGGTGCGCCCCGGTCGTTGCGCAGCGCCAGCAGATCGACAACGACGGACCCGATGTTCTGCTCCTCGTCCCTCGCCGGGACCACGACACCGACCGTCATTCCCGCGTACACGCCCACACTCCCGGAACGACTCGCGGCTTGCGCATCCGACCGAATGTGACGCCGGGTCCCGCGAACGTCAAAGCGGAGTGCGAGAATCCCGTACTTGGGCAGGCGGGCCCAGTAACGATCGAGGAGATCCTCGATCATGCGCCGGTGTCCGGTCGACAGGTGCAGTCGATCAGCCACGACCGGGCTCCTTGACGCACGCCGCGCGGAAGACGGTGCTGTCATGGCGGATCCGCGCTCCGGGAACGATTCTTCAAGACAGATGGACCACGCGGGCGCGGGAATGCACGCGAGCGCCGAAATGGTTCGGATGCGCCCGTTGGTACCGGAGGACGATCATGAAGCTGAAGCCTCTCCTCGCTCTGATGTCCATGGCCGTGCTGACCTGCGAGCAGGGTCGGCAATCCGCGCCATCTCTCCCCACCCAAACACGCGACAGTGCGGGAATCCGGATCGTCGAGAACGCCGAACCGCCGGAGGGGTCGCGGCTGGGATGGACGGTCGGCCTCGAACCCGCCGTCAGCATCGGGATCGCGGAAGGCGAGGAGGCGTACATGCTCTATGGCGCCAGAGATGCGACCAGGCTTGGTGACGGGCGCATCGTCGTCGCGAATGCCGGGACGAACGAGCTGCGGGTGTTCGACGCAACCGGCATTCCTCTCGCAAGCTGGGGCGGCCGGGGCGAGGGCCCGGGCGAGTTCCGCGGTCTGTCGAGCCCGTGTGGGCAACCTGGGGTGACATGGTCGTCGTCGGCCACACCGGCAGCTACGATTTGAGGGCCTTCCGGCCGGACGGCTCACTGGCCAGGATCGTGAGGCGCGACCATGTCCCGCGCGCGCCCACCGAGGACAATGTCGAGGCGTATATCGAGCGGCAGGCCGGTTACAGCAGGCTCACACCGGCAGCCGAATCGCGTCGGCGTTACCGGTCCGTGCCGGAGACCGGGGAGGACTACATTCTGGGCACCCGCTTTGACGAGTTCGACGTGGAGCACGTCCAGCTGTGGCCGCTGGAGCGGTCGGAAGGCTGAACGGAGGCACACCGAATGAGTGGACGACTGACGATCGCTGCGGTAGTGGTTGCCGCAGCGACCATGGCCTGCCAGGGCGACGGAGGCAGCGCAGGCGGACTCCGCATTGAAGTCCGCGACAGCGCAGGCGTACGGATCGTCGACAGCGCCGAACCGCCCGAAGGGTCGCGGCTGGGTTGGCGAATCGGGCCCGAGCCGACCGTCTCCATCGGAGTTCTCGAAGGCGAGGAGCCCTACATGCTCTACCGGGCCTACGACGCTACGGTGCTTTCCGACGGGCGGATCGTGGTCGCGAACACCGGCACCCAGGAACTGCGCGTGTTCGACCGCTCGGGGACGCATGTCGCGACCTGGGCGGGCGAGGGCCAGGGACCCGGTGAATTCACCGATCTCTCCCAGATCGAACCCTGGCCGGGCGACTCGATCATTGCCTGGTATGGACCGCAGCTGGGCTTCTCCGTGTTCGACGCCGACGGAACCCATGGGCGCAACTTCGTGCTGACCGGCCAGGAGCGCGTTTCCCCGATGCAGCGATTCTGGCCGGCTTCTGCGAGCAGGGACGGCCTGATCCTGGTGCGGCACGGGCCCGAGGCGGCCGACACCATGGTCATGCAGCTCAGGGACGGCGACGGCGAGGTGCGCGCCTCGTTTGGGACCCATCCGAGCTACGAGTGGCACCTCCTTCACGAAGGCGACCGCTCGATCCTGTTCCGGAAGACTTTCGGGCGGGAGCCGGTGTGGGCGCTGTGGGGCCAAGGGGTCGTGATCGGCCACACCGGCCGGTACGAGTTGAAGGCCTTTGCGGCCGATGGCACGCTCACCCGGATCGTCAGACGTGATCACCGCCAGCGTGTGCCGACGGCGGAAGAGGTTAGCGCGTACATCGATACCGAAATGGACCGCAACCGTTGGGCCACTGGGTCGGAAGCGCTGGCGTTGCGCCGTCGCTACGAAGCGGTTCCGGTGGCGGACCACCTCCCCGCCTTCGCATCCATCATGGCCGACGCACTCGGCCACCTCTGGGTCGAGGAGTACGAGTCGCCTGCCGACCCGCGGCCCGTCAGGCTCTGGACCGTCTTCGATCCCGACGCGCGGGTGCTGGGATTCGTCGAAACGCCGAGGGACCTGTCGATCGACGAGGTCGGGGTGGATTACGTCCTGGGGACGGCGCAGAGCGATCTGGATGTCGAAATGGTGCAGGTGTGGCCGTTGGACCGGTCCCGACACCAGGAGTGACCAATGGTGCGTACTTCACTGATTGTCCTGACACTCCCCCTCGCAACTGCTGTTGCCTGCGCGCCCGGAGATGCTCCACCGACCCTTTTCGCCACCGAGGTCCGCGACAGCGCCGGAATCACGATCGTGGAGAACGCGCGCCCACCGGATGGGTCACGGCTGGAGTGGCGGATCGGGCCCGAGCCGACGGTCTCCATCGGTGTGGTGGAGGGCGAGGAGCCCTACATGCTCCACGGGGCCTTCAGTTCCGTTCGTCTTCCGGATGGCCGGATTGTGGTGGCGAACCTGGGCTCGCAGGAGCTGCGGGTTTTCGATTCGTCGGGGAGTCACCTGGCGACCTTGGGCGGGCGTGGAGAAGGCCCCGGCGAGTTCACCAGTCTGGTACATGTCGCCCGCTGGCCCGGCGACTCGATTGCGGCTTGGCACACGGCGGGTCTCGGGATTGCCGTCTTCGACTCCGACGGGAGATTCGGGCGCTCCTTTGCACTGGGTAGCAGCGAAAAGGCCATCTGGCTCCGTCCTCGGGCCCAGGCCGTCCGCGAGGTCGGCGACGTCCTGTCCATCACCGCGCCGGAAGGTGCCGACACCGCCGTCGTCGAACTCCGGGACGGCGAAGGTGCGCTGTTGTCCTCGCTTGGAACGCACCGCGGCCGGGAAGTCATCGTTACGACGGATGAACGAGGGTCGAGGTACCTGCGCTTTAAGGCCTATGGTCGTGAGCTCGTTGCCGGCCTCTGGGGGGACCATGTCGTCGCCAGTCCCAACGACCGATACGAGATCAGGGCATTTGGCGCGGATGGCGCCCTCGCCCGGATTGTGCGGCGAAGCCATGAGCTCCGGGCTCCCACCGAAGCCGATCGCGCACCCTATGTCGAAGAGCAGTTGTCCTACTACGAAGGTGCGAACCTTCCCGAGGCCCTCGTCGAGCGGGCGCGCCAGGAGTTCGAAACCACGCCCTTTGCCGCAACCTTCCCCGCATTCTCCTCGATCCTGGGTGACGCCACCGGCCACCTCTGGGTGGAGGCATACCAGCTCCCGCGCGACGATCGGCCTGGTTCGCTCTGGACCGTGTTCGGTCCCGACGGACGCGCGCTGGGCTTCGTCGAAACGCCGGATGGACTGGAGATTCACGAGATCGGAGAGGACTACATCCTGGGCGCGATGGAGGACGACCTCGGGGTTGAGTCCGTTCAGCTATGGCCGCTGGAGCGGTCGTAGATCCGTCGAGTTCAGTCTTTCAGCCGGTAGATCGCGTAGCTCCGGCGCTGGACTCCGAACACGGTCGGCCAACCCGTCGCGATCATGCCGTGCCCCGGGTCACTGAACAGCGCGCTTTCGATTTCCAGCGTGTGGATGTCAAGGAGCCAATACTGGTATCCCGATGCCTGCAGGATCGGGAGGGCGGGGACATGCTTCTGGTCCGATCGCAATTCTCTTCCGGTGCGCAGCGCACAGGAAGTTCTTCGAACGCGCCAACACCGCCGACGAGGTCACCCGAGGCTCCATGGACGTCCACGGCATGAAGACCCGTCCCCGGCGCAACCAGTATCGTCTCGTCAGCTGCCAGGGCGATGCTGCGGTATGCGGGCGAGACGGGGAACAGGCGTGCCCGTCTTCCGAGGCGTGGGTAGACCAGCACCTTGTTGTTGCCCCGATCGAGGAACGCTACGGAAGTGGGTGAGAAGGCGTAGTCGACCAGGTCGCGCACCTCGTGGGGCCCTCGGCCCAACCCGCCGCCGTAGATGTGGACAAGCGCACCCAGTGTGTCGACTTCCGCCACGGTGCCGGCCCTCCTGTCCATCACCAGGAACGTGCCCGACACAGCGTCATACCGCATGTCCGAGACCACGCTCAGCCACTCCGATCCGTGAGTCATGTCAGGTATGGCCAGCAGGGTTTGAGGGTGGAGGGTATGGGTGGTTTCAACGGCGGTGCCGGTCTCCTCGAACGCTACGGCAACCGCTGGGATGCTGGCCGATTCCGTCTGGCTCTGTGGCTGGCACCCCAGTAGAAGCAGCGCAGCAGGGATCGCCCGCGCCGGTGTCCAAGCCCCGAATAGTAAAGTACACATTACATATTGTGATGTCGCGATTACATTCGGTTGACCAGTCTCTCGTGACCCGATGGCTCCCACGCCACCGGACATCTGTCAGATCTCCCCCCGCCGCGCCGCCCACACGGCGTAGTGGCTCGCGCGCGCCGCGAACGCCATGTACGTGAGCGACGGGTTCTGACATGCTGACGACGTCATTGCAGCGCCGTCGACGACGAAGAGGTTTGGCACGTCCCACGCCTGGTTGTGGGCGTTCAGGACGGAGGTCGCGGGGTCGCGGCCCATGCGTGCCGTGCCCATCTCGTGGATCGTGAGGCCGGGCGGGGTCATCTCGGTGTCGATCGTGATGTCGCGGCCGCCGCCGGCCTCCAGCATCTCGGCGGCCTGCAATGCGGCGTCGAACATCATGGCGCGTTCGTTTTCGCTCCAGGCGCAACTGATCCGCAGCGTGGGGATTCCCCATTTGTCGACCTGGCCGGGGTCGAGGGCAACGTGGTTCTCCTCGCGGGGGAGGCACTCGCCGAATCCGCTGATTCCGAATGACCACGGCCCCGGGCGGAGGAGGTCGCTCTTGAAATCCGCTCCAAAACCAGGCATCGACGTGCCGCGGCCCCAGCCCTCCCTCGTCGCGGAGCCCTGATACCCGTAGCCGCGCAGGAAACCGGGCGAGGAATCGGTGACGTTGCGGAAGCGGGGAATGTAGATGCCGTTGGGGCGCCTGCCGCGGGTGGTCCGGTCCTCCCAGCCGGGGAAGGTCGCGCGCGCGCCGACGCCCATGGTGTGGTCCATGAGGTACTTGCCGAGCACGCCGCTCGAGTTGGCCAGACCGTCGGGGAAGTCGGCCGACTTCGAGTTGAGAAGGATGCGCGCGGACTCCAGCGCGGAGGCGCCGAGGAAGACGCTGCGGGCGTGGAATTCGAGTTCCTCGTGCGACTCGGCGTCGATGACGCGAACGCCGCCGGCTCGGCCGGCGCGCGGATCCCACAGGACTTCGGCGACGACGCTGTAGGGACGCAGGGTCAGACGCCCGGTCGCCTCGGCCGCGGGCAGGGTCGCGTTGAGCGAGCTGAAGTAGCTGCGGGTGCGGCATCCGCGGTGGCAGGGGCCACAGTAGTGGCAGGCGCGGCGCCCCTTGTGATCACGGGTGAGGACCGCCGTGCGCCCGATCGTCATGAGGCGGTCTCCGCCGTAGGAGCTGGCGATCGCGCCCGCCACGTGCTCCTCGATGCACGACATCTCCATAGGCGGCAGGAAGACGCCGTCAGGTACGTGCGCCAGCCCCTCCGCGCGCCCGCTGATGCCGACGAACGCTTCGACGTGGTCGTACCAGGGCGCCAGATCGGCGTATCGGATGGGCCAGTCGATCCCGTACCCCTCGCGCGCGTTGGCCTCGAAGTCGAGGTCGCTCAGGCGGTAGCACTGGCGCGCCCACATGATCGATCGGCCGCCCACCTGTCGTCCGCGGATCCACAGGAACGGCTTGTCGGGGTCGGTCGTGTACGGGTTCTCGATGTCGTTGACGAAGAACTTGCGGCCCACCTCGTCGCAGGCGTAGCACTCGCCCTGGACCGGCTGCTCGGCCGCTACCGCCTTGCGGTCGTTCCAGCCACGGTACGGCATCTCGTAGGTGGGAAGGTGCTCGGCGTAGTCGCGCTCGGGCACGATCATGGGCCCCGCCTCGAGCACGAGCACGCTGGCGCCCAGCTCGGAGAGCTCCTTGGCCGCCCAGCCACCCGACATGCCAGAACCGACCACGATGGCGTCGAACTCCTGGCGGCGCGGCCGGATGTGGAAGAGGTCCCTGCGCGCGATGGTCATCGGCGGGCCTCCTGCGGGTCGAGCGGCGCACACCCCTCGAAGGTGCGGAAGGTGGTGCGGTAGCCGAGCGCGGCGAGTCCCGGTTCCGACGTGAAGTACGCGGTCAAGGTGAACCGTTTGATGTCGTGGAAGAAGTGTTGCGATTCGTCCGCGGCGGGATCCTCGCGCAGCCGGGTCACTTCCTGGTCGAGGCCGCGGACGAAGGCCGCCTGCTCACCCGGCGCGCACTCGGCGAACGGGCTGCCGAAGCGCTCGCGGCACGCGGGGTCCACGGTGTCGAGCCCGGACAGGAACCGGTCCCGGTCGTCGTCGTCCAGCCATCCGTCCACCAGCGCGGCCACGAACTCGCTCACGCCGGCTTCCGATGCGCCCGGCGTGTCCGTCGCGGGGACGATCACTTCGGCGAGCGCCTCCATGGCCCGGGCACGGGTCGGCGTGAGCAGCGACGCGGCCTGGGGCGCCGCGGCTTCGGATCTGCCGGGCGCCGCCGCCGAGGCACGCACCCGTTCCCGCCACGCCACCAGCCTGTCCAGCTCGTCGAGAGGCATGAGGACGGGGGCGCTCGCCAACCCACCCAGCACGCCAATGGCCTCCCGTCGCTTCATGCGTTACCGTTTCCGCCGCCTTGACGCGGTCTTGCTGCAGGGAAAGGAACCCAACCGATGGATCCCGAGGAAAAGTTGCCCAACCTTACGCGCCGCCAGGCGCTGAAGGCAACCGGAGCCGCTTCGCTTGGGTTGATCGCTCCGGGGGCGACCGGGTCGCTGCGCGCGCGGCCGGCCGGCCGCGCCCAACCCGCCCCGACCGGCATCACCCAGTCGGTGGCCCGCTGGTGCTATGCGGACATCCCCCTGCCCGAGTTCTGCACGGCGGTTGCCGACATCGGCCTCCCGGCCATGGACCTCCTCACCGTCGACGAGTGGGCCGTGGCCCGGGATCACGGGCTGGTGGTCTCGTGCGGCGACGTGGGCGCCGGCACCATCGAGGACGGACTCAACGAGCCCCGCAACCACGCCGCGATCATCGGCGCGTTCGAGGAACACATCCCGCGGGCCGCGCGCGAAGGCGTTCCCAACGTGATCTGCTTCTTCGGGAACCGCCGGGGCATGCCCGACCGTCCCGCGATCGAGAACTCCATCCGGTGCCTGCGCGAGTGCGCGCCCATTGCCGAGGCGGAAGGGGTGACGATCCTGGTCGAGGTGCTGAACTCGAAGTCGGGCGGCCACGTCGACTACATCGGCGACCGGATGCCGTACGCTCTGGAGATCATGCGCGCCGTGGACTCGCCCCGCGTGCGCATCCTGTACGACATCTACCACATGCAGATCATGGAAGGCGACATCATCCGCACCCTGACCGATTCCGCCGAGTGGATTGCTCACTACCACACCGGCGGCGTCCCCGGTCGCGCCGAGATCGACGAGTCGCAGGAGCTCTTCTATCCCGCGATCGTGCGCGCGATTCGCGACACGGGCTTCACCGGATACATGGCCCACGAATTCATCCCCCGCAGCGGGGACCCGATCGGCTCGCTTGCGCAAGCCGTGGAGTTGTGCGCCAACGCCTGAATCCTCCAACCCCCAAGGCGATCCCATGCTGGAAATCCGAGACCTCGTCAAAGTCTACCCCGGACCCGTCGCGGCGCTGCAAGGCGTCTCGCTGGATGTATCGAAGGGCATGTTCGGCCTCCTCGGGCCCAACGGCGCCGGCAAGACCACCCTGATGCGCATCGTCGCGGGGCTGCTGGAGCCCACCTCGGGTGCGGTCCGCTTCAACGGCGAGGACATCGTCGCCGATCCCCGCCGCATTCGCCGCCAACTCGGCTACCTGCCCCAGGACTTTGGCTTCTACCCCCACCTGAGCGGCGAGGCGATGCTGCGCTACCTGCTCGTGCTGAAGGGCGTGCAGGCTCCGCAGGGGCTGAAAAAGCTCGCGGCGGAGCTGCTGGAGCGGGTCAACCTGTCCTACGCCGCCGGGCGCAAGGTGAAGGGGTACTCGGGCGGCATGAAACAGCGGCTCGGGATCGCACAGGCGCTGGCGGGCAACCCGCGGCTGATCATCGTCGACGAGCCCACGGCCGGTCTCGATCCGGAGGAACGCATCCGCTTCTACCGGCTGCTCGCCGAACTCGCCGAAGACCGTACGGTGCTCCTGTCCACCCACATCGTCGAGGACATCTCGGTGCTGTGCCCGCGAGTGGCGATCATGTACGACGGGCGCTTCGTGGCCGACACGACGCCGGGCGAAGCACGTGATCGGCTGGCCGGAACGATCTACCAGGGCGAGGTGACCAAGGAGGATCTGGCCGGGATCGAGCGCCGCTACCGGATCACCCAGGCGATCCTGATCGAGGGGCGCAACCAGGTCCGCGTCCACATGCCCGCAGAGGAAGGGGCCGAGGGCGCGGTGCCCGAGGGGTTCGTGTCCGTGGCCCCGACGCTCGAAGACGCCTATCTGCTGTTGGCGCAGGCGAACGGAGCCGGCTCGTGAACAGTTTCACAAGGTGGTGGGAGGTCACGCGCAGGGAACTGTTTTCGGGATTGCGCAGACCCGCCTATTGGGTCCTCTTCGCGATCCTGCTGCTCATGGCCTGGGGATGGTCCGAGGGGGCGGTAACGATCTCGTCGGGCGACTCGACCGTCGGCGGCGAACGGTCCCACGTCACGTCGGTATTCGCCCAGAGCATGATCCAGTGCATCGTGGTGATGGGGATCGGTGCGTGGTTCCTCGCCATCGCGGCCGGCCTGGTCGTGATCCGCGACCTCGAGCTTCAGGTCACCGAGGTCTTCCATTCGACGCGTCTCACCCCGAGCGAGTACGTGTGGGGGAAGTTCGCCGGTGCGCTCGGCGTCTTCCTCGTGATCTGGCTCCTCTATCTGTGCATGGGGGTCTTCTTCAACCATGTGGTCGCGGCGGGCGAGGATACCAGGCACATCGGCCCGTTCATGCTGGCGAACTACCTGTTCCCCACCGTGCTGTTCGGGCTTCCGCAGATCCTGCTCTTCGCAGGTGTGCCGTTCTTCCTGGGCACCTGGACGCGCCGGCCGATCATCGTCTTCTTCTTCCCGATCCTGGTGCTCCTGGTCACCCTCACCTTCCTCACTCTCTGGTCGCCCGACTGGCTTTCGCCCGAGTTGAACCGCGCACTGATGCTTGTGGACCCGTCGGGCTTCCGCTGGCTCAACGAGACCTTCCTCAAGGTGGACCGCGGGGTCGAGTTCTATAACAGCGCGGTGCTGCGGCCCGATGCGGGCTTCCTGCTCAGCCGGGTCGCCTTCGGTGTCATCGGATTGACCGCCGTGGGTGGCGCGGCGATGAGCTACTCCGCGAGGCTGCGCCGGGGAGCCAGCGAATCGAAGTTGTTGCGGTCGTTTGCCAGGGCGCTGAAGCTGTTTGCGTGGCTGTCCTGGCCATTCGCGCGCGTATTCGGACGCCGCCGCGCCGATGTGACCACGGCTGCCGAGCCGTCCTCCGGCGAGGCGACCCTCCGGGATCTCGACATGGCCACCGCGCCCCTCGGCTTCTGGAAGGCCGCCCGCGTGATCGGTCGCGAAGAGGTCCGGGAGCTTGTTCGCCGCCCGGGCATGTATCTCTTCGTGCCGCTGATCCTCTATCAGTCCCTGTTTGCCACACTCATCGCCATCGGCCCCTTCAATTCGCCGCTGCTCCTGACTTCCGGCGCGGTGGCGGTGCGGCAGCTGAACACGCTCAGCCTGCTGGTCTGCTTCCTTCTGCTCTTCTATACGGTCGAGTCCCTGCACAAGGAGCGCAGCCGCCGACTCGCCGAGATCTTCAACGCGTCACCCATAGGCACAGGGTCGATCCTGCTCGGCAAGACGCTCGGCAACAGCATGGTGGCGGGACTGATTCTGACCGTCGGTGTCGTCGCGAGCTGGGGGTTCATCGTCTGGCAGCAGCTCTTCGAGGGCAGTCCGGTCGGATTCGACATCGTCCCGTTCGTGGTTACCTGGGGCGGTGTGCTGGCCCCGACCTTCATCTTCTGGACCGCGCTGGTCACGGCGCTCTTCGCCTTCTTCCGCAATCGATACGCGGTGTACGGCGTCGGCTTCGCGCTGATCATCTACACCATCTATCGGATGGACTTCGACGATTCGTTCGGCTGGGTGCTAAACTGGATGGCGTGGAACGCGGTCCAGTGGAGCGACATGGGCGCGTTCTCGCTGCAGGGGACCGAACTGCTTCTCAACCGCGTGCTCTACCTGAGCCTGGTGCCGCTCCTTGTCGCGCTGGCCGTCAGGTGGTTCGGCCGGCAGGATCGCGACGCGACGCGCCTCGTGCATCGCATGAGGCCCAAGCCACTGCTGATCGGGGCTCTGCGCCTGATTCCGTGGGCTGCGCCCGCGATCGCGATTGCGCTCGTCCTGTTCTTCGGAGGCAGGGCGGGTCGGGAGGGCGATGCCGCCGAGGAAGCGCAGAAGGACTACTGGCGCGAAAACGTCGCTACCTGGACCGGCTTCGAGATGCCGTCGGTGTCGGACGTCGATGTCGACCTCGACTTCGAGCCGGCGGAGCGGACGGCTTCGGTCAAGGGAGAGTACACCTTCCAAAACCACCGCGACTATGCCTACGAGCAGATCCCGGTGACGGCCGGACAGTGGGATCCCATCGAATGGACCCTGAACGGGGAGCCCTACGAGCCGGACAACCGTTCCAACCTGTTCGTCTTTGAACCCGTTGATCCGCTGGGGCCCGGCGAATCGCTCACGATCGGATTCAGCTACGACCTTGAGTACCCGCGGGGAATGGCCAAGGGACCTGGAGGCGCGGCGCAGTTCATCCTGGAATCGGGGATCGTGCTGACGGCGTTTTCGCCGACATTCGTCCCGACACCGGGGTACAACGAGCAGATCGGTGTGGACGGAGACAACTCATCCGAGCCGAAGGACTATCCGGACGACTTCTACGAGGGCGAGACCGAGCCGCTCTTCGGCTGGGGTGGGGCGCCGTTCACGGTGCGCACGCGCATCACCCTGCCCGAGGAGTACACCGCCAACGGCGTGGGGCAACTGGTGAGCGACGAGGTGACCGACGGCCGGCGCACGGTCGTGTGGGAGACGGACTACCCGGTCGACCTGTTCAACGTCGTGGCGGGCAAATACGCCGTGAAGGAGGGCGACGGGACAGCGATCTACTACCATCCGGAGCACGATTACAACATCGAAGAAATGTCGGCGGCGCTGGACGCCGCGCGCAAGTACTTCTCCGAGTGGTTCCATCCCTTCCCGTGGGACCTGCTCAAGATCTCGGAGTTTGCGGCGCTCGCGACCTATGCTCAGGGATTCCCCACCAACATCACCTTCAGCGAGGGGATCGGGTTCCTGGCCAGGAGCGATCCCCGGTCGCACGTGGCTTTCCTGGTGGTTGCGCACGAGGCCGCCCACCAGTGGTGGGGCAACCTGTTGACGCCGGGCCAGGGTCCGGGCGGCAACATCCTGTCCGAAGGGATGGCGCACTACTCGACAATACTGCTGCACGAGCAGGTGTACGGCGATCGCTACCGAATCGAGTTCACCAGGCGCCTGGAGCAGATGTACGGCGACCAGCGCTTCGTCGACTCGGAGCAACTGCTGGTAAAGACCGACGGGAGCCGCTCCGGCGACCAGACGGTCACCTACGACAAGGGTGGCTGGGTCCCGTGGATGCTCCACCAGGAGATGGGGCGGGAGAACATTCTCGCGGGGCTCCAGGCCTTCATTGCGAAGTACAACCCGGACCCCGACTTCCCCGTCATCCAGGACATGCTGGCCGTCCTGCGGGACTTTGCACCCGACACGACCGCGTTCGATGCGTTCGCCGAGCAGTGGTTCTTCGATGTGGTAGTGCCCGAATACCGGTTCTCCGACGTGACGAAAACGCGGGAGGGCGGTGAATGGGTGGTGCGGGGGACAGTCGAGAACGTGGGAACGAGCCGCATGCGCGTGCAGGTGGGCGCGACCGCCGGCGAGCGGTGGTCGGACGAGGGTGACGATGGCAGCCGGACGGTGGTGAACGAGGACTATCGGGACGCCCGCACCCACGTGGTGTTGGGCGCCGGGGAGTCGGCCGAGTTCGTGATCCGCGCCGATTTCGAACCCGAGCGCGTGCTCATCGACCCGGATGTCCTGGTGCTGCAGTTGAACCGGGACATGGCGGTCTTCGAGTTCGAGGAGTGACGCGAGACAGGAGAGCCTTCAGTCGGCAGGCTGTCCCTGCGGCGCCTGCCGGCACGTCCGCCCGACTCAGACCGGCGCCTCTCCCCGAATCGTGACCCGGTAGCCCGACCTCGTCGCCGGCCAGTAGTCCCAGATCGCGTGATGCTGGGCGGAGCGGTTGTCCCAGAACGCGATCGAGTTGGGCCGCCAGCGGAAGCGGCACTGGAAGTCCGGCCTCGCGACGTGTTCGTACAGCAGCGCCAGAATCCCGCGGCTCTCGGCCGGCGGCAGGCCCACGATGTATTGCGTGAACATCTGGTTGACGAAGAGCGCCTTGCGGCCGGTCACCGGATGCGTCCGCACCACGGGATGCTCCGCCGACGGGTAGCTCCGTCCCCCGTCGTCACGGCCAATGAGCCGGTTGGTCTCCCGATAGTACGGTCCGCCGTCGTGCACCGCGGTCAATCCGTCCAGAAACGCGCGCATCCCCTCAGAAAGCCCCTCGTACGCGGCGTACATGTTCGCGAAGAGCGTGTCTCCACCCGTCTCGGGAACGGTGTGGAGGCGCAGAATCGACCCCATCGGCGGCCGCGGATCGCATGACACGTCCGAGTGCCATTGCTCCCCGGCGACACGCCTCGAATCCCGGTCCGCATGGATCGGCATGACCTCGGGGTGGCCGTCGACCCCTGGATCGTTGGGGTGGGCCACCAGTTCACCGAATCGCGCGCCGAGTTCCTTCTGGCTCTCGATCGAGATGTCCTGGTCGCGGAAGAAGATGACGCAGTGGTCCATCAGCGCGTCGTGAATCGCACGGAAGTCGGAATCGCTGACCTCGCCGAGGTCCAGACCCCGGATCTCCGCGCCGATGACAGGGGTGACGGGCCGAATATGGATTGTTGAATGACTCATGGTTCGCGCGTGATCCAGTGCTTCCGGATGGGGAGTTTGCCGGGCGTGCGGTGCGGGGTTACGGTCACCGTCCTTGACAAATGTAATCGGGACGGGGGGTGGTGGAGCCAGCGCCCGTCTTCCCACGGTATATCGGCTGCGTGGCCGCGCACGGAGACCTGGAGAAGGGAGGCGGCAATGTTCGATTTGAGGAAGCTGAGGGTCGGAATCGCGCTGCTGCTGGCCGTCGGCGCCTGGGGCTGCGTTGCCGAGGATGGGGCGGAGGAAAGGGTCGAGTTCGCGCAGCGCACGCGGGATGCCGCGAATGGCGGCGACGCGATCCATCTGGAGTGGCTGCGGGCCAACTACGCCAAGACCGAACACATGGTGCCCATGCGGGACGGCGTGGCGTTGCACACGATCGTGTACAAGCCGCGCGAGATCACCGAACCGCTCCCGGTGATGCTCTTCCGCACCCCCTACTCCGTCGGGCCCTACGGGGCAGGTGAGTATCGCAATCCCCTCGGGCCCACCGCCGAGTTCGACCGTGCCGGCTACATCTTCGTATTCCAGGACGTGCGGGGGACGTTCCTGTCCGAGGGGGAGTTCGAGGTCATCCGGCCGCTGGCCGTCAAGCCGAAGGGGCCCGCCACGACGGACGAGAGCACCGACAACCACGACACGATCGAGTGGGTGCTCGGAAACGTGGTGGGCCACAACGGCAAGGTGGGGCAGTGGGGCATCTCCTACCCGGGCTGGCAGACCGTGATGGGGATGGTGGATGCGCACCCGGCGCTGGCCGCGTCGTCACCTCAGGCTTCCCCCTCCGACATGTTCATCGGCGACGATTGGCACCACAACGGCGCCTTCAGGATCATGTACGCCTTCTCCTGGCTCAGCAGAAACGCACGCCGTCGCGATGCCCCGACGGATGCGCGGACGGGGGGCTTCGACTACGGGACCAACTCGGGCTACGACTTCTTCCTCGAGGCGGGTGCGGCGTCGAACATCGATGCGCTCTACTTCCACGGCGACGTTCCGGCCTGGAACGACTTCATGGAGCACGACACCTACGACGAGTACTGGCAGCGGCAGAATGCGCTCCCGCACCTGCGGGACATCCGCCACCCGATCCTGAACGTCGCGGGCTGGTTCGACACCGAGGACTTCTACGGCCCCGTGTCGATCTACCGGACCATCGAGGCCGAGAATCCCGGCACCGAGAACACCCTGGTCGCGGGCCCGTGGCTGCATGGCGGCTGGTCCCGCATGCTGGGCGACCATCTGGGGTGCATCGAGTTCACCGACCAGACGTCCGTGACCTTCCAGCGGGAGATGCAGTTCCCGTTCTTCGAGCATCACCTGCGGGGCGCCGAGGGCTGGGATCCGCCGGAGGCGTTCGTCTTCGAGACGGGCTCCAACGTCTGGCGGAGCCACGCGACCTGGCCGCCCGCGAGCGTGGAGCAGGTCCCGCTCTACTTGGGCGAGAACGGGACGCTGTCGTTTGCGGGGGCGGGCAGGCCCGGCGGTTCGGACAGCTACACCAGCGACCCGAACAACCCCGTGCCCTTCTCGGCCGAGGAACGGACGACGCTGGGGCACCTGTGGAAGGTGGAGGACCAGCGCTTCGCGTCGGCCCGGCCCGACGTGCTGGTGTACGAGACGCCGCCGCTGGACGAGGATCTGACGATCGCGGGACCGATCCTGGCGGACATCTTCGTGTCGACGACGGGGACCGACTCGGACTGGGTGGTCAAGGTGATCGATGTCTACCCTGACGACGCCCCGGACTCGCCCTTCTGCGACATCCCCATGGGCGGCTACCAGATGCACCTGGCGGGCGAGATCATGCGGGGCCGTTTCCGCAACAGCTTCGAGAACGCCGAGGCCATGGTGCCCGGCGAGGTCACGCGCATCCGCATCGATCTGCGCGACCGCTACCACACCTTCAGGGCAGGACACCGGATCATGGTGCACGTCCAGAGTTCGTGGTTCCCCGCGTACGACCGCAACACGCAGCAGTTCGTGGACACGTACCGCGCGACGCCGGATCAGTACATCACGGCCGAGCAGACGGTGTACCGGGGCGCGGATCACCCGTCACGGGTGACGTTCGGGGTAGTGCGGGATTGAAGAGTGTTGCCCGCGGCAGTCTCACACTCCACATTGTCTCCTAAATACTTAGGACATGGGATGATGAGATCATGGCAAAGGCGTCGCTGCACTCCGGATCCCCCGTGGCCCCGCGGCTTGCGGGACGCGTGCTGCTGTTCGCGATTCCGGTCGCTTTGAGCTCCGGTTGCGGGGACGGTGCGGAGCCGAACCTTCCGGCCTCTCAGGTCCGGGACAGCGCCGGAGTCCGGATCGTCGAGAACGCCCGCCCTGCCGACGATTCCCGACTGCCGTGGCGGATCGGCCCGGAGCCCACGGTGTCGATCGGCGCATTGACCGGCGAGGAGCCTTACCTGCTGCACCGGGCTGACGACGGGGTGATGCTGCCGGACGGCCGCATCGCGATCGCCAACACCGGCACAAACGAGATCCGCGTGTTCGATGCTTCCGGCTTGCACCAGGCCACGTTGGGACGAGCGGGAGACGGGCCCGGAGAGTTCACCGCCCTCGCCGGCGTTGCGTCCTGGCCGGGCGATTCGATCGTCGCCTGGGACTCACGAGTCCGAACGGTCGCTGTATTCGACTCCGAGGGAGGGTTGGGGCGGTCGTTTGTCCTCGATGGTGACGACCGTCCTGACGAACCTCGCATGGCACCGAGTGACGGCACCGTCCTTGGGCGGGCCGTCGATGCCGGCGGGGGCCCGGGCTACAGGCGTGAGAATTCCACTTACGAGCTGCATGATGCGACAGGAAGCGTGCGCGTCTCGCTGGGTGATCACCCCGGGCGCGAGTCCTTCATCAACATGGACGGCCGGATGGCGGTGTTCGGGCTCCTTCCATTCAGTCGCTCGCTCCACGAGGCGTCCTGGGGCGAGAGCGTCATCCTCACGCCGGACGACCACTACGAAATCCGTGTCCACGACGGGACGACCGGTGCACTCGCACATATCATTCGTCGCGAGTACGCGAATCGTGCACCGACTCGCGAAGAGGTCGACCAGGCGATCGACGACGCCCTTGGGCGCACGAGCCTGACCGGCGATCAGCTCGAATGGACCCGGGAGGGCTACAAGGGCATGCCGCTGGTCGAGCACTTTCCGGCCTTCCGAACGCTGCTCACCGACGAGCTGGATCACCTGTGGGTCCGGGAGGCCACCCTGCCCGGAATGGACAGACCGGCGCCGCTGTGGACGGTCTTCGATCCGGACGGGAGGGTGCTCGGGTTTGTCGAGACGCCCGAGGGACTGACCATCCTGGAGATTGGCGCCGAGTACATCCTGGGGCACGCGACGGACGACCTGGGTGTGGAGTCGGTGCAGGTGTGGCCGCTGGTGCGGGCGGCGGGTTGAGGGAGGCCGGCTTGGCTTACTTCACCGACGCCTGGCCGGCCAGTCCGGCTCAAGCAGTTCCAGAAAGGTGGCCGGGCTCACAATCGGGATCCCGCTGACGGACGACATTTCAAGAAGATCGTGGTCTCCGGTGACCAGACAGTCTGCGTCGCCCATGAGGGCGGTCTCAAGCATCTTGTCGTCTTCGGGATCGCGACAGCCAAGTTTGGCGCCTGTTATGGAGACCCGTTCCGACACGGCTCCAACTTGAGCCAGGTACACCATCCTGTCCTGCCGCCCGACGTAGGGATCGAACTTGGGGCGGAGCAGACGGCTCTGCAGTTCGTGGAACGACTCTTCCGAGAAGATCAGGACGCCGTTGGTTGCGGACACCGCGCGTGGGCGGCTGTCTGGTCGGAGTGCCGCGCTGATCAGGACGTTCGTGTCAACGACGACCCTGTCAGCTTTCATCGGAAAGGAGCGACTCCAACTCCGTGTCGGTGAGGCCTCTCGCTGAGGCCTCTCGGCCCAGCGCATCCATGGTCGCAGTCAGCCTCTCCCAGGCAGCTCCCCGCAGGCGTTCGAACTGCTGCATCGACATCATGACTCCTACGGGCCTTCCATTGCGAGTCACCCGTATCGGTGCTCTTTGGGCGGACGCGAGCAGGCGACCGAAGCGGTTCTTGGCTTCCCTGGCGGTAATCTCTTTCATGGAGCTATAATAGCTACTTTGGCTACTCTCTTGCAACCCTCCCAATCAATCGTCCACGCGGCAATCCGTGTGTACGGCCCGATGTCACCACTCCAACGGAGGCAGCACCTCGTCCTGCAATCGGCACATCTCGTTGATCAGATTGACCGCCTGCCGATACGACTCCGTTGTGGGGTCAAGCAACAGCACCTGAAGCAAGGTCCGCCGTGACCCATCCCGGAACGCGTCAACGAGGAGCTGGTTGATGCTGACCTGCAGGCGCAGCAGGGCGAGAACGGCGTCGGGGAGCGGGTCCACGGCGACGGGATGGATACCGGACCCGTTCGCACGGGCCGGGACCTCGACGATAGCGCCGTCCGGCAGGCCCGGCACGTAACCGGCGTTGGGGACGTTGACGGCGTCGAGGTAGTGTTCGGCGCCGCACAGGACGCCTTCCAGAAGGGGGATGGCGAGCTCGCCGGAGGGTGCCAGCGGAGCTTCCTCGGCATCGCCCGCCCGCTCTTCGCGGCTCCCGCGCGCCCGGTCCCGCGGGCGCTCCGGGAACAGGGCCGTCTCCGTCGGGTTGTCGCCCAGGTGGTAGATCCAGGTGGGGACCTTGCCCGTCTCCCAGGGGTGGCCCTCGGCCGGGTCGTAGAAGAACTGCAACGGGCTGCTGGCCAGGAAATCGCCCGCCCAGCGGATATACTCGCCGATGTGGTTGGCGCCGGGGCTGGGGAACCGCCCGAAGACGCGGAAGAGGATCCGGCTGAGCGCGATCTCGTCCCAGTCGTGCAGCCAGTCGGCCACGCGCTCGCGTTCGCGCAGGCGGGGATAGAGGTCTTCGCCCGTTTCGCGATCGGTTACCGAGCCGAACCACGAGAAGTGGTTGAGGCCGCTGGCGCGCGCGTCGAGACGCCCGGGAGGAAGTTCGAGAAAACGAGCCATCTGCTCGACGCCATGGAAGACGCCGTGACAGAGGCCGACGATCCGGACATCGGTCAGGCGGCTCACCGCTTCGCACAGCTTGGTGAGCGGATTGGAGTAATTGACGAACCAGGCGTCGGGGCAGTAGGCCTCCATGGCCCGCGCGATCTCGACGCTGGGACGCATGTTGCGGAGCGCATGGAAGAGTCCGCCGGGCCCGCCGTTCTCGCCGTAGATCTGGCGGAAGCCGAACGCGCGCGGGACGTGGAAGTCCTGCGCCCAGTAGAAGTAGCGGTTGATTTCGATGGCCACGATGACGGCGTCGGCGCCTGGCAGGGCGTCGGCCAGCCGGGTGGTGCCGGTCAGCGTGGCCGAGCGCCCGAGCCGCTCCGCCACCGCTTCCGCGTAGGCTTGCGTGTCGGGCAGGCCGGACGGGTCCGTGTCGACCAGCGCGATCTCGACGCCGCCGTCACAAAGCAGGTCGCTGAGCAGGATGTCGCGAATGGTCGCGGGGCCGAATTCGCGGCTGCCGGCACCGACCAGGACGATCTTCATGGGGTATCGGACGCCGCGAGCCGCACGGTCACGACCGCGGCCGCGATGGAAAGCGCCAGCAGCAGCACCCCGACCAGGGCCCGTCCGGTCAGCATGCAGCCGATTCCGAGGAGGCTGCCGTAGACGAAGAGCGCGCCGAAGCCGAAGCCGGTCCACATGCGGGCGGCGCCCGGATCCCGTGAGACCACACCGGTGCGCGCCGCGACCGGGCGCCACCATCCTCCCGGCCGCACGCGGCGATGGAAGCGGTCGAGCACATCATCCCGTTCGGGGCTTGTGAAACAAATCACAATCAGCCAGAGCAGCGTGCAGGTGACGAGGATGACCACCGCCCGCACCAGGTCCATCTCGGGTGCGTAGAAGCGGTCGGTGAAGTTGAGGAACGCCGCGGGGAAGGGAACGGCGGCCTGCACCGCGCCCAGGAGCAGGCGACCGTTGGCCAGCACCACCGAACCGGCCATGGCGGCGATCTCCGCCCAGGCATTCACCCGCCACCAATACCACCTGAGTAGCCATACCACCGCGACGCCCGCGGTCAACTCTATGATATAGATCCACCCTCGCTGGATCGATTCCATCTGCCACGCGACGCCCGCGGCCAGCAACGCCAGACCCACCACCGCCACGCGCGACGCGGTCACGTAGTGGCGTTCGGTCGCATCGCGCCGGACAAAGCGGCGGTACACGTCGTTGACCATGTACGACGCGCCCCAGCACAGGTGCGTATCCATCGTGCTCATGAAGGCGGCGAGGAAGGTCGCGACCATGAGGCCGCGGAGCCCCGCGGGCATGAGTTCGCGGATCATCATCGGGTACGCGAGTTCGGGATCGGCGACCAGTGCGGGATCCGCCCCGGCCCCCGCCGGGAAGACCAGCAGCGACCCCAGTCCGGCCACGATCCACGGCCACGTCAGCAGCACCGTTCCGGCGAAGGCGAACCAGAGCGATGCCATCACCGACTGCCGCTCGTCGCGGGTCGCGAACAGCCGCTGCGCCACGTACCCGTCGCCCTGCCCGCTCCTCATCCACAGGATCAGGATCAGGCACAGGAACGACAGCACCTCGAGCGAGGACGCGTTCGCCGCGCTCGGCACCAGGTCCAGCGCGCCCGCGGGCGCCCCCGGCTGCTCCCTGATCGCGTCCGCCATCCCGCTCGGCCCCCCGAACCGCGTCAGCACGATCCCGGCCAAGGTGATCGACCCCAGCATCCCGGCCACGAACTGCAGCACGTCGGTCACCACCACCCCCCACAGCCCGGACGCCACCGTGTACACCAGCGCCAGCCCCACGCACACGGTCAGCGTCAGCGCCGCGTCCCAGCCGAGGAGCACCTGGCTGAACTTCACCATGGCCAGCATTACCCAGCCCATCACGACCGCGTTCTTGACCAGCCCCTGGTAGACCGCCGAGAACCCGCGCAGGATCCGCGCGGGCGCCCCGCCGTAGCGAAGCTCGATCAGCTCGGCGTCGGTCAGGACGCCGGCGCGCCGCCAGAGCCGCGCGTAGAAGAAGGTCAGCATCAGGATGCCGGCGGCCTCGTACCACCACAGCCAGTTACCGAACACACCCTGGCGGCGCACCAGTGCCGCCGTCGCGAGCGGAGCATCGCTGGCGAACCAGGTGGCCGCGATCGACGTCCCCGCGATCCACCACGGCAGGGATCGCCCCGCCACGAAGTAGTCCTCCACGCTACGCCCCGCCCGCCGCGCGAGGCGCAGGCCGATCGACAGGGTAAGCGCTCCGTAGAGCGCGACGACGATCCAGTCCGCCGTGCCGAGACTCACAAGGCGTCCGCCTGCCCGGTCACCGGCCGTACACCCGCGGCCAGAGGACGTTCGACAGGATCCGGTAGGCGCCCGGCACCCCGTACGGCAGCTGCCGATGCAGCGCCAGCGCCAGGTAGCTGTAGCGCCCCGCACCAACCTCCGCGGTCAGCCACACACCCCGTTGCGGCGCCTGCCCCGTGTCGTGCGTCTCGACCAGCGGCGTGTACGCCGGATTCCAATCCGTGAAGAACTTCGAGCCCCGCTGCTCCAGCCAGCCATCGAAATCGTCCCCGGAGATCCGATTCGGGCCGGCCAGCAGCGGGTGGTCCGGCTCGAGCAACTCGACCGGCGCGTCCTCCTCCGATACCTCCTCCGCGCCCCTGGGCAGCTCCGCGGGATAGGGCGCCATCTCGCCCGGCACGAACTCCTGGGTCTGATAGAGCACGACCAGATTGCCGCCGCCCCGCGCATAGTCCAGCAGCCGCTGATTGTTGTCGACCAGGTCGCGCCGCACCGCGTACGCCCGCGTCCCCACGACGATCGCGTCGAAGCCCTCCAGCGCACCGCCCGTCAGGTCGGCCTCGCCGAGCAGCCGCACCGTCGCGCCCAGCGCTTCGATCGCCGCCGGGACCTCGTCGCCCACGCCCATCACGTAGCCCACGGTCACGCCATCGAGCGGCGTCACCGCCACGGGCCGCACCAGCGTGCGCGCCGCATGCCACAGCCGCGCAGGCGGAAGGTCGCGATGTTCGATCGTCTGATAGCCGGCGCGGTACTCGCGAGTGGTGCCGTCCAGCGTGGCCCGCGCGACCGCATCGACGACGCCGTCACCGCTCCAACCGGGGGTAGGGCTGATGGAGAAGGAAGCTTCGACCAGCTCGCCGCGGCTGCGAAAGCCGTGGCGCACCGAGGTCGGCGTCGCAGTCCAGCCTGCGGGAAGCTCGATCTCGGCTTCGACGGTGACATCCGGTGCATTGGCCTCCATGCGGACGAGCGCCTCGATGGCGCGGCTGGCGCTCTCGCCCGTGGTGCCAACGCTCGCCTGCGGAACGACCCTCACGGCCGGGCTCACTGACACGGACACGGCGGGCAGCACCGCCACCCGCCGCGCCACCGAGCCATACGGCAGATTCGGCACCATCCCGACGACGGGCTGCGTCCGGGCAACCTCGACGCCATCCACCATCAGTTCGAGTTCGACGAAGAACCGCGGCGACCGCCACGGCAGATGCAGGTCCGCGGAATCCGATACCTGGTAGTGGTTTTCGGCCAATCCGCCACGATGGAAGTACGGCCGCACGGTCCAGGCGTCGGCAGGAATGCGGATCTGCGACGGTCCGTCCAGCGACACCGCGACGGGCTCACCCCCGCCGGGAACGACCCGCGCCTCGACCAGCTCGACACGGCCGGGGATCGCGCTCTCGACGCGGACCGCCACCCCCACCACCTCACCCGGCACGACCACCGCGCCTCCGGCTCCGGCGTCGTGTTCGGCCAGCAACTCCAACCCCGCGGCGGCGACGATCGCGTCCTCGAACTGCCGCTCCTTCACGGCAAGGTGAAAGGCCGTCTCCACCGGGACCCCCGCCCCTCCCGTCACGGCGCGCAGCAGCGAGAGCCCGCGCGCGAGCCCGGCCACCGATGCCTCCGGCGCGGCGAAGTCGAAGTCCCGCACCACCCGGTCGATGGCGTCCTGCACCTCGGCCAGCCGCCCGGCCACCGCGTCGCCCAACTCCTCGCCCAGCAGCCCCGGCAATCCGGTCAGCCCGGTATCGAGCCCGGCGAAGAAACCGTCGGCCACCTGCGCCTCATTGCGTCGGTCAGAGCCGACCTCCTCATACCAGTACACCTGCCCCCCTCCCCGCCTCATCCGCCCGGATGTCTGCGACCGCTGCAGGCTCAGCCCCATGCTCGCCCAGCGCTGGTAGGTCATGCCGAGCGCCGGGCTGTAGCCGTTCGCGTCCACTGCCACCTGATACGGCTCCCCCACACGCACCCCGCCGCGAAACAGCCGCGGCACCCGCCAGGGACGCAGCCCCTCACGCGTGATCTGCCCGGGGAAGCGCCCGGGATCGGCCGCCGCCGTCACCGCCTCGGGGGTGAGCACCCCGGCGGCGTGATGGTTCCCGTGACCGTCGCGGCGGCTGCCATGGAAGCGCGACACGACCACGATCGGGCGGTTGAGGCGGATCACGCGCACCATGTCCTCGAGGACGGCTTCGCGGTCCCAGCTCCGGAAGGTCTCCTCGACCGTCTTGGAGTAGCCGTAGTCGACGGCGGTCGTGAAGTAGAGGTCGTCGAGGCCGTAGTAGCGCCCCGAGAGGACGAGTTCGCGCGTGCGGATCAGGCCCAGGCCGTCGAAGAGTTCGGGGCCGATCGCGTTGGCGCCCGCTTCGCCCCGGTTGAGGCTGAGCAGCGCGGTGCGGGCGCCCCGGCCGCGGCTGGCCAGGGTGAGCATGCCGGAGTGCTCGTCGTCCGGGTGGGCGGTGACGTGCAGGAGGCTGGCCGTGGTAGCGAGCTTGCGGATCCGGTGCCATGCGCCCGCCGCGCCGCGGTCGGTGTGCAGTTCCTCGCCCGGGATCGGGTCGGGGAAAGCGAGGACGCGGTCGAGCGAATGCTGCTGCGCCCCGACGCTCAAGGGCGCGGCCAGGGCGGCGACCGTGAGCGCCGCGGCCGGAGTCGGGAGATGCACCGGGCCCCGCTCCCGCTAGCGTGGCACCATGGGGCCCACCGGCCGGCCGCCAAGAAGGTGCAGGTGCAGGTGGTAGATCTCCTGGCCGCCGTGATCGCGGCAGTTGATCATGACCCGGTAGCCGTCCTCGGCGACGCCCTCCTGCTCGGCGATGTGCGCCGCCACGCGCAGCATCCTCCCGAGCAAGGCCTCGTCCTCGGCCGTGACGTCGGCCAGGGTGGGGATCACGCGGTTGGGCACGACCAGGACGTGCGTGGGGGTCAGCGGGCGGATGTCGCGGAAAGCGGTGACGAGGTCGTCGCGAAAGACGATGTCGGCGGGGATCTCACCGTGAACGATCTTCGAGAAGAGGGTGTCCTGGGCCATATCGGGCTCCTGGTTGTCCTTGCCGGGCTGGCCGGCCGGATCGGCGCGGGTTGGGGGGCCGGGAAGATGACACCATACATCGCCCGCAGCCGTGCTTCCAGCGGTGCGGCGCACAGTTTCGGTGGCTGCGGCCCGATCGTCGCCCTGAGGCAGCCCGCGGCCGCGGGCTGCCGGCTACCAGGGGAAACGCCAGATGATACGAAAGCCGCCCGACTCGTGTGGGCGGAACCCGTCCTTCTCCAGCGGGGGATCCACGGGAGGCTCGCCCGAACTGCTGCTACCCGCGAACCTGGCCCATCCGAACGACATCGCCACGATGCCCACGCCCATCGCGATGGTGCGTGTCCTGCTGAAGCGGGACACTTCAAGTCCCTCGACCGCATCGGTCGGGACGCCCGGCCGCGCGGTTGCGAAGGGGGCCCCCGGATCGGGAGCGACCGAGGCGACGATCGAGTCGTTAACCACGATCGGGTTGCGCAGGGTGACCGTCGCGCCGCCGGGAACGGTCACGCGCACGCGCTCGGGCCGCTCGGTGGCGATCAGCCGTTCCGGGCTCATTGTCGCGGGCTGCCAGGTGCGGCACGCGGACGCCGTTCCCAGGATGAGCACCGTCCACAACAGATGAACCGGGAGGGCCCGGGTGCGCCTCGCAACGCACCCGGGCCACACGGCCGGCTTCCTTTCGTTCACGGCTCCGGACCGCCCGTCAACCGCCCGAGATCGACGGGTTGTTCTGGAACTCGGTGGCGGGCAGCTCGAAGCAGATCTCGTCACCGTAGGCGCCGCCGAATCCGTCGTCGGTGCCGGTCGGCGGGTAGAGGGGGATGTTCAGGCGCTTCAGGTCCTGGAGGTGCTGGCCCTCGAGGTAGTTCTCGGCCGCGCGCTCGTAGATGAGCTGCGTCATGAGCGCGGTGGCGGTCATGTCGCCTTGGTAGGCCGGGAGGCCGGCCGCTATGTGCAGCCCGTTGAAGATGGAAACCGCGCCGTCGAGGTTGCCTGCCTCGATGTGGGCCTCGGCGACGATCAGTTGCGCTTCCGCGTATCCGGCCATCTCGATCGGGGACGACGGCTCCGGGTACTTCTCGGACACGAAGATCGCAATGCCGGTCTGGGAATTCGTGGCGTTCGCATCGTTTACGGCCACGCGCGGATCGGGAATATCGGCGAACCGGACATCGCGGTAGGGCTCGGCCACCGTGACGTTCTGGTGGTCGATGTTGAACTCCCACAGCTTGTTGCGGGTCACTGCCTCGGCGTTGGAGTAGTGCAGCTCGAAGGCGAACCCGTCCGGCACCGACGATGCCGTCGACATGGCTGCGGACTTCTGGTTGAGGTTGATCTGCGCCCGCGCCTTGCCCACCTGGGCGGCGTGCAGAATGTCCCCGCTCGCGCCCGCCGCCATCGCCTGGTCGAAGCGCGCGATCGCGAGGTTGAAGGCGTCGGCGGGCATCTGCTCCGGACCCTCGTCGAAGGCGACGCTGCACATCGACTCGCCGAACAGGATGTACGAATAGCCGGCGTAGAGCGCCACTTCGGCCTCGTACGCGGCCTTGTCGGGCACCTCTTCGGTGGTCCACTCCGACAGCAGCCCCAGCGTATAGTCGGCGAGCCATCGCGTGCGGGACATGGGGCGGTAGAGAGCTGGCTGGCCGCTGCCGCAGTCGGCGCTCGCGTACTGGGAGCCGTATCCGCTGGTGTCGTGCACCCGCTGGTCCCAGATGTTGAGCACCGAGTTGTTGGAGGCGTCGCGCCACTCGTTTCCGGTCAGGGCGCTTGCCGCAGCGTAGTAGGTCAGCGTGCAGCGGAACTCGTTGGCGACGCTGGCCACGAGCAGGCCGGCCGTCGCCGGGTTCTCGAGATCGGCGGCACTCACGCGCGACGGGGCGTCCACGCTCAGCAGTTCGTCGAGTGCGCCGCAACCGGCAATGGCCGCCACGGCGAGCCCGAGCAACCCGGTCCTGGCGAGGGTGCCCAGAGATCGGTTCTTTGGTCGATTCGTCATGGTTCCGGTCTCCTTACATGCCCAGGCGGACGGTGAGCGTGAGCGCGGTCAGCGGCGGGACCGCCGAGTCTTCCTGCGGCTCGCGGTTGCCCGTGAAGGTGTTGCTGGGGTCCACGACTTCGGGATCGTGATGCGGCCATTCCTGCCAGTTCGTCCAGAGCATTCCGAGGTTGCGGGCCGCCAGGGTGAGGCTGCCGCGGCTTGCGCCGATCCGCTCCACCCACGCGTCGGGCATGGTGTAGATCGCCGAGAGTTCGCGGAAGCGCACGAAAGAAGCCTCGTTGACCCAGAGGGCGAACTCCCCGCTGGCCCCGAACTGGGCTTCGGCCACCTCGTTGATGTTGTACTCGTGCGGGAAGAGGTTGAGACGGGTCTGCTGGAAGGCTGCGTACCTCCACCAGCCCTGCAGGTCGTACTTCGTCTGACCGATCTTGCCCTGCACTAGCGCATCGATGGTCAGCCGCTCGCCGATCTGGAAGGACGAACCGAAGGCCAGTTCGACGTTCGGATCGGGGTGGCCCTGATAGATCCATGCATCCGGATCGCACGCTACCGGCTGACCCTGCCCGTTGTCGCAGCGCATGGTCTCGCGGTTGATCTGGTCGGTGCCGGGAACGAACTCGGCGAAGATCACCTCGGGGGCGAAGAGCGAGCCCAGCGGGTAGCCTTCCGCATGGCGGGTGGTCCATCCGAGTTGCAGAAAGTTCCCCTCGCCGAGGCCCAGTTCGACGATCCGGTTCCGGTTTGTCGTCAGGTTGAGGTTCATGTCCCAGGCGAAGGACGGCGTCTCGATCGCGCGGGCGGTGAGGCCGAGTTCGATACCGCGGTTGTTGATCTCGCCGAGGTTGACGAACCGCTGTCCCGTGAAGCCGGACGAAGGCGGCACGTTGCGGGCCACGATCGCGTCCTTGGTGGTCTGGTCGTAGTAGGTGAGGTCGATCGAGACGCGATCGTTGAACAGGGTCGCGTCGAAACCGGCCTCGATCTCGACGCCGCGCTCCGGCCCGAGCTGGGAGTTGCCGGGAGAGAGGGGGCGCACGGTCGCCTGTCCCGATGGCGAGGCTCTTGTGGTGAAGCTGCGCAGTGCGTCGAAGGCGTCGGGCTGCTGTCCCGATTCCCCGTAGGCGGCGCGAAGCCGGAAGGAGCTGAGGAAGCCGGAGTGGCCTCCCGCCGCTTCCTTGACCACCCAGGAGCTGCTGATCTTCGGGTAGTAGACCAGGTCGAAGTCCTCACCGAACGCGCTGTTGTCGTCGGCCCGTATCGCCGCGGTAACGAAAAGCCTGTCCTGCCAGCCCATCTGCTGCTGCAGGTACACGCCCACGGTGTTGTTCTCGACGATGGCGTCGGATCCGCTGCGGATGCCTGCCGCGCTTACGCTTGAGAGGCCGGGGGCCGGGAAGCGGTCTCCGTCCGCGGTCACGTCCTCGATGGTCCTGGTATAGACCTGGAAGCCAAGGGAGGTAGTGGACCGGAGTGCGTCTGATATGTCCCGCGTCCCCGACGCCGCGTAGTCGAAGGTGCTGTACATGACCGACTCGCGGTTCTGGGATCTTCCGCCGAGCGCGGCGTTGGGCGAGTAGAACTGCGCCGATTCAGGGCTCAGGAAGTTGTCGAGATAGCTTTCCAGGGCGTCGGTGACGTCGAGCCCGAAGGTGAGGCGGTGCGTGAACCAGTCGAAGGGCGTGTGCCTGGCGGTGAGCCCGGCGCTCATGCGGTTGACGTCGTTCAGGTCGAAGTCCTTCTCGATCCTCGATTCCGGGGTCGCCCTGCGGTAGCCGCGGCGCGCGTCACCGGACCCCAGGCGGGTCGGGTCGGCGTAGACCGCCTCTTCGTACGGATAGTCGCTGGGGATCCTGAGGCGTACGAGAGCGAAACCGGCGTTGGCGGATATCTCGACATCGTCCGCGGGCTGTGCCCTGAGGTTGATCCGTCCGTTGTACTTCCTGGCCCAGCTGTTCTCGGTGACGCCCTGGTCGGCCCCTGCGGAGCCGCCGATGAAGTACTGGAAGGTGTCCGTGCCGCCCGACACGTCGATTCCGTAGTACTGCGTGCGACCGTAGCGGAACATCAGGTCCGACTCGGCCTGGTTCTCCAGTATGTTCAGCGACTCGATCTGACCGGTGTTGGGGTTGACGCCCCAGTTGGTGGGGGTGTGCCCGGCGGGATCGTGGAACCACTGCGAACCCTGACGAGTGGTGAAGTTCCACTGCGCCGCGCCGACCCCGCCGCCCTTGGTCTTGATGTTGATGACGCCGTTGGCGGCTTCGGTCCCGTACAGCGTTGCCGCTGCCGGCCCCTTGATCACCTCGATGGTCTCGATCATCGCGGGGTCGAGGTCGTCGATGCGGGAGACGTCGCGTCCGCCGCTTTCCATGCGGTTGCTGACGCGAACGCCATCGATGTATACGAGGGGTCCATCGTTGACGCGCCGCATCGTGGAACTCCCGCGGATCTTGATCGTCGACGCCGTGCCGACATCGCCCGAACCCTGCTGAACTACCACGCCGGGAAGTCGACCGCGCAGGAGATCCGACACGTTGTTGATGGGTTGAACCTCGGCAACGCCTGCGTCGAGGACGGCTACGGAATTGCCGATTTCGCGCACGCGGCTGGCGGCGGCCGTGCCGGTCACGACCAACTCGTCGAGCTGCAGCGCCTGCTGGCTGAGGAAGAAGTTCTGGACCACGCTCTGGCCGGCGGCCACGGTGATCGAAACGGATTCGGACCGGTAGCCGAGGAACTGCACGGTCAGCGTGTGTGTCCCGGCGGGCACGTCGGCGAGCGTGTAGGTGCCGTTCGACTGGGTCAGCGTGCCGAGATTCAGCCCCTCGATGAAGACCTGAGCTGCAGCGACCGGATCGCCCGTGCCCTGGTCGCGGACGGTGCCGCTGACCGACTGGGCCGAAGCGACGCCCGGCGAGGCCGTGATCATGAGGGCGAGGGAGAGCAGCAGGCCTGCTGTCCCTCGCGCGTCGTGAGAGTGCTTTCGTCTCATGATTTCCCTCCCTTGCTGTGGGGTCTTCCCCGGTAATGGCATGAAGCGGGCGTCACGATATGTTGCGGCCCGGCGGAGTGTCAATCAGGGCTTGTGCGTTGTACGCGTTGAAACCGCCGACGCTTACCTACCGCCCCTTGAACACCGGCTCGCGCTTCTCCACGAACGCGCGGGGGCCTTCATCGTGGTCCTCCGACTCCAGCATGCGCTCGTAGCCCGGGAACCGCCGGGCATGGAGAGCACCGAAGGCGTCGCGGACGGACATCCCGTCGATCCCGTGCACGATCTCCTTGATCGCCCACAGCGAGAGCGGGGCGCTTTTGGCCAGTCCGTCGGCGACCTCACGGGCCTTGTCCATGACCTGGTCCGCAGGCACGACCCAGTTCACCAATCCCCACCGATGGGCCTCCCCGGCCGACATGCGACGGCCGGTCATCAGCATTTCCATGGCCACATTGAAGGGGATCCTGCGGGGCAGGCGCTGCACCGCGCCGGCGTCGGCCACGTTCCCCAGGCGGGCCTCGGGGTACCAGAAGGCCGCGTCCTCGCTCGCGACCACTAGATCGGCCGCCAGCATCAGCTCGCATCCTCCGCCCACCGCGAGGCCGTTCACCGCCGCGATCACCGGCTTGTTCAGGTCCCAGAGTTCGGTGATGCCCGCAAATCCGCCCGGCCCGTAGTCCATGCGTTCGTGTTCGCCCTCGCTCGCGGCCTTCAGGTCCCAGCCCGCCGAAAAGATGCGGTCGCCGGCCCCCGTGAGGATCGCAACCCAGAGGCTGTCGTCGTCGCGAAAGTCGCAGAAGATCTCGCCCATGCGTATGCTGGTAGCTGCGTCGATGGCGTTTGCTTTCGGCCGGTTCAACGTGACCTCGAGCACGCGGCCACGGCGCACGGTCTTGAGAGGTTCGGACATGGGAGGTATTCCTTTCCGGGCTGGATGTACACACGCAGTTACAACAATGGAGGAGAAGCCGTGAGGGCGACACTGAGTACAATCGCGTTCGCCGCGGTCCTGGCGACAAGCGCCCAGGCCCAGCAGGCGAGCCGGACGCAGCCTGTCGAGGGCATGCGCGACAATGGCACGGGATACCACGCGCTGGTGGGCGCCAGGGTCGTGACGGGACCGGGCCAGGTCCTGGACGAGGCGACGATCGTGATCCGCGACGGCCTCATCCAGTCGGTCGGACGAGGCACGGACGCTCCGGCAGGGGCGCGGGTTTGGGATCTCGACGGGCTTACCGTCTACCCGGGCTTCATCGACGCACACGCCGATCTGGAGATGGACGCGGTGCCGGAGGGAGGGGACATCGGACCGACGCACTGGAATCCGCAGGTCCGGGCGTGGTTTTCCACCACCCGGAACCTGGCCGATGACGAAGACCGGCGGTCGGCGCTGCGCTCGCAGGGATTCGGTACTGCGCTGGTGGTTCCGAAGGAGGGTCTCTTCAGAGGGACGGCTTCGGTGATAGGTCTTGGGGACGAAGGCGTGCGTGACCGGGTCCTTCGGCCCGATGTCGCCCAGGCGATCGGTTTCCAGCGCTCCTTCGAACTGGGCGGATCCTATCCGAACTCCGCGATGGGTACGATCGCGCTCATGAAGCAGACCCTCATGGACGCCGACTGGTACATGCGTGCCTGGGAAGCGTATGAGGCGAGCGGCCGCGCCTTCCTTCCGCCGGAGACGAGCGAAGCCCTTGCGGCCCTGGAAGACGCAGTGCACGGCAGTCAGCCGGTCGTCTTCGAGACAGGAAGCGAGGAGGAGTACCTGCGGGCGCACGGGCTCGCCACCGAGTTCGGGCTGACCCCCTGGTTCCGCGGCAACGGTCTGGAATACCGCCTCATCGATGTGTTGCGCGGGCGCACCGATCCCCTGATCGTGCCGCTCGACTTTCCGGACGCCCCCGATGTGGGCTATCCGGGAGCGGCACTCGACGCCTCGCTGGCGGATCTGCGCCACTGGTACCTGGCTCCGACAAGCCCGGGACAGCTGGCCGAGGCAGGGGTCCGCTTCGCCATCACCACCGACGGGCTGTCGTCGCTCAACGAGTTCCTGCCCAACCTGCGGATCGCCGTGGCGCGGGGGCTCGCAGCGGACGACGCACTTGCGGCGCTCACTACAACTCCGGCTTCATGGCTCGGGATCGATCGTACTCACGGGACCATCACCGAGGGCAAGGTGGCCAACCTGGTCGTGAGCGAGGGTGACCTGTTCACCGAGGAGGCCACGGTCCGCGATGTGTGGGTGCAGGGAAGAGTCTACGGAATCACCCGCCCGGCCCAGATCGACCCCAGGGGAAGCTGGGAGATCGCTTCGGACGACGAGTGGGGCTTCGACGCCGTCCTGGTGCTCGAGGGTTCGTTGAACCGGTTGCGCGGCTACCTCGACATAGCCAGCACCGGCCCCGAGCTTCCCGGCGGGGCGCGCGTCGATCTCGCTTCGGCGCGGGCGGTCGCGGAGACCGGCCGAATCGATGCGCGCTTCAACGGCGAAGTGCTCGGCTATCAGGGAATGGCGCTCCTGTCGGGCTCGGTGCGGGGCGATGAGTTCTACGGATGGACATCGCTGCCGAACGGGGCGGACCCGTCCTTCCGCGGCACCCGTACCGAGGGCTTCGAGGGCCCGGAGCGCGGGACGGTGGCGATGGACGTGCCGGATATCGACCTTCCGTTCATTCGTCCGATGATGGACTACGGGCGCAGCTCGATCCCGGAACAGCCCGCCGCGGTCGTGGTGCGCAACGCGACCGTGTGGACCCAGGGCCCGGAGGGCATCCTGGAAGGCGCCGACCTTCTGATTCGCGCCGGCACGATCGAAGCGGTCGGCATGGACCTCGACGCCCCGGGTGGCGCCGTGGAGATCGACGCCACGGGGAAGCACGTCACACCCGGGCTGATCGACCCGCACATTCACTCCGGCGTCAGCGCGGTGAACGAGAGCGGCTTCGCGATCGTCCCCGAGGTGCGGATGGGCGACGTCGTCACGCACAACAACATCTGGATGTACCGGCAGGTGGCCGGCGGGCTCACCACGGCGCACATCAAGCACGGCTCCGCCAACCCCATCGGGGGCGAGAACGTGTTCGTGAAGATGCGCTGGGGCTCGCTGCCCGAGGACCTGAAGCTGGAGAACCCGCCCCGCACGGTGAAGTTCGCGCTGGGTGAGAATCCGAAGCGGCGGCAGGGCCGCTACCCCGACACCCGCATGGGGACGCAGGAGATCATCCGCGACCACTTCATGGCCGCGCGTGACTACGAGCGCGAGTGGCAGCAGTGGGAGGAGACCGGGGAGGGACTGCCCCCGCGGCGGGACCTGCGCATGGAGGCGATCCTGGACATCCTGAACCAGGAGTTGCTCATTTCGTCGCACGGCTATCGCGCGGACGAGTTCCTCGCGCTGGTTCGCCTGGCCGAGGAGTTCGGCTTTCGGGTCCAGACGCTGCAGCACGGGGTGGAGGCCTACAAGATCGCGTCCGAGCTCGCAGAGTCCAACGTGGCGGCCGTGGTGTGGAGCGACTGGGGCTCCTTCAAGCTCGAAGCGTACGACGCGACGCTCTACAACGCCCGCATCCTGATCGAGGCCGGCGTCGTCACCTCGCTGCACTCCGACAACAGCGAGATCGCCAGCCGCATGAACTGGGAAGCTGGCAAGCTGCTGCGCACGGGGCTGACCCCCGAGCAGGCACTGTCGACGGTAACGATCGGGTCTGCACGGGCGATGGCGATCGACGACCAGGTCGGTTCGCTGGAGCCCGGCAAGGACGGCGACTTCGTGATCTGGAGCGGCGACCCGCTCTCGCAGTTCACGCGGGCCGAGGAGACCTGGATCGATGGCCGGCGCTACTTCTCGCTCGGGGAAGACGCGGCCATGCGGGACCAGATCGCACAGGAGCGCACACAGTTGATCCAGGCCATCCTGTCCATCGAGGGCGGGGGGGGCGGCCGGAACGTTGAGATGGAGGGTAACTGATCATGACGACGACGCAACGAGGAACGATGAAGAGGACCTGGTCGCGGGCGGCACGCATGGCCGGTGTGGCTGTGGCGGTTCTGTGGGCGCTGGTTCCGGCGACGATCGGCGCCCAGGTGCGGATGACGGTGCCGCCGCAGTCCGAACCCGTGGCGCTGCAGGGAGCCACCATACACACCGTCACCAGCGGGGTCATCGAGAACGGGACAATCGTCCTGGAGGACGGGGTGATCACCGCGATCGGTACGGACGTGGACATCCCGGCCGGGGCCCGCGTGGTCGACGCGACGGGCAAGCACATCTATCCCGGGCTCATCGACGCTTTCAGCACGGTGGGGATCGCCGAGATCGGCGCGGTCGACGTCTCCAACGACGTCAACGAACTCGGTGACTTCAACCCGAATGTGCGCGCGGACATCGCGGTCAACGCCGAGAGCCGTCACATCGGCACGACGCGCTCGGCCGGCGTGCTAACCACGCTCACTACCCCGGGCGGCGGACTCGTGTCCGGCATGTCGTCCGCTCTCGCCCTCGAGGGGTGGAGCTGGGAGGAGATGTCGATGCAGTCGGCCGCGGCGCTGAACGTGAACTGGCCGAACCCGAACCCCGGCCGGTTCCGGGGCTTCGGCGGCTTCAGGTTCGGCCCGCAGGAGGATCGGCCGAGCTACGAAGAGCAGATCGAGCAGCTGAAGGACTTCTTCGGAGAGGCCCGCGCGTATCGAGACGCGGTCGCCGCCGGTGCGGAGGTGCGCAGCGACTCCCGGTACGCGGCGATGATCCCGGTCTTCGACGGGGAGATTCCTGTCGTAGTCGCGGCCGATGGAGCCGCGCAGATCAACGACGCCATCACGTGGGCCCAGGAGGAGGGCTTCCGCATCGTCATCCGTGGTGGACAGGACGCCATCCACGTGGCCGACCGCCTTGTCGCCGAGGACATCCCGGTCATTCTGACGTCGACGATGGCCGCCCCCGGCCGCCAGTACGAGGGCTACGACGGGGCGTACTCGATGCCGGCGCGGCTCCACGAGGCGGGCGTGCGGTTCGCCATTTCGGGCGGTTCGGGCGCGCTGTACTCGAACCGGCTGCCCTTCGAGGCGGGCGTGGCCGTCGCCTTCGGGCTGCCCGAGGAGGAGGCGCTGAAGGCGGTCACCATCAACCCGGCGCAATTCCTGGGGCTCGACGACCGCATCGGCTCCCTGGAGCCGGGCAAGCAGGCGACCTTCCTGATCACGACGGGTACTCCGCTCGACATGACGAGCGACATCGAGCAGGCCTACATCCAGGGCCGCGAACTCGACATGACCGACATCCAGAAATTCTTCTTCGAGAAGTACATGGAAAAGGTCAGGCAGCAAATGCGGCGGGTGATCAGTTAGGCGGAAGCATCGTGGTTGCCCGTACGGCGCCCTGACGGAGGGCCGCTCGGGTCCCGGGGTCCGGTGATGCCCGCCGCGATCCCGGGTACCGGGCGGCTCATGGAGCTTGTCGGGGCGGAGAACGCGAGCACGCCGCAGGTCTTCCGCGCTCGGGCCGAGCAGGCCGACGGCCGAGTGTTTCTGAAGTGGCGGGGTGCAGAGTGGGGTTACGCCGAGGCCTGGGATGAGATTCGGCGCTGGGCGGGATTCCTGCGGGGGCTGGGGGCCGGGCCGGATCCGGACGGCTCGCGCGTGGCCGTGTACCTGGACAACCGTCCCGAGACGGTCTGGACGCTATTTGGCGCACATGCGGCCGGATCGATCTACGTGGCCCTCAATCGCAGGCACGAAGGGGCGATCCTCGCTGACCATCTGCGCCGATCGCGCGCCCGCATACTGGTCACTGAAGCTTCCGCACTCGACTCCCTGCCCGACCTTGCGGGGACGGGCGTTCGATCGCTCGTCGTGGTCGATCGCGCTTCCGGCCGCGACTGGATCGGAGGCGACGAAGCCCGGCACGCGGCTCCGTGGGCAGGCGCTGAACCGGGCCCCGCCGATCCCGCAACGATCATGTTCACTTCGGGGACGACCGGCCGCTCAAAGGCGGCTGTGATCCCACACAACCAGCTTTGCCGCGGCGCTGCGAATCTTGCGGAAGCGGTCGAGATGACACCCGACGACACCTTCCACGCCTGGCTGCCGCTCTTTCACATCGCTGGACAGCTCCACGTCACGATGACGACGGTCGTCGCAGGGGGGGCGCTCGGGCTCGTCCCGCGGTTCTCGGCTTCGCGGTTCTGGAGCGAGGTCCGGGGGTCGCGCGCCACCGTGATCTCCGGCCTGCCGGCGATCGCGCGCATCCTGTGGGAGAAGGCCGTCGGCGAGGAGGAGCGGGCGGCCACTTCGCACCTGCGTCTCGGCATCTTCGGCCCCATGACGCCGGAGCTGCATCGCCCGCTGGAGGAGCGGCTCGGGATCCGCATCGCGGATACGTACGGGATGACCGAGGCCGAGCCGCTTACCGTGCCTGTGCCGGGGTTCGTGCAGCCGGTAGGGTCGTGCGGCGTGCCCGGCCCCGACTTCGAGATCCGGATCGCGGGGGAGGACGGGGCGTGGCTGGCGCCCGGCGAGAGGGGCGAGATCCTGGCGCGGCCGCGTCGCCGCGACGTGCTCTTCCTCGGCTACGAGGGCGACGAGGAGGCCACCCGCGCGACCTGGCGGGACGACTGGTTCCGGACCGGCGACCTGGCGTGGCAGGACGAGGACGGATGGGTGTACTACGTGGACCGGCTGGCGCACTTCATCCGGCGGCGGGGCGAGAATGTGAGCGCGTGGGAACTCCAGCGCCTGATCGAGGAGCACCCCGACGTAGCGGAGGCGTTCGTGCTGGGCGTCCCGTCGCCGATGGGGGAAGAGGAGGTCAAGGCGATTGTGGTCCCCAGTGGCGGGGCCGCGCTGGATCCGGAGGAGCTGCATGCGTGGTGCCGTGGCCGGATGGCCGGGTTCATGGTCCCGCACTTCATCGAGGTGCGCGATACGATGCCCCACATCTCGGTGGGCAAGGTCGACAAGGAGAAGCTGCGGGGAGTGGGGGAAGGGGTGTGGGAGGTGCCGGGGTAGTGCCCCGCGCCGCCGGGAGAGATGGCGGCGCGGGGCGCTGTTCCCCACTACCCGGCGTGGCGGCGGCGCAGCGACTCGCGCCTGCTGCGGTACGGAGCGTAGTCGGTGCTTTCGTGCCGCTCCCGGTGGCGCCCGGGCTCGGAGAACGCGGTCAGGTGGACGACCGTGTCGTCGTGGACCAGGGCCCCGGCCACCATTCCGGTGCCGACGATGCCCACGTCTCTGCCGAGACCGACAGCCGGGTGGTCATCGTACCTTCCGTCGATCACGGCCTGGACGAAGGTGCGTGCGCGCTCGGACACGGATTTCTTGCGCCCCTGGCCGGGCCGAAGCGTGTCGACGGCGTAGCTCCGGATGAGCTTGGGGAAGAAGGCGGCGAAGGTCGAGGAGCTGTCGAACAGGTCGAGGCCGAACCTGCGCTCCCCCATGGCGAAAACGGCGCCGACCTGGCCGGGCTTCGCCTCGAGCGCCTCCACGTGTTCGTCGAGGGTGTCGGCGTGCCGCTCGAAGATCGCGCTCATGGCGGCGGTGGCGGACGGCGCTTCGAGCGCGTCCGCCTCCTCGTCGATGGAGCTCCATACGCGCCCCTGGTCGGACGCCCGGTGGCCGCTCGTCCGAATCGATGCGCGCACATCCTGGAGCTTCTCGGCACGCCCGCGCGCGTTTTGCACGCGGTCGCTGACGCCGAAGTCCCGCCTGTTGTAGGACCACCGCCCGGCTTCCACACAGGAAACGGGAATGTCGGTGGTCTTCGCCGCCGGCACGAGCATGGTGAGGTTGGCGACCCGGTTCTGCTTGGCGCCGACCAGCTCCTCACCGTCGACGATCAGGACCGGAACGTCCGCCCGGTTCGCGACCGTGAGTTCGGGGACGCTGCCGCTCTCGGACACCTCGCGAATGGTGACGAGATCCCGGCGCAGTCCATCCTCCAGCAGGAGGTAGCGGAGACCGCTGTGGAGGCTTGTCGTGAGAGGGATCACGGTAAGCCCCCGATGGGTTGCCGGCTCTCCCGGCGTCAGGGCGGAGAGAGCGCTCTTGACCTGGTCCAATTGGCACCTCCCTTGCATGTTGGCAGTTAGTGACCAGCTTATTAACAGTAGCAGGGCAGGTTGATTATGTCAACAGTCGACACCAGCTATATGACATATCATACCAGTACACCACATTCGCACAGCTGGCCACCGGCGACCGAAACGGGTAGGCGGAGATAAGCCATGCCGAGCTACACGGCGAGGGAATTGGAGCGTGAATCGGGCTTCGACCGCAGGACGATCGCGTACTACGTACAGGAAGGACTCTTGCCCAGGGTCGGGCGGCGGGGACCCCGTACGCGGTACCCGCAGCCGTTTCTGAACCGTCTGCTCTTCATCCGGCGGGTCCGCCAGGCGGAGGAAGAGGGCGATGTACCTCCCGTATCGCTTGCGGAAATGCGCGAGGTCCTCGGTCGGATCCCGCCGGCACTGGTTGCGGCCGTCGCGAAGGGGCGGATCGCCGTAACACCGGAGCTCGTATCGTCGCCTTCAACCGCGTTTCGCATGCCCGAGATGCCGGCCGCCCCGGTCGCCGAGCGGGAGCCGACCGGCCCGCGCTCCCCGCGTGCGCCTCGCGCCTACAGCAGGGCGAGAAGGCGGCTGGACCGGATGCGGGAACGCGACTCGGCGGAGTTGGCGCGCGAAGCCCCCGAGGCACCCCCGGCCGCGAGTCGCGCCGTCGAGGAGATGTCCATCGTGCGGGAGACACCGGCTTTGCGGGCGGAGCTGTGGTCCGGCGATGAGCATGAAGAACCGGCCCTCTCCAGCCTGTTGGCCCTGCTGAATCGCGTTTCCAGGGCACGCACGGAGCATTCCGACGGACGTGTGCAAACCTGGGCGAGGATCCGGATCACACCTGAAATGGTACTGTCCGTACGGGGAATCGATGAGGAAGACGGAGACCTCGTCGAGAGGGTTCAGCTGGCGATTCGCCGATCGATCGATCGGGGGTAGTCCCGACCGGGCAGGTACCGGTCAGGCTGACGTGACCTGCGCCGTCACGAGCGCGGCGCTTCCTGCAGCCGCCCAGAGCCGTCATAGGTGGCCAGTTTCCGCTTCCCCTGGTAAACGGCCAGGCTGCCGTCCGCGTACTCACGGACTTCGGCTTCCGCGCCGGAATCGCGGCATCGAACGTCCGCCGGGATCTGCAAGACTCTCCCGCCGTACGCCACCTGGCCTCCGGGGCCGATCGTGACGGTCTCCTTGAGGCAGAACACTTCGTCGAGCGAACGCTTCAGGTCCGGAACCAGCGGGTCGAATCCGCCGCTTTCGTTCCGCGGTTCGAGCGCGAACACCGCGTTGAACCTCGGCCAGTAGCCCCGCAGGAAAGCGTTGGCCTCGGCGATTTCCGAGATGCCGGCGCCTGCGAGCTCCTTTCCGAGCCGGCCCTTCAGCGTCCGCAGCAGCCGCCCGCTTCGTCCCAGTGCCTGGGGTGAGCTGGAGGGAATCACCTCGATGCCCAACTCGTCCATCACCCTGCCGAACTGGATCCGATGCCGCCGCTTCGCCTGGTACCCGGTCGCACGCTCCCAATCCGCCGCCGACCGGGCGGAGGCCAATCTGTCGAAAAGCCCGATCTGCTCCACCGTTTCGCGCACGCTGTTGATGCGTGGCCAGAACCCGGGATCTTCCGCGAAAACCCCCGCACAGATGCCGTTGGTGGCGTCGTCGATCATGATCGTCAGGTCCCAACGGCGGCCCGACACCCACTCGTCGCTCCGGCCCGCCTGATGCAACAACGCTCCGGCCCGGGCCTGGCGCTCCAGGGGCCGTGGTCCCCGTGCACCACGTCGACGGCGGCCGTTCAAGTGGCCTCGCTCATGTTCGACATCGCGTTTCCACACTCCTGATTTCAAGGAATCCGGCTTGCACTCGGGTTCGCCCCCGAGTTTCTGCGATCCGTTCCTATGACTCAGAAGCGCGTCGGCGTCGGGGGTCGAATTGCGACACCCTGGAATTCGGCAGGGCGGATCCCCGCCAGTCGCTGCATGATGACCTGCTCGACGTACGCAGTTCCCCCCCGCTGCCGGATCGCCGATGGCGGGATTCCCATCGTCTGACGGGCGAGCCTGCGATAATTGGCCCGATCGGAGAACCCGAGGGCCCGAGCGACCGGGCCGGAGGGTTGACCGCTCCACTCCGCCAGCCTCTCGACCGTGAATATCCGCGCCAGCGAGGTAACTGCCTTCGGCGACGGCATTCCGAGGGCCGCACAGCGACGCTGCAGGGCACGTGTCGAAATCCCCAGGTGACCGGCCAGACCGGCGACGGTGAGAGGCTCGAAGGACAGGCTGAGGGCACGTTCGAAGATCGTGCGTGCGCGAGGGTCGGCGTGCCGTCGAAATCGCTTGAGCAACCGGCGCGGCCGGTCATGGTCGATACTGCGAAGGACAGCCGCGTCTATCGCGGCAAAGTCGTCGTCGATACCGGGGCGCAACCGGGCGGTGAAGGACACGCCAGCCGATCGCAACGCCCCGTGCCGAACCGGATCTGCGAGGGAGTAGCAGATGAGCGGCACAGCCGACCAGTCCGCCGATACGCCACCGTACCCGGCCGGGAACGGGCCGTGGTCGCTGTGGAAGAGGAGATCCACGACCGCCGGCGACCTGGGGTGTTCGTTCGTCAGGCGTGCGAGTTCCGGCCAACTCGAAGCGAAGACGATGCGTCGGACGATGCGGCGCACCTCTCCCGAATGGAGTGCAATCCGCACCTGGCGGCGAAGGCTACTGCTCGCGAGAAGCGCGAGAAGCGGTGGCGTGTGGCGGGCGGATCCCTCGGACATCCGAACTCTCCAGCGATGCAGCCGCGAGGCTGGATCAGACAGGTGCTGACGAAAGGGCGTTGGCCTTGTCCCGACGCGCGATGTGAACCGTGGCCCAGGCTCCGAACACTCCCGCGACGGAAGCTGACGCGATCGTGGGCGGCTCGACGGCGGCGCCACCCAACAGGAGTAGCGCCGAAGAGAGGCACGCCCAGCATCCGACCGCCGCGGCGGCTATCTGCAATCGGTGCGATGTGGGCGGAGCGTTCGCCTGTTGCGGCGCATCGCTCGCAACGGGTGGAGGCACGGCGGTCAGAGCCTGCACGATCGCGTTTACGCGCGCCTCATCGCCGGCACCGCGGGGACCCTCGAGGCGATGGAGCCTTGCCAGCAACTCGGCCATTCCCGGATCGGGGTGGTCGCGCGCCCGTACCCCCGCCGCGCTCGGGTCCGGGTCGTCGGCCTGCTGGACCGCAGTCACAAGGCCATCGAGGACCAGCGGTTCCATCCGTTCCTGGCGATGGCGGATGCGGTCGACCAGGGATCGAACGATCCGCGCGCAGTCGTCGCGGGCGAGCGCGCAGGTAAGGAGGAAGGGGACCAGCGGCGGTGCCAATGCGAGCCAGATCGGGGAGAGGATGCCGTGCATTGTGATGAGTTCGGCAACGACGACCATGGTGGTCCAGAACACGGCGACCAGCAGGACGCCAGCCGCCGAGCGGGCGAATACTCACGGCGCGTCCGTGAATGCGGTAGTGAGACGACCGACGATGGCGCCCGCGAGAGCGGCGACGACTACGAACAAGACGAGCGCGGGAGGTACCACAAGGCGAGCATTGGCACCGGAGATCATGCCTTCCTGCGGCAAGCGGACATGATCGAAGTCTTCTGTGCCTGCCAATGCGTAGTCGAACACGATTGGACCGACGGCCGATGCCAGTCCGGCTCCCAGCGCAACCAGCGCAATCAACCACCAGTGCCGTGGTCCAAAGCCGGTGTCGGATGCTCCTTGTCGATCTGAATCACCCATCGATGCAACGAAGACCGCAGGAGCCACCAGCACCGTCAATGGGAACGTCGCGGTTCCGAAGACCAGAACGAGGCGATACGGGACCGACGCCCCCGGGTCCAGCGCGAAGAAAGCCCCGACGGCGTAAACGCCGTAGAGAGCACTCAATCCGAGAAACCCGGTGACGATTCGGCGGCGGAACCCGTCGACAAGCCGTCGCGAATCGCTTTCGGTTTCGTGAAGACTCGCGGCCATGAGGGCTATGCGTCCCCGCAAGCAGCCTTTTCGCCGCAACCCCAGGCGATCCAGCAGCATCGATCGCAGCAGTACTCGCCTCCCCGGGACGATTCCTTGCAGCAGTCATACATCCTCGACGACCCCGCAGACGCAGCCTGCGGGAACCCAAACGTAAACGGCAGCAGCAGCACATTCACAATCACGGCGGCCGCAATCCAGAAGGTCCTGTTCTTCATTGTCTTTTTCATTGTCCGGGGAACTCCTTGTCCGTGGGAACGGTCAGGGCCGCGACGCTTGTCGACGCGGCGAGAATGTCGACTGTTGCGAGGTGTTGCAGGGAAAGGGGGTCGGTGACGACGCCGACGGCTCGCGAATCGGTGATGCGGTAGGGCAGAAAGCCGGCCGGAAAGCTGACCTGGGCGAAGCGGCTCGCGGGATCATGGCGGGAGACCGTGCGCCAACGCGGTCCGTAGCCGAGCGGATGCGCGTCGCTGTCGAACTCCTGGATCCACACTCGGTCCCCGCTGCACCTCAGGTCGACCGCGATCGGCGCTTCCCTCGGGAACATGCCCTCGGCGTCGACGAGCACCGAACGAGCGATCTGGTCGATCTCGGACTCGGGCACGTCCTGGTTCCTGAGTTCGGCGGTCAGCTGGTGCTTCATGTACCGGAACTTCTCCACCCGCTGCAATTCCGCCGGCTTCCACGGGAGCGGGATGACTTCGGGGGCGGTCTGCCCGGGTCCGAACATGTAGAGCGTGCGCTCAATCGGATCCAGCACCGCCACCTGTCCGTTCGGGCATCCGTCCCAGAGCGGCACGGGCGTGAGAACCGAAGGCGCCCGAGGGCGGTGTTGGGCTCCAGGGAGGTCGCGTCCGAAGTCGACGACGACCTCCTCGGCGGCACCGCCCTTCTCGTAGGCTCGAACCAGCTTGCCTCGCCACAGGTCGTCGCCGCTCGAGACTCCCGAGTCGTAGCGTCCCATCAGCACGGCGGCACCCTCACGGAAGATCCGGAAGGGGTCTCCGAAGGTCACCGTGCGAATGTCTGCCCGAATGACCCCGGGGTCGGCCATTACCCGCGACTCCAGCAGCTCTCCGCTGCTCGAAACCGTCAGCGCAGTGGATCGTCCGGCGTCCCAAACCGTGAGCGTTCCGTCGGAGTCGCCTGGCCAGAGACCGTGGGGGAACTGGAACTCGCCGGGTCCCTCGCCTGCCGTTCCGAAAGCGGCTATTCGTCCGCCGCCCGGCGTGAAGCCGTGCACGAACGGGGCCGAGGCCGTAAGCGCCCACACGGTTCCGCGATGCTCCAGGATGTCGCGGACTTCCCAGAGGGCGTCGTCAGCCGGCGAGACCAGCATCAACGCTTCCTCGCCGATCTCGATCATGAGAGCATCGCCAGGGCGGCCAGCGCCGCTTGAGGACATCCCCAGTGGCACCATGAGGGCCACCACGGCCACGGCACCGAACACTAAGCGCCTGTTGGTCATTGTATCCTCCAATCCGGCTCCGATGAGGTGGCCGAAGCGAGCGCTGCGACGGCCCGTTCAACGAGATCCAGCTCTCCGCCATGACCCTGGAACCGCAGCACGCCGCCGGAATCGAAGACGAATACCCAGGGCGTTCTGGATACCAGCGAATGCCTGATGTCCGACGGCAGCACGTCGGGCGTGCTGAGGATTTCGACATCCCAGCCAAACCGCTCCGCGTAGGCCAGGGCCGCGTCCGGCAGATCCTTCGTGACCGCCAGCGTACGAGCAACGCCGTCGCTCCAGCTCGCGTCGGCGAGGAAGCTCGTCCAGTCAGGTGCCACGGTATCGGAATGCGCGCACACCGAGTGGTATGCGAACAACACCGTGACGACACCGTCGTCGTTTGCGAGGGGGATGGAAGAGGGATTGCCGCGGACATCCACGCCTTCGAGCCGGGGCAGGGCGTCACCCACGGCCAGTTGGGGCGCCGGGGCGCCGGCAGCATCCACGGGACGCACTCGGCTTGCAGCGACAAGCACCTGCACTGCTACGCCGAGCGAGAGGACGATCAGCACGAGATCACGCCGCTTCTTCATTCGGTCCTTCTTTCCACAGGGTGGTCGGGTTGCGCGAGACATACCCTGTAGATGCAGGACCGTTGTTCCGTGGGGGGTCGAAATGCGTCACTCGCCCATCCACTCTCCGAGCAGGACGCGGATTTGCGGCATCCGTCGCAAGCGGTACATCCCGCGCTGCAACAGGGAGCGCACGGTATCCGGTGTCACTCCCAGCGTCGACGCCGTCTCCCACACGTCCCTTCCCTCGAGCACGCGGAGCACGATCGCTTCGCGCTCCCGGTCGGGGAGCGTTCCGAGGGCACCGTAGATCGTATTCCGCTCGCGGCGCGCCTGCAGATCGTCCAGGGGGTCGGGGCCGCTGCCCGGCAACTCCCCGATGTTATCGAGGGCAACAGGCTCAGCGCCTGCCAGCTTCTTCTTGCGCACCCTCACCTTGCACAGGTTCGTGCTGACCGCGATCGCCCAGGCCGAGAACGGGCCGCGCCGCTTGAATCCCTCCAGCCGCTCGAGGATCCGGACCCCAGCAGTCCTGAAGCAGGTCGTCGGCGTGGTCGTCGTCACGGGCATAACTGCGGATTGCCACCCAGATTCGCGGACTCAGGTCTTGCACCAGCTGCGTCAGCAGCTTGGGGTCCCGAGCGTACAGGCGCGCCAGATCGATCGGTTCCCCGCTGTCCTGGCGGTCGCCTGCCGGGGCGGCAGAGTTCATTCCCTGTCCAGGCCCTCCTCCCGGTCCCCGTCCCGGTCTTCCTCCCTCGGCGGACGCTCGCGCGCCATCCGCAACGTCGTGGCTCCCGAGAACGCCGATCCACTGCGTTCGATCTTGTGATTGCCGTCATACAGGTAGTCCAGGATCGCCTGATCCCAGGACAGTCCCGCCTTGGCGACCAGCTCCATCCAGGGGCCGTAGGCCGTCTCGTCGGGCGCCTCGGTGGTGCCGCTCCAGATCGTGATGCGGGGGTTGTAGCCGCCTCCGCCGCCGCGGGAGCCCTTGAGCGGCATCTCGATCAGGACGCTGTCCGTCAGCGGCAGGCGGAAGACCTCCGGGTCGAAGGCGGCGCCGTATCGGCGGTAGCGGTCGTAGTTCCGCTGGTTCATTTCGAAGACGTCGCGGTTGGAGTTGATGCCCGCCGTGATGTAGTCCCGGATCGTGAAAGCGGCGTCCTTGTGCCGCGGGAACGCGGGATCGTCGATGTACCCGAAGCCGGGCATGAACCAGCCCTTGTTGAACCCCCAGTTGCGTTCCGTGACCCGACCGCGCCGCACCAGCCCCTGGTACTCCGAGAAGAGCTGCACGACCTGATGGCTGGGGTAGCCGTGCGGATTGAGGAAGATGTCGGGCAGCCAGCGTTCCCAGAGCCGGCCGCGCACCTTCGATTCGGGGTAGATGGGGAAGTCCTGCCCGCCGCCCGAGGTCGCGTCCATGCCGAGCGATGCCAGGTAGCCCGCGTGCAGAATGTAGTCCGGCGTGATCCGGTAGAGGTCGTAGGCGAGCTGGGCGCCGTCCGGGTTGGTGAAGGGATGAATGACGACGTTGACCCGGTCCAGCCTGGCCCGCTGCGCCGAGTCGGTGAGCAGCAGCTCGGCGTGACGGAGGACGTGGCTCGTCGACGAGACCTCGTTGGCGTGTTGCCTGGCCGAGTAGATCACGGTGGGCTTGAACGTGGTGGCCTTGACGCGCGACCAGTGGGTGGCCCTGATCGGCGGCATCAGGTCCATCGCCCACGTTGTTCTGCCCAGGTAGCTCTCGCCGACCCGGTACATGGTCGCCTCGTCGAAGGCGTGGCTCAGCTTGGCGACCATCTCGTGGCCTTCAGGTGGCGGGATTGGGGTGTCCCACTGGACTATGCGTTCGCCCGTATAGCTCCAGCCTTCGGGGAGGAGGTCGGTCCACACCGGCAGCGGCGCCGGCGTTCCGTTGCCGGGAAGAACGGCGGTGACGCGCATGGAGTCGTTGTGCTCGTGGGTCCACTCGGCCCGGACGCCGATCTCACCGACCTCGTCCCACGCCAGCGCAGTGCGGTACAGCCCCGCGTCGCGCAGCGCGCCAAGGTTGGCGAGGGTGGCCGCGATCTGCTCGGCGGAGATCATGCGCGCGTCGACTTGCAGGGGCGACGCCATGTTCAGAAGGGCCTCCCGCTCGTCCAACTCCGAGTCCACTCGCACCCTCAGATCCAGCCGGGGATAGGCGGGAGATTCCGGTGCGACCACCGCGCGGCGCAGACTGGGCCGCTCCATCGTGACCTTGGGGATGTCGAGACGGCGTTCGCCGCTGTCGCCGTCACGCGTTTCGTAGCGGACGATGACGGCTGGACGGTCGGTCGCGAAGCCGGTGAAGGTGATGCGGCCGGCGCCCGCGCTGCCGTTGGACCTGGGGCGCATGATCGGGATGATGCGGCCCGGGTAGGTGAGGTCCTGGCCGCGCGCGTTTCGGCCGATGAGATGGAAGAACTCGATGGTGCCGAAGTAGATCTCCTCGTGCAACGCGTCCATCGGCGAGATGATCTCGTTGTCGACGCCCAGCCGGTAGTCGGGCTCGCTCAGTTCCAGTTCCACCGTGAGCGTGCCGAAGAAGGGGGCGTCCGCGCCTCCGCCGCGCGGGTTCCCGTCGTGTCGGTCCATGACGTAGTCGTAGACGGCCGGCAGGGTGCGGGACTGAAAGCGGTCCCAGAACCACTCGGGATCCGTGACGATGCGCTCGTGGGCGAGGGTGTCGCCGCCGGTGGTGGCGGTGAGCCAGCCGGTCGTGACGCGGACGTGCTCGTAGTCCTGGAAGCGGTCGACGTAGGGGCGCAGGACCCAAGCGGGGTCGAAGGTGTCCTCAAGGATCGTGCTTCCGTCCGGCGCGGTGGCCCGCACACGGTAGATCGGGCCATTGTCCGTCATTTCGAAGCGGATCTGGGGCACGGACAGCCCAAGATCGGCCGCCAGCACGTCGTCGATCGGGAAGATCTCGTGCAGCCAGCGTACGGGCGTGTGCATGGCCTGTTGGGGCCACTCGCCCGGTGGATCGTTGCGGCGGAAGTCGATGACGATCTCACCGATATCCTCGCCGGCGAGACGCGGCGCCACCGACTCGCGCAGCCAGGAGAAGCCCTGCTTGAATGCGGACAGGACCTCGACGGCCGTTGCATCGGGGTCGGAGCCGGCGTCGATGAGGCGCTGGCGCGCCTCTTCGGCGATGGCGCTTCGGATCTCCGGGGGCTCGGAGAGTCGGGCGTGGATACGGGCCGACTCGCCGCGTTCCACCCCCGGGAGTACCCGGGTCTCGAAGGCCGACCAGAAGCGGTCGACCTCGGAGGGCACACTGAAGGCGTCCTCGAAGATCATGGCGGCCTGCTGCACGTTGCGGTCGTCGATCGTGACGGCGATGTCGTCGGCGCCCAGCACGACTGCCCGTTCGCGCACCTGGTCGCCCAGGCCCTGCGACGGCTTCTCCAGCGAGACCAGGATCTCGGCGTCGGCGATGTCCTCGTCGGCCAGTCCGGCGATAATCCGGTCCAGCTTGTAGAGGCCGATGGCGGCCTGGCCGGCGGGTGTGCGACCGGAGAGCGTGCCCCACAGCTCGTACTCGACATCGTCGAAGGTCGGCATGCCGTCCTCCCGGCGGCCGACGAAGGGGAAGGCCTCGGCGAGGCGGCGCGTTGCATTCGTTGCACCCTCCTGGTCCGCGCCCGTCACCACCAGGCTCGGCTTGCTCCCGAATGCTTCCGCCACGACCTCGATCAGGCCGTGGCCCGCGGGCAGTGCGCCCGGCGCGACCTTGCCGCTGTCGGCCAGTTCGGCGATGAGCGGGTGGTCGTGGCCGACCAGGACGGTCGTGGGTTCGCGCGCCGCGGCCTCGATCTCGTCCGGCGTCTTGACCATCGGCACCGTCAGTCCCACGGCTTCGAGCCCCATGCGCGCGGTCAGCTCGGGGATGCCCTGTGCGCCGCGGCCCGGTACCACGAGCACGTCCACACGGTCGGGAATGTCGCCTCCGCCGAGGAAGCCCTCGTTCGTGTAGAGGTTCGAAAGGTCGAGGTCGTCTTTCGCGCCGGTGCCGGGCCGGCTGCCGGCCGAGCCTTCGGAGCGGGACGCGGCCAGCGTGGGGAGCATGACCCGGCGCGCGCCGCTGGCGATGGTGACGGTCGCGAGTGCGGGGAAGCGCAGGTCAGCCGAATCGGGTCCGGTGGCGTCGTCGCCCAGGCGTTCCCAGCCGAGGAGCTGGAGGCGGTCGAGGGCATGCGTGGCGAGGGTGGCGGCGGCGGGGTCGTCGACGCTCTCCGGGTCGAACGCCAGATCGGCGAAGAGGTGGGCGCCCTCGCCGGGCGGGCCCATCGCGATCCGCGGGAAGGTGATCGTTGGCGCGGTGGCGGTGGTGTCACCGGCAGCGAGCCAAGTGGACAGCTCGTCGCCGACATCGGCCAGCGAGGGACCCGAAAGCGAGCGGATGTGGGGCAGGGAGCCGGCCAGGAAGCGGGCCGCGCGGAGGAGGCCGGCGTCGCCGTCGCCGAGGACGGCCAGCCAGCGGTCGCCGGAGGGGGTGGTGAGGGTGGCTACGGTGGGTGCGTGGGCGGTGCCACGGTCGTCGCCGGGATCTGGCGGCATGGGCGGATCCGGCAAAAAGTCCGCGACCGCGAGCCCCGCGGCTTCGACGGCGCGGTGGCCGATCAGGATTCCGATCCGGCCGGGCTGCTGGCCGCGCCGCAGGGGCAGGTCGAGGGCCATGGCTTCGAAGCCCAGCCGCGCGGCGATCTCGGCGGCGGCGGCCCGCTCGGCGTCGGTGGGGTCGGGCGCGAAGACCAGGGCCGCGCCGAGGCGGTCGGGCACGCCGTCGCCGTTCTCGTCGAGGAGGAGATGGCCGAATTCGAACAGGGTGGCCAGGTCGAGGGGCGGCGGGGTGGCGGGGGGCTGGGCGGTGAGGGGGCTCGCGGCCGAAAGAAGGGCGGTGAGCGTGGTCAGGAGCACCGCCGTCAGGGTAGCGGTGCGTGCGATCTGAGGCATCCCGGCGGGGATTGACTGTGCCTGCCCGGTCCCGGCGTTCATGCGCGTCCTGTCGTTGAGCGGAGTGGTCGGCCGAATATCGGGTCAAGTTGTTCTCAACCGGAATCAGGGCCAAGACGTTCGGATCGACACATGCACGATCCCGGGAAAACTCCTGACCTCGCCAGAGCGAGCAGCCTTTTGCGGAAATCTCTGATTGTCAATTTGCCGTGGAGATTGGGGATGCCCACATTCCACAAAACGCTTGGCAATATAGAATATCCAATGACAGAATGGCAAATCATTCCCCAGGCCGATCATGCGTCTGCGACGTGTCCTTCCGGCGGCTGCGGTGCCCGGTCGGACGGGGCCACCGCTCCGATTCCTCCGCCGGCTCGTCCCGCATGGCCGGTGTGAAGCGGCTTCACCGACTGGCCGAGGCCATCCGGTGTCATCTCGCCTCGCACGAACATCGCAGCTTGCCAGCTTGCGGGGGCACAGGGCGCGAGCCAATAGTAAACGCATGAGGACGGCAATCTCAGTGGCAATCCTGGGGCTCGGTCTGGCCGCTCTTGGAGAATCGGCGGGACCGGAGGTCCGGGTGCGTTCGGGTTCCGAGATGGTACGATTCCGGCCGGGCACGGTGATCATTGACGCCGTCGGCGCGCGGGTTGGCACCGACGCCAACTACCCGGTCCTGAACGACGTTGTCCAGCGGTATTGCACGCGCTGCCATAATGATCGGCAACTGCGGAGCAACCTGACCCTCGAGGGCTTCGACGTAGCCGCCGCGAACGAAAGGGCGCCTACGGCCGAGAAGATGATTCGCAAGCTGCGCGCCGGCATGATGCCGCCCCCTGGTCAGCGCAGACCGGGCGGTGACACGCTGACGACGCTGGTCGAGACGCTCGAGGAAGTGGTCGACGCCGCCGCGGCGCGAGATCCGGACCCGGGCACACGGAGGTTCCAGCGTCTCAATCGCGCCGAGTACGAGCGCGTGATCCGCGACCTTCTCGCCCTCGACGTCGACGCTGGCCGCTGGCTCCCCGCGGACACCTACCTAGGTGCCTTCGACAACATGTCGGATGCCCAGGGGCTCTCCACCACACTGCTCGAGGCCTATCTGCGGGCTGCAACCGAGGTGAGCCGCCTGGCCGTCGGCAACCCTGCGGCCCCGTCCCGCTCCATGAAATACACCAACCCGATCGAAGTTTCCCAGCACGCGTGGGACCACATCGAGGGCACGCCCTACGGCACCCGCGGCGGGATGGTCGTGACGCACGATTTCCCGGCGGACGGAGAGTACGTGTTCACCGTCGGCACGCTCTTCGGCCAGGGTACCGGGTACCACGATGTTGATTTCTCCGTGGACGGCGAAGGTGTCGCACTGCTCGGCCTGGAGCACAACGGACGCTCGACCGTGCCGATCCGCACGCCTCCCATCTTCGTCCGCGCCGGCCAGCGACAGGTGGCGGCGGCATTTGTGCGGACCATGGAGGGGCCCTACGACGACCGACTGCAGACGCCGGGCTGGTCGTTCGTGGGCGGCGAGGATTCCCAGGCTTGGGCCAACTATGGGATCACGGCCCTTCCCCACCTGAGCGAGTTGACGATCACCGGCCCGAACGAGGCGGTCGGAGTGTCCGAGACACCGAGTCGTCGAGCCCTCTTCCACTGTCGTCCAGGTCCCGGCTCCGCACCCGGCGAGGCGCGGGCGTGCGCCCGGGAGATCGTGGAACGGCTTGCCGTCAGGGCATACCGTCGCCCGGTAACCGACGAAGACCTGGCCGGTCCGATGGCGTTCTACGACGCGGCAGTCCGGGCGGACGGCTTCGAGGTGGGTGTCCGCATGGCTCTGCAGGCGATCCTGGCCAGCCCTTCGTTCATCTTCCGCCTGGAACGCGTGCCGGACAACGCCGAACCCGGTGCGAGCTACCGCCTGTCCGACATGGATCTCGCTTCGCGGCTCTCCTTCTTTCTGTGGGCGACCGTCCCGGACGTGGAGTTGCTCGAAGCGGCCCGTACGGGACGGCTTTCGGACCCCCGGGTGCTGGAGGCACAGGTCCGGCGCATGCTTGCGGATCCCCGGGCGGAAGCTCTGTCCCAGCGCTTTGCCTCCCAGTGGCTCAGGCTTCAGGATACGGAAGACAACCAGCCGGAACCGTACCTGTACCCGGATTTCACCGGACAGCTGCGCGACGACATGGTTGCCGAAACCCGCCTGTTCTTCGATCACCTGGTGCGTGAGGATCGCAGCCTCCTCGAGCTTTTCACTGCGGATTACACGTTTCTGAACGACCGGCTGGCCCGGCACTACGGTATTCCGGGCATCTCCGGGGACCACTTCCGCCGCGTGCGGTATCCGGACGCAAGCCGCCGTGGCGTCCTCGGTCACGGGAGCGTACTGCTGCTTACGTCGATGTCCGCGCGCACTTCGCCGGTGCTGCGCGGCAAGTGGGTGATGGAGGTCCTCATGGGCACGCCGCCGCCCCCTCCGCCACCCGACATACCCGAACTGGAAGACACGGAGGCGGCCTCGGACGGCAGGCTGCTCACCACTCGCGAACGGCTTGCGCTGCACAGCAGCAATCCGACCTGCAACGCGTGCCACCGGTTCATGGACCCGATAGGGCTCGCACTGGACGGGTACGACGTCACGGGCCGCGTGCGCCTGCGCGAGAACGGCGCGCCGCTGGACACGCGCGGGACCTTCTACGACGGCACCGCGGTCAGCACACCGGCCGATCTCGTGAACGTACTCATGAAGCGCCCACTCCCGCTGGTGCGCAACTTCGCGTCGCACCTCCTGGCGTATGCGGTCGGACGCCGCGCGGAGTACTTCGACGGGCCCTCGATACGCGAAATCGCACTCAAGGCCGAATCCGACGGGTATCGAATGTCGGCGTTCATCCTGGGTGTCGTGCAGAGCAACGCTTTCCGGATGGCCCGACCGCGGCCGGCCCCGGCACAGGAGACAGGAACCATCCCATGAACCTCATCACCGGAACCCATCTGTCGCGCCGCACCTTCCTGCGGGGAGCGGGCACCAGCCTGGCGCTCCCTCTCCTCGATGCGATGGTGCCTGCCGGCAGGAGGTGGACCGATCCGATGCGACGGTCCGAATTCACCCGCCTCGTCTGCGTCGAAGAGTCGATGGGCGTAGCGGGATCAAGCGACTGGGGGGCGGCCCGGCATCTGTTCGCGCCGGCCCGGGCAGGCAGGGACTTCGAGCTGGTCGCCGACAGTCAGCTCAAGCCGCTGGAATCCTTCCGCGACTACATGACGATCGTGAGCAACACCGACTGCCGGGCGGCCGAAGCCAAGCGGGCCGAGGAGATCGGGGGCGATCACGACCGTTCCACGGCGGTGTTCCTGACTCAGGCCCATCCGAGGCAGACACAGGGGTCCGACATCTTTCTGGGGACCTCGCTGGACCAGTTGCACGCCCAGCGCTTCGGGCGTGACACGGCGCTGCCGTCGCTCGAAATGTGCATCGAGGGGATCGACAGGGGTGGCGGGTGCGCCTACAACTACCACTGCGCCTACACTACCTCGCTGGCGTGGGCGTCACCGAACCAGCCGCTGCCGGCCATTCGCGAGCCCCGCGTGGTTTTCGAGCGACTCTTCGGCGCCGGCGACTCGGCCGAGGACCGCGCCGCCCGTCGCCGGGCCGACCGCAGCATGATCGACTGGATCACCACAGAGGTAGCCCGTCTGCGACGGGACCTGGGAGCGGTGGACCGCGTCGCGCTGGACGAATACGTCGATCATATCCGCGAGATCGAGCGCCGTATCCAGCTCGTGGAGGCCCGCCACGCGACCGGCGAGGAGCGGGCCATGCCGGAGGCCCCGTCGGGAGTCCCCGATTCGTTCGAGGAGCACATGCGGCTCATGTTCGACCTGCAGCTGATCGCACTGCAGGCCGATTTGACCCGCGTCATCACCTTCAAGACGGGGTTTGACCAGTCGAACCGGACCTTCCCCGGCAGCGGCACGACCAGGTCCATCCATGGGGCGTCGCACCACGGCAACGCCCCCGACCACCTGATGGACTACCACAGGATCAACACCTACCGGCTCTCGCAGCTCGCCTATCTTCTCGACAAGCTGCGCACGACCACGGAGGGCGACCGTTCCCTGCTGGACAAGACCGCGGTCATCTGGGGCTCGCCGATGGCGGACGGAAACCTTCACAACCATCGCAGGGCTCCCCTTCTGATGTTCGGCCATGCCAACGGGGCGCTGGAGGGCGGCATCCACGTGAAGGCGCCGGAGGGCACGCCGATGGCCAACGCCTTCCTGACGCTCATGCGGAACATCGGTCACCCCGAAATGGACACCTTCGGCGACAGCGACGGCGCGCTGCCGCTGGACATTCCCGGCCAGGCGTCGCCGGCCCGAGGTGGGCCGTGAGTCCGGGCCTCGGAGGTCGCCACGGGCTGCTTGCACGGGCCGGGCTGGCGTGTGTGTGCGTCGCGCCGCTCGGAATCGCGGAAGGAGTGGCGGGTCAGGGTCTCGAGCGGCCGTCGATGGCCGTGCACGCGGCCGCCGAAGGACGCCCGCCCGGGAACGACCTGCTGGAGGCCGCCCGCGCCGGCGACGCGGCGGCGGTCCGGGCGCTGTTGCAGACCGGCACGGAAGTCAATGCGGCTCGGGGCGACGGCATCACCGCCCTGCATCTGGCCGCCGAACATGGCCACGCGGAAGCGGCGCGCACCCTGCTCGACGCCGGAGCGGCGGTAGAGCGCGGCACGAGGATTGGACACTACACGCCCCTGCACCTCGCCGCCCGCGGCGGGCACGGTGACGTAGTGGCTCTGCTGCTGGACGCCGGCGCGGATCCACTCGCGGCGACGACCAACAGCCGAGCGACCGCTCTCCACCTCGCCTCAGCGGCGGTGGGAGGGCAGCGAGCCGTTGCCGCCCTGCTGGACCACGGGGCAGACCCCGACGCCCGGGAGGCGTCCGCCGGCCAGACGCCCCTCATCTTCGCGGCAGCTGCAAACCGGGCAGAGGCGATTGCGGTCCTTCTGGATGGAGGAGCCGACCCGGGCCTCACCACGGACGAAGTCGACGTGCTCCGCAGTCTGGCACTGGACCGCGAAGCGAGTCGGCGATTCCGCGAGTGGCTCAGGCAGCCGCCGGAGACGGTCGGCCCCTACGGTCCCGAACCCGGTGTCCGCACCAACGGGTCCGGCGAGCCCGGCCCGGCCGCAGTCCAGGCCGCGATCCGAGCCCAGCGCGAGTTCCTGCGGTCCGGCCACGATGTCGGCCCCGTCGACGCGCGCTCCCTTGCCCGTGTCGGAGCCGACTACCCGGGCGGCCCCGACGTCGTCCGGCCGCCGTACCGCGAGTCGCTCGTCGGACGTACCGGCGGCATGACCGCGCTCCACTACGCCGCCCGCGAGGGCAACCAGGAGGCTGCGGTTGCGCTGCTGGAGGGCGGAGCCGACATCGACCACCGCAGTGCGGACGGTACCAGCGCCCTCCTGATGACCCTGCTCAACGGCCACTTCGACCTCGCCCTTGAACTGATAGCGGGCGGCGCCGATCCCGATCCTGCCGCGTTCACGGACGGTGCCACGCCCCTCTTCGCCACCCTTCAGACGCAGTGGGCACCGAAGTCCAACTATCCCCAGCCGCGTGCACAGGACCGCCAGCAGGCCGGACACATCGAGGTGCTGCGAGCCCTGCTCGAGGCGGGAGCCGACCCCGACCCGCGGCTCCACACGCATCTGTGGTATTGGGAATTCGGCCTGACCAAGATGGGGATCGACCTCACCGGAGCCACGCCGTTCTGGCGCGCCGCCTTCGCCCAGGATGTCGAAGCCATGAGGCTCCTGGTCGCCTACGGCGCCGATCCGAACATCCCCACCCGCTGGCCGGACGTGGGCATGCGGGAGCGCCGCCAGCAGGACGGTCGCCAGCAGGAGGACTCCGGGCTGCCGCACATCCCCGCGGGCGCGCCGAACGCGTGGCCCATTCATGCGGCCAGCGGGGGAGGCTACCTGGGCCTGGGGGCGTTCAGCGTGCGCAACAGACCCCGCCAGTTCATGGCTGCCGTGCGCTATCTCGTGGAGGAACTCGGGGCCGACGTCAATCATCGCGACTCGTGGCTGTATACGCCGCTCCACTACGCCGCCTCCCGGGGCGACAACGAACTCATCGAGTACCTGGTGTCGCGCGGCGCCGATGTGAAGGCGATCACCCGCCTCGGCCAATCCACCGCCGACATGGCGCGCGGCGGGAGGGCGGGGTTCTTCACGCGCGTTCCATTCCCCGAGACCCTCGATCTGTTGACGAAGCTGGGTTCGACACTCGAGTGTCTGCACACGCACTTTCTGGACACGGGCGACTTCTGTCCCGGCGCCGGGGTCGACGACCCCTGGGCGCCACGCCCCCGGACGGAGGGCAGGAAGTGACCGCGCGCAGAATCGGCCGGAAGATCGCTCGCCAAAGCCCCTTCAACGGACTGCGCGCCGCGGTGCTGCTCGCCGCGCTCGGCGCGTGGGGATGCGCTCCTGCCGCGGGCGGTCCGGACGATGCGACGGAGCCGAGGCGCGAGGACGCCACCGTCGCCAAGGGCGGCGACGACCGCACCGGACCGTACGATCCCGTGCCCGGCTGGTGGAAGCCCGCGCCCAACCACGACGACGAGTGGGGCTGGGGGCAGGTCGCCGGGGTGGCCGTCGATCACGCCGACCGGATCATCGTGGTGACGCGGGGCGACTGGCCCGCCAACCGGTCGCAGCCGCGCGAGGGCAGGCTGCGCCGCACCAACTTCATCGTGGTGGCGAACGGCAACGGCGAGATCGTGGAGCAGTGGACGCAGTGGGATTCGATCCTGACGCTGCCACACCAGGCGTACATCAACCCGTACGACCTGGAACGCCACGTGTGGGTCGTGGACAGCGGGGGCGGGGCCGGCCACATGCAGGTGATCAAGTTCTCGAACGACGGCAGCCGCATCGTCATGCGGCTGGGGGAGCGTGACCACCCGAAGACCCGCGCCGCCGCGCGCGCCCGGGACGACTGGGGTCCCCACACCTACGGCTGGCCGTCGAAGCTGGCCTTCCTGCCCGATGGGACCTTCCTGCTCGCCGACGGCTACTGGAACTCGCGCATCGTCAAGTACACCGAGGACGGTGAGTTCATCATGCAGTGGGGCGCGCTGGGCGATGGCCCCGGCGAGTTCGATCTCCTGCACGGCCTCGCCGTCGACGAGGACCGGGTCTACGTCGGAGACCGCCAGAACGAGCGCCTGCAGCTGTTCACGCACGACGGCGAGTTCATCGAGGAATGGCCCGACATCTTCGACCCCGTCAACATCTGGATCGACCGGAACCGGGCCGTATGGGTGCTCGATGCAAGCCTGAACCGAGTCCTGAAGTACGACCGCGGGGGCCGCCTGCAGGACTACTGGGGCGCGTACGGCAGCGCGGGCGCAATCGGGCGCGGTACCTGGCCAGGAGGGCTTTCGCTTCCCCACCAGATGGACCAGGACGAGGACGGCAACCTCTACATCGCGTCGTACAGCGGTGGCTGGATCAACAAGTTCACGCCGAAGCCGGACGCCCCGCCGGAACGGCTGATCGGGCCGCGCCTCCTGCTCTCGGGGGAGTAACGGGCAACGGCCGCCGGCGCCGCAGAGCTTTCCGGCCCAGCAGAGCCTGCCGGGGCCGCACCTACTCCCGGCGCCGCACCTCCTCGCCCGGCCGATACCGGCTGATCGTCGCACGCCCGATATCCTCCGGCGTCCACGCCACCCGCTTCATCTCGCCGCGCGCGAACATCGCGGCCTGATCCGCGAAGTGGGGCGACTCCGTCCGCGCGGTCTGCCCGTACGACAGCACCGTGTATGCGCTGGGGACGTCGCCGAACTCCACGAGCAGGACCCAGGCGTCGCCGCGATTGGCGGCCCGCCGCCCGTCGGCAAGCGTCTCGAAGGAAAGCGTGCGGAAGCACCCCAGCGTGGAGGGGCACCCCGAGACGGGGAGGTCCACATCCCCGCGCACGACCCGGTGCACGTCGCCCCAGGCCACGTCCAGCGCAATCCCGTCGTCCGCCAGCGACGTCACGGCCGCACGCAGCGCCTCCCTGGCCGCCGCCGGATCGCCCAGGCCGGACGGCGTCTCCGCGGGCCGCTCGGGATCCCAGCGCTCGCGCCACCGCAGCGAGTCCGGCCCACCGCCGAAGTACTCGCCCGCCCAACGTTCGAAGAGCACGCCGCCGTGACTCGCCGCCGCTGCCGTGCGGTCCCACGCAGCCAGCACCGCAGCCGCTTCGGCCAAATCGGCATCCTCCCCCGCCGCCGCGACCAGATCGTCGACCGTCCGCTCGGCCATCAGCATCCGCGGCGAGTGCTTCATTCTCATCACCCCCTCCAGACTCAGCCGCTCATCTCCGGCGGTCGCCAGATCGAGGGAAAGCTGGCTGCGCAGGCGCAACCGCGGCTCGGGCAGGTTGGGAGGCACGGTGTCGCGGTTGAGTGGGACGTTGAGGTTGGTGTAGTCCGGGGGATCGTTGGCCTGCTGTACGTAGCCGCCGGGCGGATTCAGGTAGAGCGGCAGTTCCTCCCAGGGCACGACTTCCGACCAGATGTCGGCGGCCGACGCGGCGTGCGCGGCGCTGTCGCCGGTGACCGGGTGCGGCAGACGCGGCAGACGCGCGTTGTAGTAGTGCGCGATGTTCCCCTCCCGGTCGGCGTAGGTGAAGTTCGACGTCGGGTGCGCGCGCATCCGCATCACCTCGAGCCACTCGTCGAGGCTGGACGCCATCATCATGCGCAGGAACTGCTCGCCGCGTCGGAACTCGGCGTCGCGCGGATCCTTGAGCACGTAGACGTGGTCGTCGGTACGGTGGATGACCGGCCCGTGCGGGGTGCGCCAGGACGTGCGCGTCTCCACCTCGATGCCGCCGTCGGCCGTCCGGTAGTCGACGGTGGCGTCGTGCCGGGCCAGTGGCAGCGGCCGCCCGTCGAGTTCGGCGTGGTCCGCGAGCGTCGGGTGCGCCGCCAGCCGGTAGACCTGCGACAGCACGGGATAGTTGTTGGTCGTGGCCCACCCCAGGCTCGTGTTGAAGCCGCCGATGATCCCGAACGCAGTGCCGATCCGGAAGTCCCCGTAGAAGTCGATCACCCCCGGCACGCGCACGTGTGCTTCGAAATAGGTCAGCCCGGAGGGGCGCTCGAGCAGATCGTGGTCTCCGTCCCAGCGGAGGTGGGGGTTGCGAAGGAGGATCGTCCGCCCCGACTCGGTGCGGCTCCCGTGAAACGCCCACGCATTGGACCCGTCCAGGAGGAAATGGTCGGGGTCCTCGTAAGGCGCGCTGCCGTCGCGATCCCCCTCGTCGGCACCGCCCCCTTCTTCGGCGGCGCGCAGTCGTGCCACGAACCGGGCGGCGTCCCCCCGGCTCCAGCCCTGCACGTCGCGCGCGAGGGCGTCGACGCCGGTGAAGTCGGGCTCGACCCAGGGCGGGTACTCGTCCGGGTGCAGGCGGATGTAGTGGTTCACGCCCTCCGCAAAGCCGAGGTAGACCTGTTGGGTGCGCACGTTCAGCCGGTGGAAGGTCTCGACGGCGCGGGCGTGCGTCTCGCGGGCAGCAAAGTCGGCGTTCAGCTCCTCCGCACCCAGATGGCGCGCGAGGACGCCGCGGCTCGCCATCATGGCCACCGCGATCGAGGCGCTGTAGGCCTCGGACTGCACGTAGCCGAGCCCGAACCCCATCGCCTTGAGGTCCTCGGCCACGATGTGCGGGACGCCGTACTCGGTGCGGTGGATCTCGACGCGCTGCACCAGGGCGGCAGCCGTGTCGGCGGCGGTATCCCGGGGCGCGGGCGGGGCTGCGACCACGATCGACCAGAATGTAAAGACGAGATTACAACATGTCATGTGTAGTTTACCTTGGAACTACTTCGGCGCGCTCGATGACGGCGCCTTCCTGTACGGCGTCGACGATCTCCATTCCCTCCACCACCTCCCCGTAGATGGTGTAGTTGAAGTCCAGGCGCAGATTGTCGGCCAGATTGACGAACATCTGCCCGTCGCCGGTGTCGCGGCCGCGCGTCGAGAGTCCGACGGTACCGCGCCAATGCTGCTGGCTGCTGATCTCGTCGCGGCTGTAGGGGCCCTCGCCGGAGTACTCGTTGGCGTTGGCGCTGCCGCCCTGGATCACGAAGTTTGGCTCGACGCGGTGGAAGGTGCGGCCATCGAGCGCGCCGGTGGCGGCGAGCCGGGCGAAGCGGTCGGCGTTGGCGGCGGCGAGGTCGGGACGGAGCGCGACGACGATGGGGCCGAGGCCGGACATGTGGAGCACGACGGCGGAGCGCTCGAGCTCGGCGAGGCGCGCGGCGTCCGGGGTGGGGGAGCGGGGGAGCGGTTGCGGCGCGGCCTGGTGCGCGCTGCCGGTGGCTTCGGTAAGCAGCGCGGCGGCGCGGTTGGCCACCGCCGGGTCGAAATCGGTGAGGTAGGGGGTGAGGGCGTCGCTCTCGAAGCCTCCCACGGCGCCGACCGCCTCGAGAAGGGCGACGCGGACGTCTCGTTCAGTCTCGCGCTGGCGGGCCGTGAAGCGGGCCAGCGCGGCCAGGAGCGCGTCGACGGGGGTGTCGGCCGCGGCGTGCTCGACGAGTTGCCGCGTCGCTGTCATAACGAGCTGCGGGTCGTCGGCGTCAAGCTGGGCGAGGTAGGTGTCGCGGGCGCGTGCACCCGCCACCACCCCCAGCCCCCGCAGCGCGGCCTCCCGCACATTCGGCACGGGGTCGCCGGCCAGCTGCGCCAGCACCGCCTCGCTGCCGGCCTCTGCCGCCGCCCGCGCTGCCCACCCCCTCACGAAGGGGTTGGCGTGGGCCGCGAAGGCACGGACCTCGTCCCCCACCTCACCCGGCGCGATCGCCGCGAGGGCAAGAAGCGCCCGCGACGGCCCCCGCCAATCGGCCCCCGTGTCCTCCATCTCCGCGATCTTCGCCCGCAACGCCTGCCGTTGCGCATCGAGATCGGGGCATGGGCGGGCGGCCAGGCCGACCGCGGTGGCGACCACGTCCCGGTCCGGATCGCTCATCGCGGCGATGATCGCGGCGCATCCCATGCCTGGCCGCAGCTGGCGGTCGTACGCGGCCAGCGCCTCGACGCGCACACGCGGGTCGGGATCGGCGAGAGCGGCCGGGACGATCGTCTCGGCTCCCACCCCGTGGCGGGTCGCCGCGGCGACCACCTGGCGCCGAACGCCCCAGTCCCCGTCCTGCAGGAGCGATCGCGCGGCCTCCGCGCCGAGCAGGTCGCCGTGCACCAGCGCGGCTACCGCCAGCCGGCGGACACGCGCGGCCGCGGTCCCGGCCCCTTCAGCGACCCCACCCCCACCAGCCGCCACCACCTCCGCCAGCGAACCCGCCACCCCGGCCAGCGCCTCACTCAAGGCGGGCCCGCCGCCGCCAACCCCCTGGCCATTCCTCGCGAAGGCCTCGATCCCCCGAGCCAGCCCGACGCGGCCCGCCAGGCCCGGATCCTCCTCCACCGAAGGGAGGCGCTCGGCCGCGGCGACCAGCGCCGCATCGGTCTCGGCGCGTGCGTCCGCGGTGCCGTATGCGAGTCGGCCGAGGCTGGTGGCGATGGCGCCCAGCACGGCCGGATCCCCCTCCGTCGCGATCCGCTCCGCCAGGACCCCCGCAACCGCCCCCGGGTCCGCCCCTAGGACCGCCTGCGCGATCGCGTGCGCCGCGGCTTCCCGCACCTCGCGCTGCGCGTCGTCGAGCAGGGGGACGATCCGCTCCACCTGCCCCGGATCCTCCAGGCGTCCGAGCGCACGCACGGCCAACGCACGCAACGCCGGGCTGTCACCTGCAAGGTGCGCCTCGATCCTCCCCAACCCGATCTCGCCCCGCGCATCCTCTTCGGCGACGATCTCGGCGTAGCCCGCGTACAGGTCCGCCGCGGGCGCCGGGATCGGCGCATCGCACGCACCCGCGCCCCAGACGATGCCGGCGCCGGCGAGCAACACCGAACAGGCCCGCGTCGCCCTCATTCGTACGGGTCCCACCCGAACCTCTCCCACGATGCCTCCTCCTTCTCGTCGAACTCGACCCCTTCGTGCTCCAGGAGGGCCCTCTGACGCTGCGCCACGCCGGCGATGCGCGAGGTGGAGATTCCTCCCCGCCGATTGACCACGCGCCACCAGGGAACATCGGTGTCAATCGGGAGGTGACTGAGCGCATAGCCGACTCCCCGCGCGGCGCGCGGCCTGCCCACCAGCGCCGCCACGCCGCCGTAGTTGACGATTCGTCCGGGCGGGATTCGCCGCACGCAGGCGTATACGCGTTGGGAGAATTCGGTCATGGCCGACTAACCTATCCGGCGACCGCGGAGTCCGCCAAGGGAACAGATGGCAGTATGGTGGAGGTATCCATATTATCGTCGTCGGACCACGACGTGGTCTCATGGTGGGCCGCGGAAGCGCTCCGGACATCCAATCAGGAGGATCGATGATCAGAATCGCAGCGGGGGTCCTTGCGGCCTCCATGCTGGCAGCCGGATGCGGCGCGGGAGGCACTTCCAGGGTGACGGTGGACTCGCCGGCCCCGCCGCCGCAGGCCGACTCCGTACAGCCCGAACCGGAAGACGCACCGGAGGCACGGACGGGTGACCCGGAACCCGCCGCCGCAGCCCCGGCGGCGGCCGCGATGCCCGACACGGCCACCGCGGCCGCCACGCCCGATCCCGCCACGCCGACCACCGCCGGCGACGAGCTACCCGACCTCGCGGCGACCCCCGGAGGGCTGAACTATCCGCCCGCCGTTCGGATCGGGGCGCAGGTGGACGATGTGCGCACCGAACCGGGCGAAATCGTCGTCCAGGTCGGCGATTCGCTGGCCACCGACGAGGACTACTCGGTGGTCGCCTACGACGCCGATGGCGAATCCGTCCGCGGCGTGCGGATCCTCAGCAGCATCGATTCGCGCTTCGCGATCGTCGAGGAGGGCTTCATCAAGGGGCTGGAGGAGGGCGACACCGAACTCCGCATGGCCATACGCGTGCCGCCCGCGAGCGGCACCGGACCGCCCGAGATCCGCACCTTCACCGCGCCGGTCCGCGTTGTCGGCGCGCCGGTGGTGTCGCTGGAAATCGAGGATCCGGGCGTGCGGTTCCTCACGGGTGCGGTGGTGCAGCTGCACGCCCGCGCGCTCGCCGACGACGGAAGCGTGCGCGAAACGGTGGCGGTGACGTGGACCAGCAACCGCCGCCGCCTGGCCACGGTCGACGCCCACGGCTTCGTGCGCGGGATCCGCCCCGGCGACGCGATCATCACGGCCGCGGTGGAGGGGATCGAGGCCACCTTCGCGCTCACGGTGGAAGAGGACCCGGTCGCCTCGGTCGAAGTGACGGGAGCGTCGCGCGCCCGCACGGGCGACGTCATCCGCTTCGAAGCCGTCCCGCGCGACGCCGAGGGCGGGGAACTCGGCGACATCGCCGTCGACTTCACGGTCGCGTCGTTCCAGGAGAGGGCGGACATGGGTGCGTCGGTCTACCCCGACGGTGCCTTCGTGGCCGAGCGGCCCGGGCTCTACCGCATCGCGGCGACCGTCGGCGGAAGCACCGGACAGGCGTTCATCGAGGTCGTGGAGCGGGGCGTGGAGCACGAAGTCCACGTCGTGGGCCGCGGCGCCGGCGGCGAACACCCCACCTCGGACCTCTGGGCCTTCACCGGGGTCGACGGACGCGACTACGTCTACACGGGCACGCACCTCGGGGGCCAGCGCATGCTCGCATGGGACGTGACCGACCCCGCCAACCCGATCCTCACCGACTACGTGGAGGTCGACGCGCGCGTGGTGAACGACGTCAAGGTCAACAGCAGGGGCACCGTCGCGGTCATCACGCGCGAGGGCGCATCGGACCGCAGGAACGGCATCGTGGTCCTGGACCTGACCGACCCCGCGCACCCCGTGGTGGCCGACACCTACACCGACGAGCTCACGGGGGGCGTACACAACGTCTTCTTCTCGGGCGACATCCTCTACGCCATTCACAACGGCACCTTCGACGTCCACATCCTGGACCTCTCCGACCCCACCGACGTCGAGGAGGTGGGCCGCTGGGGCATCGAGTCGCGCGGCAAGTACCTGCACGACATCTGGGTTCTGGACGGCATGGCCTACGTCTCCTACTGGAACGACGGCGTCTACATCCTGGACGTCGGCGACGGCCGCTGGGGCGGCACCCCCACCGAGCCCGTCGAGGTCAGCCACCTCGCCTATCCCGAGGGCAACACCCACTTCGCGTACCCCTACACCAACGCCGACGGGCACCGCTACCTCTTCGTGGGCGACGAGATCTTCGACTGCGAGGACTGCATCTCGCGCAACGCGGTCCCCGGCGACGGATCGCGCGGATTCGTGCACATCCTCGACCTCGAGGACCCGGAGAACCTCCGTGAGGTCGCCCGCTACGAGGTCCCGGAGGCCGGCGCCCACAACCTCTGGATCGAGGACGACAGAATGTACGTCGCCTACTACCAGGCGGGCCTCAGGGTGGTCGACGTTTCCGGCGAACTCCGCGGCGACCTGTACCGCCAGGGCCGGGAGATGGCGTGGCTCCCGACGGGCTCGCCGGACGCCCGGGTCCCTAATTCTCCCATGGCGTGGGGACCCCAGCCCTTCAAGGGGCACATCTTCGTCTCGGACATGCACTCGGGGCTCTGGGTGGTCCGGGTCGAACCGAAGAACAGGGCGCCGGTGTCGTGAGAGCGGCGTTTCCCGGTTGGAAGAAGGCCGGCCCGTGCCGCGCGGCCTCCGCGGCCGTGCGCGCCGGGGCCGCGGCCACGCTGTTCGCCTGCGCGATGCTCGCATCCGTCCGCCCGGCGCCGGCCCAGGCACCGCCGGACCAGCTCCCGGAGGCCCGGCAGCCCACCTACCGCGTCTATGTGGCCAACGAGTCCTCGGACCTGGTGAGCCGGGTCGCGTTCACGCCCGGCGAAGGTGCGGTTGTCGAGAGGGAGATCCCGGTCGGGATCATGCCGGGCGACAACGACGGCGCGCACGGGATCAGCGTCTCCCCGGACGGGCGGTACTGGTATGTCACCATCGCGCACGGCACGCCCCGCGGCTACCTGTGGAAGTTTCACGCAGGCCCGGACACGCTGGTCGCGCGAACACGGCTTGGCCTGTTCCCCGCAACGATGGGCCTGACCCCTGACGGCCAATTCCTCATGGCCGTGAACTTCAACCTCCACGGCGACATGGTTCCGTCGGACGTGTCCGTGGTCTACACCCCCGACATGGTCGAAGTGACCCGGATCCGGACGTGCATGATGCCCCACGGGAGCCGGGTGCGGGCGGACGGCGTGAAGCAGTACTCCGCGTGCATGCACTCCGAGCGGCTGGTGGAGATCGACATCGAGTCGTTCGAGGTGACCCGGCGGTTCGACGTGTCGCCCGGTACGCCCGGCGCGGTGTGCAGCCCCACCTGGGTCGAGCCGGCGACCGGGGAGGGCGCCGACCGTTTCGTCTACGTCGCCTGCAACAGGAACCACGAGGTGCTCGAGGTGGACACGGAGCGCTGGGAGGTGTCGCGCCGGTTCGCCACCGGGCAGGCGCCCTACAACCTGGAGGTCACGGCGGACGGGGCGCGCCTGATCGTGACGCTCAAGGGCGAACAGGCGGTCGCGGTCTTCGACCTGGAGACCGGCGGCGAACTCGCCCGCATCGCGACCTCGCGCCCCGTCACGCATGGCGTGGTGGCGAGCCCGGACGGCCGCTACGCCTTCGTGTCGAACGAGTCGGTCGGGTCGGTGCGCGGCACCCTGGACGTGATCGACCTCGCGGCGCTGGAGGTGGTGGCGAGCATCGAGTTGCAGCACCAGTCGGGCGGAATCGACTTCTGGTCGGTCACCGGCGCGGACGATCGGCCCGGGTCCCGCGGAACTCGTTGAGGGGCTGGTACGACCGGCGGGCAAGCGAGGAGGACAGACTCGCGAAGGCCAGGCAGCGGATGCTGCGCCGTCACATCGAGGGGCGGGGGATTCGCGATGCCCGCGTGATTGAGGCGATGGGGGCGGTGCCGCGCGAGGAGTTCGTGCCGCGGGAGCACCTGCGTCGCGCCTACGGCGACGGCCCCCTGCCGATCGGGATGGGGCAGACGATCTCGCAGCCCTACGTGGTGGCGTGGATGGCCGAGGCGCTCGAACTGGAGCCCGGGGACCGAGTGCTCGAGGTCGGGACCGGGTCGGGATACGCCGCCGCGGTGCTCGGCCGGCTGTGCGAAGCGGTCTACACCGTGGAACGCCACCTTTCGCTGGCCGATGCCGCCGGGGAGCGGTTGCGGCGCCTGGGTTGCGACAACGTGCACGTCCGGCACGGGGACGGGAGCGGGGGCTGGCCCGAACACGCGCCCTACGACGCGATCGTGGCGGCGGCGGCGGGCGCGCGGGTACCGGAGCCGTTGCGGGCGCAGCTCCGAGTCGGCGGCCGCCTCGTCATGCCGGTCGGGGTGGCAGGACGTGGGCAGGTGCTGGTGAGGGAGCGCCTGGGGCGGTCGGGCGGCTTCACCCGGGAAGAATTGGGGATGGTGCGCTTCGTGCCGCTGGTGTTGCCCGCGACGTAGCGATCTGAAATGTAATATTCACATGACATTATGTCATGTTGACATTACATATCCAGCCGCAAAGACTACGCCAGGCCCACTCCAAGAACACTCCGCACCAGGGTCACCGCCGCCCGCACGCCGAACAGGAGCATGGGAAGGAGGAAGGTGACACCGACGGAGAGGGCCAGCCCCGCCCGGAACAGGTGGGGCCCCACCGGCAACACGTCCCGTCCCCAGATCCTGTGCAGGATGGACTCGGTCACCGGGCCCAGGGTGTAGCATACGTTGGCGACCGCGAGGAGCCAGAAGAGCGCGGGCAGGAGGATCGGATCGTCGCCCTCGAGCCATCCCAGCGCCCCGTGGGCGAGCAGGGACGCGCCGCCGCCCGCACCCACAATGAGGCTGAAGGCCAGGCGCCTCCGCTCCCACCACTTGAAGATGCCGCCGACGCTGCGCCTGGCCGGACGGGGGTAGAGGAAGCGGGCGAGTTTGGAGCCCAGCGAGCGGTTGCTCCCGGTGGCCGGAGCGACTTCGTCGCCTTGTGAACGCGGCTTTGCCGCGGGCGCCGGGTGATAGTCGTGGGGCACGGCCTTCCTTGTCGCTGGAGCAATCCGGTTTGTGAACATAGGTTGCCGCATGGCAGACACAAAGTTGCTCCTGGAAGAGATGACCTGGCCCGAGGTCGAGCGCGCAATCGGGGCGGGATTCACGACGGTCGTGGTCGCGGCGGGGGCGGTGGAGCAGCATGGACCGCACCTTCCGCTTCTCGTCGACGCGGTGCGTGGTGACCGGCTCGCGCTCGAGGTGGCGCGGCGGCTCGGCAACGCCCTCGTCGCGCCCACCATCCGGGTGGGTTGCTCGGAGCACCACATGGGATTCCCGGGAACGCTCTCGCTGAGGCCGGAGACACTTCGCGCGATCTGCGTCGACTACGCGGCGAGCCTCTCCCGGCACGGCTTCCGGATAGTCTGCTTCGTGCCCTCGCACGGGGGCAATTTCGCGCCTCTCGCGGAGATGCTCGACGACCTGCGCGACGCCGCCGGTCCGGGCTGCGACGTGCGCGCGTACACCGATCTTCACGGCTTCGTCACCCTCTGGGAGTCGGCGGTGCGGGACATCGCCCCCGGGCTCGTCGAGCGGGTTGGCGGGCATGCGGACATCGCGGAGAGCTCCGAAATGCTCTGCATCCGGCCGGATCTGGTGCGCGGAGAACTCGCGGTTCCCGGGTACGTCGCCGCGTTCGACGACGAGGTGGCCGCGCGGATCTTCACCGACGGGTTCCGGTCCGTGACGCCGAACGGGGTGCTGGGCGATGCGCGGGGGATGAGCCGCGAGATCGGTGAACTCTGCATCGCCCGCGCGGCGGACGGGGTCGCGGCCGCGCTGAGGGATCGGTCATGAGACCGGTACGGCCGGTTGCGCTGGACGACATCCACGCCGCCAGGTCGCGCATCGAGGACTCGGCGATCCGCTCCCCGCTGATTCGCGTGGACATCCCCGAATCTCCGGTGGAACTCTGGGTCAAGCTCGAGTGCCTCCAGCCGATCGGGTCGTTCAAGGTGCGCGGGGCCGCCAACGCGATGGCGCTCGCCGACGACGCCCTCCTGGCGCGCGGCGTCTACACGGGGAGCGCCGGCAACATGGCGCAGGGCGTGGCGTTCGCGGCCCGGCGGCTCGGCGTGCCCTGCAGGGTGGTGGTGCCCGACACGGCTCCCCGCGCCAAGCTGGACGCGATCGCGCGGCTCGGAGCCACGGCCGCACCGCTTCCCTTCGACGAGTGGTGGAGCGTCTTGCGCGATCACGGTCACCCGGCCGAGCAGGGCTACTTCGTCCACCCGGTCAGCGATCCGGCGGTGATCGCGGGAAACGGCACCATCGGCCTCGAGATCGTCGAGGAGCTGCCGCGGGTGCGCGCGGTGGTGGTGCCGTACGGCGGCGGCGGACTGTCGTGCGGAATCGCGGCCGCGCTTCACGAACTCGCCCCCGACGTCCCGGTCTTCGCGGCCGAGGTCGAGACTGCCGCCCCCTTCGCCGCGTCGCTGCGGGCCGGCCGTCCCGTCGAAGTGCGGTATCGCCGGTCCTTCGTCGACGGAATCGGTTCGTCCAGCGTGCTCGAAGAGATGTGGCCGCTCGCGAGCGAGTCACTTGCGGGGTCGTTGGTGGTCTCGCTGGAGGAGGTATGCGAGGCCATCCGCGTGCTGGCCGGCGGCGCCCATATCGTGGCCGAGGGCGCGGGGGCCACCGGTGTGGCGGCCGCCCTGCGCGGTCTGCCCGGGATCGGGGATGGTCCGGTCGTGGCCGTAGTCTCGGGGGGCAACATCGACCCGCACGTCTTCCAGGCGATCATGGAGAGGCGTTCCTCCTGACGCCCATTCGCCCACGCGCCCCGCGCGCCGTAGCTTCCCCGGTCACCACGAATCCACCGACACCGAGGTCCGAATGACGACAGCAACAAGGGTCAGGCACCCACGCGGGCTGATGACGCTCTTCTTCACGGAGATGTGGGAGCGATTCTCCTACTACGGGATGCGGGCGCTTCTGATCCTCTACCTCTCGGAGGCCACGACGGGCGCGAATCCGGGGATGGGACTGGCCGAAGCACCGGCCGGCGCCATCTACGGACTCTATACCGGGCTAGTGTATCTGCTCGGGCTACCTGGGGGGTGGGTCGCGGACCAGCTGTGGGGACAGCGCAAGGCCGTCTTCGTGGGGGGATGCATCATCGCGGCCGGACACTTCAGTATGGCCGTGCCCAATGACTTCAACTTCTTCCTCGGACTGATACTGATCGTCATCGGGACGGGTCTGCTCAAGCCCAACGTCAGTTCCGTGGTCGCAGACCTGTACCCGGAAGGTGGAGCGAGGCGGGACGCGGGGTTCTCCATCTTCTACATGGGGATCAATGTCGGGGCCTTCGCCGGTCCCCTGATTTGCGGCTGGCTGGGGCAAAACTGGAACTGGCACTGGGGCTTCTCGGCGGCCGGCTTCGGAATGGTGCTCGGGCTGATCCAGTTCCGGCTCGGCTATGGCCGCCTTGGCGATGCCGGGGTGTTGCGGGGCGACCGCACACCGGAGCAGCGCGCCGCCCTGAGCCGCCGTTTCTTCGGCGGGTGTGCCGCACTCGCGCTTGGGCTGGTCGGCTTCGGCTACCTGGTGTCGAGCGGTGCGATTCCGGTGTCCCTGACCCAGATCGCGACGGGACTGGCCGCGCTCATCCTCGGGGTCGTGGTCGTCTACTTCGTCTACCTGATGTTGTTTGGCGGGCACGACGTCGTCGAGAAGAAGAAGATCGTCGCAATCTTCTGGTTTGCGCTCCTGGCCGTGCTCTTCTGGTCGGGGTTCGAGCAGGCGGGCTCCTCACTCAACCTCTTTGCCGAAAACTACACGGACCGTACCATCGGGGACTGGAGCTATCCGGCGTCCTGGCTCCAGTCGGTCAACGCCTTCTTCATAGTCTGCCTGGCGCCGGTCTTCGGCTGGCTCTGGGTATGGCTCGCCAACCGCAACGCGAACCCATCCACCGCGGTGAAGTTTGCGCTCGGGCTCCTGCTGCTCGCCGCCGGGTTCTTCGTGATTGCCTGGGGTGCCGCCAACGCGACGCCGGATGCGCCGGCTTCGGCATCGTGGCTCATCGTCATGTACTTCCTGCACACGGTGGGCGAACTGGCGCTGTCACCGGTCGGGTTGTCGGCGGTCACCAAGCTCGCGCCCCCGCGCCGCATCAGTCAGATGATGGGGCTGTGGTTCGTGGCGACGTCGCTGGGCAACGTGGTGGCCGGGCTGGTGGCCGGAAGGCTCGAAGCGCTGGAGCCCTCGCCGCTCTTCTTCACGGTGGCGCAGATCATCGGTTTCGCGGGCATTATCGCGCTCGCGGCAAGCCCGCTGATCAAGCGCCTCATGGGCGACGTGAAGTAGGCGACTCGCCCGCTGACTCAAAGAGAGAACCCCCGGCCCCTTCGAAGCGTCGCCGCACCGACGGGGCCGGGGGTTCTTCCGGAGTGCGCTTGTCCGGCGCTACCTGTCCAGCCTGAGCTCCCGGAAGTTCTCCCACTCCACGACGTACTCGCTTCCGCCCGCGGTCACCAGGATGTCCCGGTTACCGGAGTCGACGTCGTTGCTGCCCTCCAGGTCGTAGGCCCGGCCATCGCGCAGAATCACCGTCGAACCGGTGCCGTTCTTCACTATCCGCTCGATCCTGGAGAACTCGACGTCGAACTCGATGCCCGCGCTCGTGCCGTTGAGCATCTCCCAGCTCGAGTACTCGTCGCGGTCCCACCTGATATCGCCCGAGAGCTCGTCCCCCGACGTGGTGATCACGGTGCCGCGCAGGGGCCGCCCGCCGTCGAAGTCGCTGCGTGACTGGTCGCGGCGAGCCCCGTGGAAGCGCACGCTTCCCAGGTAGTCCCACGGAACCTTGACCTGGCCGAGTCCCGGATCCGAAACCGTGATGCCGCGGTTGCTCCGGTCGACGTCGTTGGTCCCGAACAGAGTGATCCTCTCGCCCGTGTGCAGGGTCACATGTGCGCCCACGGGGCCGTACTGCTCGATCTCGCTGATGGCCCCGAACGGGATCTGGTAGTCCCGCCCGTCCGCTTCACCGTCGAGGAAATCGGTCGAGTGGATTTCGTCGACATCCCAGGTGATGTACCCCGTGAATTCGGCGCCGCGCCCGGTGCTCAGGGTTCCGTACAGGCGGCCCGCGGCGGGGCGGACGTGCCGGGGCGCCGCCTCGAAGTCGACGCGACGGATTTCGCGCCACTCCAGGGTGGTCGGATCACCCTTTGCGCCGGTTACGACCAGGGACCGCATTCCGAGCCCCAGATCGGTGGATTCTCCCTCCATCCCGATCATCTGGCCCGAACGCAGGTGGAAGATCGCCTGGCTGCTTCCCACCGGCCGGATGCGGTCGACGTGCCCGAAACGGATCCCGGAGAGTCCCCGGAAGCCCCGGTCAAGCTTGCTCACGTCCAGGAGGTCGCCCCAGCTGCCCTCGTTCCGGTCCCACCGCAGGAATCCCCGGTGCACCGCGCCGTCACGGGTCCGCACCGACCCGTACAGCTGGTTCGTGCCCGCCAGCGGCTGCTTCAGCGTGTAGCTCTCGGGCCAGGGCGAGGCCGCGGGCACGGGATGCGACCGGGATACCGGGGCTCCGTTGACGAGCGCGAGCGTGGCGACCGCCGCGACCAGTGCGGAGCCGGTGATCACGGCGATGTTCCTGGCGTCTTCGTTCAGCTGTCGGCTGTGCCTCATGGTCTTTCCTCCCCTTGCATCGCGGCGTGTTCGCATCGCGGCGGGTGCCTCCCGGGCCCGTACGGATTTCGGACACGTCTACATACGCACAAGGTTGCACTTCGTGTCGGTCTTGTCACAAGAGCCGAATCCGATAGCTTGGAACGATATGACTGGCTGGCGACGCGCGGGCCAAGCCCCACAAAAGGGACGGTGACATTCGTCCATGTCCATCTGGAGCAAGATATTCGGCGGATCCGCACGCGCGGAGCAGGTCGACTATTACAATGAGGCCCTGGCCCTTTCCAACGAGGGCAAGTTCCACGAGGCCCTGACGTCCCTTCGCCTCGCGCTAAAGGAATCCCCCGGGGATCCCGTCGTCCTTCAGCAGATCGCGATAGCCTACACTCGCATGGGCATGGAGTCGGAGGCCGTCAAGACGTACCGGCACGTCCTCCAGAGGAACCCGCAGACGCCCGGTGCCCACTACGGACTCGCGTTTCTGCTGTTGCGCCAGGACGCGCGAGGCGAAGCGATCGAGCATCTGGAAGCGTTTCTGGCCAACAGCCCATCGGAAGACGAGGCGAAGGAGCACATCGCCCACGCCCGGGAAACGCTTCAGGAGCTTCGAGGCGATACGGACGGGGAAGGCGACGCGCCCTGACCCGAATTGGGGGAGGCGATCCGGATTGAAAGCGGACAGGCAGGTTCGACTTGGATGGACGGGCTCCGGGCTCGTGTTCGACGGCGGTTCCGCCGGGGGTCCGCAGATCGTGGTCGACGGGGATTCGGCCACCGGGCCGTCGCCGATGGACCTGACCCTCATGGGCGTGGCCGCCTGCATGGCGATCGACGTGCGGGTGATTCTCGAAAAGGGCCGTGTTCCGTTCGACAGCCTGGATGTGACCGCCGAGGGGGAGCGTCGCGAATCCCCGCCTCGCCACTACACGGGGCTGCGCCTGGTCTTCAGCGTGACCGGAGTGCCGCCGGGGGAGCGCCCGAAGGTGGAGCGCGCCCTTGAGCTGTCGCGTGAGAAGTACTGTTCCGTCCTCTTCTCTCTGAGACAGGACATACCGGTGGAAGTCGTCCTCGAAGGAGGGTAGCCGCGTGCCCGAGACCGTACACTACTACGCCACCAAGGCCGATGTCCCGACGGGAACGCTCGTGGACACCTTCTTTCGCGCCGTGAACCGGTTCGGCGACAAGCTTGCCTACAACGTCTCCGGAGAGGGCGCGCCGACCTATTCCTACAAACAGGTACAGGACGTCGCGCGACGCGGAGCCTCGGCGCTCGCACGGTCGGGGGTGCATCGGGGCGATCGTGCAGCCATCCTCTCCGAGAATCGCGTGGAGTGGCCGCTCGCGGACTGGTCCTGCCTGTGCGCGGGGGTCGTCGACGTGCCCATCTACAGCACGCTGCCCGCCGCGCAGGTCCGCTACATCGTCGAGGATTCGGGGGCGTCGCTGATCTTCGTGTCGGACGCCGAGCAGCTCGAGAAGGCGCGAGAAGCCCGGGCCGGGCTGGCCAGGGAGGTCGAGATCGTCGTCTTCGACGAGGATGCTGCGGGCGACGGGGCTGTCGGCTGGAGCGACTTCCTGGCGCGGGGCGACGACGCGGACCCCGAAGCGTTCCACGCGGAGGCACGGCGTGCGCAGCCGGAAGATGTGGCCACCCTGATCTACACCTCTGGGACCACGGGCACGCCCAAGGGCGTCATGCTCACCCACAACAACGTGGCGTCCAACATCTGGGCCAGCGAGCAGCAACTGGCGACGGGGCCCGACGACTCCAGTCTATCGTTCCTCCCGCTGTCACACGTTCTGCAGCGGATGGTCGACTATCTGTTCTTTGCCACGGGATGCTCGATCACGCACGGTTCGATCGAAACCGTGGCGGCGGACATGCGGCGGTTGCGCCCGACGGTTCTGGTATCGGTTCCGCGACTCTACGAAAAGGTCTACCAGAAGGTGCTCGACGCCAGCGGCGTCAAGGGCAAACTGGTGGCCTGGGCGGCGAGAGTCGGACGGCAGGCCGCGCTGTGCCGGGAACGTGGTGCGAAGTTCCCGTTCATGCTGCGGTGGCAGCACGCGATCGCGGATCGGCTGGTGTTCTCGAAGCTCCGGGAGGGGGTCGGAGGGCGACTGCGGTTCTTCGTCAGCGGTGGAGCGGCGCTGGCTCCCGAGATCAACCGCTTCTTCCTTGGCGCCGGAATCACGATTCTCGAGGGCTACGGGCTCAGCGAGACCTCGCCGGTGACCAACGTGAACACCGACGAGCACTTCCGGATCGGGACGGTGGGACGGCCCGTGCCGGGGACCGAGATCCGCATTGCCGACGACGGGGAGATCCTTGTCCGCGGCCCGCAGGTCATGAAGGGGTACTACGGGCTTCCGGAGATGACCAGCGAGGTGATTTCGGCGGACGGCTGGTTCAGCACGGGGGACATCGGTGAGCTGAGCAGCGACGGGTTTCTGAAGATCACCGACAGGAAGAAGGACCTGATCAAGACTTCAGGTGGCAAGTACGTCGCCCCACAGGCGATCGAGAATCTGCTCAAGAAGAACGCCTACGTCGACCAGGCGGTGGTGATCGGCGAGGGTCGCAAGTTCTGCGCGGTATTGGTCGTGCCCGCCTTCGAACGCCTGCGGGCCTGGGCTGCGGATGCCGGAGTCGACGCGGCGGACGAGCAGTCGCTCCTTGGCGATGCCAGGTGCCAGGCTCACCTGCAGGAGCAGTTCTTCTCCGAAATGCGCGACCTGGCCCGCTTCGAGACTCCGAAGAAGGTGGGGTTGATCAGCGATGCCTTCACGGTCGAGAACGGCATTCTCACTCCGACACAGAAGGTGAAGCGCGCGGTCGTCGCCGAGCGCTACGCGGCGCTGATCGAGTCGTTCTACCGTGCGGACTCCGTGGAACAGACGATGTTCGTGGCGTCCGGGTGAGGTGATGAGCGACACCGGCGGCGGCGACGACGCCACGGTCGTCGACGAACGGGCCGAGGTCGTCACGGTTCTGATGACCGCGCCGGGGGCGGGCGCGGCGGCGGAGGTGGTGGGGCGGCTGGTCGAGGAGCGCCTGGTGGCCTGCGGGAACATCCTCCCCGGTGCGGTGAGTATCTATCGGTGGGAGGGAGAGGTGCATCGCGACGATGAATCGGTCGTCATTCTGAAGACGACCCGGCGGCTGCTTGCCAGAGTGCTGGCGAGGGCCGAGCAGCTTCATCCCTACGATGTGCCCGAACTGCTTGTGCACGAGGTGGCGGACGGTGCCGGTGCCTACCTGGACTGGGTTCGGCGCGAGTGCCGCCCGGGGGCCGGAGGATAGCCAGAGCATGATCGATCGGCTGAAGTCGTTCTTCCTGCGTGAGATGGCGATGCCTGACGAGGAGACGCAGGATGACGGCACCGAGGCGCTTCGCATCGCGGCGTGCGCGCTGCTGCTCGAGGTGGCGCACGCCGACGACTACCTGAGCGAGGGAGAACGGCGGCATCTGCGCGGTCTGGTCCGGCGGCACTTCGGGCTCCAGCGGGATGCCGCGGACGAGCTGATCGCGTTTGCGGAGGACAAGCGGCGCGCAAGCGTGGATCTCTGGGCCTTCACGAATCTGATCAACGCCCACTACTCGACCGGGCAGAAGATGGTCCTTGCGGAGGCGATGTGGGGAATCGTCCTTGCCGATGGTGAACTGGCCACGCGCGAGGACTACCTGATGAGGAAGATCTCGAATCTGATAGGTTTGAAATCCGGGTATCTGGCGGAAGCGCGGAGGCGGCTCGACGCGGGTGCCACGGGACGACCGGACGACACCGGGAGCGCAAGATGTCAACCCTCATGATGATCCTGATCGGCGTGGTTGCCGTGCTGCTCGGCGTGCTGCTCGGGATGCCGGGCAGGGTTGGCCGCGACCCGCGGCGGGCGGGACGCAAGAACATCGGCGAACACAACGAGAAGCGGATCAAGGAGCTGGAGCTCGCGCTGGGGAGAGTCGCCAGGCGAAGCGCCGAGGCGAAACGCTACTTCACCCCTCTGGACCTCTTGCGGCGCGACAAGCGCGCCTCTCAGCGGCGTCGTCAGCGCAGGTACTTCAAGACCGCCGCGCCGTCCTCCCGCGACAGGTCCGACGGCTAGCCGCCGCGCGGCTACAGGAAGCTGTTGACCAGCACGAGGATGCCCCCAATGAAGGCCCCGAGGGCGTAGCCCAGGTACACGATCAACCGCAGCTCGCGGTCGGTCACCCGGCGCACCAGCTCCTCCATCCTCGCCACCGGGAAATCCCGGACCTTTTCCTCGACACGGCGCGCAACGTCCAGCTTGCCGGTCACGGACGGGATCTGTGACTGCAGCCACTGCCACAGCGGTTCGCTGATCGCCGCCTGAATGGCGCGGGTCGCGTTGGCGGGGAGCCAGCGGGCGGGCCGGCCGATGGGGCGCTCCAGCAGCGCGGCCGCGAGACGCCGTCCGGCTTCTCGATACACGTTCCCGGCCACTTCGCTCCTGGCGGCGCTCACAACCCACCCGGACACCCGTTCCGGAGGCACGTCGTCGAGCAGCTCTCCCCAGGTCTTTCCCGACGCGCGATTCAGGGATGCCTGGACGCGCTCCCCGACGAAGTCCTGCGCGGAAGGGTCCCGCACCAGTTCGACCAGCCACGCGGTGAGGGTCTCGGATGTCTCCGTGACGGCGGGATCGCCGGGGTTGCCCAGCACCTCGGTGACCGGGCGGTCGAGGAGATCCTCGATGGCGTCCCTGATGCCCACGGCCATCGCTTCCTCGACCTTCCGTTCCCGGAAGAGGACCGCGATTCGCTCCGCTCCCTCGACCCGGATGGTATCGAGAACCCGCTTCACCGCATCGCCCGACAGCACGACCCGTGCAACCACCCGCTGGTGGAACTTCAGGTCCTGGAGGAACCGTCCCAGGACGTCGTGGATGGCCCGCTCCACTCGCTCCCGTGCACCGGGGTTTTCCAGCACGCCGGCTATGCGGCGTATGGCGAGCGGCACGAAGTCGGCGATGGCGCTTTCCAGCGTGCCGATGACCCCCGGGGGGAGCATGTCCCGAATCGTGAGGTTGGGAACCAGCAGGCGGTCGGCTGCGTGCTCCAGGTACTCGGAGACCGTGCGGTGGAATCCGTCGCTCGAGACCGCGCCCTGCATCCACTCCTCGGCCGCCCGCGACAGCCGGGCCTCCCGGGATGGCGTCAGGACGTCCGAGACCGGCCGCTCGGCGAGGAGTTCCGTGAGCGTGGCGGCTCGTTCCTCGACCGCTTCCTCGAAGGCGTCCGACTCCAGGTGCTGCTCGATTCGCGAAACCGCGTGGTCCAGCACGTCTTCAACCACGGGGTCGGCCATGGCCATGACTTCCGGGCCGAGGAGGTCCCGCACGGAGCCGCGCTCCACTTCGAGCACCTCGTGCAGGAACCGCTCCAGCCCCTCGTCGAAGGCCTGCCTGAACTCCGGCTCCGCCAGAACCCTGCTGAGGTCCTTCTCGGTAAGGAGGCGGTCTCCCACGGCGCGGCCGATGGCGCCGGCGAGGCGAACCTGGTTCTTGGGAACGGCACCCTGGAGAATGCGGATCCGCCAGCGCCAGAGTCGAGGGGGACGGTACGGGTGAAAGAGCATCCAGATCGCCACCGTATTGGTGAGGCCGCCTGCCAGCGCGCCGCTCACGACGGTAACGATGGCGCGGAAGAGAGCCTCGTTCATGCGCCGGTTCCGATCATCGCTGGAAGTGGCGGAGGAACCCCGCTACATCGATCCGTCCGGTCTCCAGATCGACCTGGCCCCGAACCTCGTAGACGCCGAACACGGGAAGCCGCGCTCCGGTGCCCGGCGGGGTATGCAGGTGTGAACTGACCGCTTCGAACTCTCCTGAAAGGTCGGGCCCCGCGGCATCGATCCGCCAGAGCACCGGGACATCCCGGCGAGCCCTTTCGAAGGTGCGGGTCTCCTGCCAGACGACCTCGACCTCGCTCCAGGAGTACGACTCCGTATCCGTGCGCGCCCAGGCGCGATAGAGACCCACCCCCTCCACATCGGCGATCACCAGTTGGAATCCGTCATCCCCGGTCAGCAGCGCAAGCTCGGTAAACTCGTCGCCGTCGGTTGTTCTGGCGGTGAAGGCGTCCAGTACGAGACCCTGCGTCTCCACTCCCGCGAGGACAGCCGTGCCGGCGCGCAGACGAAAGGTCTCCCCCCGCTGCCCGCTCCACTCCGCCACAACCTCCCCGGGCCTTACGGAAAGGTCCCGGAGCCCCTCACGGAAATAGATCTCGGTAATGGCATCATCGAGCCCGACCACGAGCCTGGCCGATCCGCGGGGTACGATACGCCACGGCGCCCGCGTGAGTTCGGTTGTCCAGTCCTCTTCAACGAACATGCGCCATTCACCTGCACGGCCGAGCCACCCGCGGGTGGACCTCCTGATTCCATCGGCCTCAACACGGTTCACGAAGTCCCAGGGCACGAACATGGACGAATCCGGGGACGTCTCCATGAAGATGACCGAACGGCGATAGGTCGTCCCGACCGCTGCGCCGGGTGCTGCCCCGCTGTCTCCGGTCGTGGCGGTCGGCTCACCTGGCAGCGGAGGAAGGTCTCGATCCTCCGGTTCCGGACGACACCCCGCCGCCATGAGTATGGGAAGCAGCGCAGAGAGAAGGCGCGGAGACCAGAAATGTATACTACACATTACATTATGTAATGCTTTCATTACTTGACTGCGGCAGTGTGTCCAGGGACGGGGGTTCTCTGCAGGATCTGGTGCGGTTCGGCGGCCAGGTCACGGTCCAGAAAGCGCAGGAGGCGTCGGATTCTGTGCCCGTGGACACCGCGATTCACTCCCCCGCTCCGGCCTCTCGCGCTTGCATCCACCCGTGTCTGGGCGTTGTCGTCCAGTTCTATCGAGACCTCCACCCCTGAATGGAAGGGCAGCACCCGACCGTCGACGCGGGCGACGATCAAGCCGGCGTGCTCGTCCGCGCTGACGATCTTCCAGCCCTTCAGGCGCCCGTCGGCGAGTGAGACCGCCGCGTCCCAGACGGAGCCGAAGGGAATCGCGTATGTGCGCCCGCAGGGGTCGGGGTCGTTTGCGCGAGCGTCGGTGTGTGTTTCCCTGCTCATCTTCAAAAGCTGTCGCTCGCTACGGGTAGAGGTCAACAACCGTTGGCCGGGACGCGCCGACGCCGACGCGGTTACTCCACGGTTACACCCGGTCGCTATCTTCCCCGTATTGCCGCCACACCGCAGTCGCCGCCCGTGCGTGCGCGCCCCATCGCGGGTTTTGACGCTGCCGGGCCACGGACAAACGGACGACAAAGAGCCGCATGAAAGCCGTCATTCCACTCGCCGGAAAGGGCACGCGCCTTCGGCCGCACACGCACCTCACTCCGAAGCCTCTGCTTCGGGTTGCGGGCAAACCCTTGCTGGACTTCATCCTGGACGATCTCCTCGCTGCCGGGATCAACGAGATGATTTTCATTGTCGGGTACCGTCAGGACGCGGTCAGGGCTCATGTCGCCGAGCGCTATCCGCACGTGACCGGCCGCTACGTCGTCCAGGAGGTCCAGGACGGCACGGCGGGCGCCGTGGGGCTGGCCGAGCCCTGGGCCGACGATGAACTGCTGATTCTCTTTGCCGACACCCTCTTCAAGGTCGACCTGGGCATCGCCAGGACCCTGGATCGTGCCAGAGCCGGTGTGATCTGGGCAAAGGAGGTCGAGGACTACCAACGATTCGGGGTGATCGTGACGGATGGCGCCGGGGACATGACGCGCATCGTGGAAAAGCCCCGCGAGCCCGTCTCCCGGCTGGCCAACATCGGCCTCTACTACATCAGGGACCACGAACTCCTCTTCGAGGGCATCAGGCACACGCTCGCGGCCGGGCCTGGTCCCTCAGGCGAGTTCTACCTCACCGATGCCTTCCAGTACATGGTCGACGCAGGGGCCAGGATTGCCACCGCGCCGGTGGAGATGTGGCTCGACGCGGGCAACGTCGATGCGCTGCTCGAGGCGAACCGGCGGCTGGTTTCCGGGACACGTGGCGGCGTCGCACGAGGCGCGCTCGTCCGGGAGTCGGTCGTTTCGCCGTGCTCGAGGATCGAGGACGGGGCCCGGGTGACCGGAAGCCGAATCGGCGATAACGTTACAGTTGAAGCGGGAGCCCGCGTGACCGGTTCGGAGCTGCGGGACACGATCGTGGGCGCCGACGCGACGGTCGAGGATTCCCGATTGCGGAAGTCGATCGTCGGCAGGAGCGCCGTGGTGCGCGGGTTCGAAGGGGCACTCGGCATAGTTGACCATTCGAAGGTGGATGCGCGGAGTCCCAATGGACGAGAGCGGATTGATCCATGACTGGAACGTAGAGGAGTTCGACACGCTCGCGTGGGGCCGTCATGTGGAACTCGACGATGAAACGCTGAGGGACGGGCTGCAATCCCCGTCGGTCACGGATCCCCCCATCGAGGCCAAGATCCAGCTCATCCACATGATGGACGAACTGGGCATTCACTCCGCCGACGTCGGTCTTCCCGCCGCGGGCCCGAGGGCGGTCGCCGACGTCACCCGACTCTGCGAGGAAGTGAGGGACTCGCGGCTGTCGCTGGACGTCAACTGCGCCGGCCGAACGGTCATCGGCGATATCGAGCCGATCGCAGGGATCTCCCAGCGGACCGGTGTCCCCATCGAAGTGGCCGCATTCATCGGCAGTTCGCCCATAAGGCGCTACGCCGAGGGATGGACCCTGGACCACATGCTGAGGAACGCGGAAGCATCGGTGTCCTTTGCGGTACGGGAGGGGTTGCGCGTGATGTTCGTCACCGAGGACACCACCCGGGCCGATCCCGACACGCTCAAGGCTCTCTACGGAAACGCGATCAGGTGGGGAGCGAGGCGGATCTGCCTCTCGGACACGGTGGGTCACGCCACTCCGTCCGGCGTGAAGGCGCTGGTTCGCTTCGTGAAACGTGCGATCATCGACCCTTCCGGCGCGAATGTGAAGCTCGACTGGCACGGCCACCGGGACCGGGGGCTCGGGTTGGCGAACGCGCTCGCGGCAATCGAGGCGGGGGCCGACCGGATCCACGGAACGGCGATGGGGATCGGCGAGCGGGTGGGGAACGTCGAAATGGACCTGCTGCTCGTGAATCTGGCCCTGGCCGGGGTCCACGACGCGGATCTGACGCGGCTGTCCGACTACTGCGAATTCGTGGCCACGGTATGCAATGTCCCCCTGGCACCCCACTATCCCGTGGTGGGGGCGGACGCCTTCAAGACGGCGACCGGCGTCCACGCTGCCGCAATCATAAAGGCGCAGGACAAGGGCGCCGAATGGCTCGCCGACAGAGTCTACTCCGGCGTCCCGGCTTCGATGGTCGGGCGCTCGCAGGAGATCGAGGTGGGGCCGATGTCCGGGATTTCCAACGTGCGGCACTGGCTGGCTGGCCGAGGGTACGATCCCGGAGACACGGAGCTGTGCAGACGGGTCTTCGACGTCGCGAAGCAGGAGGACCACACGCTGACCGAGGAGGAAATGCTGGCGATCGTGAGCGAATTCGGGGCGGAGCCGGTGATGTGAGCAGCCGCAACGCCCGGGAGCGTGGCCGGCAGCCCCAGGCCCGGATCCTCGTTATCGAGGACGATCCCGGGATCGCCGCTCTGGTTGCCTACCAGTTGACACGGGCCGGGTATCGCGTCGAGACGTCGGCTGCCGGAAGCTGGGGGCTGGACACCCTTCACAAGGACATCCCGGATCTGGTGGTGCTGGACAGGATGTTGCCGGGACTTTCGGGCGACGACGTGCTTCGCGCCATCCGCAAGGACCCGGCGACCAGGTCTCTGCCGGTCGTCGTTCTCACCGCGAAGCGGGAAGAGATCGACCGGATCGAGGGACTCGAGATGGGGGCCGACGACTACATAACCAAGCCCTTCAGCCCCCGTGAGCTGGTGCTTCGGGTGGACGCCATCCTGAGGCGCGCGCGGGCAGACGGTGTCTCCTCGCCTTCGGGCGAGCGGCTGCTGGTGATGGGACCCCTGACTGTGAACCTGGATGCGAGACAGGCCACGCTGGAGGGAAAGCCGATTGCGGTGACGCCCAGCGAGTTCAGGCTGCTGAGGGCGCTGTTGCAATGGCGCGGACGGGCCGTCACGCGCCAGCGGCTATTGCAGGAGACCTGGGAAACGGGCCCCGAGGTCGCCAGCCGGATCCGCACCCGCACCGTGGACATGCATATCCGCCGCTTGCGCACCAAGCTCGGGGAAGTCGGGAATTGGATCGAGACGGTTCGCGGCTTCGGCTACAGGATGCGCGCCCCGGAGCCCCGGTAGATGCGGTTCGCTGATCGGTCGGCGTCATCGAAAAAGGGGCAGCCTTGAGGCTCCCTCTTCGTCTTGCCACGGCGCTCGCCCTGGGCGGGTGCATCGTTGTGCTCGGCGCCGCGGCCTGGATCGTGGCGCGGGTTGTGGTTGCGGATGCGATGTACGCACAGGGTCAGCGGGACCTGGCTGCCGCCACCGCACTCGCAACGGAGCGATTGCGGACATCGCAGGACCTGCCCCTCGACAGTGTCGCCGATGTCCTGGCGCTCTCCACGGGCTACCGGGTGAGCGTCTTCGACTCCGACCGGCGGCTGCTGGTGGATTCCAACCTGGAATCCGTGCCGGCGGCAACTTCGGTGGATGCCGACGGGCGCACCGAGGTCGCCGGCGCGCTGAGCCGGGTGACGGCGTCTTCGATACGGGTCAGTGCACTCGACGGTCGCCGCTACCTGTTCAGCGCCTCGCGTCTCTACAGGGGCGGCGGGCAGGTGGTACTCAGGTTCGGGGCTCCCGCCGAGCCGATTCTGGACGCCGCCTCGCGAGTCGCCCGCTGGATCGCGCTGACGGTGCTGGCGGGCGGTGGTCTCGGCCTCCTTGTCCTGGATCGTGGGGCTGGCGGAATTGCGAATGTGCTGGGCGACATCCGGCGCTTCCTTGCGCGCCTGGGCGACAGCCAGCCTGTCGCACGCGTGAAGCTGCCGCAGGTGATCGAGCTTGCGAGGGTCGCCTCCGCCGCCAATCGGCTGCGGGGCGAGCTGGAGGACCAGGTTGCCCGCGTCACCCGGGAACGGGACGAGCTCGCGCAACTGATGGACGAGGTCGGTGAGGGGCTCATGGCGCTCACCAACGACGCGCGCGTGCTCCGTATCAATCCCGCGGCCCGTCAGCTGCTGGGGCTGGCCGACGTGATCCCGTTTTCGCCCGTCGGGTCGATCGTGCGCGATCCGGTTCTCCGCGACCTGCTGGAGGCTTCCGTGGTCCGTCCGGAAGGACGGCTCGAAGTGTCCGTGGGCGATCGGGAGCTGGAGGTCAGGACGAAGCGGGGAACGGAGGGCGGCGCGGTGGTTCTCCTCGTCGACATCACCGAGATCCGGCGCCTCGAAGCGGTACGATCCGACTTCGTCGCGAACGCCTCGCACGAGCTCAAGACGCCGTTGACGGTCATCCGTGCCGCCGCCGAGACGGTGCTCGACGAGGATCTCCCGCCCGACCTTCGCGGCCGGTTCCTGCGTTCCATCGAAGGCAACACCGTTCGCCTGCAGCGCATGGTGGACGACCTGCTGGATCTTTCCCGCTATGAATCGGGCGCGTGGCGTCCCGAGCGGGAGCCGTTCGCCGTCGCGCGGGCAGCCTGGGCGGCTTGGGACGAGATGCAGGACAAGTGGGCCGACCGAGGGGTGTCATTCAGGGTGGAAGGCGATGGAGAAGCCCTCGGCGACGAGGCGGCCGCTTACCAGATCTTCCGGAACCTCCTGGAAAACGCGCTCAGGTACGTGCCGGCCGAAAACGGGCGCATCGTCGTGAACGTCGACCGCTCCGGCGGCCATCTCGTCGTAGCCGTCGAGGACAACGGATCCGGCATCCCGGTATCGGCGCTGCCCAGGATCTTCGAGCGCTTCTACCGGGTCGACACGGCCCGTTCACGGGATGGGGGCGGCACGGGTCTGGGGCTTGCCATCGTGCGGCACCTCGTCTCCAGCATGGGGGGACAGGTCGAGGCCAGGAGCGGGTGGGGAGTTGGCACCACGATCACCTTCACGATCCCCGCCGCGCACCGGCCCGACTCCGCCCCCGCCGGGGTGGCTGCAGTCAATCGCGCAGACGGAGACCCCGTTTGACGCCGCTCAGGCCGATGCTCGGCGCTGCCACCGTCGGGATGGTCGTTGTCCTCTCCGCAGGGTGTGGCCGCGACTCGCCGGCGGTGTCGGTCGGCGGTGCCAGCAGCCTCTATCCGCTGTCCGAGGCGATCGCGGAGGACTTTGTGGGTGAGCGGCCGGACGCTCGCATAGCTGTGATGGCCTCGGGTTCGGCAGGGGGCTTTCGACGGCTCTGCGCCGGGGAAGTCGATATCATCGGTGCATCGAGACCGATTTCGACGGCCGAGTCCGAACGGTGCCGGATCGCTGGAATCCGGTACCTGGGCGTCCCGATAGCGCGGGACGGTATCGCGATCGTGGCCAATCGCGCGAACACCGCGGTGCAATGTCTTACCCTGGACGAACTGCGCCGCCTGTGGGAACCTTCCGGCGCGGTTGCAACGTGGCGCGATCTGCGGCCTGCGTACCCGTCCGAAGAGATACGCCTGTTCGGACCGGGGCCCGGCTCGGGGACATTCGATGCCTTTACCAGCGTGGTCATGGGGCGGCCGGGAGCCAGCCGGGCGGACTACTACCGGACGGAGGCGGACAATCTCATCGCGCACGGTGTGGCGGGGAACCGCTGGGCGCTGGGGTACTTCGGGTCGGCGGCGTTCGCGGCCCACAGGGACCGTCTGCGCACGATCGAGGTCGACACCGGCTTCGGCTGCGTAGGGCCAACCGACGAGGCGGTGTCGGCCGGCGCATACAGCCCGCTGTCACGTGACCTCTACATCTACGTCGCGTATTCGACCCTGGCGCGGGCGGAGGTCTTCGATTTCGCGCACCACTACATCGTTGCAGCCGAGCGGCTCAGCGCGCTGACCGGGTATGTGCCGCTGCCCTCTGCCGAGTACATCCGGAGCTGGCGGCTGCTGGCGGAAGCGAGGGACGACGCCCCATGACAGCGACGGCACTGTCGCGGGCCGCACGCAACCCCCGGAGTCCCGGCGAGCGGTTCGGCAAGCACGTCCTCTTCATCTGTGCGGCGTTGTCGGCGGTGCTCGGAGCCGCGGTGATCGTCGTGGTGGCGTTGGAAACGTTCCGCTTCTTCGGGCAGGTCTCACCCGCCCGCTTCTTCGGAGGTTTGACCTGGGCGCCGCTTGCCGAAGAACCCGGTTTCGGCGTCCTGCCACTGATGGCCGGCACCGCTCAGATTGCCGCGGGGGCGACCTTCCTCGCCTTGCCGGTCGGATTGTTGACCGCGGTGTTCCTGCGCTACTACGCCGGTGGCCGGACAGCGTCCATCCTCAACGCTGTGGTGACGTTGCTGGCCTTTGTCCCGGCCGTCGTGTACGGCTACTTCGCCCTCAACTACGTGACCCCGGCGATCCGAAGCGTCTGGCCCGGTGTGGAAGGGTTCAACGGGATCTCGGCGTGCCTGGTTGTGGGGCTGATGATCCTTCCGACGATCGTGCTGCTTTCCCGCGAAGCGCTCGGAGCCGTGCCGAACTCGCTGCTGGAGGAGGGTGTGGCCCTGGGGGCGACCAGGCGCCGGGTGCTCGTTCGGCTGGTCGTGCCCGCGGCGGCGATCGGGATTGCGGGATCCGTCGTGATGGCAGCCGCGAGGGCGGTTGGAGAGACGATGATCGTGACTCTGGCCGCCGGAAATCCCACGGGTCCGACGTGGAATCCGGTGGAGGGTGTGCGCACGCTGACCACCTTCCTGGCGCAGGCAAGCCTGGGTGATATCCCGACGGGGAGTATCGAGTACGGTGCCTGCTTCGCGGTGGCGGCGGTCCTTTTCCTTCTTACCTGCGGGATGCACGCGGCCGGTGGGGCGCTGATGGCGCGCGGCCAACGCGGCAAGCCCGGCGCGGTCCGCTCGTGAGCGAGTCCAGGGGGGCGAGAGCCGGGGTCGCCATTCGGGGCCCGATCGGCGCGATGGGAGTCGCTGCGGCGCTCGTCACGATGGCGGCGCTGATCCTGCTGGCCGGTGTGCTGCTGGTCGAGGCCCGTGAAGTCCTCGATTGGCGGTTCTTTCTCAATCCCCCCTCCCGCGTGGCCGCCGAGGGGGGTGTCGGACCTGCCCTGGCGGGGAGCCTGTGGCTGACACTCATCGTCGCCGCGATCGCCGTGCCGCTGGGCGTCGGCACCGCCGTCTATCTGGCGGAATACGCGCCCCCAACCAGGCTGGTCAAGGCGGTCGAGTCCGTCCTCACAAACCTGGCCGGTGTGCCGTCGGTCGTCTACGGCATCGCCGGCCTTGCGCTGTTCGTGCGCGGCCTGGGCCTTGGCCCCAGCATTCTCGCCGGCGCACTGACCCTGACCGCTCTGACCGTTCCACTGGTCGTCGTCAACTGCCGCAAGGCCCTTCAGGCCGTGCCCGACGAGTTTCGCTGGGCGGCGTTCGGCCTCGGGGCGAGCCGGTGGCAGGTGGTGCGCGACCAGGTTCTTCCGGCGGCGGCCCCCGACATCGTGGCCGGGTGTTGCGCCGCGCTGCTGAGGGCCGTCGGTGCGGCGGCGCCGCTGCTGATGCTGGGCGCGGTCTCGTTCACGACCTTCGCCCCGGGCAGCCCGCATGATCCGCTCACCGCGCTGCCGACCCAGATCTTCGCCTGGGCTGCGCGCCCGCAGGAGGGGTTTCTCGCCCTTGCCGCCGGTGCCAGCGTCGCGCTCCTTTTGCTGATGGCAGCGATGCACCTGGTCCTGTTCGCCAACCGGCGACGGCGGAAGGGGACATTGACATGAGCGCACCCGGCCCGGCGCTCCCCGTGCTTTCCACCGAGCGGCTGACGGTACGCTTCGACGGAAAGGCCGTCCTGAAGGACGTGAGCCTCGAGATTCCATTCGGCCAAGTCGTTTCGATCATCGGGCCCGCGGGGTCCGGCAAGACCACGCTGCTCCGGTCCTTCAACCGCATGAACGAGCTCATGCCGGGAGCGAAGACCGCAGGGACGGTGCGCTTCCAGGGAGTCGATCTGTACGCTGCGGACATCGACCCGGCCGAGGTGCGCAGGAGGATCGGAATGGTCTTCCAGAAAGCCACGCTCTTCCCCAAGTCGGTGTTCGACAATGTCGCCTTCGGACTGCGCGCCAAGGGTGTAGAGGGGGATCTGCACGACCTCGTGGAAGAGGCGCTGACGGTCGTCGGCCTCTGGTCCGGGGGCGCCGAGGTTCTTGATGCGCGGGCCCTGGACCTGACGGCGGGTGAGCAACGACGACTCTCCATCGCCCGGGCGCTGGCGCTCAAGCCGGATTGCCTTCTGTTGGACGAGCCGACCGCGGCACTCGACCCCGCCGCGTCCGCGAAGGTCGAGTCCATCATCCATGCACTGCGGCACGAATGCACGATCGTCCTTGCCACCTCGGACCACACGCAGGCCGGGCGCCTCTCCGATCTGACAGCCTATCTGGATTCCGGCCGGCTGATGGAGTACGGTGCCACACAGGAGCTTTTCACCAACCCGCGCAACGAGCGCACCGAGTCCTACCTGACCGGCCGCCTCCCATGACGGACCAGATCCTCCCGGGAAGTCATTTCGACGCCAAGCTGACCGCCCTTCAGAATCTGCTTCTGGAGATGGCCGGCCGAAGCGAGGAGATGGTGCGGCTGGCCGTGAACGGCGTCGTACACAGGGATCCGGCCCGGGCGGGCGAAGTGCGGGCGGCCGAAGACCGAATCGATCAGCTGGAGTTGCAGATAGACGAGCGGGTCATGGAGTTGCTGGCCCTTCAGCGCCCGATGGCCGGCGACCTTCGCTTCGTCTTCGTCGTGCTCAAGGCGTGTCGCGACATCGAGCGGATCGGGGACCACGCGGTGAACATCGCAGGGGCGGGCGAACGCGCCGCGGTGCACCCTCCACTCCCGGAAATCCTCGAGATCGCCGAGATCGGCGACCTGGTGCGGCGGATGCTCGGCAGGGCGCTCGGAGCCCTGGTCAACCGCGACGCGGACACGGCCAGGGCCGTCATCGCCGAGGACAAGGTGGTTGACGCGCTCCGCTACTCGACGTTCGATATCATCATGTCCTACATGTCGCACCAGGCCAGGTACATTCCGGCGGGGATGAACATGATCCTGGCGGTCCAGAACCTGGAGCGCATCGGGGACCTCGCGACCAACATTGCCGAGGAGGTCGTCTTTCTCGTGGAGGGACATTCGATCAAGCATAACAGGAGTGCCGGACACGATGAGCACGGACCCTGACCGGAGCCGGGCGGCGAGTGGTCCCGGTGACGTGGACCAGGCCGTCGGAGGTGCCGTCGCAGAGCTTCTGAGCGAGGTCACGACGCGCACCGAGGCCGAGCCGCTGCGGGAATCCACGTCACTGCGAGGCCAGTGCGCCATCGTCACCGGCGGCTCCAGCGGGATCGGTCGCGCAACCGCCCTCACGCTGGCCGAAGGGGGCGTCAACATCGCCTTCAACTATCTGGACACCGGTCCGGAGAGCCGCGCGGCCGCACGGGAGCTGCAGGATCTGCTGGCGCAGCTGGAAGTGAAGGTGTTCGCCCAGGCGGGAGATGTACGCGATGCGGACGCCGTCACGGGTTTCGTGACGGAGGCCAACGCACGGCTCGGAGGTCTGCACATCCTGGTCAACAACGCGGGGGTGGGACGGGACCGGGCCCTGTGGCGCATGTCCGACGAGGAGTGGCAAACGGTCATCGACACCAACCTTTCCGGCGCATTCTACTTCACTCGCGCTGTCGCTCCGTACTTTCGGGCGCAGGAGTTCGGCAAGATCGTCAATGTGTCGTCGGTTCACGGCCTTTCCAGCGAGTTCGGACTCGCCAACTACTGCTCCTCGAAAGCCGGGATGATCGGCCTGACCCGAAGCACCGCGGTGGAACTCGGGCCCTCGAACGTGAACGTGAACGCGGTGGCTCCGGGCTACATCCGCACGACCCAGCTCACCGAACACGTCCCGGCCGAGATGATCGATCGCGCCCGCGAACGGAGCGCGCTGGGCCGTCTGGGCGACCCACAGGACGTGGCCTCCGTCATCCTGTTCCTCTGCTCCGAGGTCGCGCGCCATATTACAGGGGCTGTGATTCCCATAGACGGTGGATACCTGATATGAAGATCGACACCAAATCCGACACCAGGGCCAACGAGACGGCGATCCGCAAGAGCGACCGCGAATGGCGCGGTCAACTGACCCGCGAACAGTACCGGGTCGCCCGCAAGGGAGGGACGGAACGCGCGTACACGGGCGAATACTGGGACCACAAGGAGGACGGCACCTACATTTGCGTGTGCTGTGGCCTGCCGCTGTTCGAGTCCGACGCCAAGTTCGATTCCGGGACGGGCTGGCCCAGCTTCGAGCGCCCGGCGGAGGCCGAAAACGTTGGCGAGCGAGAAGACCGCAGCTTCTTCATGCGGCGCACGGAAGTGATCTGCAACCGCTGCGACGCCCACCTCGGCCACGTCTTCCCCGACGGCCCGGGCCCCGAGGGTCTGCGCTACTGCATCAACTCGGCTGCGCTGGACTTCGAGGGGCGGGACCAGGGGCGGGACGAGGCGTGAGCGACCCAATCATCACGGTCATCCCGGGCGACGGGATCGGCCCCGAGGTCACCGACGCGGTGCTGGGCGTGCTTCGGGCCGCTGGCGCAAGTCTCGAATACGAGCGGCAGTCCGCCGGAGTCGGCGCCGTCGCCACCCACGGCAGCCCGCTCCCCGGCGAAACGGTCGACTCCATCGAGCGGAACCGGGTCGCGCTCAAGGGCCCGCTGGCCACGCCTTCCGGCTCGGGCTTCCGCTCGGTGAACGTCGCGATCCGCAAGACCTTCGACCTGTTCGCCAACGTCCGCCCCGTGCGCACCATCCTCCCCGGCGGGCGCTACGAGGACATCGACCTGGTCCTGATCCGCGAGAACACGGAAGGGCTCTACGTCGGCGTCGAGCACTTCATCGGTATGGAGCGCGATCCCAAGGCGGCCGCCGAGTCGGTCATGATCACCACCCGTTTCGGCTCCGAGCGCATCGTCCGCTTCGCCTTCGACTACGCCGCCGCGAACGGACGCGGCAAGGTCACGCTCGCGCACAAGGCCAACATCCTCAAGCACACGCAGGGGCTGTTCCTGGAGGTCGGACAGCGCATGGCCGCCGACTATGCGGACCGCGTCGCCTTCGAGGACAGGATCATCGACGCCACCGCCATGTACCTCGTCCTCGACCCCTACCGGTTCGACGTGCTGGTCATGGAGAACATGTTCGGCGACATCCTGAGCGACCTCATGGCGGGACTCGTGGGCGGGCTGGGCTTCGCGCCGGCCGGGAACATCGGGGAGAGCCACGCGGTCTTCGAGGCCGTGCACGGGTCGGCGCCCGACATCGCGGGACAGGGCGTGGCGAACCCGACGGGGCTGCTCCTCTCGGCCTGCCTCCTGCTCGACCACGTGGGCCAGGGCGAAACCGCGACCCGGATCCGCGACGCGGTCACCACCGTCATCCGCGACGGCACCGCCCGCACGCGCGACATGGGAGGCAACCACGGCACGTCCGAGTTCGCCGCGGCGGTGACGGGGGCGCTCGCGTGACGGGGGCGCCAGCCTCACGGTGTGCCGGTGCAGGGGGAGCAGGGTGACGAGGGCCGTCCCGTGAAGAAGTCCGCACTCCGGCACGATCTGGCCTCCGACATCGCCTGCGCGAATTGCGGCCGCACCGACCCGGCCTCGAACCTGGACCGGCATCTCTGGTGTGAACGCTGCATCGCGGTGGCACGGGAACGGGCCAAGCGCATCGGATGGGTCTGCGGCGCCCTTCTGGCCGCCGCGCTTGCGCTGTGGATCTACCTTGTGCAGCGACCGTCCCGCATGCTGATCGGCGGGTGGCTGGGCGCCGTCCTCGCCACCTTCTGGCTCGGAGGCCGCGCGGGCATGGAGTTGACGTACGGCGTTCTGCGCTTCCGCGGCCGCCCGCAATAACCACCTGACCATCCATCCCCCACGGAGACCACACACATGGCCGCCAGGTTCGAGGGCTCGGACTTCTACGACATCGACGCCCTTTTTTCAGAAGAAGAACGCATGGTACGCGACACGATCCGCGATTGGGTCGAGGACCGGCTCCTGCCGATCATCGGTGACGCGTACGTGGCGCAGCGCTTCCCCACCGAGCTGATCCCCGAGATCGGCGAACTGGGCGTGCTCGGCGCCAACCTGCCCGAGGAATACGGGTGCGCGGGGCTGAACAACGTCGCCTACGGGCTGATCATGCAGGAGCTGGAGCGCGGCGATTCGGGGGTGCGCTCGTTCGTCTCGGTGCAGGGCGCGCTCGTCATGTACCCCATCCATGCCTTCGGGAGCGAGGAGCAGCGGAGAACGTGGCTGCCGGGCCTGGCGTCGGCCGAGAAGATCGGCTGCTTCGGCCTGACCGAGCCCGACTACGGATCGAATCCCGCCGGCATGATCACGCGAGCGCGCGAGACCGGCGACGGATGGGTGCTCAACGGCACCAAGATGTGGATCACCAACGGCTCGATGGCCGATGTCGCGGTCGTCTGGGCGCAGACGCGCGAAGCCGGGGACACGAAGGGCATTCGCGGGTTCGTCGTGCCGACCGACACCCCGGGGTTCAGCGCCCGCGACCAGAAGGGCAAGCTCTCACTGCTCGCGTCCGACACGAGCGAACTTGTGCTCGACGACGTGCACCTGCCCCACGACGCCGTCCTCCCCCGCACGACGGGCCTCAAGAACGCCCTGATGTGCCTGACGCAGGCGCGCTACGGCATCTCGTGGGGCGCCGTGGGGGCCGCCATGGCCTGCTTCCACGAAGCGTCGAGCTACGCCGGCCAGCGGGTGATGTTCGACGGCACCATCGCCGGAAAGCAGATCCAGCAGGTACGGCTGGCCGACATGCTCACGGCGATCACCCAGGGGCAACTGCTCTGCTACCGTCTGGGGCGGCTGAAAGACCAGGGCACGATGACCCCGCAGCAGGTCAGCCTCGCCAAGCGCGCCAACGTGAACATGGCCTGTGACATCGCCCGCGAAGCCCGCCGCCTGCTGGGCGCCAACGGCATCCTCGCCGAGTACTCGGCCATGCGCCACATGGCGAACCTGGAGTCGGTCTACACCTACGAGGGCACCCACGATGTCCATTCGCTGATCCTCGGGCAGACGATTACGGGGGTTTCGGCGTTCTGAGCCGGGGAACCCTACCAGCTATGAGGCCGTGGCCGGCTTCCCGGCCAGCACCGTCTGCCTCCGCCCCAGCCACAGCGCCACCACCAGCCACAAGCCGGCCAGCGGCACCATGAACCACGCCAGCGCGGCAGTACCCAGCCCCAGCGCGCCCAGCCCCGCGAACGACCACGCCCCCACCTGGTCTCCGGCCCGATAGACGAAGGTGTCGTTGAAGTTCTTGGCCTTGTACTTGTCGCGCCGCGGCAGGACGGTGTAGAGCACCTCGCGCGTGGGCACCGCGACCGCGAAATTGCCCGCGCGCCTCAGCACCTGAAACACCACGAAGACGGCGAAGACCGGCGCCGCCCCGAGCGCCAGAAAGCCCGCCACGCTCAGAAGCGGAAGCAGCGCGAGGGTGACGCCCACCCCCAGCCATCGCATGATGCGGCCGGTGAGGAAGAGTTGGGTGAAGAGCGTCAACACGTTTACGGCGAGGTCGATGCGCGCGAAAACGGAAGTCCTCTCCGCGGGATCGGAAAAGGTTCGCGACATGATCTCGGCCTGGATGTTGTACAGGAACGTAGACCCGACCGTGAAGAGCAGCATGAAGGCGCAGATACCGAGCAGGTAGGGGGAGGCCACCACCCGTCGGATCCCGTCCAGGGCGGAACCGCCGATGACGGGGTCGGGCTCGGACGCCTGGGCGGGCTCGGCGCTGCCCGAACGCATCCTGCTGACCCGCCGGTCCAGTCCCCTCACGCACGCGACTGCGCACTCGAGCAGGACGATCGAGAACCACAACAGCGCTGCGGGGCTGAGCTCCCCAACGAGAAACGCCGTGATCGACGACCCTACGATACCGCCAAGGGTGCCACCCACCCCGATCAGCCCGAAGAGGCGCCGGCTCTGGCGCTCCCGGTAGATGTCGGTCATGAACGACCAGAAGACCGACACCACAAAGAGGTTGAAGACGCTGATCCACACGAAGAAGGTGCGTCCCACCCAAACGGCCGCGGTGGAGCCTTCCGCCACCCCGCTCAGGACAAAATAGTAAACAAAAAGGTTTAGTATGAAGAAACGATAGGTGATCGAAACGAAGCGCTTCCGGGGCCACCGCGAGACGATCGACGCGAAGATCGGGTGCGCGACCAGCATCGCGGCCAGGGTCGCCGTGAACAGCCACGGGATATTCTCGACGCCGCCGGCGACACCCATCTCCTCCCGGATCGGGCGCATCACGTAATACGCCGAGAGGATGAAAAAGAAGTACGCTGCCGAGAGGAGGACGATCCCGGTCTCCTCGGCACGAGCGCCGGTCAGGCGCGCGATCACGCTGGCCCGCTCGGCTTTCGAGGATGTGTTCAGTGTGAGCTCCCGTGCTCTTGCTGGTCCCTGTTCGCTTGCCTCTGATGGACGATGGGCTTCTTTTCGGGATCGTCAATCCCGGGCGGCGCACGTCCCAGGCGAGTCCAACAGCGCAGAGCGATTCTCAGGAGCTTCAATCATGCCGGGTATGCTCAACATGAAGCGCGGTGAACTTCCCCTTGCGGTGATGTCCGCCCTCTTCTTCTTCCTCGTCCTCTGCGGCTACTTCTTCCTCCGTCCCGTGCGCGAAGCAATGGGGGTCGCGCGGGGGATGGACGAACTGCGGTGGCTCTTCGTTGCGACTTCGGTGACGTCGCTGGCTGCGGTGCTGGCCTTCGGCGGCGTAGTGGCGCGCATGAATCGCCGCCGCTTCATTCCGATCGCATACCTGTTCGTGATCGTCTGCCTGATCGGGTTCGCGGCGCTGCTGATCCAGGACGTGCGGGCCGGGGGCGGGCTGATCGGGACCGACGCCCAGACGGGGCTGTCGCGGGGGGTCGGGTACACCTTCTACATCTGGCTGACGGTCATCAACCTGTTCACCACCAGCGTCTTCTGGGCGTTCATGGTGGACATCTTCGACGTGGACCAGGGGAAGCGGCTGTTCGCCTTCGTCGGGATCGGCGGGACGCTCGGCGCGCTTGCGGGCGGCTGGGCGACCAATCTGATCAGCGGCATGACCGAATCGCCGTACCTGCCCGCCGGGCTGATGCTGATCGGGGCGGGGTGCTTTGCGCTGGCTATCGCGGTGATGCTGATGCTGGACAGGATGGCGGTGCGGTCGGATGCCTCGTCCCTGGGTGCGGCGGGAGGCGGGCCGGCCGGCGGCGGCGCGACGGACGCGGATTCGGCGGCGGCAAACGACGGCGGCGAGATCGGAGGTTCCTTCTGGGAGGGGGCGCAGGCCGTCCTGACATCTCCCTACCTGCTCGGGGTCGGCCTCTGGGTCGTGTTCATGGCCATCTCGAACACGATGATCTACTTCACCCAGGCGAACATCATCCTCAACGACTCCGACACCTTCAGCCAGCTGGTTGGGAGCTTTGCCCAGTTCGACTACGTGGCGCAGATCGTGACGCTGATCACGCAGGTCTTCATCACCACCCACCTGATCCGGAAGGTCGGTGTGGGTTGGACGCTGGCGGTGCTGCCGCTCGTCACGCTGGCCGGCTTCGCGGTGCTGGCGGTGTGGCCCGTCTACGGGGTAATGCTGCTCTTCCAGGCCATCCACCGCGCGACCCGCTACGCGATTTCCAGGCCCTCCCGGGAGACGCTCTTCAGCGTTGTGACCCCGTCGGAGAAGTACAAGGCCAAGCCGGTCGTGGACGTCTTCCTTTACCGCTTCGGCGACGCGGCCGGCGCGGGGATCGACGGGATGTTCGCCGCACTGGGGCTGACGCTGGCCTGGGTAGCGATGTCGACTGCGCCGCTGGCGGCCATGTGGATCGCGCTGTCGATCGGGATGGGGAGCGCGCAACTGCGGAAGATGGCCGGCTAGCGGACGATTCGGCGGCATGTACCGGACGTGCATGTTCTGCAAGAAGCCCCTCGGCTCCAACGAGGTGGTGGAGAGCTTCCCCGTCGGCCGGCGCCTCGCCTTCGACGGCGTCAAGGGTCGGCTCTGGGTGGTGTGCACCAGGTGCCAGCGATGGAACCTGACCCCGCTGGAGGAACGCTGGGAGGCCGTCGAAGACTGCGAGCGCCTGTTCCGGGAAACCCGGACTCGGGCGACCACCGAGAACATCGGGATTGCGCGGCACCGCGAGGGACTGGATCTGGTCCGGATCGGGAAGCCACCGCGTGGGGAGTTCGCGGCCTGGCGGTACGGAGATCAATTCCGCAGGCGACTTCGCAGGCAGCTGACCTGGGCCGGTGCCATGGGAGGATGCGTGATGCTCGGGGCATCAGGCCTGGTATCACTCCCGGTCGTGGTGGGCACGGCAGTCGGCTTCGGAGCCTATCCGGCCCTGGCATGGGAATACCTGCGTCCGCGCACGAAGGTCCGTCTGAAATCGGAGAATGACGGTTCAGACACCGCGAGCCCCGTTGTGAAGTTCAGCCTTCGCGACCTGCGATCCGTCCGGCTGATGCCCGAAGACGATGGGCCCGGGTTCAGCGTCGAAGTGCTCAGGGGAGTGCGAAAGGCCCGGTTTCGGGGTGAGCGTGCGCAACGGGTGGCCGCCGCCCTTGTACCACACCTCAATGGATGGGGCGGCTCGAAGCTGGCGGTACAGCGTGCCGTCCACGAAATCGAGTCGGAAGGTCACCCCGGTCGCTTCGTCTCCCATGTGGCCGGGTTGGGCTACCGGGACTGGAGGGGTCGTTCGGGGTACATAAGGAGCATGCCCGACTCGACCAGGCTGGCGCTGGAAATGGCGCTGCACGAAGAGCGGGAGAGGCGGGCCCTGGAAGGCGAGCTCTGGATCCTGGAGAAGGCGTGGAAAGAGGCGGAAGAGATCGCTGCCATTGCGGACAGCCTCCTGCTCCCCGCGGGAACGGACGCGTTCTTCGATCGGTACGGGGACGACGCTTGACGCCGAGGTTGGTGCGCGCACTGGTCCTGGCCGGCACCCTGTCCAATACGATCGCCGCACAGACGCCCGACAGCCTTCCCGCCGGTACGGTCGCCAGCGATCCCACTCGGGATGCCTACCTGGACGACACCGCCCGGCGCCTCGTTCTCGGAGTGAAGGCGGCCCGTGACACCGCCGGACAGAGTCTCGCCTCGTACACGGCCGTGATTCGGGAGCGGCTGGGTGCGGAGTTCCCCTCCTTTCGGCGCGACCGGCCGTGGTTTCACGGCGAGCGCGCGGCCCGTGTCCGGTGGTCCAGGGACGAGCCCGGCGTCGTGCATGTGCTGGGAGCGCGTTTCCGGGATCCGTCCATGGGCCCGGACCATCGGCAGTTCTTCCCCGGCCTGCGCACCGAACGATTCGCGACCGACCCGTTCGTTGACCCCTTCACCTTCGGCTACTCGGTCGTCGCGCCGGCGACCTTGCCGAATGCCACCACGCTCAGCCCGCTCGAGCCCGGTTCCGAGCGACACTACCAGTTCCGTTCCGGGGACACCATCTCCGTGCAACTGCTCGGCGGCGGCACCAGGCAGGCGGTCGAGGTGACGGTGACACCGCGTTACGCGAGCATCCGCCTGGTGTCCGCGATCATGTGGATCGACCCGGAGTCCTTCGGCCTCGCGCGCGTCGCCTATCGACTGGCCAAGCCGGTCGACCGTGAGATCTCCTGGCAGCTCAGGACGGGCGGGCGCTGGCGCCCGGGGTTTCGTGTGGATCTCGGCCCGGGTGATCCGGCGGACAGCACACTCGCTGCGGATTCAACTCCCACGGGTCCCGGCGTCTTCGATCGGCTGGTCAACGGCGCGTTCAACAACGTGTTCCCCCGCTTCGAGATGGATATCTCGGCGGTCGTCGCGGACTACGGATTCTGGGAGATGCGGCATTGGCTGCTCCGGGGCGTGACCTGGAGGGGACACATCGTAGCCGAGGAGGTGACCGCCTCCGGGGTGGCTCCGCCCGCGGTCCCGGTAACGATCGACTGGACGCTGGAAATCGAAAGAATCCGTGAGAGCGGCGCGGAAGCGATGCCCGGCACACCCGCCACGGCCGCCGAAGCTCTTGAGGTGTGGCAACAGGAGGGAGACAGTATCAGCGGGGAACTGGCGGCGGCCGGCCCGGATGAAACGGTTACCATCACGTCCGCAAACCGGGATGCCCTCACGACCAGCGACCTGCTGCCCCCAAGCCTGTGGGAAGGAGACCGGGCGGTGGACGACGCCACCATCGAGCGGATCGCCGCGGAACTGGCGTCTATCGGCACGGGCGAAGGCGGCGACCGCGCCGTAGCGCCAAGCCCGTGGCTCCTGGATCCCCCGGGCAAGACGCTGAGGCTGCTGCGGTACAATCCCGTGGAACACGTGTCGGTGGGAACCCGCCTGCGGCGCGACTTCGGATGGGGCCGCGCGGCGCTGACCGCGAGGGTCGGCACCGCGGGTCTGGAGCTGCCGGACGTCGACCTCACCGTGCAGAGGAACCACCCCGGCCACAGGATGCTCGTCTCCGTCTACCGGACGCTGCGGGACGGGCATCCGGGAGAGCGCGGCGCTGGCAGGCCCGGCATCTACGTCACGGGGGACCCGGCCGACTTCCATTGGTCGCACGGAGCCGCGATCCGGTTCCTGCCGCCTGCGGGTGAGAGGAACTGGCTGTCGCTCCGTCTCTTCGCCGAGCAGGACGCCGATATCGGGACCGACACCAGGCGGAACCGGGTCGGCGCGAGCGCGGCCTGGCGACCGTGGTGGGGCGGGTTCGAGTCCGGGTCGTTCGGTGGGGGTGGCCGCGCCAGCGTCCGCGCATCGGCTGGTGACAACCCGCACGTAAGGGCTGTCCTGGAGGGCGCGCTGCTGACCCCTCTCCCGTCCCGGCTATCGCTGGGCATTCAGGCAGGGACCGCACGGGTCTGGGGCGACCCGGCGCCGCCGGACCTCTGGCGCATCGGTGGCAGCGGTCGCTGGCTCCGCGGACACGCGGAGTCGGTGCGAGGATCGCGAATCCACATGGCCAGGATCGATCTGCAGCGCCCGATAACGTTCCTGCGCCTCTCGGCATTCGGCGACTGGGCCAGGGCTTCGGGCCGGGACCTCTTCGCGGCAGGCCTGGGGCTCGTCTTCATGGACGGGATGATGCGACTCGATGTGGCCAGAGGCCTGCGATGGGACGGGGAGGGCGGTCCCGATGCCGTCCTGAGGCTGCATTTCCTGGGCGACACGTTCTTCTAGCCCGATGTCGCGACGCTTCGAATCGGCTGGAGGTGGGACCGAGCACGCTCGGGCGCTTGTCGCGAAGGCGTGGCGGGCCCGTCGCGAGGCGTTGCAATTGTCGTCAACCGACGAGGTGAACTTTGTGGCCGTGATGGCAGGGGTCGAGGCTGACCTGGTCAGGGCCTGCGAGATGTACGAGCAGGCGGGTGCGAGGAAGGGGCTTTCCGCCGCATTGGGGAAGCTCGGTCACGTCGCGCTGGACCTGGACGACACGGACAGGTCACGGACTCTGTTCGAGCAGTCGGTTGCGGTCGCTCGGGAAGCCGACGATCCCCTGCGGCTCGCGCACGCAGTAAGGCACCTGGGCCAGGTGAACTACCGCCTGGGTCGGCTCGATTCAGCGGGGAGCTGTTACGAGGAGGCGCTTGACCTGTATGACCGGGCCGGGACGGCGCATCCGGTGGACCATGCCAACGCCCTTCGGCCCATGGCCGCGCTACGGGAGGAGCTCGGCGACGTGCAGGGGGCCCGGCTTATGTGGCGCAGGGCGGCAGAACTGTACCGGTCCGCCGGCGTCGAGGAGGGCGTGCACGAATGCGAAGCGCGCCTGACAGGGCTTGCGCGGGCCGCACGAGGGGATCGACGGGGTGGCGAGCAGGGGAGATGACGGCGATGAGGAGGGGCGGGATCACCGTCCCCGCTCAAGCACCATGTCCCCGATTACGTGCGTCGCGTGCTCCCACGCGTCGAGTGGCGCCGCCCAGGTGCGGTCGCGGATTCGCCGCAGGTAGGTCATCTGGGCCAGGTGATAGAGATAGTGCTGGGCGATGTGCACCACATCCACCCCCAGCCGGGCACCGATCTTGCCGTCGAGCGAGGTCCGCTCGGCCATGAGATCCGCGTCGCTCTCACACCCCTCAACCTCCGCCAGAATCTGCTTCTGGATCGTGCGCATCCGCCCGGCGACCTCGTCGACCGGCCCCGGGGCGTCGTGGCTGATCACGGGCTCAATCCCCAGCCGCTTCAGGAACCAGACGTCGACGCGGTACATGTGACGGCACATCTTGCCGATTCCGCGCGATCCCGGCGCCGGGTTCCAGTCGAAGTCCTCCTGCGCGATTCCGTCGAGCACCATGAACAGCGGCTTGCGCGCCGCCTCGAAGATCTCGAGGGTGCGGGCGATTCGGGTGCGGTCGGTGTTGCTCATGCGTGTCCTCAGAGTCCGTGCGCGTGCTTGAGACGCTCCACCGTCTCGTCGAAGGTGTGCACCGGCACGATCCGGAGCATGTTGAAGGAAGCGAGGCCCGTATCGACCGCGAATCTCTCGATCTCGGTGGGATCGTCCGCTTCGACGATCCAGAGAAACGTGTGTTCCAGCGCCGAGTGGTACCGGGGCCCGATCCGGCGGATGCCGTATTCCGTGGCGAGTCGGGCGGGGTCGAGCCCGGCGACGTCCACAAAGACCTGGGCGTACTTCGCCAGGTAGATCGGACAGGTCTCGGGGGTGTGACTGCCGTAGATTCCGAATTGCATTGATGTCAGGGCCGGTGTTCCTTTCGCGGCACCTTCACGTCGTCCATCGCCGCGTTGTAGACGAACGACGCCACAATGACGGCGTTCTTGACAAGGTCGTCAATGGGCAGGGTGTCATAGAAGTCGAGGTTGGTGTGCCCGCCCGTGCCCCCCACGCGCGCCTGCAGGAACTGGAAGCCCGGCAAGCCTGCGCGATCGAAGGGAATGTGGTCCGTCGAGCCGACGCTGCGTGGTGAAATCGTGGTCATGCCGAGGTCGCGCAGGGGCTCCATCCAGGATGCGAACAGCGAGCGAGCGTGCTCGTTGCCCTGCAGCCAGATCCCGCGGTACTGGCCGGGGCCGTAGTCCTGGTTGAAGTAGACGGAGAAGTCGTCGTACGCGGGCGTGGTGCCGGGGGGGCCGCCAGGCCCGTCGGCGCCGCCGGGCCCCACTTCGCCGCCCGGGCTGCCGAAGTGCTTCACCACATACGCCGTCGACCCGAAGATGCCTTGCTCCTCGCCCGACCAGAGCGCGATGCGGACCGTGCGGCGGGGCCGGGCACCGACCGCCTTCAGGATGCGCATCGCTTCCAGCATCACGGCCGTGCCCGAGGTGTTGTCGCTGGCGTTCGGGCTGGCGTGCCAGGTGTCGAAGTGCGCGCCCAGCATGACGACTTCGTGGGCGAGGTCGGTGCCGGGGATCTCGCCGAGCACGTTGGTGGCCTCGCGGGCACCGGCGCCGTGCACGTTGCGCACCTCGGCCTCGACGGTGACGGGGATGCCGCGTCTCAGGATCCTGTACATGCGGTTGTAGTGCTCGGGCGTGACCGCGACGATCGGGACCGACGACAGTGTGGCGTCCCGGTCCCAGCGGTCGACCTTCGCTCCCGGCCGCGCGAACCCGCGCACCGCCCCGGGCCAGCCGCTGTTGGATTCGAGGACCAGCGCGACCCCTTCCTCCACGTAGAACGCCAGCCGTTCGGCGGCGGTGAGCACTTGCGGGTTCGCCGGCGGGCGGGGACCGGTCGGCGGCGGGATCACGTCCTCTTCGAGCGCGCGCATTTCGGCGTCGGTGCGGCGGGGTGTGCCGGTGGCGAAGCGCTCCAGGTTGATGACCGGCGGCGGCGTCGACATGACCGCGAGGCCGCGCAGCCTGCCGCGCAGCGGCTCCAGCTGATCGCGGGTGCGGACGTCGGCGAGCACCACGTCCAGACGCTGCTTCCCGTCCGTCCCCGGCGTGTGCGCGATCGGGTAGGCGACCAGGGGCTGGTAGTCCGGCGCCATCATGTGGACCGAGACGTATTCGTTGTCCCAGCTCGCGCCGTAGTTCATGAAGGGCTCGCGGTGGGCGTTCTCGAGGCCGATTCGCCGCATCTCGTCCAGCGCCCACTCCTGCGCCCGGTCCATCGCGGCCGAGTTGGTGAGCCGGGCGCCGACGACGTCTGTCATGTAGGACAGGGTGTTCGGAAGCTGGGAGCGCTGCAGCCCCTCCTCGCGGATCCTGGCCAGCATGGCGAGGTCCACGGGACGGTGGGCGGGCTCCGTGCCACCGGCCTCCGCCCCCTGCCCGCCGCCCGCCCCGCCCCCGCCGGCCTCCGGCAGCCCGAACACGAACATCGTCCCACCCGCCGAGTTCACGATCCGCTGCTGCCCGTCGATCTCGTAGGACATCGGCCCGCTCCGCACCGCCGCGCCCGCCTGGAAGTTCCAGAGCGGCTCCCCGGTCTCGGCATTCAGCGCGAAGATGTTCCCCTCGTCGCTACCGCCGAACACGAGGTTGCCGGCCGTCGCCATCACGCCCGCCCATGGGGGCGACTGCAGCGGAAACTCCCATACCAGCTCGCCGGTGAGCACGTCCAGCGCCTTCACCGCACCGCTCGCCTCCTCGCCGCGCAGCGCCTGTTCGCCGCCGCCCATGAACGGCTGGCCGGGCTCGTACTCGACCTCGGCCTTGTAGTAGATCGCGCCCATGATCCGCGTCGGCTGGTAGAACAGACGCGTCATCGGGCTGTAGCTGGGGCTGAACCAGTTGGCCGCGCCCTGCAGACTGGGCCAGACCAGGACGCCCTCCTCGGTCGGATCGGTGCCGGGGATCACGATCGGCCGGCCGTTCTCGTCCAGTCCCTCGGCCCAGGTCTGTTTGGAGTACTCCGCACCGTGCAGGAATTCGCCGGTTTCGCGGTCCAGAACGTAGTAGAACGCATTTCGGTTGGCTGTGACGACGAGCTTGCGGGACTCGCCTTCCCACTCGGCGTCGACCAGCACCTGGATCTGGTTGGCGTCCCAGTCGTGGGTGTCGTGGGGCGTGAACTGGAACCACCACACGATCTCGCCCGTGTCGGGATCGAGCGCGAGCAGGCAGTCCGTGTAGAGGTTGTCGCCGGGGCGCAGATCGCCGTTCCAGTCGGGGGCCGGGTTGCCGATCGGCCAGTAGAGCAGGTCGAGCTCCGGGTCGTACGAGCCGGTCAGCCACGTCGAGCCGCCGCCCGTCTCCCAGCTGTTGCCGCCCCAGGTGTCGCTGCCGAACTCGCCGGGCGCCGGAATGGTGTACGTGCGCCAGACCAGCTCGCCGGTCTCGGGGTGGTACGCGTCGATGAAGCCGCGCACGCCCGCCTCGGCGCCCGACACGCCGACGATGATCTTCCCGTCGAGCGCCAGCGGGGCCAGCGTGAGCGCGAAGCCGATCGCGTTGTCGGCGACTTCGACGTCCCACCGCACCGCCCCCGACCGTGCGTCGAGCGCGACCAGGTGCGCGTCGAGCGTCCCCACGTAGACCGTAGAGTCCAGTACCGCCACGCCCCGGTTCACCTCCGGGAAACCGATGTGGAGGACGTCCGACCCCATCTGCGGCGTCCACTTCCACAGGCGCTTGCCGGTGCGCGCGTCCAGCGCGGTCACCGTGCTCGGCGGCTCGGTCACGTACATGACCCCGTCCGCCACGATCGGTGTCGTCTCGATCAGCCCCTCGTCCATCTGGTACGCCCACACCACGCGCAGATCCGCCACGTTGCCCGCTTTGATCTGGTCCAGCTGCGAGAAGCGGTGCGACGCGTAGTTGCCCGAGTAGGTGAGCCAGCTTTCCGGCTCGGAGTCGGCCGCGAGGATGCGCTCGTAGGGGACCTGCGCGGTGGCCGGTTGGGCCATTGTAATGCCCAATGCGAAGGCCGCCCACAGGGCCATTGCAACGCCCGGCGCTGCCGCGGCCGCCGTGCGACTCCACTTGTTCACGATTCCCTCCCGAGGGTCGTCAGGTACGCCACCAGGTCCTCGATGTCGTCTTCGCCCAGGTCCTGTGCCACCGGCATCAGCGAGTGGCCTACGCGTTTCTCCATCTCGGCGACGTCACTCTTGCGCAGCGAGACGAAGGTGCCGGAAACCGTCATCAGCTGGATGGTGAACGCGTCCTCGTTCATCCGCATGCCGTTGTAGATGTCGCCGTCGTGCGTGACGATCCGCACCGGCAGATACTCGAAGAATCCGCTCCGCGAACCGGCTCGCGCGACGGGCAGCCGGGCGGCGGGCGCCCGCAGGGATTCGCGCAGGTAGTCGGCACCGCGGCGAAGCCCGATGATCGTGAGTTCCGGCCCGACGGCCGTGCCGCGCCCGGCGACGATGTGACAGGAGGCGCAGTCGCCCGCGGCCCAGAAGAGATCGTGGCCCCGCTCGGCGTCGCCGGTGACCGCCGAAGCGCCGGCGGTGGCCTGCACACCGAGCCACAGCACGTAACCGGCCACCAGCGACACCGCGTCGTCGTCGAGGACCGTGGTGCTCGCGCCGGGCATGCCGGTGCCGTCGATCCCGTCGCGGATGATCTGCTCGAGCTGCGCCCGGTCCGCGACCCTGGGCAGCGCGAGCTGGGCCAGTTCGGGGCCTTCGCCACCCAGCCCCTGAACGCCGTGACAGCGCGCGCAGTGGGCACGGAACAGGCGCTCGGCGCGCTCGGAATCCTCCAGTGCGATGACTTCTGCGCCGGGCTCCTGCGCCGTGACGGGAATGGCGGGTCCGGTGAGTGTGGCGAGCAGCAGCGGGAGGGTCGGTGGCGGTGCCCGCAGGGGCAGCGGCCAGGTGGCCTTCAGGGTGCGCAACGGTCCCTCCTTCCACGGAAGGGTGGGGTGAGAAGGATGACCGTTAGGATACGGCTCGCGCTGTTTTGCGGACAAGGCGGATTTGGGCGCTGGGGCCGGGGGATGGTCCGGGACCCCGCAGCTACCCAGGTCTGCCCAGCGGTCTCCCGTCCAGCCCCCAGGCCGGGTCGATCTCGAAGCCGAGGTGTTCGAGCGCGGTGGCGGCGATGTCGACAATGTACGCGGGCCCCGGGGGCGGCCAGTCGCGGGTGGTGGCGCCTGCGCCGCCGGCCCCCAGTCCGCTCGCCAGGATGAAGATCGTCATCTCTTCGGGCGTGTCCCCGCCGTGGCCGCCGTCCTCGCGCCGGCCGTGGTCCGTGCTGATGAGCACCAGCCACTCCTCGTTCGCGAAGCCGGGCCGGGCGCGCACCGCGTCGATCAGCATGCCGACGTGCTCGTCGGAGAGCGCGATCGCGTCCCGGTACTCGACGCCGATCGAGCCGTGCCGGTGGCTGGTCTCGTCGGGATTGCCGAGGTAGACGAACATGGCGTCGGGGTCGGCTTCGCCCAGGTGACGCACGGCGCTGGCGGTGACCATGCCGTCGGCCTCGGCCCAGCCGTGATCGTAGCCGTCGAAGATGGCGCGCTCGTCGACGGTCGCCGGGACCACGGGGCCGCCTTCGGGGAGCTCCGCGAGCGGAAGCCAGTCCAGTGCGGCAAAGGTGGAGAGCTCGGGGCGCTCCCGTTCCACGCGGGTGAGGAAGCCGGGCCAGGTGGCGTAGTCGCGGCCGGCGAAGGTGTTGTCCGTGACGCCGTGCTTCTCGGGCCAGACACCGGTCAGCATCGAGGACCACGAGGGGCCGCTGACGGAGGGGGTGGTGGTGCGGGCCTCCGCCGTGTACCAGCCGCTTGCCGCCAGCGCGTCCATGTTGGGTGTGGCGACCTCGGCGAGTACGTCCGGGCGCACGCCGTCGATGCCGATCAGGAGAACCTTGGGGCTGGGCTGCGCACCCGAATCCAGGCAGGCGATCCATGCGGCGCAGGCGAGTGCCGCGACGACGACCGCGACCGCCCGGCCTGCCGCACCCCTCATCGGCCGCCCACCTGGTCGCCCAGCGTGCCCAGCCTGTCCAGGCACATGGTCCATCCCTGCTCGTGACCGTCCCGGTCGTCGCCGGTCGGGAAACCCGTGTGGGTCAGCCGGATCTCGGTCCCGTCCTCGACCGGCACGAAGTCGACCGCTACGACCGTCTCCGCCTTCATCGGGTGCGGCTGTTCCCACGCCCAGGTGTAGACCAGCCGGTGCGGCGGATCGATCTCCCGGTAGGTGCCGTGGGCGACGAACGGGCCGCCCTCGACATCCATCCGAATCGTGTAGCGCCCGCCTACGCGCAGATCGATCTCCACGTCTACCCTCGCGGTGGGGTCCGGGCAGGTCCAGAGCTTCATCTGCTCGCTGGTCGTCCATGCCTCGAAGACCCTCTCGGGACTCGCGGCCAGGGTGCGGACCATGCGCAGTGCCTTTGTCATCGCGGCCATCGGGGTCACTCCGCGTCCTTGAAGTAGCGCGCCAGCGCGTCCAGCTGCGCCGACCAGTACCGCTGGTGGGTCTCGATCCAGTCCTTCGCTTCGTCGAACGCGGCCGGTTCGAACCGGCACTGCCGTGCGCGCCCGTCCTTCCTGCGCGTGATCAACCCCGCCTCCTCCAGCACCCTGACGTGCCTGGACACCGCAACCAGCGACATGTCGAAGGGCTCGGCCAGCGCGGTCACCGACGCCACTTCGCCCCTTGAGAGGCGGCCGAGGATGGCCCGGCGGGCCGGATGGGCAAGGGCGGCGAAGGTGCGGTCGAGGGCTTCGTCGAGAGTGTCTTCGTGCAAGGCGACCATGGCGGCGTCCAGTAGCGGGTAAGACCGGGTAAGGCGTCGATACTAAACATAATTGTTTAGTGTCGTGGTGGCCACGCTGCTCCGCGTCCAACCCGGCGGACCTCCTAACAATCGGAAACCGGACACTGTCCCACCGACGGACCTCAGACCGGAGAGTGCCGATGCACCCAAGTAGCCGTCCCAACCGACCATTCCTTCGTCTTTCCGTTTTCTTCCTGTTCGCCTCGCAGATCGTCCCCCTGTCCGCGCTTCGGGCCCAGGACACCCGTACCATCCAGGGCGTCGTCCGCGATTCCGTCAACGGCGAGGCCATCGTGCACGCCGCCATCGCGATCGCCGGTACCGAGCGCCAGGTCAACACGAACGCCGACGGCTTCTTCGCCGTCGTGGGCGCCCCCCTCGAGACCTTCAGCCTCCGCATCGTCCACATCGGCTACACGCCCACCGAAGTGATCGTGGACGCCGGCTTCGGCGGACGGCTCAGCATCGAGATCCCTCCGCTGCCCATGGAGCTGGAGGGAGTCGAGTTCGTAGCTGACGAGTACCGCCTGGTGAAGGCCACGGACGGCGTCAGCCGCGTCTCGGCTTCGCCTGCGGAGATGGCCGTGCTCCCATCCGTCGGGGAGGTCGACGTGTTCCGGTCGCTACAGCTCCTGCCCGGGATCAGCGGCACCCGGGAGTCCTCTTCCGGGCTCTACGTCCGGGGCGGCACCCCCGACCAGAACCTCGTGCTGCTCGACGGTATCACCGTATACCACGTCGACCATTTCTTTGGCTTCTTCAGTGCCTTCAACGCCGAGGCGATCAAGGACATCCAGGTCTTCAAGGGTGCATTCCCCGCCCAGTACGGCGGGCGCGTTTCCAGCGTCGTCGACATGACCGGAAAGACCGGCGACCCCGAACAGATGCACTACGGCGGCGGGCTCAACCTGCTGAGCGCCAGCGGCACCTTCCAGACGCCGATCGGTTCCAGCGCCAACCTGCTGGTGACCGGGCGCCGCTCCTATACCGATGTCGTCCGCACCGGCCTGTACAGCAGCATCTTCGACGTCTTCAACATCGGCACCGGCCCGCAGGCGCCCGCAGGCGGGGGACCCGGAGGGGGACGCGGATTCGGCGGCCCCGGCGGGCTGTTCGGTTCCGCGAACCAGGATGTCGCGACGCCGGATTTCCACTTCTACGACTTCAACGCGAAGCTGACCTGGCTGCCGGGAGACCGGGACGTCGTCGCGCTCAGCCTCTACGGAGGACGCGACTACCTGGACAAGTCGCAGGAGCGGTCCCTGTCGTTCACGCCCAGGGGCACGGCCGGCACGCGCAACTTCACTACCGCCGTCGGCGATCTGACCGATTGGGGGAACCGGGGCCTGTCGGGGCGCTGGGGCCGGCAGTGGGAGAGCGGGCTGACCAGCAACGTGCTCGCCGCCTACTCCGAGTACACGTCGGACTATGGACGCAACACCCAGGTCACGATCCTGGATCCCGAGACCTCCCAGACCGACCTCACCCGCGACCTACGCTCCAGCGAGGACAACTTCCTCACCGACCTGAACCTGCGCGCCGACAACGCGTGGCGGCTCTCGCCGAATCACAGCCTCGACTTCGGCGCCTGGCTCAGCGCGACCGGCGCCGAGTACCGCTACGTGAGGAACGACAGCACCACGATCCTGGACCAGTCGCAGTCGTCGACGCGGCTGGCGGCCTACGCACAGGACACCTGGGACGTCACGGACCGCTTCTCCGTCATGGCGGGAGGGCGCGTCTCCTACGACCAGGCCACCGCGAGGAGTTACCTGGAGCCCCGCGCGTCGGCGCGCCTGGCCCTGACCGACCGGATCACGCTCAAGGCGGCGGCCGGGCGGTACCACCAGTTCGTGAACCGGGTCGTCAACGAGAACGTCACCGAGGGCTCGCGCGACTTCTGGCTGCTGGCCGATGGCGATCTGGTCGACGTGACCGCTTCGGACCACCTGGTTGCGGGCGTGTCGTACGAGACCGACGGCTACCTCTTCGATGTGGAGGTGTACCGCAAGGAGACCACGGGGCTGTCGGAGTTCTCGCTGAGATTCCGTCGCAACGACATCGACCCGCTCAACCTCTTCTACGCGGGGACGGGGACGGCGCAGGGCGCGGAGTTCCTGGCCCAGAAGAAGTTCGGCGCCTTCACCGGCTGGCTGTCCTACACGCTGGCCGAGGCGCGCAACACGTTCCCGGAGTTGAACGACGGACATTCGTTCCCGGCTCTTCACGACCAGCTTCACGAACTCAAGGCCGTCGGAACGATGTCGCTCGGGCGCTGGGACCTGGCGTCCACCTGGACGTACGGATCGGGCACCCCCTACACGGCCCCGCAGGCCGAATACAGCGTCGAACTGCTGGACGGAAACGCCTTCAGCTACATCAACGTGAGCGCGAAGAACGGCCTGCGGCTGCCGGCCTATCACCGGCTGGATCTGAGCGCGCGCTACGGGTTCTCGCTCGGCGACTACGGTGGCGACGTGGGCCTGTCGGTGTTCAACGCCTACGACCGCGCCAACGTCTGGTACCGCCAGTTCGAACTGGACGCGACGCCGGCGATCGTCACCGATGTCAACTATGTCGGACGGGTCCTCAATCTCTCCGTCCGCTTCAATCGATAGAGATGCAGGGAGGAAGAACATGAAGACAGTGAGATCTCCAACGAGCGCCAGGCTCGCGAACATAGGCCTCCGTCTCGGCGTCTGGCCCAGGCATGACCGGGTGATCGCCATCCTCGTCGCGTTGGGCAGCATTTCAGCGTGTTCCGACACAACCGGCCCGGAAGAGGACGCCCGGCAGGTGGTTGTGGAGGCGTTCCTGTTTGCGGGCGAGCCGGTGGACGACATCCGGTTGACCGAGACCGTGCCCCTGGGGGAGGATCCAGCGCTCGCGCCGACGGTGGACGATGCCATCGTGACGCTCGTGCGCGGCGGTGATCGGTGGGTCCTTTCGCGCCTGGAAGAGCCCGGCGCCTACGGCTACCCGGGCGACGATCTGCGGGTACGCGAAGGCGACCTCTTCCGCATCGAGGTCGAGGCGTTCGGCCGCACCGCGACAGGCGAGACAGTTGTTCCCGCGCCCCCCGACGGCGTGGAACTCGACAAGGACAGGCTGGATGTCCCGGAACTCGGGCCAGGCAACTTCCAGCCGGGCGCGCTGCAGTCCCTGCAGATCACCGTCACCTGGGAGAATCCGGAAGCCAGCCTTCACTTTGTCGACGTGGAGGGACTGGATCCCGAGGCCGAGCCGATCCTGCCCGGTTTCATCGGTGAACGGGCCGGCAGGTTCCGTATACGAAGCGCCCCGACCGAAGAGGGTTTCCACACGATCAACCTCCCCCAGCTGGAGTACCTGGGTCCCCATCGGGCGATCGTCTACCGGGTCAACAAGGAGTATGCCGACCTTTACGACAATCGGGTGCAGGACTCGCGAGACCTGAACGAGCCGCCCAGCAACATCCGCGGCGGGCTGGGCGTATTCAGCGCCTTCAATTCGGCGGCAGGCGAGTTCGTGCTGGTGCGGGCCGAGGGTTAGTTACTCACCGCCCGCCTCGATCCGGAAGCGAACCACCCGCTGAATGCCCAACTGGTCTCTCGTCAACGCCCAGACGTGGTCCCCGTCGAATATCGGGTCGGGGAAGGCCGAAAACCCGTCCGGCGGCACCACGACCCCCAGGTAGGTCCCGTCGGGCTCGAACACGTCGTAGCGTGTGGGCTCTTCCCAGATCACGGGCGACGAATCGGGATCCTCCGGGTCATGATCCACGTTCTCGACCGGGTGTCCCTCGGTCTGCAGGCGCACCCAGATCCGTCCGTCGCGGCCGGCCAGCAGCTCCTGGTAGAAGGGCTTGTGGTCCGGGATCGGCGGGCCGTTCCAGGTCCAGTCGGGGATCCTGACCCGCCGCATCCGGCGCACTATGCGTTCCCGGTGGTAGGCACGCTCGTCGTCGTGTACTGGAGGCGGATCGGCGCTGCGTTCGATTCTGAGCACGCCGTCGTCCCGCTCGACGTCGATCCGGTACTCGCCAGAAAGCCCGGTGACGAGATGCCCGCTGGGGTGCACCGTCCACAGGAGGACGGGGCTGAAGGGCACGACCAGGGTCGTCGTCCCCTGCCGCTCGGCTGTCACAACGGGAGGCTCGTACGCGCGCGAGGGCTCGGAGAGAGTGTCGACCTGAACTCCGTCGGGCCCGAACACGACGAAGTGCGTGACCAAGCCTTCCTGTGACGGGTCGACGGTATGCACAAGCGTGCGGCCGCTTGCATCGGTGTACAGCGAGGCCGCTGAATACAGACCGCGGGAGTTGTACGCCCACTGTTCCGTCTCTCCATCGCCGGGCCCGAAGACCTCGAGCCGCATGTTGCCGGGGGCGCGCACCACAAGCCTTCCGTCCGGCAGAAGGGCGATGGCTTCGGCGCGGCTGAACTCACCCGGTCCTTCCCCCCGCCTGCCCAGCGTCTTCACGTACACGCCCGCCGAGTCGAAGACGCGGACGTGCTGGGCCTGCCCGTCGAGCGCGTAGACGTTGCGGTTATCGTCGACGGCGATCGACCGGATGCTGCCGAGGAGGTATTCGTCGGGCCCGTCCAGCTCGCCGATCGAAACTTCCGGCACGAGACTGGCCTCGCCGTCCCAGACGCTGCCCGACAGGGTCCGCACCACGGTCGTGTCGCCGATGGTCTCGACTACGGTCTGCGGTACGGCGCCGGAAGGGTCCTTATCGGCTCCGCAGGCCGTGAGGATGCAGGTGACTGCTGCGCCGGCCATCCACCGCAAATCGGCCCTCATGGTTCAATCCTCCGTGAGACCATCCCTGCTCTGGCCCTCCTGCCCCAGCGGAGTAAGCCAGAGATTACATAATGACAACTACGCTTGACAGTGTGCTCCATTACCGCCTATCCCCGGACCCGTGTCCCCGGGTCCCAGGGTTCCGCGTCTAGCGGATGTGGGAGACGACTTGTCAGAAGTACAATGAGGCACAGACGAGGCGCGAATCTGCATCCCCGGAGCAGCATCCCCCAACGCACGGCAGGAGAGCATCATGGATCACAACGACTATGGCGGCCTTCATGACGATCTGAAGCTCACCAGCGCCGCAATGAAGCGCCGCGATGCGCTGAAGTTTGCCGCGGGAGGGATGGGTGCACTGTACCTGTTCGGGTGCGCGGACGGGCTTGTCGGGAACGACGGTGTCGCCGGAGCCTGCGAGGCAATCCCCGAAGAGACGGCGGGCCGCGCGGTGTATGTTTGGCACTGTGACGCCGCCGGTCGCTACTCGCTTTACAACAGCGGCGCCACCGATCAGAACTACCTGCGGGGCGTTCAGGAGAGCGACGCCAGCGGCGAGCTGTCGTTTGTGACCATCTTCCCTGGCTGCTACCAGGGCCGCTGGCCGCACATCCACTTCGAGGTGTTCCCCAGCCTTGAGGCTGCAACCGACGAGCAAAAAAGAATCGCGACCTCCCAGCTCGCGTTTCCAGAGGCCGCTTGCGACGAGACGTACGCGACGGAGGGCTATGAGGACAGTGCTCGCGCAATGCAGGGGGTCTCCTTGGAGCGGGACACCGTGTTCCGGGACGGCGTGGCCCGGCAGATGGCCGCGATGACCGGGGATGTGAGGTCGGGGTTCGCTGCGAGGCTGACGGTGGCGGTGTAAGGGGCCAGGTGTAGCGGCCGCGAATGTTCCCCGACCATATCACCATATGCGATATATGGTGATATGGTCTGACAGCGATTCCGAACATCGACGATTCGGTCATGCGGAGGCCACTGGCGAAGCAAGGGAAGTCTCGCCGAAGATTCGGCGGCGATCAGAGGTGTCGGCGGGCTAACTCACCCCTTGCAACAACTCCAGCAGTTCCTCCGCGCTCAGCCGCGCGGGTGAGTCCGCCCCCTCCAGCAACCGGTCCGCGAGTTCCCGCTTGTGGCGGTGGAGCTCCACGATCTGCTCCTCGATGGTCCCCTTTGTGACGAGCCGGTAGATGGTGACAGGGCGAGTCTGGCCGATCCGGTGGGCGCGGTCGGAGGCTTGGTCCTCCGCGGCCGGGTTCCACCACGGATCCATGTGAATGACGTAGTCCGCCGCGGTCAGGTTGAGTCCCACGCCACCGGCTTTCAGCGAGATCAGGAAGGCGTCGCCCTCGCCCGCCTGGAATGCTGCGATGCGTTCGGCCCGCACCTTTGCGGGGGTGGAGCCATCGAGGTACTGGTAGGGGACTCCGGCCTCGGTGAGGTGCTCCTCGATGAGCTTGAGGTGGCGCACGAACTGCGAGAAGACGAGGACCTTGTGCCGACCCTGGCGCAACTCGTCGAGGGTGGTCGCAAACGTCTTCATTTTGGAGCTGGCCGGTCCCTCTGGATGTACCAGACGCGGATTGCAGCACGCCAGGCGCAGCCTCGTCAGGTGGGCCAGTACCTGCAGGCGGCGCTGGCCGGCCTGGGACCCGGTGCTTGCCGGCCCGCTCTCCCCCGCCAGGGCCTCCAGGTCTTCCATCGCCCGCAGCCGCAAAGCCTCGTACAGGGCGGCCTCGTCGGGCGACATCTCGACGTGCAGGGTGACCTCGGTGCGCGGAGGCAGATCGTCGAGCACGTCGGCCTTGATCCGCCGCAGAACGAAGGGGGAGACCAGGCGGCGAAGGCGCGTCCGCGCGGCGGGGTCGCCGTCGCGTCCGATCGGCAGGGCGAAGTTCTCGCGGAAACTCTTCCGAGATCCCAGCATCCCCGGATTGAGGAAGCTGAAGAGGGAAAACAGATCGACCACGTTGTTCTGGATGGGCGTGCCGGTGGTGACCACCCGGAACTCCGCCTTGAGCTTGCGGGCGGCGCGGGCGCGCTTGGTGGCCGGGTTCCTGATGGCCTGCGCTTCATCGAGGACGACGGTGTCCCAGTCGATCGCGGCCAGCGCCTCGGCATCGATGCGCAGCAGGCCGTACGTGGTGATCACGACATCGAATGGGGCGAGGTCTTCGAGGCGGGCCGCGCGCGAGGCGGCGGGGCCGGTGTACGATCGCGTGTTCAGCGTCGGCGCGAAGCGGCGGGCTTCGTCGAGCCAGTTGGCGACGACCGATGTGGGGGCCACAATCAGCGCCGGGCCGTTCGCCGCGCGGTCGAGCAGGAGCGCAAGGGTCTGCACGGTCTTCCCCAGACCCATGTCATCGGCGAGACAGGCCCCAGCTCCCATGCGGCTGAGCCGCGCAAGCCAGGCGAACCCTTCCTCCTGGTAGGGCCGCAGCTCGGCTTGCAGCGTACCGGGCAGGCGGGGCACGAAGGACCGGGCCTCGCTGAACTTGCGGAGTTGGTTGTGCCAATTCTCGTCGGCGGTGAGCCGGGTAGCGTCGAAGAAATCCCGGAGCGCGACCGCGGCCAGGCCGTGGAGGCGAACCCGCTTCTTTCCGCTGAACGCGGACACGCTGCGCAGATCGGCCAGTTGGCGGCGGAACGACGCAGTGAGCGCGACGAAAGCGCCCTCTCCGAGCGGTACGAACCGTGACGACGGATTCCGGTCGATCAGTTCGAAGAGGGTGCGCAGATCGAGGGCGTGGTCCGCATCGATATCGAGCGTGCCCGAGGCGCTGAACCAGTCCGCCGCCGCCTTGACCGAAAGCTGCAGCGACGATGTATCCGCCCGCGCCAGAACCCGTAAGGGCTGACCCCTGGGCCATAGACAGCGGGCATTCGCCGCCTCGAGCTGGTCGACCAGCTCCAGGCAGTCGCCCGGATCGGGAAGGGTCAGCGACGCGTCCGGTCCGAGCGTCGACATCACGGGGCAGGCGATGACCAGCTCCAGCGCCGCATGCACCTCGGCGTCGAGGTCGCGCCGTGCCTGCACTGCTCCCCCGTTTACCGTAGCGAAAGCCGTGGTCCCGCCTGCGCCGGGTTGGAAAAACGTGCCCGAATCCGGCACAGGTTGGACCAGCAGGGTCACAACCAGCCCCGGACCGCTCGGTTCCAGCCGAACCCAGGGTCCGGGATCGGCTTCGATCCGGCTCGCAACGCCGGCGGCATCTCCGATGATACCCTGCACCCGAATCTCTTCGGCGAGTGCCGAGACCGCATCGACGAGGCGGTCCCTCGCCTCGGCGGGCAACTGGATCCCCCGTTCCGGTATTGCCGAACAGAGCGTCTTGTGGCCGGCGGCAAAGTGGGTCACCTCGAGGCGCACATCGCTCGTGAACTGAACATGGTGACTGTGAGGAGCGGCAACGTCGGCGTGCGGCGCGACCTGCACCTGGAGCACTCCGTCCTCTTCCTCCAGCAGCAGTTCCGGGTCGCGCTGCACCACCTCGACCGGGTCGCCCGCTTCGTTGAAGACATAGGGGTGGCCCGCCAGCGCGAACACCCCCGAGATGGGAAGCTCGTACTCGGGCCGGCCTCTCCAGCGGTAGTTGTGTTGAACGATCTCTCCCGCGGCAGCCCGGTCCTGGTCGATGAGGAAGTCCATCTTCACGGCTTGTGCCTGCAGCCTCTTCAGCGCGACCACGCGGCCCTTGCTCCACTTTCCGTTCTTGTATCCACGCTGCTCCCTGGGCGACGCCGTGACGTCTCCGTAGTCGTCGATCGCCAGAATCCATGCCAGGCGCCGTAGCGGAGCGCCCGCGGCCTTCTTGCGTTTCCGTCCCTTCTTCCGCGTCTCGTGAGCGACCTGTTCGATCCCCTGGAGGATGTACTCCCAATCCGGCACGGGAGTGACGAGCGAGGCAAGCGAGGCCGTGCCCATCTCCTCGTGCATCGCTGCGGCGAACTCCGCAGCCGTGGTTGCGTCATCCCTGGCGGGAAGCCCGAGCATCTTCCACAGTTCGATGTCCTCACGCCCGCAGGCGCGCCACCACCGCGCGCACACCCCCAGGCACTCGGTCCCCATCCACCTGTATCCGTTGCCGGCCGCCTTGGCTCCGAAGTGAAGCAGGGTGGCGAAGTCATTGCTATCCGCGGGCTCGGGAAACTCGCCGGTCCAACAAGCCGCCAGTCCTTCGAAGAGGAGGCCGATGCTCGCCTCCCGGGCATGGTGGTGCCGGACCATGCCGCCTCCGCCACGGACATGGTCGGCCAGGTCGACCACTTCGAGCACGAGACGATCGGCTTCAACCTGCCGCGCGACCTGAAACAGGTGCTTCAGCTTGGCCGCGTGGGCCGGCGAATGGTCCCTGACCAGCGAAAGCAGCGACAGCGTGAAGGCGCCGCACAGGGGAAAGACGTTGCGCTTGCGGGTTCCCGCCTTCTCGCACGCGATGGCCTCGTCGATGTACCTGATGGCTTCCGCGTCATCGCCCCGGAGCGTGGCCACGAGAGCACGCGTGGACGCCAGTCCGGTGCGCGCGGGCTTGCTCTCGCGCAGGTCTTCCGGGAGCTCGGAGAACACCGCCAGGGCGTCGTCGAAGGCGCCCTGCATGACGTGGACCAGCGCCGCGCCGGCCGCGTGAACCGCCCGGTCGGCGCGGCTGGCGGCGTAGGCTTTCAGAATCGGTCCGGGCCGCTCGGCCGTCCGGACGACCTCGGCGAAGCAGCCGGTGAACGCCGCGTCGGTGTACCGTTCCGGCAGCCTGGACAGGACGCCCTCGACCCCCGGACACGTCAGCCAGCGCCATTCGTCCGCGTCGATGTCATCCAGCTCGCGGTCGATCCGGGCGAACCGCCGCGCCACGGTATGGTTGCGCAGTGCCATCGCCCTGTCCTGTGCGTCGGCGGTCCAGCTTACCGGGTAATGGTGGCGGAAGGCCTTCTCGATCCTGACGAGGCGGCGTTGCCGGTAGGCTTCCAGCGTCAACCAGGGCGCCCACTGTCCGGCCGCGATCAGCTTTCCGCGGACCCGGGACTCGTATGCGATGCCCGCCGCGACCACGGCCTCGCACGCAGCCCTGTGATTCTTGAGGCCGATCGCCCGGCGTCCGTGCTTGAACTTCGCCCGGCCCAGCACGTGAGCCACCTGTGACGGTGTGAGGGTGTGCGGAAACACGACCCCGAACGTCATGGCGACGAGGCGCTCGACCGGTTTCAGAGAGCGGTAGGGCTCGAAGAAGTCATACATTGGGGGGAACGCTGATTCCGTGAGTGAGACGCGTCAAGGCTGGTATTGGAAGCCCGGAAACATGCCACTTCATTGCCTCGGTGTATAGCAAATGCTAGGATTGGGCCCACCGATACCACCAAACCGAGGAAGACGAGATGGGCAAGGTGCAGATCAACGTCAGGGTGGACGAAGCCCTGAAGGGGGCGGTCGTCGAGTTCTGCAGATCCCGGGGATTGGTCGTGGGCCACTTTGTCCAGGAGGCTCTGCTGGATCGACTCGAGGAGCTTGAGGACATCGACGATCTCAAGCGAATTCGACACGAGCCCACTCGGCCGTTGGCCGATGTGATCCGGGAGCTCCAGCTCGATGGGACACTATGAGATCGAGGTCTCCCGCACGGCGGAAAAGCAGTTGCGCAAGCTCCCTCGGGACGATCAGGAGCGCGTCGTCCGCAGGATGCTGCTCCTGGCAGAAGACCCGATTCCGCGGGGGTCAAGAAAGCTGACGGGATACGACGATGTCTACCGCGTTCGCGTGGGGCGATACCGGATCCTCTACAGCGTCTCCCGACACCGCCTTGTGATCGTCATTCTCAAGATCGGGTACCGGAGGGACGCCTACCGGCGGCATCGCTGACTAGACACCAGTCGGGACATGCGTGCGGCTCACCGCCGCTGTCGGCCCCGGAAGTACGGGCATGTTTGCCACCTCCAACCTTCCAGGGCCCCCGGCTCACGGGCGCGGCAGTGAAGCGCCGCGGCTCGCGAATTCGTCTATCACCGCCTCCAGATCCCGCGTCGCGATGAACTCCTGCCGACGGCCGCGCCGTGTGGCCGCCAGAAGTCCGGCCGCGGCCAGCTTGACCAGATCGGCCCTGGCCGTGTTGGCCGTGACGCCGTGAACAGTGCCGTGGGACTTGACGGTGTAACGGAATCCGGGGTGTAGCAGGGCATGGCCCAGCAGCCTGATCTGCCGGTGGTTCAGCCCCGGCGTGTGATGCAGCCGGTCCTCCATTGCCCGGAAGTCCGACATCTGGCTCTCGACATATGACGCCAGCGCGTCGATGCTGCGGATGATCACACCGATGTGGTAGTCCACGAAGTAGGTGAGATCTCCGTCATCGGTCTCCGTGTGCAGGTAGGCGCGCGCGTACTTGACCGGAGCGTTGTGCAGGATTTCGGACACGGCCAGGCATCGGGCGAGGGAATAGCCCTGTCGGACCATCGACCAGTAGAACAGCGCGCGCGCCACGCGTCCGTTCCCGTTCGCGAACGGATGGTCGTATCCGATCATGAAATGAAGGAGTATCGCGCGGATCACCGGATGGACCCAATCGCCGGGTGTCCGATCGTTGGCGAACGCCACGAGCCGGTCCAGGCGGGCGGGCAGCTCCTCGGCGTGAGGCGGGACATGAGCGGTCTCGTCCGAATGAAGCAGTGTGACCACGATGTCGTCCGGCCCGCTCCTGAACCGTCCGGCAGTTCCGGAGCCCCGCGTGCCATCCATGACGATTCTATGGAGTTCGAATACGTCGGCCGCGCGGAGGTCCCGTCTGGCCATTTCGCCGACCCGTTCCATCGCGTGATAGTTGTTGAAGATCATGCGCTCGCCATGAGTCCTCGGCTGTCGGCCCCTGCGGATCATCTCCGTGGCCACCCGCCGGGTCGTCGATGCTCCCTCCAGCTGGCTTGAACGGATTGCTTCCTCCGCGATCGAATGCGCCAGGAGGTGTTTCCTGCCGTGCCCCTCCACCAGGTCTCGCACCTGGGACTGCGGGCCGGACATTCCCAGCTTCCGGTCGATTTCGTGGAGACCCCGCCGAACTGGTGCGGCGTGGACCAGCGAAAAGGGGTATCCCTCCCTGCTGCTGAAGGGCATGATCTCCCGCGCGGAGAGACGGGCCATTCGCGTGCCCAGCCACCATTCGTCGTGGGACAGACCCTCCGGAGGATCCCTGTGGCGGATGTTGTCCCAGTGGAGGTATCGGCCGGCGACCAGCATCGTGGTCCCGCGGATGATCCGGTTGAGGCGTTGCGGGGGTGTGCAGCCGAGTAGAGACAGGACGTCAGGTGGCGTTGCGGGGATCTTCATTCCGGGTCTCTCCTGCAATAACTATCAATTTGCTAGTAATTGATAGATCAAAGGGATGAGCCGGTCAACTAACCCGGGGGAACCTCGAAACAATCGCGCACGGTCCGTGTACCGCATCATACCTGAGTCTCATCGACAGGAGGCGACGATCATGAACACCCATAGACGTGACGCAATCATCTCACTTGCTCTGCTCGCGGTCGGCACCGCGTCGTGTGACACCCTGCCCTTCGCGCCCGAAGTGGCCATGGTCACCACCGCTGCAACAGCCGACGCCGACCCGAATGCCTACCCGACAGTCACCGTCGGCAGCAGCGATCCCCACCGATTCCAGTTCGAAATCGCTCTGGTGGACCAGGGCGCACGCGAACTGCGCTCCCGTATTCTTGCCCAGGCGGAGCGCTGGGCCAGAATCGTGGATGGCAGCGACCTGGAGGACATCGATTGGGAACCGGGCACAGTCAGTTGCGGCGGCCTCGAGCACGATTATCAGCGGGACGTGCTGGACGATGTCATGGTGATGGTCTCCGTAAAGGACTTCAAAGGTGGCGGCGGACTGAAGACCGCGATCTGCGGATACCGCGAGTCCTCCAGTTTGCCCATGATCGGGGCCGTTGTGCTTGACGTGGACGGGCTTCCCCAGGGACAAGTGGACGATTTTTTCCTCCACGCGTTCGGGCACATGCTGGGATTCGGCTTCTCCTGGCGGTACCGGGATCTTCTGCGCAACCCGTCGTCGGAAGACGTGGGCGCCGATACGCACTTTCCGGGAGTCGGGGCGATCGCAGCTTTCGTAGCCGCGGGGGGCGCCCATTACCCAGGCCCCAAGGTACCGGTCGAGAACGAAACGACCTGGGGTTCGGTGAACATCCACTGGAGGGAGTCGGTGTTCGGTGAAGAGCTGATGACCTCGGGGCTGAGAGACGGGGTCGCGGATTACTTGAGCGCCATCACGATTCAATCCCTGGCGGACATCGGCTACACGGTCGACGTGGAGGAGGCCGACGGCTACACCCTGCCGGGCGCCAGCGCGGTCGGGAGCTCGATCGCGGCTGCGTCCGCCATCCATATCCGCGAAGAGGTGGTGACCGGCCCGGCCGTCTTCTACGACCGGCAGGGGAGCGCGGTGAGGGTGGTGCGAGACTGAGTCGTCCCGCCTCAGCCCGGCGGCACCCTCCTCCCCGGCGTCCACGGCGCGCCGGCGGCTTCCATGTCGGCCTCCAGTTCGGCTAGCGCCTGGTCCACAAGCGCCCGCAGGGCCATGGACACGCGCATGAACCCTCCCTGTGCGATCTCGAAGCTCTCCCGCTGGGTCGCGGTGGGTGGCTGGCGCGTACCCCAGTGCCCGCCGGCGACCTGCCCGAGCCGTCCAAGGATCGACGGCGAACTCGGCTCGTTGAGGGCGCCGCAGACGGGATCGCCCTGGAGCCGCACCGCGATGCCGGCGAGCCGCTGTTCGATGCCCTCCAGGCGCGTGTAGAGGTCGTCGCCGCCGGCGGGCGTCTCGTCCAGCGCGGCGCGCATGTGACGGAGGCGGTCGCGCACGGTCCCGATCTCGGCGGCGGCGCCCCGGGCGCGGCGCAGAAGGTCCGCGGTCTCTTCCGCGAAGGCCATCGCCGCCGTGAAGTCCGTCGCCGCGCCGATGTTGGGCACGGGCTTCACGGTGAATGGCTGCGGCGCGCCGATCCGTTCGACCCCGTCCTCCGTGATCAGCGCCATCTCGACAGTGTAGTCACCCGGCGGGGCCAGGGGGCCGCGCGGGGCGCCCGCCCACGGGGGCGTGAACCCGGGGGCGCGCAAGTCGACGGGGTCGGGGGCGGGGCGGCGGAGGTCCCACGTGACGCGGTGGAGGCCCTCGGTCGCTGGGCCCATGACGCGCCGCACGGCGTCGCCTGCGGCGTCCCGTACGACCATTGCCGCGCGCGGGCCGCTCTCCAGCGCCTCGGCCCGGAGCGCATCGTAGCCGGGGAATGCGATGTCCTCGCCGCGCTCGGCGGCCGCGCTCTCCGTATCGCGCCGCTCGGCGCGCGCCGTCTCGGGCGGGTCGGCGAGCCAGTAGGTGAAGGTGGCGCCGAAGTCCGGATTGGGCGAGACGAACGAGGTCGTGCCCAGGGTCGGCTGGCCCGGTGCCTGCAATGGGGCGTTGGGGACGTACCACCACGCGTCCCGCACGGGGAACAGGACCGCTCCCGCGGCAAGCGCACCGCCGGCCATGTCTCTCAGGGGCGCGTAGTCGTCCAGGACGTAGAAGCCGCGGCCGAAGGTTGCTCCCACCAGATCATCGTCGCGGCGCTGGATCTCCAGGTCGCGGAACGAGATCGTGGGTGCGCCCGTGCCCAGCAGGATCCAGTTGGCGCCGCCGTTCGGCGTGAAATAGATGCCGTTCTCGGCGCCGAGGAATAGCAGATCGGGACGCACGTGATCCTGCTCGACCGACCAGATGATGACGCCGCCGGGCAGGTCGCCGGCGATCGAGCGCCAGCTGCGCCCGGCGTCGTTCGTCTCGAAGAGATAGGGGGTGTAGTCGCCCTCCTTGTGGTTGTCGGGCGCAACAAAAAACGTTGCGCGGTCGTGTTGGGACGCCTTGACGTCGTTCATGAAAGCGCGCTCGGAGAGGCCGGGAAGGGGAGCGGCCTGGCGCCAGTTCGCGCCCCCGTCCTCGGTCACCTGGACGAGCCCGTCGTCGGTGCCGGCGATGATGACGCCCTCGTCGAGCGGCGACTCGGAAATGGCCGAAATCGTTGAGTACCAAGACATTGCGGTGTTGCCCCAGAGCGCGTTTACGCTGCGGACACGTCCGGCCACCGGCAGCTCGTAGCGGTTGTCGTCGCGGGTCAGGTCACCGCTCACGGCTGCCCACGAACTGCCCCGGTCGTCGCTCCGCCACACGCGCTGCGAGGCGTAGTAGATCCGGCCTTCCGCGTGGGGGCTCGCAACAACGGGGCTGTCCCAGTTCCAGCGCTCGGGCGGGTCGCCGGGGGCCGGAAGGGGACGGATGCCGATCAGCTCATGGTTGCTCAGGTTCACCCGCTGCAAGTTGCCTTGCTGGGACTGGATATAGGCAATGGCTGGATCGGTCGGGTCGAAAGCCAGCGCATACCCGTCGGCGCCCAGCGGAGCGTACCAGTCGCGGTTGCGCACGCCCTCCATGTTCATCGTGCGCGCGGGCCCGTAGAGCGTGCCCAGGTCCTGCGCGCCGCCGAGGATGTTGTAGAAGGGCGCGGAGTTGTCGAGCGCGAGCTTGTAGAACTGCGAGATCGGCATGTTGGGGAAGTGCCGCCAGGTGATGCCGTCGTCGAAGGTCTCGTAGAGGCCCGCGTCGGTGCCGGCGAGCAGGTGGCGGCCGTTGGCGGGATCGATCCACAGCGCGTGGTTGTCGCTGTGCTTCTCGCGGCCGGTGCCCAGCTCGGTGAAAGTGGCGCCGCCGTCGCGGGTGACGTGGATGAAGACGTCCATCTGGTAGACGAGGTCGGGATCGTGCGGCGAGGCCTCGATCTCCTGGTAGTAGTGCGGGCCGGTGCCGCCCGAGATGTAGGAATTGCGGCGCTCCCAGCTCTCGCCGCGATCCGTCGAGCGGTAGAAGCCGCGGTCGTCGGGCCCGCCCTCGATGGTGGCGTAGACGATGTTGCGGTCGGCGCCCGACACGTCGATGCCGATCTTGCCCATGTCGCCATTGGGTAGCCCGGCGGTTATGCGCCGCCATGTGCGGCCGCCGTCGGTCGACTTGTGGATGCCCGAGCCCGGCCCGCCCGCCAGCAGCGACCAGACGGTGCGGCGACGCTCGTAGGTGGCGGCGTACATGATGTCCGGGTCGACGGGGTCGAACTCGACGTCGGTCACACCGGTGTTTTCGTCGACGGTCAGCACCGCATCCCAGGTCTCACCCCCGTCCTCGGTGCGGTAAAGGCCGCGCTCGCCGCCTGCCGACCAGAGCGGACCCTCGGCCGCCACGAACACGGTGTTGCCGTCGCGCGGATCGACCAGGATCCTGCCGATGTGTTCGGAGGCGGCGAGGCCCGCGTGCTCCCAGGTGCGCCCGCCGTCGCGGCTCCTGTAGACGCCGTCGCCCCAGGCCACGTGCCGTCCGCTGACGTTTTCGCCAGTACCGGCCCAGACAATGTCCGGATCGGACGGATCGATCGCCACGGCCCCGATGGAATACGACGGCTGATCGTCGAAAACCGGCGTCCAGGTGACGCCCGAATTCGTGGTCTTCCAGACGCCGCCGGACCCGACCGCGATGTACCAGGTCGTGGGGTCGCCGGGGTGCACCGCGATGTCCGCGATCCGCCCGCCCATCAGCGCGGGACCGATGCCGCGGAGCGCGAGGCCTTGCGAGGCCTGGCTGATGAGGGCGGGGTCGGCTTGCGCGGCCTGGGCGGTCGCGTGGTGCGGGAAGGCAAGCGTCGCGGCGAGCGCGGTAGCGCGGGAGAAAGCCGCGATCGTCGTGCGGGCGAGGTGGTCGGACATGGGTCGGGTCATGGTGCGGGTCATCGGCGCGGCTTCGTGGCAGGGTGAGGCGCGGCGGTCGGGCGGGGGTGCCGCGTGGGGTGGAAATGGACCGCGCAGGGGTGGTGGCCGCAAGGAGGGGCGCTGGTTCGCGTGGTGAGCGCTTGCTGAACTACGGCTCACACCGGCACTCGCTTAGAATGAAGGATGAGTGCAAAGCGGATCATCATCATCGCCGGCCCCAACGGCGCTGGAAAAACGACCTTCGCTCGCGAGTACCTGCCGAAGGAAGGCGACTGTCCAACGTTCATCAACGCCGACCTGATTGCGGAGGGCCTGTCGCCGTTTCGCCCTGATGTCGCAGCCATTCGCTCCGGGCGGGTGATGCTATCCGAGATCAAGCGTCACGTCGCCGCCGGGCGCAGCTTTGCCTTCGAGACGACGCTCTCTGGCCAGGCATACGTCGCGAGAATCAGGAGGTGGCGTGCCGAAGGGTATCGCGTCACCCTAATGTTCCTGGCACTCCCAACACCGGAAGAGGCGATTGAGCGTGTCAGACTGCGGGTGTCACAGGGCGGGCACGATGTTCATGAAGATGTGATTCGACGGCGGTTCGCATCGGGATGGCATAACTTCCGAGACGTCTACCGCCACGAAGTCGACGAGTGGTTCTGGTACGACAACAGCAACTCCGTACCCGTCCTGATCGAGCAAGGAACCAGGCGCTGACCGATGCCCGACGATACAAGGAAGCAGGACAAGGCCACGACCGATCCCGCTGGCGTGATGGCTGCGCTGCTCCGCGCGGCCAGGCGAGCCCACGAGATCGCTCGCGCGCACGGCACCAAGGTCGTCGTTCACGTGGACGGAAAGACGGTGGAGATTGAGCCCAATCCGGAGATGTTCGACGACCTGGACCCGGTTGACGGCCGTTGAACTAACGGAGCAACCACGGACGTCCGCATCTGTCCGATCTGCAGAACTGGGAGCGGCTGTGGACGGCCCGGGCGGATTGCCGCACGGACCGGCGTCATTCTAGGTTGCGCCCATGACCGACGCCAGCAACGAGCCCACCGCCGAAGCCACGTCCGCGGCCAACGCCGACAGTGCCCTGTGCGAGAACTGCGGACGTCCGCGCGAGGAGCGCTTCTGCTCGCAGTGCGGCCAGAACGACCGCACCTACTCGCGGTCCCTCTTTCCCGTCCTGGGCGAGCTCGTGCGCGAGTCCTTCGAGTTCGACGGCCGCCTTGCGCAGACTCTCAAGCTCCTGCTCTTCAAGCCTGGCAGCCTGTCGACCGAGTTCGCCCGCAACCGGCGCGCACGCTACATGACGCCGGTCCGGCTCTACCTCTTCACCAGTGTAGTCTTCTTCCTCACGATGTCGCTGGCGATGTCGCGGGTTCCCAACCCGCTGGAGGAGGAGACGGGGCAGGATTTGCCTCCAAGCCTCGCCGAAATCCCTGGCAATGTGATGGATTCCCTGCGGGCCGCGGTCGATTCCCTGGAGGCCGTGGTGCCCGGTTTGCAGCTGCAGCTCGACGGCGAGGACGTTCCGGTGTCGATGGAAATCAGCGAGTCCGGGATCGCAGCGCTCAAGGCGAACCTGCCGCCTTCCCAGCACGGCAAGCTGGACGATCTGCTCAAGCGCGATTCGGCGAGGGCCACGCAAATCACGCTCGCCATCCTGGCGCCGTTCTTCGATTCCGAAGCTCGGGCGTCGTCGACCGACGGACGGCAAGGGGATCCTGGGCCGGACGAAGATGCAGGGCCGGGCGAGGACGCAGCGCCGGAGGGGGACACAGCGCCGGAGGAGGACGAAGCGCCGGAGGAGGACACGGCGCCGGTGGCGAGCGACCCGCCCGCCAGCGCTGCAGTCGTGCTGCCGACATCCCAGGGCTTCCTGGCGAGGATGTTCCTGAACAGTTTCGTCGACCTGATGCACGACCCCGACGCGTTCACCGAACGCATCATCGGCAACCTGTCGATTGCCATGTTCTTCCTGCTGCCCGTCTATGCGCTGATGCTCGCGGTGCTCTACTGGCGCAAGAAGCGGTACTACATCGAGCACCTCGTCTTCGGCATGCATGTCCACTCGTTCATGTTCATGATCGTCACCCTGATGCTGATCGCGTCGATCACGCCCATGGGTGCGGCCGGGCAGGGGTGGACCCAGGGCATCCTCGGACTGGTGGTCGTGGCCTATCCGATCATTGCCCTGCGCCGCTTCTACGGGAACGGCTGGTTCGTCACGCTCGTCAAGGCGTTCGTGCTGGGTATCCTGTACTTCACGATCGTGAGCCCCCTGACTACGATCGTCCTCTTCCTGACCGCCTGACCATGCTCCCCCGCCTCGCTCTCGTCGCCCTTCTCTGGCTGCCCTCAGCGTGCGGACCCCCGGGGTCCGCCACCGACACTGACTTCGAGGTCGCCGAGGCGTCAATTCCCGCGTTGCAGGACGCGATGGCCGCGGGCCGGGTCACCTCGGTGCAGCTGGTCGACCTCTACCTGGCGCGGATCGAGGCCTACGACCGCGCCGGTCCGGCCCTCAACACCATCATCCGCCTCAATCCGCTCGCGCGGGATCAGGCCGCGGCGCTGGACATGGAGCGCTCGGCGGGCACGGTGCGGGGCCCGCTCCATGGCATCCCGGTCCTCATGAAGGACAACTACGACATGGACTGGATGCCCACGACGGGGTCGAGTCTGGCGCTTGCCGCGCTCCAGCCGGCCGACAACGCGTTTCAGCTGGAACGTCTTCTCGATGCGGGCGCCGTGATCGTGGGCAAGACGAACCTGCACGAACTCGCCGCCGGGATCACGACGATCAGCTCGCTGGGCGGGCAGACCCGCAACCCGTACGACCCGGCACGCAATCCCGGCGGGAGCTCGGGCGGGACCGGCGCGGCGGTGGCTGCCAGCTTCGCCGCCGTGGCCTGGGGCAGCGACACCTGCGGTTCGATCCGGATCCCCGCTTCCGTGCACAACCTGTTCGGGCTGAGGCCGACCAAGGGGCTGTCCAGCATCGACGGGATTCTGCCACTGTCGCATTCGCAGGATACGGGCGGGCCGCTGGCGCGCACGGTGACCGATCTGGCCATTGCGCTGGACGCCACGGTGGGACCGGATCCGGCCGATCCGGCTACCGCGATCCTCGAAGGCGCGCCGACGCCGAACTTCCAGGCAGCGCTCGACCCGGCCGCCCTGGACGGTGCGCGGATCGGCGTGCTGGAGACATGGGTGCCGGAGCAGGGAAGCGCGGGCAGTGTGACGCGGGTGATTCGCGACGCCCTCGCCGAGATGGAGGCCCTCGGCGCAACGATCCTGGACGTCGAAATCCCCGACATGGACGACCTGCTCTCCAACACGGGGCTGATTGACTTCGAGTTCAAGTTCGACCTGATGGACTACCTTGCCGGCGTACCCGACGCGCCCGTCTCGTCGCTGGAAGAGATCCTCGAGGCCGGCCTCCATCACGAGGCGCTGGACGGCAACTTCCGCCGCCGCAACGAGCGCGCCGCCCGCGACTCTCCCGAGCTCGACGAAACCCTGGAACGGCGGCGCGCTCTAACGGCGGCGGTCGTCGACCTCCTCACCCGGCACGATCTCGACGCGCTCGCCTACCCGACCATGCGGCAGGAGGTCGCCCTCATCGGCGCGGCACCCACCGGCGCAACCTGCTTCCTGAGCGCGCACACGGGGCTGCCCGCGCTCACCATCCCGGCCGGCTTCACCGAGCGCGGCCTCCCTGTCGGCCTGGAACTGCTGGGCCGCTCGCTCGACGACGCCCGCCTGGTCGCGTTCGCGTTCGCCTACGAGGCCGCGCATCCCAAGCGGCGCGCTCCGCTGCGCACCCCGCCCCTGGTCAACGGCGCCGCGCCGTCCCCGGTGCAGCTCGCCACCGATCGACCCAGCGGCGACGGTTTCGACGCCGTCATGGCCGTGGACCTCCCGACAGGCACGCTGTCCTACCGCGTCACCATCTCCGCCGCCGCCGCCGACATCTACGGCACCGTTCTTCGCCGCACCTCCGGTGACGACGGCCCTGTCGTAGTCCTGCGCCTCGGGGGCCCCGGCGAAGCGGAGCCGAACGGCACGGCGGACCTGCCCACCCGACTCCTGCACGACCTCATGAACGGCGATCTCGAGCTCCTCGTCCACACCAGCCGCGGCTTCGATCACCGCGGCCTCACCCCGCGGACCCGACCCTGACCCGTCACGCTCCCGGGAAGACCCTGACCGCTACTCTCACTGGTCCTCCCGAAGGAAGCCCCTGAAGGCGCTCGGAAGAGACTTCGGACTCGAAAAGCCCCCGCCGGTCTCGATATCGACGGCGATCGAGCCGATCAGGTTGCGAATCGCCTTCTCCGCCCGGCGCTCCGCGTAGCGATACACCCGGCGCCAGCCCAGCATCGCCAGCCCCCCGACCGCCGCCGCACCGGGAAGGACGCCCGCCAACGCCGCACCGGCTGCGAGGCCCCCGATACCGAGCGCGGTGCCTGCGGCTGTGCCCGCGAGGCCACCAACGACGCCGCCCAACGATGCGAGCACCCCCGAAATGCCGCCCCCGACCCACATGCTGAGTTTCTGGCTGCGGACCAGGCTGGCCTGCACAGTCAACTCCGTCGCGGGGGGATCGCTGTCCAGGCGGCGGAGGCTGAAGAGCAGTTGCTTCAGGTCCGCCCAGGCCATCTCGTACGCGAACGACTGATCGGTCGTGGCAGTGGTATACGAGAAGGCTGGAACGTTGAACGCCAGCACGCCTCCGTCGAGGGGATCGGCTCCGTAATGATCGGTAAGGCTCAGGCGAAACGGACTTCCGGGGAGGATCCGTTGCATGGCGGCGTAGACCTCCTCCGCCGGTGCGCGGATTACCCGGGAAACCTCCAGCGTAAGGGGCGGGTGGCCCAGGAAACGCGCTGCCATCGCCGATGGCCGGGCCCGAGTACCTTCGGCCAGGCCCCGGCTGCGTGATTCCGCCATCGCGTGATCAACGAACTCGGGCGAAATCCCGGCTTCCTCGGCGGCTGCCCGCACGTCTGCCAGTCGGTACCCTTCGACCTCCCCCGTATCGGCAGCCTGCCCCCGCGGAGCCAGTTGTCTGGAACGCTCTTCGAGGCGACGGGCGGCTTCGGCCTGCAGCTCGGCCGCACGCCGCCAGAGTGCGCGTGCCTTCTCCTCGGAGATGCGGGTTTCGTCCTGACTCATGGGATCCAAGTTGCCCCGACGGCCCGTAGCGCGCCACGTTTGCATCCCGAGCCCCACGGTTGACACGCCGCCCCAGCCGGAGAAGCCACCAATGCAGCGCTACACGACGACCACCCTGGTCCTGTCCCTGACCTGCGCCGCCGCAGTGCATTTCGCCCCAACCGCTCCGACCCCCGCGGCCGCCCAGACCCCGGACCGCGTCGCCGCCGGCCTGACCTGGCGCTACATCGGCCCCGCCATCGCGGGCGGCCGCATCAGCGATGTCGAGATCGTTCCCGGCACCCAGTCGCACATCTATGTCGGCGCCGCTTCGGGGGGCGTCTGGGAGAGCGTGAACCACGGCACCACCTGGACGCCGATCTTCGACGATCAGCCCAATCTGTCCGTTGGAGACATTGCGCTGGCCCCGTCCGATCCGCTGGAAGTCTGGGTCGGCACCGGCGAGGCCAACAACCGGAACAGTTCGCCGTGGGGGCAGGGCATCTACCACTCGTCGGACGGTGGCAAGACGTGGCGGCTCACGGGCCTCGAGGATACGCGGCACGTGGGACGCATCGTGGTTCACCCCACGGATCCGGACCGCGTCTGGGTGGCCGCGGTGGGCCATCTCTTCGGGCCGAACGAGGAGCGCGGCGTCTTCCGCACGACCGACCGAGGCGCCACCTGGCAGAAACTCCTTTACATAAACGAACACACCGGCGCGACCGATCTCGCCATGGACCCGTCGGATCCGGCCATTCTCTACGCGGCGATGTACCAGCGCCAGCGGCGGGCGCACGGGTTCATCGGGGGCGGTCCCGGGAGCGGCATTTACAAGAGCACGGACGGGGGCCATACCTGGCGGGAATTGACCGAGGGTTTGCCGGAGGGCGACATGGGCCGTATCGGCCTCGCGGTGTCTCGCCGCAATCCGCAGCTGGTCATGGCGGTGGTCGAAGCTGAAGACGGCGGAATCTTCAAGTCGATCGATCGCGGTGAAACGTGGACGCGGGTCAACGAGCTCAATCAGCGCCCCATGTACTACAGTCAGCTCAGGATCGATCCCAACGACGACGACACCGTGTACCTGGTCGCGGGCTCGCTGCACCGCACCACCGACGGCGGCGAGACCTTCGCCACGGTGGCGCAGGAGGTCGTGTACAACACCGGCGTGCACGTCGACCACCACGACCTGTGGATCGACCCCGAGAACTCGGCGCACATGATCCTGGGCAACGACGGCGGCCTCTATTCGACCTGGGACCGGGGCGACAACTGGACCTTCATCTCCAACATCCCCATTCAGCAGTTCTACGACATCGACCTCGACATGGCGGATCCGTACAACGTCTACGGCGGCCTGCAGGACAACAACTCCTACCGGGGACCGAGCCGGAACACGCGCTACCACGGGATCCTGAACCGCGACTGGCAGGTCGTGGACTACGGCGACGGGATGTACGCCGAGACGGATCCGTCGGACACCGGCATCGCCTACATCACGTCGCAGAACGCGGGGATCATGCGCGTGGACATGGCGACCGGCGACCGCAAGGCGCTCAAGCCCTTCCCGCGCGATACCACCGAGGAGTACAGCTTCGACTGGAAGTCGCCGATCCTCGTGTCGCCGCACAACACCAACCGCGTCTACCTGGGCGGCAACCGCCTCTTCCTCTCGGACGACCGGGGCGACAGCTGGCGCGCGACGGAGGAGCTGACGCGGGGACTCCACCCGGACAGCCTGCCGATCATGGGAATGATGCCCGACTCGACGACGCTGTCGAAGCACGACGGCGTGTCGGGGTACGGCGAAATCACGGCGGTGTCGGAGTCGCCTGTGGCGGCGGGCGTGCTCTGGGTGGGGGCGGACGATGGTACGGTTCAGGTGAGCCGCGACGATGGCGAAACGTGGACGAACGTCACCGCGAACCTGCAGGCCGCGGCGGGTGCGCCGCCCTTCCCCTACTACGTGAGCTGGGTGGAGGCGTCGCATTTCGAGGCGGAGCGGGCCTACGTCAGCCTCGACGGGCACTGGGACGACGACTACGCGCCGTACATCTTCGTGACCGAGGACATGGGGGCGACGTGGCGGTCACTCACCCGCAGCCTGGCGAGCGCGACGGTCAATGTGGTGCGTGAATTCCACGCCAACCCGAACGTGCTGATCGTGGGCGCGGAGGACGGCGCCTTCGCTTCGATCGACAGGGGCGCGACGTGGGGCCACCTCGGATCGGGGATGCCGGCCGTGCCCGTCGATGACATCGAGATCCACCCGCGCGACAACGACGTGGTGGCCGGGACGCACGGCCGCGGCATCTATATCCTGGACGACATCGGCCTGATCACGCCGTTGCTGTACGTCGAGGGCGAAGAGGTGACCTTCGAAATGACGGAGATCGACGAGCCGATCTTCGCGCCGCCTCGCCCGGCGACGATGTTCCTCTACCGCAACGATGTCCCGTCCCAGGGGCAGGGAATGTTCCGGGCCGCCAATCCCGCCTACGGCGCCTGGTTCGACTACTGGCTCCCCGATGCGGTCGAGGAGGGCGTGCGCTTCGCGATCCACGACGCGTCCGGCGCGGTCGTGCGAACGCTCGACGGTCCCGGCGCAACCGGCCTGAACCGCGTGACCTGGGACCTGCGCCACGACCCCATCCCCCACGACACCACCCGCTACCACGTGCCGAACCTGGACTCGGGACCGGACGGGCCGTTCGTGCTGCCGGGCCGGTTCACGGTGGTTCTCACGGTGGGCGACGAGCGCCGCCAGCAGGACCTCACCGTGCGGCCCGACGAGCGGCTGCGCGTCTCGGAGGCCGACCGCCTCGCACGCTACGAATTCACGCTGGAACTGCACGACTTGAAACGGCTGGCGTACGAGGAAGGCGTCGCCGCCTACGATCTGGAGCGCGAGGCGAGTGAGGCGGTTGAGGCGCTGGAAGGTGCCGACGACGTGGACGAGGATGTCCTGGAGCGGGCGAAGGAACTTGCGGCCGAGATCGAGGAAGTGGCCGACGAATGGCGCGACATCAACAACAACATCCGCAACTGGTGGACCGGTCTGCTCGGCAACTTCGACGGCGGCCCGTCGACCACGGGCTCGCTCACGGGCCCGTCGGACGACCAGCGGCGCAGGCTGGTCCGACTCACCGACGAGGCGCGGGTGGCCGGCGAACGCCTCGATGAGGTGGAAGGCGACGTAATCGCGGAATTGCGAGGGCTGTCACCGTGACACTTCCGTTACAATAGCGTCCCTCAATCCGCTATCTGGGCCGGAGACATTCCGTGAATCGTACGGGCGGGTGATGCCTGTCCGTGAGTGCAACGGTGAACCGGGGACTGTCCCGCGGTGCTTCCGCCACAACCATCCAACGTGATTCCGATGCTGGCCAATCTGCGCCAGTTGACCCCCTGCAGTCCCGTGGAGATGGCCAGCGCCCTTCGCCGGTTGCACCAGGCCGGGATTCGGCGCGGTTTCGTTCTCGTGGCGCCCACCGCCCATGCACGGAACGGAGACCCCGGTCGCGAGCTGCATTGGTGGTCGGAACTCTGCGATCTGATCCGGTTGCAAACCGGGCTGGGCATCGTGCTGGTGGAAGCCGCCCATGCGGGGCTGGAACCGGCGCGCGTGCTGCACGGCGCGCGCCTGCAGAAGCGGATCGCGGTCCTGGACGACCTCACCCGTGCGGAGCGATCCGCGCTGCTCGAGATCTCCCGGGGCGTTTGCACCGGAGACCGGGGCCTGCTGATCGAGGCCCGCGTCCTCCAAACGCCCAACTACGAGCCCTGGGAAGCCCACATGGCAATCCTGGGCGAAGCGGTGGGCGACCTGTTTGCAGGCGTGGCCCTGGGAGGACTCCCGGCCAGCGCCTAACCTCGGCCCAAGCACAAGGACGAGCGGCCCGTGCTGTACATGCGGCACCCGTGCGGCTCTTAGTTCAACTTATTATCCAACCTGAACCACGAGCGTGACGGGTCGCGCGGGGTCAGTACACACCCTGTGCAATCGGTAGTGAGCCTGACTATCTCACCTCGCCCGTGCGATGCACTCGATCTCCACCCGGGCGCCGAGGGCCAGCCCGCTTGCGGCCATGGCGGACCTGGCGGGTGGCTCGATGCCCTCGAAGAAGGTGAGGTAGACCTCGTTCATGGCTGCGAAGTCGGCGATATCGGCGAGGAAGACGGTGCACTTCACCAGATCTTCGAACCCGAGCCCGGCCGCTTCGAGGACCTGCCCGATGTTATCCATGGTCGCCCGGGTCTCGGGGCCGATCCCTCCCTCGACGAGGCGCAGTTCGCCACCTGGCACGGTGCCGATCGCGCCGGAGAGGAAGACGAGATCGCCGACGCGGACTGCCGGCGTGAAGACGGGAAGCCGCGCGACGCCCTCTGGCGTGATGTGTTCGATGCGTGTGGGTTCGGCCATTTCGGTGCCTTCTTGCTGTGCGTCCTCACCGGGCGCGGGGGAAGACTCGCACGCGACGATGGTGGCCAGCGCGGCCATGGTGACGATCCCGCAGGCGCGCCTGGGTGGGGTCGCCGCCGGTCCGTCACCGGGGTGGGGGCCGCGGGCCAGCCAGTGGAGTCTAACGCTCATACCGAATCACTCCACCCACGATGGTCACGTCCACGCGTGCATCCGCCAGCTCAGCGTCCGGCACGCTGAGGATGTCGCGGTCGAGTACGACCACGTCGCCGAGCTTGCCGACCTCGAGGGAGCCCTTGTAGTCCTCCTCGAATGCGGCGATGGCGTTGTTGATCGTGTAGCTGCGCAGCGCCTCGACGCGGGTCATGTTCTGTTCCGGATAGTAGATCGACCCGTCGGCGGTCTGGCGCGTGACCGAGGCGCGGAAGCTGGCGAGGGGGTCGATGTCCTCGACGGGGACATCGGTGCCGTTGTTGATGAGCACGCCGGCGTCGAGGAAGGACCGCCACAGGTAGGTTCGCTCCCTGGCGCGGGTGTCGCCGAGGCGGAGGGGCACCCACGGGAAATCCGACGTGGCGTGCACACCCTGCATGGAGGCGAGGACGCCGATCTCCGCGAAGCGGGCGATGTCGTCGGGGTGGACGTGTTGCGCGTGTTCGATGCGCCAGCGGAAGTCGTTTCCGGCGCCGGCCGAGTCGAAGACGGACTCGTAGATGTCGAGCACCTCGCGGTTGGCTCGGTCGCCGATCGCGTGGGTGTTGACCTGGAAGCCGTGCTTGACGGCGACGTGGGCCGTGCCGGTGATGTCCTCGACGGTCTCGAGAACGAGGCCGGCCGAAGTGGGCATGTCCTCGTATGGCTCCAGAAGCCAAGCGCCGTGCGAACCCAGCGCGCCGTCGATCTGACGCTTGATGGAGCGTACGGTGAGGTAGTCGTCGCCCTCGGACGGCATGTAGTAGTCCGCCAGACGCGCGTCCATCTCCTCGTTGGACTGGCGGCGGACCATGATGTACAGGCGGACGGGGAGCGCGCCCTCGGCCTCCAATTCCTTGAGGCGGTCGATGGTGCCGAACCCGCTGCCAGCGTCCTGGAACGAGGTCACGCCGTTGGAGAGCGCCTCCTCGGCGGCCAGCATCACCTCGCGCCGGAACTGGGCTTCGATCTCTTCCGCCGTGCGGCCCAGCTGCGAATCGGAGAAGGCCGCGGATACCGGTCCCTGCGCCGTCTCACGCAGGAGGCCGGTCAGTTCGCCGTTCTCGTCGCGGACCAGCTCACCCCCCGGTGGCGGCTCGGAGTTCCGGTCGTAGCCGCCAAGGGCGAGCGCGGCGGCGTTCGCGAAGCCGGCGTGGCCGGACGCATGACCGAGGAGCACCGGGTTGTCCGGGCTCACGGCCGAAAGGGAAGCATGGGTCGGGTTGCCCTCGACCACCGGATCCGGCGGCCGGTCCCACTTCTCCTGGTGCCAGCCGCGGCCGCGGATCCACTCCCCGGGCTCGGCCTCGGCCGCCGCGTCGGCGACCATCTGCACGATCTCGTCCCAGTTGGCGACGTTGTTGAGATCGAGGATGGTCTTGCTGTTGCCGAGACTCATGTAGTGGCCGTGCCCCTCGATGAAGCCGGGCATGGCGAAGCGGCCGTCCAGTTCGATCACCTCGGTGTCGGCGCCGATATAGCCCTCGACATCCTCGTCGCTGCCCACCGCGACGATCCACCCGTCGTCGATCGCGACTGCTTCGGCCATTGTGTTGCCCGCGTCGACGGTGGCCACGACTCCGCCGTGGAGCACCAGGTCGGCTGGGACGGGTGCGTCATCGGAACCCGGTGTGTCGGCGCAGGCGGCCACGAGGAGGGCGGCAAACGCGAGCGTCGAAAACGCACGGACCACGGCGCAAGCCTCAGAAATATATACTTTAGATGACATAATGTAATGTTCGCTTTACATGAGTGCGGATCACTGGCCCCGCTGGTAGGCGCGCCACATCGCCAGCACCTCGGCCTCGCGCTCCGCGCTGATCCCTGCCCGCAGCTCCGCCTGCCGTTCCGGCGGCCGCGAGAAGTGGAACTCCAGCGTCGCTGCGGTCGTGTCCGCGAGCGACCTGAACGTCAGCCCTTTCTCCACTTCCGGCGTCAGATCGAAGCGTGCGAAGCCCTCGGCGCCGTCGCGGGCCGGGCGCCACACGGGCATCTCGCCGTAGGGGCGCAGACCCGCGTCGATCGCGAAGTCGGTGTCCACCCAGGTGAAGGTCGTCTCCGCGGTGGTTACCGCGCGGATCCCGTACAGCAGCTCCGCCATCGGACGCGGCGTGCGCGGCCCGACCACGTTGTAGGTGCCGGACTCGCGCGCCTCGGCCAGACGCACCAGCCAGTCGCCGAAGTCGCGCACGTCGATGATCTGCACCGGGTCGGTGCCGTCGCCGGGCGCCAGTACCTCGCCGCCCCGATGGATCCGGACGGGCCAGTAGGTGAAGCGGTCGGTCGGGTCGCCGGGGCCGATGATCAGCCCGGGCCGCAGGACGATGGTGCGGTCCTCGCCGAAGGCGTCCCGGGCGATCTGCTCGGAGAGCGCCTTGCCGAGCCCGTAGGGCAGCCGCTCGGCGCCCGGTTCCACACCGGCCGACTCGTAGGTCCACACCGGCGCATCGATCGACATGGGGATCCGGCTGGTGTCGGCGTACACGGACCGGGTGGACACGAAGATGTACCGCTCGCACGTGTCCTTGAGGAGGTTGGCGCTCGCCTCGACCCAGTGCGGGGCGTTGGTGGCCGAGTTGTCCACCACCACATCCCAGCTTCGGCCTTCCAGCGCGGTGAGGTCGCTTTCGCGGTCGCCGACGAGCTTCTCGACCTCGGGGAAGAGTTGCGCGTTCGTGCGGCCGCGGTTGAAGAGGGTGACCTCGTGGCCGCGCGACAGTGCGTACTCGACCTGGTGGGGGCCGATGAAGCCGGTCCCGCCGAGGATCAGGATCTGCAGCGGGCTGACGGCCTGGGACTCCCCGCCATCCTCGGAGCCCGTCGCCGGCCCGTCGCCCTCAACCGCACACCCCGTTAGCGCAAGGGGTCCGACACCTGCCGCGAGCGCGCCTCCCGCGGCCGCCGTCGTCTTCAGAAAGTCACGCCGATTCGTCCTCATTCTCGCCTTCCCTGCTTCCGGAGTTGTGTCGGCGGGTGCGGCTACAGATCCCGCCTGCGCATGTTCAAGTAGGCCAGCCCCAGGAAGAGTACCACGTAGGCCATCGCCGCGACCAGCGGGACCCACAAATCCGGGTACACCAGCAAGTCCTGGCCGTTCTCGGCCCGCGCGGCGTTGGTGCGTGCCAGCACCTCGGGGTAGTACAGAGCCGAGTTCGTGATCGTCTGGAAGAGCTGGGCGGGCAGGAAGTCGAAGAAGCGCTCGAGCGCTCTCAACCGGATCAGGAGCAGTTGCGTGACGATCTGCTCGCAGATGAAATAGAGGAAGAGCAGACCCAGCCCGGCACCGGCGGCCCGAACCAGCGCCGAGATCATCAGCCCCGCCGTGCCCCACAACAGCAGCGCGACGACGAACCCCAGCATGTAGTTGACGTCCATCGGCTCGACGAAGGCGCCGCCGCCCGGGTTCGGGAGCAGCGGCAGAGTGCCGATCACGACGGAAGTGACGAAGAAGAGTGCAACCAGCCCGGCCAGCAGCAGGACCTTCGCCCAGTAGAACTGCTCCTTGCTCAGCCCGTCGATGACGTTCTGCCGAGCGGTCCGCCACCGGAACTCGGGCGCGAACAGCAGGATCATCAGGGCCGCCAGGAAGACGGGCCCGAGGTTGATCGCCGGCTCGATGATGCCTCGCCACGCATCGGGGAAGCCGGCCCGCTCGGAGCCGCCGCCCGGCGCGAAGTTCGCGATGGTATTGAAGGCGGTGAACACGCCCATGGTCACCCAGAAAGCGGGGCGTTTCACGGCCTTCAGCACCTCGATCCGGGCCAGGACGCCGGGCAGCCTCACGAGGCGAACTCCATCAGAGACGCCTGGCCCACACCTTCGTCCTCGCCGGTCAGGTCCATGAACGCGTCCTCGAGGCTCCGCTGCCGCCGCGCCAGGTGCGAGACGTAAATCCCCTGGCCCGCGAGATACCGGTTGAGGGCCGCGAGGTCGTCCGACGCCAGCGCGACCAACAGCCCCTCGTCGGACGCGCGCACGGACGTCGCCTCCGGGAAGGCCTCCAGGGCCGCGAAGAGCGCCTCGTCATCTTTCCGCACGCACGACCGCGCTCACCTCGCCGCCGACGATCTCCGCCACCGTCCCCGTGCCGACGACCCGACCCTTCCTCACAATCGAAACATGCGTGCACGTGCGCTCCACCTCCCACAGGAGATGGCTCGACAGGAAGATCGTCTTGCCGCGGTCCGCCAGCAGCCGGATGATGTCGCGGACCTCCTTCATCCCCTTCGGGTCCAGCCCGTTGGCCGGCTCGTCGAGCACGATCAGCTCGGGGTCGTTCAGCATCGTGGCCGCCAGCGCAAGCCGCTGCTTCATGCCCAGCGAATAGGTCCGGAAGCGGTGCTTGCCGCGCCCGCGCAGCCCGACGATCTCCAGACATTCCTCGATCCGGGCCTTGCCGATCCCCTTGATCGCCGCAGCGATCCGCAGATTGTCACGGCCGCTGAGGTAGGGGTAGAAGTTCGGCGTCTCCAGTGTGGCTCCGACCCTCGCGCGCGCGGCCAGGAGATCCCGCGGGGCGCCTGCGCCGAAGAGTCGAAAACTCCCCGCTGTGGGCTTGATGATGCCCATCAGCATCCCGATCGTCGTGGTCTTGCCGCTCCCGTTCGGGCCCAGGAAGCCGAAGACCTGACCCTGCTCGACCGTGAGCGAGACGCGGTCGACCGCCAGCACGGCCGGAAAGCGCTTGGTCAGCTCGGCGGTTTCGATGACAGTCATGTCAGTGCGCGGCAACCGGGTCGGGAGGCGCCCGCCCGGTCAGGGCGTGACCGTGACCCGCACGTAGGCGTTCGTCCAGCAGCACTGGTCACCACCCGTGCTGTCGTTGGCATCCCAGTTGTCGACGCGCGCGCGCAGCACGTATTCGCCGGGCTCGCTGAACACGACGGTCGCGGTGGCCTCTCCGGTGCCGCCTTCGACCGTCACACGCCTGGGGTCGACGGTGATGGCCCCGGGGGGGCCCTGGTGCTTGAACCAGCTCAGTCCGACGTCGACGACCTCGTTCACCATGTCGTCGGGTGCGCGGACGGATACCTCCTCGGTCCACAGCGTCAGCGTGAGCGGTTCGCCCACGGTGGCGGTGCGCGGCTCCCCCCACACGCCCTGGATGTGCTGGCCCGGCGGCCCGTCGGCGGTGAAGCGCACGACCGGCGGCACCGATCCCATGGCCCGCGGCCCGTAATCCAGTTGCAGCGCCGGGATCCCCACGCGCCCCGGGGTGGCGTTCGTGTGTCCGTTCGCCGTGATCGTCCACACCACCGCCTGCACCCCGTCCTCGTACGACGCCGGCACGGTGACGTGGAAGACGCCCCGGTCCCGGCGCGGACGCACCGGGAAGTGGGTGGGCTGCATGCCGTCGAACTCGGCCGGCTCGATGAAGTTGTCGGGACCGACCGGGATGTCGAGGACCTGCTCGCTGTTCAGGTTGAAGAACCCGAACGAGAGCATGAAGGTGCCGTCGTCGTTGCGGTACCAGCCCTCGAAGAAGGGGGCGACTTCATCCCCTTTGGGGAGGATGGGGGCGAGAGGCAGGCGCTGTCGCTCCTGGGCGTGCAGGGACGTGCCCGCCGCTGCACACACGACGAGCAGGAGTTGCGCCGCCAGCAGGATGCCTGCCGCGGCCGGAATCCGCGCCACAGGTCGGCTGCGCATCAGCGGCGGTTGGTCCCGTCGTTGCCGTTGCCGCTGCTGTTGTCTTCGCTGTCGGTCGCGAGCCTGGCCTCGCGCTCCTCGACCAACCTCTGGTAGCCGTCCTCGGTCAGGTGGGTGACGGCGATCCACGCGTGCGACATCTCGTCCGTCGTGCGCGCGCCACGCGCGTACCAGATCTCCGGGTCCGGCGTGAGTTCGTTCTCGGCCGTGTTGTCGTACCACCCGGTCAACACGACGACCGTCCCCGTGGGCAGGAGCGGCGCCACATCGTCTTCGTAGATGTAGCTGTGGTGCCAGCGCGCGTCGAAATCCGTGACCATGCTGATCAACTCGACATCGCCGTCGGGATACACGGCCTGTATGGACATCGCGTGCAGGTGGACGTGGCCGTGCGGCTGGTAGCTGTCGATGCGCACCGGGTGGTCCCACCGGTGAAAGCCCTGGGTCATCGCGGTCCCGCCGGGCGCCAGCGCGATGTCGCCCCGAAGCGGGTAGAGGCGCAGATCCTGGCGGAACTCCGGCTCATAGCCATCCTCGTGAAACCAGATTCCGAGTTCGACCTGATCGCCGGGCACGTCGTATCCCATCGGGTAGTAGTGGGCGTCCCACTCGATCATGTCGCTCGCCTTGAGGAGCCGCGCGGCGTCGCCCGGCAGGATCTCGCCGACCTTGCCCATGGCGTACTCGGACAGGGTCTGGATGCGCCGGTACCGGCCCTCTTCGTTAAGCCGCAGAAGATGAGGGTTCGCGTGATGGACGACCTGGCGGCCTGCCGGGAAGGAGGGACGCGTCTCGAACGCCATCGCCCACTTGTCCTCGTCGAGCCCCAGCGGCACGCGCGGCCGCCACCAGGTGTCGCCGCCCTCGGCAGGCACGTCGAACGGCTTCGACTTGATCACGTGGTCCGGCGGGCCAAGGATGTCCTCCAACTGCCACTTCTGCTCGTTCGGCCACTCGATCGGTGGCGGCAGGTCGGCGGGGTCCCCCTCAGGCGCTCCGGCGTCCACCCACGCCACGACGGTCTCGATCTCCTCTTCGCTCAGCCGCCAGTCGTCCTTGATCTCCTGGATCCCGACCCCGGTGTCCAGGTGGTACGGAGGCATGAGGCGCTTCGATACCAGATCACGCGCACGCGATGCATAGCGGCGCACCTCCTGGTATGTCATGAGCGACATCGGACCCACCGACGCCGGCCGGTGGCAGATCTCGCAGTTGGCCTGGAGGATGGGGGCGACGTCCTTTGAGAACGTCACCTCGTTCTCGTGTGCACCGCCGTTGGCTGCGGATTGCTGCGCGGTGAGGGGAGGGGCGGTCACGGTCGCCGCGATGGCCAGGGCCAGGACGGCCAGGTGGGTTGGCATGTGGTCCGGGCGGACATGCAGGCTGCGCATGGGCAGGTCCTCCTTCAAGAGCGATCGCGCGGAGCCGCACCCGTTTCCCGCGGCGGGCGCGATGCGGCCCCGGTGTCCCTATAACAATGCGCGCGCATCGGATGGCCAGGCAAGTCGGGGGCATGGGCCTGCGGGCCGGAGGAGTTGCGCGGCATCGACCCACCAGCCGAATATGATGGCCGCGGCCATGGTTCCCCAGGAGGTAATCCGAGATGAAGACGAAAGATTCGACACGACCAGCCCCCAGCCGGCGTGACTTTGTCCTGACCGCCGGAGTTGCGGGCGCCGGGCTCGCCATGGGTGCCGTCACGGCTCCCCGAGCTGCCGCGGCCCTGCCCGGGTCCGTCCCTGCGCCGACCGTCCGGACCCAGGCGCCGAAGCGGTTTCTCATCCTTGGCGGGACCGGGTTCATCGGGCCGCACACGGTCCGGTACGCGGTGGAGCGCGGGCACGAGGTGACGACTTTCACGCGGGGCCGCGCGGACGCGGACCTGCCCGACGGCGTCGAGCGCCTGGTCGGGGACCGCAACGGTGATCACTCCGCGCTGGAGGGGCGGAGCTGGGACGTCGTCTTCGACAACAACTGCCAGAACTATCGCTGGGCGCAGCTCAGCACCGAGCTCCTTAAGGACGCGGCCGAGCACTACATCTTCGTCTCGTCGATCTCGGCCTACGCGATCCAGGGCATGGACTTCTCGAAGAGCGGCACCGTGCTGTGGGAACCCGCCGTCCCCGAGGACTACCCGCGCTTCGAGCCGCCGGAGGGGTGGCAGGACGGCGACGACGCCCACTACGGCCTGATGAAGCGGCTCAGCGAGGACATCGCGCACGCGGCCTTCCCGGGACGCACCACCGTGATCCGTCCCGGGCTGATTGTCGGTCCCACCGACCCCACCGACCGGTTCACGTACTGGCCGGTGCGGATCGAGCAGGGCGGTGAGGTGCTCGCGCCCGGCAACCCCGACCACTCGAACCAGATCATCGACCAGCGCGATCTCACCGAGTGGACGGTGCGCGTCGCCGAGCAGGGGATCATGGGCGACTTCAACGCCACCGGTCCCGCGAGCCGGCTCTCGATGGCGGAGACGCTGTACGGGATCCGCGCAGTGACGAACCGGCCCGTGCAGTTCACGTGGGTGCCGTCGGACTTCCTCGAGGCAAACGACACGATGGCCTGGCGCGACCTGCCCGCGTGGGTCCCGGGCGACGAACTCCAGTATGTCGATGTGAGCAGGGCGGTGGCTGCGGGGCTCACCTTTCGGTCGTTGGCGGTCACGACGAAGGACACCCTCGACTGGCACAGGACCCGCCCGGCGTCACGCTGGGAGCAGCGCCGCTTCGGGATGAGCCGCGAGAAGGAGCGGGCGGTGCTGGCGGCGTGGCACGCCTCCTGACGCACCTATGGAGCGAATGATGCGATCACGCTGGGCACGTCGACCCGACCCGTCTCCAGGGCATGCCAAAGGTCGAACAGATCGCGGCCCTTTTTCCGCTGGTAGAGCGCCCTGAGTCTGGTTCCGAGAAGCTCGTCGAGCGTGTACGTGCTCACCTCTGCGGACCCGCCGAACCAGCGGCTATCGACCGGCTAGGATTGGGGGTCAGAAGACCGTCTCGGGAACGAAGTCATGCCATGTCAAGAAAACATTACAAACTGTCGTGTTGGCATTACTATTCGCGTTCGGCGAAGCGCTGGTGGAGCCTCACCGCCGTCCTGGCGTTCGCCTCGTGCTCAGTCCCCGCTACCGAGATCGGACCGTTTCCGGTTGTGGAAGCCTCGATCCCCGAACTGCAGGCCGCGATGGAGCGCGGGGAACTCACGTCGCGCCGGCTCGTCACCGCCTACCTGGTGCGGATCGCGCTCTACGAGGAGAGGCTGAACGCCGCGATCTCCATCAACGAGAGCGCGCTGGCGGAAGCCGACGCGCTCGACGCGGAACGCGCGCGGGGCAACGTCCGGGGCCCTCTTCACGGCATCCCGGTCGCGCTCAAGGACAACATCCACACGACCCACCTGCCCACCACGGCCGGAGCGCTGGCCTTCGACGGCTACGTGCCGCCGTACGAGGCCACGCTGACGGCGAACCTGCGCGAGGCGGGCGCGATCATCATCGCCAAGGCCGGGCTCACCGAGTTCGCGAACTGGATGGCGGGCCCGCCCAATCCCATGCCCGGGAACTACAACGCGCTGACCGGCTTTGCCTACAACCCGTACGATCCGCGCCGCGACCCTCGCCCGGCCACCTTCGACGGACGTCCCGCGCTCAGCACCGGCGGGTCGAGCTCCGGCGTCGGAACCGCGGCCAGCTTCTGGGCCGCGAACGTCGGGACCGACACCGGCGGCTCCGTGATCAGCCCGTCGAACGCCAACATGCTGGTGGGGATTCGCCCGACGCTGGGACGGATCAGCCGATGGGGAATCGCACCGGTCACCCTCGACCACGACATGGCCGGCCCGATGGCACGCACCGTGGGCGACGCCGCCATCCTGCTCGGCGGGATGGAGAGCGCGGCGCCCGACCCGAACGACCCCGCGACCGATATCTGCGAGCCGCCGCCCGGGCGCGACTACCGGGCCTTCCTGAATCCGGACGGGCTGCGCGGGGCCCGCATCGGCATTCCGCGGGCGTTCTACTTCGACCCGATCCGGCTCGACGGCGAGGACCGGGAGCGCGGCGGGCTCAACGAGGCTCAGCGCGCGCTCATGGAGGAAGCGATCGCGGTGCTGGAGGCCGAGGGCGCGGTGGTGGTCGACCCGGCCGACGTGCCCAGCTACGCGACGACCGACCCGGACTCGAACTTCGCCGCGTGGGGGTTCTGCGCGGGGGGCCACCAGGGGAAGGGCGCCGACGGGGACTGCTCGGTGAACTTCAAGTACGGAGCGAAGCGGGACTTCAACGCGTGGCTGGCCACACTGGGGCCGGACGCGCCGGTCGCCACGCTCACCGGGCTGCGCGAGTGGAACGCCGCACACGGGCGTGCGGGCGCCATCAGGTACGGTCAGGCCCGCTTCGACATTTCCGACGAGATGGATGTCGAGGCCGACCGCGCGCGCAACGAGGCCGACATGGCCAGGGACGAGCTGTTGAGCCGGACGCGCGGGATCGACGCGGTTCTCGCGGAGCACGACCTCGACGCGATCCTGACGCCCGGCAGCCGGGGCGCGGGGCTCGCCGCCCGCTCCGGCACGCCGATCATCGTCGTCCCCTTCGGCTTCGTGCCGAACGAACCCGCGCAGCCGTTCCCGGAGGGGTTCGACGCCCGCCCCGCACCCTTCGGCGTGGGCTTTACGGGAGCCAATTGCAGCGAACCCCGGCTGATCGAACTGGCCTACGCCTTCGAGCAGACGACGCAGCGACGGGTGGCGCCGCCGGGGGTGCCGTGACGCAGGCCGCGCGGCCCGCGCGGAGCCTCATCCCCCACACCTGCTGAAGCCGCGCGCTACCGCCGCCACACGCCCACACCGTCCTCGTAGCGGATGTCCGTCCCGTACGGCCGTGACAGCTCGGCAAGGTGCTCGATGATCTTGCGGCCCAGCTCCTGGGGCGCGATGCGGGGGGTGCCCCGGCGGCCCCGCGGCGCCTTCCAGCTCAGCTCGATCGGGTGGAAGACGATCTCGACCACCTCGCCGCCCTCGAAGGTTGCAACCGGGACCACGCTCTCGTACCACTCGGCGCCGGTGGGGAAGCCCGTGGTGGGATTGCCGTCCTCGTCGACACGGAAACGGGTGTCGTAGATCTCCGACGCGAGGCGGTCGAGCGGGATGCCGTAGCGGTCGCGCTGGTCCGACGGCATGGGATCGATCGTCTCGTTCTGGAAGATGAAGTTGGCGAGCGAGTAGAAGATGGGGCGCCCCTTGTAGATCTCGACCGCGCGCAGCTGGTGCGGCCCGTGGATGATGAACGTGTTGGCGCCCTCGTCGATCACCTGCCGCGCGAACTCCTCCATCCACGGCGGCGGCACCTGCGACGCGTTGCCCGGCTCGTGCGAGTGGCTGTTGACGACCACGTAGTCGGCCTGATCGGTGGCGTTGCGCACCTCGTGCAGGACCCGCTCGCGGTCCACGTCGTTCAGCGACACGATGCTGCGGTCCTGGTCGCCCGGGTACACCGTCGAGCCGAAGACGCGCACCGGCCCGTCGTCGTCATCCGGCACGTCCCCGCCCTGCCTGCGCGCCACATCCCGCAGCGCGGCCATCGTCTCCGGCGACCCCTCGTGGCGTGTGCTCAGGCGCAACGGGTTCAGCCCCGGCCGCCCCTGTACGGTGGGCCCCGCCTTCCCTGCCCGCGACATCGGCGTAAAGGTGGACGCCATCCCGATCAGTGCGATCCGCCCCTTCGGCGTCTCCAGGTACCCCGGACGGCTGGCCCACCCCAGGTTCTCGCCGGTCCCCGAATGCACCAGCCCCCACTCGTCCAGCAGCCGGTTGGTCAGCCGCATGCCCTCGACGCCGTAGTCGGTGGTGTGGTTGTTGGCGTTGTTGAAGAGATCGAAGCCCATGTCGACCAGGTCCCGCAGCGTCTCGGGCGAACCGACCTCGTAGTTGCCGCCGTTCTCCGCCGCCGGCCAGCCGGTGAACTCCTGCAGCCGGAACACCGACTGCTCCAGGTTCATGAACGCCGCGTCGACCCCGCGAATGATGTTGGCGAGGTCGTGGAACCCCGGGTCCCCCGGATGATCGAACGGCGCCGTCCGCCGGTTCATGATCACGTCGCCCACCGCAGCGAGGGTCCAGCGGGTGTTGGAGTGTATGGGCGAACTCGACTGCGCGGTCGCGGGGGGCTGCACCGGCGGGGCGAGCATGGCTGCGGCGAGGAGGAGAAGGGTCGGGGCGGCGAAGCGGGACGGGCGGCGGCGCATGGGATCCTCCTTGGGGGCGGGACGCTTGGCGAAGATAGTGGTTCGCGCACGCGCGGCGGGCAACGTGGCGCGGTGTCCGTTTCGCGGCGGCTATCCCTTCGCGATCAGCCGCTCCATGAGCGCTGGCAGCGGGATGGCCGTGATCCCGTCCCCGAGTGGATAGGTGTCGGTGCCCGGGTACACGATGAACTTCCTCGCTGCGGCGACGTCGGCGGTGGCAATGCGGAATCCTCTGGGCACTTTCGGCGCCGAGGAGCGCTTCACCTCTACCGCCCACGGCTCCTGTCCGGGGAGGAGCAGCAACAGGTCGATTTCGGCTCCGGACCGGGTTCTGTAGAAGAAGGCGTCCGTGCCCACGGGAGCGGCGCCGACCAGGTTCTCCACGACGAGGCCTTCCCAGCTGGCGCCCGCGACGGGGTGTCCGAGAAGGTCTTCCAGGGATCGGATGTTGAGGAGAGCGTGGACGACACCGCTGTCCCGCACCAGGATCCTGGGTGACTTGATGAGGCGCTTGCCCACGTTGACGTGGTAGGGCTGGAGGCGACGCAGCAGCATCATGTCGACGAGGGTATCGGTGTAGCGGTTCACGGAGGGCACGGAGACTCCGAGGCTTCGTGCCAACTCGGCCGCGTTGAACACCGAGCCCTGGAGGTGGCACAGCATCGTCCAGAACCTTCGGAGCGTCTCGACGGGAGTCCTGAGTCCGGTCTGGGGGAGGTCCCGCTCGAGGTAGGTGCGAGTGAAGCTCGTGCGCCAGCGGAGACTCAGTTGGTCACTGGCGGCGGTGAAGCTCTCCGGGAAGCCGCCACGCAGCCACAACCTGTCAAGGTCGGGACCGGCTTCCAGCGCATCGAACGGGGGCAGCTCGCGATAGGCTACACGCCCGGCGAGCGACTCGGCGGACTGCCGAAGCAGCGCCCCGGACGCCGATCCCAGCAGCAGGAAATGGGCGCTGTTGCGGCCCTCGCGGCGCCGCGCGTCGATCTGCCCGCGCAGTGCCCGGAAGAGGCCGGGCATCCGCTGTACCTCGTCCAGAATGACCAGCCGGTCCCGGTGGAGGTTGAGATAGGTGCTGGTGTCCTCCAGCCGAGCGAGGTCCGCGGAATCTTCAAGGTCCAGGTAGAGGGAGCGCGGAACCGAGTCGGCGATTTCGCGCGCGAGCGTGGTCTTTCCCACCTGCCGGGGCCCAAGGAGGACGACCGAAGGGAATGCGGCGAGATCGCGCCGGATGAGTGCCACGTGACGTCGCTTGATCATACTTGCTAATCTCTAAGTATGATTAGCGATTAGCAAGGACAAATCGGTATGACCAACTGTAAGCCGCGCGACGCACCCCTCACCCGCGGATCGCTCCGAACGGCTGAGCGAGGCAACCGCACGCCCCCCGGCCGGACTCACCTAAAATGGCCCTGCTAGCGGAATCGGACGCTCAGGGGTCCCATTATGGGACCGCGGTGCACATAATGCGTGGTGGGATGGTAATGCCGGACGGGATCGATCGATGAAGCGCAAGCAGGGACTGGTGGCGTTCTGGCGGGAACTCAGACGGCGGCACGTCGTGCGCGCCGGCGGGGTGTACGTGGCGTCGGGCTTCGTTGTGCTGCAGTTGGGCGAGATCGTGCTGCCGGCCTTCAACGCACCGGACTGGGTGTTGCAGTCGCTCGTGGTGCTCGTGTTTCTCGGGCTGCCGGTCGTGCTGGCCTTCGCCTGGGTCTATGACCTGACCCCGGAGGGGTTGGCGAAGACGCGCGAACAGCAGGGCGGTGCGAAAGTGACGATCGCGCCACGGCTGGCACTGTTGGCGGCGACCTCGATCTCGGTCGCGCTCGGCGCGCTCTGGTTCCTGCGGAGCGGGGCAACGGAAGACGGTGGCGACGCAGCCGACGCGGTCGAAGCCGCGCTTCCAGCCGCCGCACGCACGGCCAGCCTGGATCCGGATGCACCCATAACGGCGATCGCGGTCCTTCCCCTGGCGGACTTCGCCCAGCGGGACGACCTCTTCGCCCGTCAGCTACACGAGGAGATCATCACGCAACTCAGCCTCCTCTCGAGCCTCCGGGTCGTGTCGCGCACCTCGGTCGAGCGCTACACCGATTCGAACATGCTGTTGCCCGACATCGCCGCGGAGCTGGGCGTGCAGGCCGTCGTAACGGGCTCCGTCGCCATGACGTCCGAGAGCGACAGCGTGCGGATCTCGGTGCAGCTTTTGCACGCCGCGACCGACACGCACATGCTCTCGCGCAGCTTCCAGCGCGAGTTGAAGGACATCCTGCGGCTTCAGACCGAGGTGGCGGTCGAGATCGCCGAGTCGGTGCAGGGGGAGCTGGGCGACGAGTTGAGCGCCGAGGTGGAAATGGTCGCGGAGGTGGATCCGGAAGCGTACCGCGCCTTCCTGCAGGGGCAGCAGGAATTGGAGCGGGGGACGCCGGAGGCGCTGGAAGCTGCCCTGGGGCACTTCGACAGGTCGGCCGAGCTCGATCCCGGGTACGCGCAGCCGTTGGCCTGGAGAGCGGGAACGCACCTGATGCTGGCCACGGACGGCGATTCGGTGCCGGAGGATGTCCTGGCGCAGGTGCGGGGCGACCTCGAGAGGGCGGGGCTGCTCGGCGGCGCCGAAGACGAGGTGGCGGCGACGATGGTGATCCTTCGCGACCGGATCGGTGCAGACGTGTCCGGGATCGGGGCGGGAATCGACGACGCGTTTGCACAGGCCGGCGCGCTCGCCGGCTTCGTAACCGATTCGCTCCGGCGGCGCCAGTTGCTCGAATCGACGCGATTCGGGCGCCAGTTCGGGCGCGGGTCTCCGCTTGCCGTCGCGATGGGGTTCCTGGAGACGGGCCGGTTCGACAGCGCCGCCGTGGCGTTCGAGGAGATACTGGACTCGGATCCGAGGATGGTCCCGGCATGGGTCGGCCTGGAGGAGGCTCATCTCCGTCAGGGGCACTACGAAGGCGCCATCGAGGTCCGGGAGCAACGGATTTTCGCCACCCAGGGAGAGGTGCCGGAGGCGAGGGCCGCAGTGGAGCACCTGCACGCGACCTTCGAGGAGGACGATCCGGCCAGCTACTGGCGCTGGCGACAGGAAAACAACGCGCAGCGGGAGGCACGCGGCGAACATGTGCCCGAAACCGAGAAGGCGATGATCGCGGTCGGCCTCGGCCAGCATGACGACGCGTTGCGGCATCTCGAAGTCGCGGTCCAGAACCGCGATCCGGCCCTGGTCACGCTGAGGAGCAACGCCGTGTGGGATCCGCTGCGCAGCGACCCGCGCTTCCAGGATGTGGTGCGGGGCGTGCGCGAAGTCTGGCGCAACAGGGGCAGGCCGCCGCGGCCCGGTGCGGGGACGCCGGACGGCGCGCGGCCACGCACGCCAGGGATCCCGTGAGGCGCATGCTCCTCGGGCTGGCCGCTGCATCCATGGCCGGTTGCGAGGCTGGCAGCGCTCCCGCGAGCATGGCGCGCGACAGCCTCGGGGTTACCATCGTCGAGTCGACCGCGCCGGGCTGGGCGGAAGGCGACGAGTGGCGGATCGTGGAGGAACCGGTCGTGGACCTGGCCGAGTCCGGCTCGGGGGACATGCATTTGTTCTTTCGGGTGGGGGATGTGCTGCGGACCGGTGCGGGCGATCTGGCGGTTGCGGACCGGGGGTCGCAGCAGATCCGGATCTACGATGCGGGGGGGCGTTTCGTGCGCGCTTTCGGGGGCACAGGCGAAGGCCCGGGCGAGTTTCGCAGCCTGTGGTCGGTGGTGCTGACTCACGAGGGCACGCTCCTTGGGGTGGACTACAGGGCGGGCGGCGCGGGCGCGGAGTTCGACACCGACTCGGGGCTGGTCAGCACATTCAGGTTCCGCGGCGAAGCGAACCCGGTTCATCACCCTGTGCCCTCCGACATCGTCTGGGGACTGGATGCCGGGTACACGGTGCAGGACGATGACCTGGAAGGGGGCCTGCAGCGCCACCCCGCCACCATCGTTCGGATGTCCGCGGATCGGACGTCCGTGCATCCGGTCGCGACGGTTCCCGGATGGGAGCACGTCGTCGTGCCCGAAGGCGACGCCATTCCGCTGATGCCTCGAGTGACCCAGGTGGTGCCGACCGGCCAGGGCGAAGTCGTGGTTGGGATCGCGGATGGGCTGGAATACTCTGTCCTCGATGGTGAGACCGGAGATGTCCGAATGATTGCCAGGCTCCCCGGGATCTCACTCGCCGTCACGGGCGAGGAGGTCGACCGCGAGCGGCAGGCCCGGCTCGGCCCCGACCCGCGTCAGTTCACCCGCGACCTTCTGGATCGCCTGCCCGTTCCCACCGAGAAGCCCGCCTACGAAAGCATGCTGCTGGATGCCGAGGGCAACGTCTGGGCGGGCGAGTTCCTCGGCCTCGCACGGCGCGACGAGGCTCGGGACTGGTACGTGTGGGACGCGTCCGGAGTGTGGCTCGGAGTGGTCGAGACGCCGGCGCGGTTCCAGCTGATGAGGGTGGGTTCGGATGAAGTGTTCGGTGTGCGCCGCGACATGAACGATGTCGAGCATCCGCAGGTGCTGCGGCTGGTGAAGCCCCGGAGCTGACCGGAGGCCCGGATGGGCCGTGGCAGGACGGGACCCTGGAGGGGTACGGGCGGTGCGCTCAGAGGCCTGGTGCGTGTGCACCGGCATGGCATTCAGCGCCACGGTCCGAGATCATTCACGCTTCCTCGACTCGGGCACCGGGTGACGGCTCAACGGCGAACACGACCCTGCCGACCGGCGGCCCCCTTAGTCGCGGCTGGTAGAAGCGCGCCACGAGGGCTTCCATGACCGGCCCGACGGTGGTGTCGTCGCACAGCGCGACGGCGCAGCCACCGAAGCCGGCACCGGTCAGGCGCGCTCCCGCGGCCCCCGCGTCGAGCGCCACCTCGACGATCGCGTCCAACTTCCCCGTGCTCACCTCGTAGTCGTCCCGGAGACTCTCGTGCGACTGCACCATGAGGTGGCCGAATCGACGCACATCCCCGTCGCCCACGGCCACCTCGGCCTGCGCCACCCGGCGCCCCTCCGTCACGACGTGCCGGAACCGGCGAAACAGCACAGGGGCGAGAGTGCGGCGTGCCCGGCGCAACACGCGGTCGAGATCGTCCGCTGCCATGAGGTCGCGGTAGGCGGGCATCCCGTCGGTCGACCGGTCCGCCAACCCCGCCAGCGCCTCGCGACACTGCCGCGCCCGCTCGTTGTACGCCTCGCGCGCCCCACCCGACTTCTCGGCCCGCACCAGCGACGACGCCACCACCCACCGCCATCCCTCCGGCACGGCCACCGGCGTCACCCGCAGCGGCTCGAAGTCGATGCGGAGCGCGTGCCCGGCCACGCCGTGAAGGCACGCGGCCTGGTCCATGCCGCCCCCTTCCAGCCCGACGAACCGCTCGGCGCGCGCCATCAGGGCGGCGAGTTCGAGGCGGGGAAGGGTCGCGCCATTCGCCTTCAGCAGCGCCAGCGCCGACGCGACCACCAGCGCCGACGAGGACGACAGCCCCGACGCGATCGGGACGTCGCCCGTCACCGTTCCCACGATCCCGCGGCGCAACTCCACCCCGTGCTCCAGCAGACCCCGCGCCGCCGCGCGCACGTAGTTCGACCAGTGTCCCTGGCTCGCAGCCTCGATGGGACGTTTCAGCTGAAACGCGAAGGGGTCGAAACGCGCCAGGGGGCTGTCCAGCCGCACCACCGGGTCGTCCGCGATGGTGAAGTCGATGCGGACGTCACGGTCGATGGCGATGGGGAAGACCGGGAGGCCGTTGTAGTCGGTGTGTTCGCCGATCAGGTTGACGCGGCCGGGGGCGATGGCGAGCCAGCGGGTGCGGGCAGAGCCGGGCAACTCAGGTGGCCCTCCCGCAGGCGAACCGCGGACTTACGGAGGCCGTCCAGGTGAATCGGCCCCGCCGCGCCGACCCGGGCCGCCCTCCTGCCCCACCTCCAACCCCACCGCTCAATCCGCGAAGCCCAGTTTCGGCAGCAAGCGGAACAGCCACACCCCCGCCCCCGCCGAGATCGCCAGCGCGACCACCGCCGCCACGCCCTGCCCATACAGCAGATAGCCCGTCCCGAAGAGGGCCGCGTAGACCAGTACGCACCCCAGGAACCACGCCAGGAATGCCGCGGTGACCGACTCGGCGTCGCGCGAGCCTTCGCCCACGTCGACGACGCGCTGCCAGCCCTTGCCCATCGGACGGATCCTGTCGTAGAAGCGCTGGAGCGTGTCCAGGTCGGCGGGCGGGGTGACGAGGGTGACGGCCAGCCAGCCGACCGTCGTGACCGCAACGCCGATTACGAGCTGCTCCCACGCCGGCATGGGCGCGAAGCCGAGCGCGGTGTGGACGAACGCGAAATGGATGGCGACAAGGAACGAGATCGTCATGCCGGCCAGCTCGCTCCACACGTTGACGCGGTACCAGAACCAGCGCAGCAGGAAGATGAGGCCCGTGCCGGCGCCGATCTGGAGGAGGATCTGGAACCCCTGGCCCGCGGTGTCGAGCTGCAGGGCGATGAAGGCGCCGAGGAACATGAGGCCCACCGTCGAGAGGCGCCCCACCGCCACCAGCCGCCGCTGGCTGGCGTCCGGGTTGACGAAGCGGCGGTAGAAGTCGCTCACCACGTAGGACGAGCCCCAGTTGAGCTGTGTGCTGATCGTCGACATGTACGCGGCCGCGAGCGACGCGACCACGAGTCCCAGCAGCCCGGCGGGAAGGAACACCAGCATGGCCGGATAGGCCAGGTCGTTGCCTACCAGCGAGGGGTCGAGGTCGGGGAAGCGCGCCTGGATGTCCGAGAGTTCCGGGTAGACCAGCATCGAGCAGAGCGCCACGATGATCCACGGCCAGGGACGGAGGCCGTAGTGCGCGATGTTGAACCAGAGCGTGGCCTTCATCGACTCCTTCTCGCTCTTCGCCGCCAGCATGCGCTGTGCCACGTAGCCTCCGCCGCCCGGCTCGGACCCGGGGTACCACGCGCTCCACCACTGCACCGCTATGGGGATGATGAAGATGCCCGCCGCGACGCTCCAGTCGGAGAAATCCGGGAAGAAGTTCATCGCGGAGCGCAGTTCGGGGTGCGAGACGAGGCCCGCGAGCCCGCCGACTTCGGGCTGCTGGAGCGCGAACACGGCGGCCGCGATCGACCCGATCATGGCGACCACGAACAGGATGAGGTCGGTCACGACGACGCCCCAGAGCCCCGAGGTGGCCGAGTAGATCATGGTGACCGAGCCCGCGATCAGGACGGTGGTGAGCGGGTCGAGTCCGAGGAGCACACCGCCGATCTTGGTGGCGGCGAGCGTTACCGTGGCGATGATCATCACGTTGTAGAAGACGCCCAGGTAGATCGCGCGGAACCCCCGCAGGAACGCCGCCGGACGCCCCGAGTAGCGCAGCTCGTAGAACTCGATGTCGGTCAGCGCGCCGGACCTTCGCCAGAGCCGGGCGTAGAAGAAGACCGTGCACATCCCGGTGATCAGGAAGGCCCACCACGACCAGTTCTGCGCGACCCCGGCGCCGCGCACGAAGTCGGCGATCAGGTTGGGCGTGTCGGTCGAGAAGGTGGTCGCGACCATCGACGTGCCGAGCAGCCACCAGGGCAGCTTCCGACCCGACAGGAAGAACTCGTCCGCCCCCGAACCCGCGCGCCGCGCGAAGCGGAGGCCGATTGCGAGTGCGGTGAGCCCGTAGAGGGCGATGACGATCCAGTCGAGTGTGGAGAGTTGCATGGGCGTCAATCGTGGCGTGAAGGGGTTGGCGGAGCGTCCCAAAGGCGCATGGGATAGACCCCCGAGTCTACCAGCCCCTGCAGCGATTGGGCCACTCCCGGCTGGTCGCCCGGGAAGGTCACGCCGAGCCACGGCTCGCGGGTGGGCAGCACGGTGCAGCGCGCACGGCCGGCCGCGATGAGGTCGTTCATCGCCTCGGACAGGTAGAACTCGCGGTCCGTCCCCGGTCCGGCCGCGAGGAACGCGGAGAACAGGTCGCGCAGGGCGGGCAGAATGTCGGGCTGGAAGCCCCAGAGGTTGGTGCAGACAGGAGCTTGCAAGGCGACGTCAACCGGCCTTCCGGCGACGTCGCGCCCCACCACGCGATCGCCCGCGCGGCGGAGGTCCAGGCCCTCGGTCAACCGCCTGAGGGCGCCCGTGTCGTCGATTTCGCATATGCCCCGGGAGACGCCTCCGCTCTCCGATAGCGTGACCTCAAGGGGATAGCCGACCGTGAATGTCATGTTTGCATTACATAATGTAATGTCGGCATTACTTTGCGGTGCTTCCGTGTCCTGCGTCACGGTGGCGGGCGTCGGGCGGGCCCCGCGCATCGCAGCGGCGAGCGTGGCATAGGCGCCCCGCCCGTAGAAGTCGTCGGCGTTGCAGACCGCGAACGCGCCGTCGACGTGCTCGGCTGCCGTGAGCACGGCGTGGCCGGTGCCCCAGGGGCGGGTGCGGCCGGGGGGAGGCGTGTCCACGAGGCCGGGGTGTGCCATGCGCTGACAGGCGTAGCGGATGTCGAGGCCGGCGGCTCGCGCAGGCGCCAGGTGGGAGTCGAAATCGGGTCGCAGCGCCTCCTGGATGACGAAGTGGAAGCGCGTGAATCCCGCGAGCGAGCCGTCGTAGAGCGCGTAGTCGAGCAGCGCCTCGCCACCGGGGCCGACCGGTGCAAGTTGCTTGAGGCGGCCGAACCGCGTGGAGCGGCCTGCCGCGAGGATGACCAGGGTGAGGGGTGAATTCAATATCGGCTGCTATCGGTTTTGGTTTGGGTTACCGTATACGAGTTCGCCCCGAAGGAGAGGAAGTACCCGATGAAAACTATCGTCCGCCTTGCCGTCGTGGCTGCAACGGGTGTGCCCACCGCCGCCACCGCCGTTCCCCAGCAGCCCCCGCCGTCCGACCCACCTAGCGCCCTCCCCTACGACCTCGCCTTCGGGATGGCGTCGTTTCTCTGGGACACGCAGTTCGCGGTTTCGGCCGACGGGCGCGCGGTGGCCTACGAGGTGCGGACCCCTCCTGCGGACACCGCGGCCAACCTGGACGAGCGCTACCAGCCCAACGGCACGCCCAGTTCGGTGGTAGGGGCGGTCATCCGATACACGGACATGGTCACTGGGCGGACCATCGAGGTCTGCCCGGGCGGTGCCTGCTGGAGGCCGGTGTGGTCTCCGGACGGCACGTCGATCGCCTTCTTCTCCGATGCCGATGGTCCGCCGCAGCTCTGGGTTCACGACATTGAGGCCGGTGCCTCGCGCAGGCTCTCCGACGAGCCGGTCAAGCCGAAGCTCTGGCACGGGGACGAGCCCCGCTGGAGCCCGGACGGCTCGACTCTCTACGTGGGATTCGCGCCCGAGGGGCCGTTTCGCAACCCGGCTCGCCCGGCCGAGGTGCGGCCGGAGAACCCGGCGGGGGTCGTGGTGTTGCGCAGCGGAAGCGAGGTGGCTGTGGCTCCGGAGGCGGAGGGACAGCCACCCACGCCGATGACCGACCACTACGCGCGCGAGCACCTGGTGGCCGTCAACGCGGTCGACGTCCGCAGCGGAGAGACGCGCGTGCTCGTTCCCCAGGACGCGGAGTTCCCCGCGGGCACGCTCCGCCGCTCGGCTTCCGGGAGATGGCTGGGATACCTCTCGACCTTCAGGCCGGAAAGCGACACTACCCAGTCCACCGTTTTGGACGTCGCCGTCGTGCCCGCGGCGGGGGGAGATCCCATTTCGGTTGTGAGGAGTGTTCCCCTCACGCGCTACAACTACTTCGGCGTCAGCTACGTCTGGCATCCGTCGGACGACCGGCTGATGTACCTGGACGGCAAGCGCATGCACCTTCTCGATCTGCGCTCGGGATCGCCTGCCGCCCCCGTCCCCCTCGCCCCCGAGCTTGGCGACATCGCTCCGACCGTCTTCGCCTTCACGCGCGACGGGCAGGCCGCGGTGATGGGCGTCGATGTCATCGACGACCAGGGGTACGGCGACCCGCGTCCGCGCGGGATCGCGATCGTCCCGTTGGACGGGGGTCCACGGAGCACCTTCGCCCTCGACGACGAGCGCTGGACCTGGGACCAGCTCCTCAAGGCCGATGAGCGGACGGCGTGGCAGCCGGATGGTGCGTCCATTTCGGCTCTGGTCACCGAGCGCGCGACCGGCGACAAGGCAGTCCTCCGCTTCGATCCGGCCGCGGACGGCGCGCGGGTGCTGTGGAAGGCCCGGGCGAGGCTGGTCAACCTCACCTCCGGCGGCAGCCACGACTTCATCGTGGGCGAGTACGAGGACATGCGGACGCCCGCCAACATCTTCCGCTTCGACGCGGATTTTTCGGCGCGCGAGCGCGTCTCGCACATCGATCCGCGCCTGGACGCGGTGCAGGTGGGGACCGCGGAAACTTTCGAGACCACCGTGCCGTTGCACGATGGCACGCTCGCCACCGTCAAGACGGCCGTGCTCCTTCCCCCCGGGGCCGAGAGGGGCGACCGCCTTCCCGCCATCGTCACCATGTACCCGGGCAGCGACATAACGCGCCGCGCCGCCGAGTTCGGGGGCGGGAGCGTCTTCACGGTACCGAACCTGGTCTTCACCAGCCGGGGCTACGCGGTCGTGCTCTGCGAGCTGACCCTGGGTCCGAACCGACAGGCGGGCAATCCCGTCCGGGACATGATCGACGTGCTCCTGCCCCAGGTCTACCGCGCCGCCGAACTCGGCTACGTGGACCTGAACCGCCTCGCGATCACGGGCCAGTCATACGGCGGCTACGGCACCGGCTCGATCATCACGCGCACGAACATCTTCCGCGCGGCCGTCCCCATCTCGGGCATCTTCGACCTCTTCGGCAGCTACGGGCACATCGACGTTGACGGCGGCGGCTTCTTCCTCGCCTGGAGCGAAGGCGGGCAGGGGCGCATGGGCACCCATCCCTGGGCCGACGTGCGTCGCTATCTGGACAATTCCCCCTACTACAACGCGGACAAGATCACGACCCCCGTCCTGATCGTGCACGGCACCGCGGATATGTCCTATCACGACGCCGGCAAGCTGTTCACCGCGCTCAGACGGATGGACAAGCCCGCCCAGCTGGCATCCTACCTGGACCAGGGCCACGTCATATCATCCTGGAAGAGGGAGAGCGCGATCGACGCGGCCCGGCGCATGGTGGAGTTCTACCGGCGTCACCTGGGGGATCCGGCAAGAGCCCCGCAACACTCCCCGTAGCTGCTACAGGATCACATCGGCGTCCGCGACAGCGGCCAGATCTGCACATGCTCCACCTGCAGGTCGTCGTACGCCCAGCCGAGCAGGTAGTCGTCGCCGATTTCAAAGAGGCGGAGGCCCGGCGGGGTCTCGACCAGTCCCCGCAGCTGTCCGTCGGGATCGAACACGGCCCAGACGGGACCCTCCGCATCAGGGGCCCAGTACTCACGCACCCAGAGATAGCCGGCACGGTCGGACATGATTGCGGCAAAGGCGGGGTAGGTCTCCACCAGCGGCATATCCCTGACCTCGTTCAGGGCCCGCGTGCGTTCTTCGTCCGGCATGTTGGCGTAGCGACGGGCGTGGTACGCGTCCAGGTCGGCCCTGGAGGGTCCATCGAGCTCCCCTTCCCGGCGCACGATTCTGACCAGCGTTCCGTCCGCCCTGAACGCCTTGATCTCGTATCGCTCGGAGTCACCCACCGCGACCAGGTCCCCCCACAACGCCCCCATCGTGCTGCGGCCGTACGGGTGAGGCCTGCCACCCTGGATGCTGCCGTCGGAATCGAAGATGGCCCACCATTCCACTCCGGGATGCTCACCGAGTGACGCCTGCTGCGTTCCGTCGGCGGCCAGAATCCCCCACTCGTCTCCGATACGCACCAGGCCCGAGGAGCCGGTCGCGTCCCCCCGCAGTCCCGAGCTGGACTTCGCGAAGATCTGCCCGCCCGGCATGAGATCGACGATGTCCATCAACGGTGGGCTGAGGCGCACATCCCGGCCGTGGTTGCCGTCCGCGTCGAAGAGCGACAACCGGCCTCCCCACGGATTGAGAGCACCGATCGAATCACCGGGCCAGTGCGCGACTGCGGTCGGACTGTAGCTCGTGAACTCTCCCGGGCCCTCACCCCGGCCACCCCATGTGGCCGCGTGCGAGCCGTCCGGGTTGAAGACGCGAATCTCGTTGCTGCCCGAGTTGGCGATTGCAATCCTGCCGTCGGGCAGCCGCGTGGCGTCCGTGACCCGGAACAGCTGGTCGGCCTCGCCGCTGTCGATGGCGCCGATCGAAAGGGATGGCTGTGTGCCGATCTGCCAGGCGAGGCGGGTGTCCGGGGGCGGAGGTTCGGTGTCGACGATGGCGACTCCGGCGCTGTCCCGAGCGGTGGAGTGGAGACCTCCGTCGGATCTGTCCGGGCCGGTTTCACAGGAGATGCAGAGCACCGTCAGCACCGGAAGCAAGGCCCGTGGGGCAGCGTTGGTCATCAGGGGTCCTCCTTCATTCCTTGCGGGTCAGGCCTGCCGGGGGCCGTACCCCGTTAAGGTGGACACAATCGCTGTGCCAATCGGTTGCAGAGGCAATCAGCCGATCGATGGCCCTGCCGATTTCGCATTGGGCGCCAAATCGGCTTCCTGCCCCAGCCCCACCATCTCCAGCAGCGTCAGCGCGTTCGTCGACGTTGCGATGCCCGGTCGCAGTCGATAGTCGAACGCCAGACCCTCGGTGCCGTCGTCTACCGATTCGGTGAAGTGCACCGGGACTGCGCGGGTCGTAAGGTCGTCGGCCTCGGCCAGGGAGAGGTCGTGTGTGGTCACCACGCCGATCGCGTCCGTTTCGAGCAGATGGCGCAGTACCGTGCGCGCTGCGATTCTGCGCTCCGCGCTGTTGGTGCCCTGCAGGATCTCGTCGAGCAGGTAAAGGGTTCGGGGCGCCACGGTGCCGGGCGATCGAGCCGCTTCCACCACCATCTTCAGCCGCTGCAGCCCCGCCATGAAGTACGACATCCCTTCGGCGAGGGAATCGTCGACGCGCATGCTGGTGACGACGCGCAACGGGGGCATCCGCAGCCGTGCGGCACATACCGGAGCGCCGGCCTGGGCAAGCACCGCGTTGAGCCCGAGCGCCCGCAGCAAGGTCGATTTGCCCGACATGTTCGAGCCCGTGACGAGAAGGAACGAGCCTGCGGGCCCGACCTCGACGTCGTTGCGCACGCAGATGTCGGGTGCAATGAGGGGGTGACCGAGCGCACGGGCCTTGACGGTGTGGGCATCGGGATCCAGCGCCGGCATCGTCCAGTCGGGGTGATCGGCCGCCAGGGCGGCGAGCGCAGCCAGCGCCTCGGTTTCGCCGGCGGCGTGGAGCCAGTCCCTCACACGGTGGCCGGACCGCTTCTGCCAGCGCTCGAGGGCGACCAGCACATGAACGTCCCAGTGCAGCAAGAGCGCGAGAGGAATGTGGAACAGGGGCGACCTCCTGACGTCCGCCATGTCGAGGAGGCGTCGAAGGGCGTTGATCTCTTCGTGCGCGACCCGCGGGCCAGCGCCGAGCCGGTGTCGGATGGCAACCGCATGGCGCGACCCGAGGGATGCGTTGTGAATGTGACGGAGCAGCGGGCCGAACCGTCGGACACCGGATTCGCCGTCGTCCGCCTCCGCGAACGCGCTGTGCATCGCCTGCCACCTGGGCACCAGGACCAGAGCCGAGATCACGAGCGGCCAGGCCAGCGCCGGGGTGGGTACCGCACCCAGCGAGAAGAGGGTGATGGCGGCCACATTGATCGGCGCCAGCACGAGGCTGGCGATCCATGGCCATCGCTGCTCCCGAAGCCAGGCGTCGCCCTCGGCCCAGCGAAGGAAACGATCGGCCGACGCATCGGTGTCACCGGAATCGCCAGAGGCCACAAGCCGACCCTCCGCCGCCAGCCGGTCACGGAAGTCCAGCGCCCCGGCCATCTCGAGCACCGCCTCCTGGCGCAGCACGATCTCGTCCGCGTCAGCGCCCCCGAGCATCCATGCCTGCAGGGTGTTCCAGCCGGGGGCGGTTCCGCATACACCAAGCAACTGCAGCAGGGAAGCGTCGCCGTACAGGTCCAGGTCGACCGCGTAGTCGTGGTCCCCCGCGGCCGTGGCGCCGGGTATCGACGGAAGGTCGGCCCACCGCCGCTCGACCCGCGCGATCCCCTCGCGGTTGAAGTCGGCCATGAGCTCGCTGCGCCGCATCCGCCGGCGGGCGGCCCGCTGTCGCGCCACGAGGACCGCGAACACAAACGCGGCCGCGGCCAGCAGCAGCCACGCCGCCCCACCGCGCCCCGACGCGAACAGCCACCACCCGCCCGCCACGGCAGCCGCGAAAAGGGCCAGCCGCAACCTCCCGTACACACGGACCTTGCCGAGCCGCTCGGCTGCCTCCTTGTCGAACCGCTCCGCGCGCTCCGCGTAGGTGGCTGCGGGCGACGCGCTTGCGGCGCCCTCTCGGCGACCATGATGTTGCATGGATGAAGCTAATCATCTCACCAGGCACTTCCCCGCTCCGCGCGGCGCGCGCCGGCACCTTGGCGGTGGCCCTCGCCACGGCCGCCCTCTCAGCGTGCGCCCCCACCGGCAACGAAGCCGCCCGGTCCGGCGGCGACCCCGCCATCCTCGCCCGCGTCGACGCCGTGTTCGCCGACTACGCCGGCCTCGACGGGCCCGGCTGCTCCCTGGGCGTGATCCGGGATGGCCGCCTCGTCCACGCCACCGGTTACGGCGCCGCCAACCTCGACCACGGCATCGCCAACAGCCCCGAGACCGTCTTCCGGGTCGGCTCGGTCTCCAAGCAGTTCACGGCCGCCGCGATCGCCCTCCTGACCATCCGCGGGGAGCTGGACCTCGATGCTCCCGTCCAGCGCTACATCGCCGAGTTCCCCGACTACCCCGACGCTCCCACCGTCAGACAACTCGTACACCACACGTCGGGAGTGCGCGACTACATCGTGCTCATGGCCCTGGCGGGGAACCGGGACGAGGACTTCTACACCAACCAGGAGGTGCTGGACGCGATCAACCGGCAGCGCGAGCTCAACTTCACGCCGGGCGCCGAGTTCCTGTACAGCAATGCCGGCTACTTCCTGCTCGGCGAGGTCGTGGCACGGGTGTCCGGCCGGAGCCTGCGGCAGTTCGCACACGACGAGTTCTTCGCCCCCCTGGGGATGACCCACACCCACTTCCACGACGACCACAACGAGATCGTGGCCGACCGCGCGACCGGCTACGCGCCCAGCGGCGACGGCTTCCGGATCAACGTGACCACGCTCGACATGGTCGGCGACGGCGGCATCTTCACCTCGGTCGAGGAGTGGGTCGCGTGGGACCGCAATCTGACCGAGGGCACGGTCGGCGGCGACGCCTGGCTGGAGCTCATGCATACGCGCGGCGTGCTGAATTCGGGGGACACCATCCCCTATGCCTTCGGTATCGTGCATGGCGAGCACCGGGGGCTGGCCACGGTCGGACACGGTGGCTCGTGGGTGGGCTACCGGGCGGGCATGACGCGGTATCCCGAGACCGGCCATTCTTTCGTGGCCCTCTGCAACGGCGCGCAGATCGACCCCATGGCGCTCATCGCAAGCACGGCGGAAGTCTACCTGGAGGACAGGATGACGCCCGCCGCACAAACCGCGGCGCCGGATGCACAGGCGGAGCCTCCAGAAGAGGATGACGCTCCGCAGGATCGACCCGGTCCCGACATCCCGGACCGCACGCGTTACGCCGGATCCTTCCACAGCCCCGAGTTGAACACCACCTATCACCTGCGGGAAGAGGGCGGCGCCGGGCTCGTGCTCCACGCGGGCCGACTCGACCCGGCCCTGCTGCTCGCGGTTTCCGAAGGTGTTCTCTCCGGCCGGCGCGGCATGACCTTCCGCTTTTCGGCGCTGGAAGACGGCCGCTACCAGGCCATGATGGTCGACGCGGGCCGCGTCAAGAACCTGCGGTTCAGCCGGGTGGAGGGGTAGGGCGGGCAAGTGCCGGCCACCGCCACCCTGACCGACGATCTCTTCGCGCCCGAAGTCATCGCGGACCCGTACACCTACTTCGGGCGCCTGCGCGAGATCGAGCCGGTCCACTGGAACGAGCGGTTCAGCCTCTGGCTCGTGACCGGGTACGACGAACTGGTGTGGATCCTGCGCCACAACGAACTGTTCTCGTCCGCGGTGATCAGGGACGCCGCGGCGCCACCGTATCCGCCGGTCGATCCGGCCGATGTGCCCCTCTTCGACGAGATTCGCGACTTCCGCGCGGACCAGCTGGTCGAGAAGGACCGGCCCGAGCATTTCGATCAGCGGAGCGTGGTTCACGGCTACTTTACGCCGAAGGCGATGGAGAAGTGGCGGCCGTTCGTGCGCGCGGCCGTGGAAGAGCTGCTGGACGACATCCAGCCGAAGCGCGCGATGGATGTGCTGACCGAACTGGCGGCACCGCTGCCGGTCCGGATCATCGCCGAGATGATGGGCGTGCCGTACGAGGACCGCGACCGCCTGCGGGCGATGGCCGACGGGATCCTCTACATCAACCGGGGCGAGCCGTACCGCTTTCGCCCCCTGGTCGAGGCGATCCGCGGCATCGTGGACTACGCGGCGCCGCTGGTCGAAGAGCGGATCGACGGGGACGGGAGCGACTTCATCTCGGTGCTGGCGGGAGGCGAGACGCGCGGCGTGTTCACCCGGCACCAGGTGCTGGTCAACACCGGCCTGCTGCTCTTCGCGGGCCACGAGACCACCATGAACCTGATCTGCAACGGCCTGTTGTCCTTCATCCGGCATCCGGAGCAGTGGGAGCGGCTGCGGGCCGATCCCGAAGGGATGGCGCGGCTGGCAACGGAGGAGTGCCTGCGCTACGACCCGCCCGTGAAGTCCACCCAGCGGATCGTGGCCGAGGACGTGGACCTGGGGGGCCGGACCATGTGGAAGGGGCAGCGCATCCGATGGATCATGGCAGCCGCGAACCGCGATCCGACGGTGTTCTCGCGCGCCAACGAGTTCGACATCGGGCGACAGCCGAACCCGCACCTCTCCTTCGGTTCGGGGATCCACTACTGCCTGGGCGCCACCCTGGCGCGGGTCGAGGGACAGGAGGTCTTCCGTGCCCTCGCGGAGCGGTTCGAGCGGTTCGAGCTGGCCGGGGGCCCGATCGAGTATCAGCCCAGCCTTCAGTTCAGGTCGGTCAAGTCGCTGCCCGTGAGGTGGACTGCATGAACGCAAGGCCGAACGCGCGCCTTCGCATCGAGGTCGACCATCTGTGCTGTGTCGGCAACGCGATGTGCCTGGCGCTCGCCCCGGGAGTCTTCGCGCACAACGAATCCCGGCAGTCCGAGGTGATGAACCCGAAGGGCGGCAGCCGGGAAGACATCCTCGCCGCCGCCGAAAACTGTCCCACAGGGGCGATAAGCGTCAGCGACGCCGACACCGGCGAGACCCTCTTTCCCTGATCGCGATTTCATAGCCATGGCGTACTCGACCATCTCCAGCGCCGGCGCCGACCCGCCGCCGGACGGCCCCGCCCGCCCCGTCACCGTTCTCGACTTCGCACGCCGCAAGAAGGCCGGCGAGCCGATCGTGATGATCACCGGCTACGACGCGCTTTTCGCCTCGCTCGTCGACGCGGCCGGCGTGGATGCGATCCTGGTCGGCGACTCGGTGGTCTCGGTGCTGTGCGGCGAGAAGACCACCCTGTCGGCCACGGTCGACCAGATGATCTATCACGGGCGCCTGGTGTGCCGCGGGGCGGAGCGGGCGCTCGTGATCGTGGACATGCCGTTCATGAGCTACCAGATCTCACCGCAACAGGCCGTGCGGAACGGCGGCCGCATCCTCAAGGAGACGGGTGCGGGCGCGGTGAAGCTCGAGGGCGGCGCCGACTTCGCGCCCGCCGTCGAGGCGCTGACCAGGGCCGGCATCCCCGTCATGGGCCACCTGGGTTTCACGCCCCAGTCGGTACACGCACTGGGCGGCCACCGGGTTCAGGGCCGCGCCAAGGGAGCGCTGGAGAAGCTCATCCGCGATGCCAGAGCGCTGGAGAGCGCGGGCGCATTCTCGGTCGTCCTGGAGCTGATGCCGGAGCGCATCGCCGAGAAGGTCACGCACGTCCTTTCCATCCCGACGATCGGCATCGGTGCGGGCTCGCACTGCAGCGGGCAGGTGCTGGTGCTGCACGACATGCTCGGGATGAACGAGTCGTTCGAACCGCGCTTCCTGAAGCGGTACGCCGAACTGGGTGCCGAGGTGCGCTCGGCGGTGTCGCGTTATGCGGAAGAGGTGCGCACGGGCGTGTACCCCGGGCCGGAGCACGTGCACAAGAGCTGACGAGGTCGCCGCGCCGGGTTCTCCCGGCTATCTGGCTCCCGCGATCCGTTCCTCGGCGATCCAATCGGCCGCCGCCGCCGTGCTGACGCCCAGCTCCTCCGCCATCCCTATCACGTGCAGCGTCTGCTCGTAGATGTTCGAGACCTTGGCGTAGACCGTGAAGTCCTCGGTCGCCTTGCCCAGCACCTCTTCCTGGCAGCGAATCAGACCACCCGAGTTCACCAGGAAATCGGGTCCGTAGATGATCCCGCGCTCGGTCAGGGCGTCGCCGTGGCGGGGCTCGGCGAGGATGTTGTTGGCCCCGCCTGCGACTGCGGGACAACGGAGCCTCGGGATCGTGTCGTCGTTGATCACGGCGCCGATGGAGTTGGGTGAGAAGACGTCGCACTCGACGTCGTAGATCGCATCCGGCGCGACGACATCGGCGTTGAATTCGCGGGCGGCCTTGCCCAGCACGGCGTCGGCGATGTCGGTCACGGTGAGGCGGGCACCCGCCTCGTGACAGAAGCGCGCCAGCGCGTAGCCGACATTGCCGAGGCCCTGGACGGCGATGTGCCTGCCGCCGAAGGAGTCGTTGCCGGTCGTGGCCTTCAGCACGGCGCGGATGCCACACGACACGCCGTACGCGGTAGTCCGCGACGGATCACCCGCGCCGCCGGCAGACTCGTTCACACAGGCGACGTGCGTGGTGGCGCCGCGGATCACCGCCATGTCATGCGAGTTGGTCCCGATATCCTGTCCCGCGATGTACTCGCCGCCCATCTCGTCGATGAACTCGCCCAGCGCCCGCAGCATGGCCGGGTTTTTCTGGGTCCTGGCGTCGGCGATCACGACCGACTTGCCGCCGCCCAGGTTCACGCCGGCGATCGCGGCCTTGTAGGTCATGCCGCGCGAGAGGCGCAACACGTCGTCCAGCGCCTGTTCTTCGGTGGGATAGGGCAGCATGCGCACGCCGCCCAGCGCGGGGCCCAGCGTCGTGTCGTGTATTGAAATGATGGCCCGGAGGCCCGAGTCGTTGTCGTTGCAGAAGACCACCTTTTCGTGGTCGTATTCGCCAAGTTGCTGGAACACCTGCATAGGCTCGCGGAACTCCTGTGTCTGGTCCGGTTGTGGGGGTTGGAGCGCACTCGAATCGCCGGGGCGGAGTGCGGAGGGCCTGAGAATCAGCACCGTTAAGCTAAGCCCATTGCGGGATTCCCGCCGGACTGCTTGCGGTTGCCCCGGCCGCGGTCTACGGTACCGCTGAGCAACAGCCCATCCGCGCCGGGGCGGCCCAGAAACGCAGCCCGGGCTCAGCCGTGGAGGAATCCAATGTTCAGGCGTCGCCCCGCAGCCAGACTCCCCGCCAGCCCGGCCCCTCGCGACTTCCGGTGCTCCCGCGGGTTCATCCACGGACTGCTCGCCGCGGCACTCGGCGCCGGGTTCGTCGTGTCATCCGTCCAGGCGCAGGAGCAGGAGGAGACGCCGGACCCGATAGCCGAACTTGTGGCCCGGCTCACCCTCGACGAATACAAGACCACGCTGAAGGGACTCACGCAGTTCGGGGACCGCCGCCAGGGGACACAGCGCAACCGCGACGCAGTGGACTGGATCGAGGCCTGGCTGCAGGAAGCGGGCTGCACGAACACCGAGCGCGTGCACTATGAGTACGCGCCGGTGCGGTTCGCCGACCCGCCGCGCAGCGCACCCAATCCGGCCCAGGCCGCCGCCCGCCGTGCCCGCCAGGAGAGCGACGACCTGACCACGCCGACGGGAGGCCTCGTGGGACGCCGCGGACCCGGCTCCGGCGGCAGCACCATCTTCGGCTACCGGGGCCGCACCGGCGTCAACCGCGGCCTTATGGCGCAGCCCGATGAGCGGATCCGCGAACTAAACCGCGAAGAGCCGGTCGACGGCGAGCGCTCCCAGGTCTACTGCACCAAGGTTGGCACCACGCACCCCGACGAGATGTACATCCTCGGCGCGCACATGGACGGCCACGGTGTGAACGAGGCGGTGGACGACGACGGATCCGGCACGGCGCTGGTCATGGAACTCGCCCGCATCTTCAGCTCACCGGACGTGCAGACCGAGCGCTCGATCCGCTTCGCGCTCTGGAACAACGAGGAAACGGGGCTGAACGGCGCGCGGGCGTACGTCGAGCAGCGCCAGGAGCTGCAGGGCGTCGAGGATCCGCCGGGCTCCGGCCAGTATCCCGAGCCGCGCTGGCTGGGGATGATCCAGCACGACATGATGCTCTGGGACCACGGGGCGCCGGGACCCGACGGGCGGGTCAGCCGCAATCAGCGGCCGGAGGCCGACGTCAACATCGAATTCCAGTGGAACTCGGACTTGGTCCAGGAGTCGATGAACCTGGCGTTCCACTTCAAGTTCGCAAACGCGCGCTATGCTACCGACTACCCGGCCACGGTGGGCCCGCACATGACCAACACCGATTCAACGCCCTTCATGAACATCGTCGCGGCGATCAGCCTGCGGGAGAACGAGCGCGGCGCGCAGGTCGGGGCCGGGTGGAATCCGAACTGGCACCAGCCGACCGACGTGTGGACCACGTACACGGATGACGACTTCCGTCTCGGGCTGAACGCGGCGCAGACGACGCTGGCCGCGATCGCGCAGCTGACGGGGGCGGCGGTGCGCTAGCGCCGCGCGATTTCGGCCTCCGCCGCGATGTAGCCGAAGCCCGCCCAGCCGGCACCTTCCAGGATACGGCGGAACATCTCCTCGGCCTGGTCCGCGCGCCCGTTGTAGAGGTGCCACGCCGCGACGCCGTAGGCGATGGCCACGCCGGAGGGGTCCTCGCTTTCCGGATCCCACAGCTCGTCGGCTTCGATCTCTCCCTTGTACATCAGGAGGAGGCGGTGGTAGGGAATGTTCTCGATTACGTCCATATCGGCCGTGATGCGCTCAAGGACTGCGGCAGCTTCGTCGTCGCGGCCCAGCCGGCGCAGGGCCATGTACCACCAGTGGGAGATCGCCACGAGCTGGTCGGGGTTCGTAGTCACCGCGAAGTAGTCCTCGTATGACTGCAGCGCGGTCTCGAAGTCGCCCTTCAGGTATTGGGCGAGGGCCAGGTGGTAGTGGATGTTCGACTGCAGCGTGCTCGTCGGAATCCCGCGCTCGTTCGGCTGACCGTCCGGCTCCACCTCGTCCGGTTCACCTGCCACGAGCCCGGCGGCGTGGGACAGGTCCTCGATCGCCCAGTCGAACTCGCGCACGCTGATCCAACGTCCGATTTCGATTTCGGATCTGTTGCGATCATTGAACTTACGGGGTTTGCAGGTCTGATTCCCGCCCTTCGGTTCCCGCCGAACGGGATCAGGTCCGCACTCGGCGGCGGTTTGCGAGCGCGGTTCTGAGCTGTCCCTCGTCGGCTCTCTGATAACACTGGAGAACGGTCTTGGCCGTCTTCCAGCCGCCCAGCTCGCAGAGCACCTTCAGCGGCTGGTCCATGAGATCGGAGGCGAACTTGCGCCTCAGCGAGTGCCAGCCGCGCCCGCGCTTGGGCTCCAGTCCCGCGAGCCGTTCAGCCCTGTCCCACCAACCTCGGGCCATCCACGAGCCCACGCTCGACGAGGGATCCTTCGGCGAGGGCAGGACCGGCGCGTCGCCCGTCGCCGGGTTCCGCCGCCGCGCCTCGTCCAAGGCGGCGACCGCCTCTGAGGTCACGGGCGTGGTGTGCTCGTATCCGGTCTTCTCGTGCTCGCTGCGCCACCGGATAGTTTCGCCTTCGAGGTCGATGTCGTCCCACCGGAGCTTGCGGACGGCTCCGATGCGGTGTCCCGTTTCGTGCGCGAGCACGAGCGCGACCCGGAACCGCCAGTTCACCTTGCGGGACACTCCGAGAAGCGCCTGATACTCCTCCTCGGTGAGAACGATCCGGGTAGGGTTCTTCTCCATGGGCGTCCTCAAGCCCCTGAGCGGGTTCGACTCGATCAGCAGGCGGCCCCGCTCGTCCCTCGACCTGGAGGCCCAGTTGAAGACCGCGATCAGGAACCTCAGGTCGTATTCGACCATCCGGTCCGACACGGGCTTTCCGCTCGGTCCGACCCTTCCGGCCCGGCGCGCCCGGATGAACCGATCCCAGTCCCTCTGGGAGAGCGTTGCCGGGTCGCGGTTCCTTCCGAGGAACCCGAGGAACATCTTCATCGCGGTCCGGTCATGCTGCCGCGAGTGCCGGGTCTTGGTCGGGGTTACCTCTTCACCGTAGATGTCAAAGAGCGTCTCCAGGGTGAGCGGCCCGGTATCGGCCTCCTGCATGCCGTTCGGCTCCGGCTTCGCGAACCCGGCGGCGGCCTCGTCGGCCTGCCGCTTCGCGCGCCTCCAGTCGCGGTGTTTGAGCGACCGGGTGAGCCTGCGCCCGTTTTCTCGCCACTCTATCTGGTAGAGGCCGGTCTTCGGGTCCGGAAACACCCTCACCCGGTTGCGGCCCCATTCTCCGGCGCTGTACGAGCGCCGGTCACGTTTCGTGCGTGCCATCATTCCATTCCTCTCTGGATGATGGACTGCACGATCTGCCTGTTGGAAAGCTCGCGGCGCGGGGCGTCCCGCGCCAGTGGCGGGGCGGCTGGCGGCGTCGCCTTCCGGGGCAGGTCCCTGCGGGCGATCCTGGGGGCGTTGGGCCGCCCGGCGTTGGGGATCTTGCCGTCGCGGACGAGGCGGCCCAGATGTTCCCTTGAGTAGCCGCTCTCACGGGCGGCCTCGACGAGCGACAGGGTGGTTTCGTCGCGCTCGCGGATCGTGGTTTCAAGGTCTTCGGCGCAAAGGTCCAGCACGAGAGCCGCGGTCTCGCTCCCGTATCGCCGGAGCGACTTGGCCTTCCCGCGCCAGTCGGCGGGCAGGCCCTCGACGGATGCGGGCTTGGTCTTCCGTCTGGACTTCCGGGTCATTTCCAGTCTCCTTCGTCGTCCTGCCGCAGCGAGTCCGCGAGGCCGACATCCCCTTCGCCGCGCCGAACCGACCGTTCCGCGAGATCCACGCGGCGGCCGAGGTCGGCTAGTCCCGTGGTGCGGGCGATGGCGTAGATCGCGGCCGCGACGGTGGTGAGGACAAGCGCGATGTGGAGCGCGAGCGCGAGTCCGTGCTCGGCGAGGATCGCGGGCCAGTGGGGCGCGAGGTAATCGAGGCGAGCACCGCCGATGAGGAACGCCGAACCCGCGAGTGCGGAGGTGAGTCCGGCGCTGATCTTCCAAGGCTGCATCGTGGTTCTTCCTTCCGGGTCAGAGTTCGACGGACGCGGGATTGCGGTCTGCGGGACCCTTGAGCCAGGAGCCGCCATCGTCCCCGAGCCCGAGGCCGCGCAGCAGCCCCGCCGCGGCGGGTCCGTCGGCGTGGAGCCGGAACCCGGCGGCGGCCTTGGCCCGGACGGCGGGTTCGCGATAGTTGCCGGAGACGGCCTCGATGTTGACGCGCCCGGTTCGCCCTTCGGCGTCCTCGTACTCGATCTG
>JAJDXS010000071.1 GCA_022823145.1 Gemmatimonadota bacterium
CACCGCGAGCGCGGCGGAGGCGAACACGTGCGTTTACTGGCCGCTCGGTGCGACCTAGAGACCGGTCGGAGCCTAAACATCGCGCCCTCTGGCTGGGGGAAAACGTTCGAGCCACTCCAAGACGCCTTCAACCGCGAGCACGGCTGGAGCCGCCCGGACGATCCGGCCAGGGCCAGAGTGCAGCAGCCCGGCCACCGCGCCTACATCGAAGCGGCGCAACTGCGGACAGGGCTTCGGCTCGAAGCCTCACCCCGCGACCTGCTCCGGGACTACCTGCTCCAGCGCGTCGAGCACGGCATGGTGAGCAACCGCCACGATGTCGTCGCCGCGTTGCAAGACGCGGGTCTTGAAGTGCCGCGCCAAGGCAAGGACTACCTCACCGCGCTGGACCCCGAGACCGGAGACCGGTGGCGGCTGAAAGGAGAACTGTATGGAGAGAACTTCGACCGCGAACGATTTGAGCGACCGGCTGCGGAGGCGGCTGGAGAGCGAACGCAGGGAGATCGAGGAGTTGACCGCGAGCGAGCTGAAGCGGCTCGCCGAGAACTCGCGGCGCGTCGCGAGGAACGCGCTCGGTACAATCGAGCGCGATACGGAGGAGGCGACCGGGCGGATGCGCGAGTTGCTGGCAAAGGCGTGGCAACGGCCCCTGATCGTAGGCCTGAGCCTTTGGATCGGTTTCTTCGGCGGAAGCTGGGCGACGATGCGCTGGTTGGCGGTGAGCATCCACGACCGGATCGAGACCCGGGCCGGGCTGGGCCGGGACATCGAGGACGCCCGGCGGACGCTCGCCCAACTGGAGGTGGACACCTGGGGCCTCGTGTTCCACGAGATCAAGGGCGAGCGGTTCGTAGTGGTGCCGGAAGGGGTGCTGGACCGTCCGTCCTGGTGGGTGGACGACCGTCCGGCGTTGAAGCTGTCGAACGAGTGAAGGAGGTTTATGACCGCGTTAGAGGAGCAGTTGACGAGGGCCTTGCGGAGGTTGTCCGAGCAGTACGCGCAGGAACAGCGGCGGCACTCCGGGCAGATCGAAGCCTTGCGAGAGTACGTCGAAGTCTTGCGAGAGTACGTCGAAGCCTTGAGGCAGCACGCCGAGCGGCAGAGCGGGGAGAACGAAGTCTTGCAGCGGCAAATCGAGCGGCTCGAAGGGCAAGTGACACGCTTGGCCGAGTACTATGGGACATCCGCCGCCGCGAGACCGCGCGGTCGCGGCTGGTGATAAGGCCCCCGACGCGCGGGCCGGACCGCGATGCCGGACCGAGCCGCTGATGGTCGCGTTCGCAGACGGGAGCCGTGAGTCTGGCGCGCGCGAACTCTCTCCGCGAGCTTCCGGGCAGGCGGATCGTGCAGTCCATCGAATCGGCAGGAACCTACGATTTGTGATCCTGTTGGGGGCGTGACACTTACGGGATTCTGAGATCCGATTCCCGCTGTTCGATTCCCGCAGGTTGGAATCAGACGCCACCCTTGCGGGGACGGCTGTCCAGAGCCGTCCTGAGTTGTACTTCGTCGGTGTGCTGATAGCAGCGGAGCACGGTCTTGGCTTCCTTCCAGCCGCCAAGATCGCAAAGCACCTTGAGAGGCAGACCCATGAGGTCGGAAGCGAACTTTCGCCTCAGCGAGTGCCAGCCCCTGCCGCGCTTGGATTCCAACCCAGCCCGCCGCTCGGCGGTCTTCCACCAAGTGCCCATCCGCGTACGGCTCACGCACTTCAACGGATCCCGCGGCGCGGGCAGAACCAGCGCGTCTCCGGCCCCGTGAACGTGTCTCCGCGCCTCCTCCAAGGCCGTGATCGTCTCGTCGGTCACGGGCGTCCGGTGCTCGTACCCGGTTTTCTCGTGCTCGGCGCGCCAAAGGATGGTCCTGTCCTCGAAGTCGATGTCGCACCAGCGCAACTTTCGGATCGCGCCGATCCTGTGTCCGGTCTCGTGCGCGAGCACGAGCGCGACTCGGAACCGCCAGTCCACCCGGCGCGCCACCTTGAGCAACGTCTCGTATTCCTCGTCGGAAAGCACGACCCGCATGGGGTTCTTCACCTTCGGCAACCCGAGTCCCCTCAGCGGGTTGAAGTCGAGCAACAACCGGCCCCGCTCGTCCCTCGACTTGGCGGCCCAGTTGAGGATCGCGAGGAGGATTCTCAGGTCGCACGCGATGGTGCGGTCGGACACGGGCTTTCCGCTCGGTCCGACCATGCCCGCGCGCCGCTCCCGGATGAACCGGTCCCAGTCTCGCCGGGAAAGCGCCTCGGGTCTTCGGTCCCGTCCGAGGAAGTCCAGGAACATCCGCATCGCGGTACGGTTCTGGTGCTGGGTCCGCCTGTGCTTCGTCGGGACCACCTCCTCACCGTAGATTTCAAAAAGCCGTCCCAGGGTGAGCGGCTCGGGCTCGGCGTCCTTCTTGCCGTTGGGCTGGTGAACCGCCAGACCCGCGGCAACCTCGTCCGCCTGCCGCTTGGCTCTGGCCCAATCTCGGTGCTTCAGAGACCGGCTCAGCCTTCGCCCATTCTCGCGCCACTCTATCTGGTAGATGCCGGTCTTCGGATCGGGAAACACCCGGACCCGGTTCCGG
>JAJDXS010000073.1 GCA_022823145.1 Gemmatimonadota bacterium
CCGAACCCATGGTCCGCCGCAAGGCGCAGCAACTCTCCGTTCGAGCACCCGGCCCAGCCCATCTGCTGAACCGTGCGCGCCCCGAACGACTCGGGAAACTCAGCCGCGAGCCGCCTTGGAACGGATTCGTCCAACAGCACCTTCATCGGGCATCGCCCACCAGCTGCGCCGTCGCCCGTTCGAGCACTCCGACGGCCTGCTCCCTCGTCACCGTGGGATAGTCGTCCAGAAAGTCGTCGAGCCGGTCGCCCGCCTCTAGGTGCTCCATCAGGATGCGCACGGGAACCCTGGTCCCCGAGAACACGGGCGTGCCGCCCAACACGTCGGGGTTTCTGTCGATGAGCTTCTCGGTCATGGTGAACTCCTCTCGGGTCGGTTGGATGTCGCGATCAGCAACGCGCCAATGCGCCGTGCGGTGTCGGCGAAGTGCTGGACCTCTTCTGGTAGAAGTCTCCGGCCCAAGACCGCACTCTCCCGGTAAGACAACCACTTCTTGAGCACTTGGTAGCCGCCAAGCCGGTAGTCCCAGACGCCGGAGGGAACGTTGCGCCAGAAGGCTCCGCCGTTCAGGTACACATCGAAGGTCGTCTCACCAAGGACGGCAACGTGATCCGCCAACGCGGCGCGCTCGTCCGGTCGATAGGCACGTTCGACGATGCGGCCCCTTCCGGGCATCACGGCGTCGCCCGCCCCGAAGTGGCCCCAGCCCGCGGTCACGGCAAAGTCGTCGCCCGCCATGTAGCGTCCTGTGACGGTGTCCGGCACCGCGATCTCGGGACGTAGGGGCGTCCCGGTCCCGCGCGATACAGGCAGTTCCGAATCGAGCAGTGCGGCGATCGTACGGCCTCTGTCCGCCGATCCAGCGAGTGCTTGCGCTGCTCCTTCGGACTCGCCGTCCGGCCAGCCGGGCAGCGGAATGCGCGGCCATTCCATGCGTAGGGCTCCCGCGTTGGCCTCCCGATACGCTCGATCGTGCAGGGTAGCCAGCACATGGTGGAACAGGTCTTCGACCCCGAGGCCGAGACGGTCCAGATACCGTTGCGCTGCCCCCGAGAGATTGGCACTCCGCTCGGTGCCAACTGCCGCGCCCAAGCCTTCCTCGCGAAGCCATACCGGGATGCAAGTGGCACCGCGATCCATCAAGTCGAGGCAACCGAACGGCGAGATTGCTTGGGGCGGTGACCATTCCCGGCACGGCTTTTTCTGGGCCACCAAGAATCGATTGCCCTCGAACACATGGGGCCTGTAGTCGGAGCGTGGTCGATCCAGCAGCAGGCCATCTTTCTCCCAGTAGAGCCAGCGGGTGTCGAACGGCCGGTAGGCGAAGCGGATGAACCCGGACTCGTCCGGCCCGCCACGCCTGAGCAGCGCGTCGCGCACCACTCGGGCATCGAACCGCGCCGTGGACTTCATGACCCTCGGATGGCGTCGCGCGATCTCCTCATGGCTCAGGGCCCGGTCGAAGTAGTCGCCGACACGTGCCCGGAGGCGGTCGAGGTCGGTGTCCACCAAGAACCCGTCACGGCTCGTCTTGACGCCCGGAAACGAAACCGGGAACAGGTCGGGCAGCGCTGGCCAATCGAACCAATCGGCACTGACCGCGGTCTCCGCGAACGGCAGGCCCAGCGGCAGCAGCGGTGCGACTTCGGAGTAGAGCACGTCCGGTTCCGCGTCGGCCGTGGCGGTCAACTCCGCCGGTTTGGACTGTCCCCACAAGTGCCGGAACCCGACCGCTTCGGCGGGTTCGTGCTCCACCTTGCGCACCAGCGTGGCGATGGCAGTGCCCACTTGTATACCGACCGGATCTCCCTCGGTCGAAAAGATGCTCGGGTCGGGCGATCCGTCCGGCGCGACCTTGCCCGTCTTGTACTTGTCGCCGTTCAGACAGTCGATCCGGATCTCGTCGTACGCTTCGAGATACCGCTCCCGCATCCCGGTGAAGGACAGCCCGTCGAGCCACGAGTAGTTGGAGATGAAGCAGACCACGCCCTGTCCGGTCTTCTCGGCGATGCGCCGCTCCGCCATTCGGAAGAACCGGACGTAGAGATCGTTCAGGCCTTGGCCCTCCGGTTTCCGAACCCGCTTCGTGGTGCGGTAGGCTGTCGAGAGTTCGCGTTCCTCGTCCACAGCCATGCCCGCGAACCCGTTGTAGGGCGGGTTTCCGAGGATCACGAGGACTGGGATGTCCTGCTTCACCGATTCGGCGAGGTCGCGCTCCTCTTCGAGTTCCGGGAACGGCAGGGGCTTGGTCGTGCGCGGCTCCCAGCCGGTCAGCGCGTTGGTGAGAAACACCCCGGCGCGCTCCGATCCGTCCTCCGCCAGCGGCGCGCCCAGATTCTGCATCGTGAGGCCAACCTGCAAGTGGGCGACCACGAAAGGCGCGGGCATGATCTCGAACCCGAACACCCGCTCTGTTGCCGCCCTCCTGACCGCCGCGCCCGCGAGCGCCCCAAGGCCCTGCTCGCCGAGATTGCCCGCGATCCGGCGAAGCACCTCCGCCAGATAGGCCCCCGTTCCGCAACACGGGTCCAGCACATAGACGTTCTCCGCCGCGAGCCCGGTCGCGATGGCCAGATCATCCTTCAGCGCCTTGTCAACGCGGGCCACCATGTAGCGGACCACCTCGGTCGGCGTGTACCACACGCCCAACTGTTTGCGGAGCGCCGGGTCGAACGCTTCGAGGAACGGTTCGTAGAAGTACGGCACCGCTTCGCCCTCGTTGAACCGCGAGAAGAACGCCGTCCGGTCCACCCGGTCGAGCGCGGCCGAAGTCCAGTCCAGCACTTCGACCAAGCCAAGCGGCTTCAACCGTCCCGGGTCGGCCAACTGCATGAACAAGGCTCGCAGTACGGGTGCGCGAAGGTGCCAGACCTCCTCGCGCCACCGGAATCGGCGCGGGCTGTAATGGTCCTCGAACAGAGGGCCGTTCTTCTTCTGCTCGTGGCGGGACCACAGCACCCATGCGGAGAAGATGCCGTAGAACAGCGTCTGGATCAGGGTCGAACGGAAGAATCGCTCACCGCGCTCACCCTCGAAGCGGATCCCGAGCGCCTCCTCCATCGCCGAGCGGACGGCCAGAAGAGACGAAACGTTACCCGCCGCCTCGACTCGGGCCAAGCCGTCGCGGGCGTAGGAGGCCAGCAGCCACGCCAAGTCCTTCGGTTCGGCCAGGGCGGCCCGGTGCGAAAGCACCCGGGCCAGATACTCGCCGAGGCCCGCGCCGACACCGCGGGCGAAGGCGCGGGGAGCCTCCACTTTGCGCCAGAAGTCGTCGGCGTCCTCGGCCAGCGAGAAGGATTCGAGCTTGGCGGGGCTGCCTTCCACGTCCGCGCCCACCAAGACGAAGTTCCGTAGATTCGTGACGAGTACCAGACGGTAACGGCCCCAATAGCGGCTTACCTGCCCGGACCCCGCCGTCAACCACGCGTCGTCGCCGACGCCCTTGACCTCGACGACGCCACGCTCGGGAACCTGCCCCGGCCTCGGACGGCCCTTCTGAACCTGCCTCGCCGTGTACATGGCAAGGTCGGGATGCCCGGCTCCCTGATCGGCCAGTTCCTGAACGCAGAACACCTTGGGCTTGAGCGTGGCTCCGACCGCGCGCAGCAAGCCCTCCAGCGCCGGGTAGTACGAGCGCTCCGCCGTCGCGCCGCCCGATGCGCGCACCTGCCGAAGATCGGCGAAGTACGCCTCCGCGGCGGCAACCAGCTTCTTGTTCGGTCCGGCCATCGTGTCTTCCCAGCAATTCGGCCATGCTTCTGCCGTCGGGCAATTCTCAAGGAAGATACCATGTCGCGCGGGTTCGCGGCGGTTCGGGCGGCGGCTACATTCGCTCCGGTCCGATTCTCCGAAATCGGATCGGAAAGCTGGGGGTCGAAGGGGGCACGGCCCCCTCGCCAGCCGCCAACGTTGAACGTGGCGTGTGCTGGCTTGCTTGGCGCCCTTAGCCTGCGTCAAGTCAGCCTCGGGGCGCCGCCGAAACGCCCCTCCGGGCACCGCCACGGAACAACGCCCATTGAGCAGTCGCGGACAAGCTCCTCGGCCTCGTTGTTTGCCAGCCTCCAGGACGGCGAGGGCAACCGGCCCGCCCGACTCGTCACTGCGCGGGACTGCGCCACGCTCTGCCGTGCGGCCGAGTTCCCCCCTACCCCTACCCCTCGGAGACCCGAGATCGTCGATCCTGCGCGCTCCCACCGCCCGTATATTCCCCGAAATGCCCCTCCATGCCCGCAAGCGGTCTCCGAGCATGTCGCGGAGGCGTCAGGTCCCGGGAGCCTCTCCTGCGCACCTCATGGACGGCTCAGCCGCGAATGAGAAAGGCTTGGAGGGAGATCCGCCGCCCAACGGCCAACAGTTCGCGCTTGAGCCGCGAGCGTGACCTGCGGGCCAGTTGGGTGCATGTGCCTTCGAGGTGGGGCGGATACTTGGTGACGGCGAGGATGGGCTAATCGAAGACCGACGCAATCAACGTGGTGATCCCTGCCTGTATGGCCGCTGTAATCGCGATAAACACCAAGGGGTCCTGATCGAAGTCTACCTGCTCGTCGAACACCGTTGCCGCCCACCACCAGCCAACCCCGAGGCCCAAAGCAGAACCGCCCAGAGAGGGGAGGAACGGGGCACCGCCGACCTTGGCGCCGACAGCCGTGCCGAAGATCGGAGTTGCAATCGCCGCCAACCCATGGTTGTTGCCCTCCAAATAGAGTGCCGCTAGGTCGGAGGTCGCCGCCGCGATCCACGCCGCTAGGAATACCCGACCTCTTGAGAAGCTGCTGTCGCGCGCAGCTGATTGAATCGACCAACCTGGTGGGGAAGCCTCCATCGTGACCGGCCAGCCCTTCGTCGCGCCGATTCCCAGAGGCAATGCCCCCGAATGCAGAATCGACTCTGCTGCGTGGAACGGGCTCTGGCGCACCTCCTCGATCGCGGCGCTCAGCCAACCGGCCTGAGGCGGAGTCGGTGAGCCTTGTGCACTGGCTCCAAACGCTGGGAACAGGATGGCAACCGACACGGTACCGCCAACCACCAACGCTCGGGGCAAGAGAAAGCATGCCCACCTTCGATCGAGCGCGGCGGTCCCGGCCGTGAACGCCGCCTGAAATGGATCTTCGAGGCGAATTTCGTCACGGCCGGGTGCGCCTGCCCGGGCGGCGACATGTTCCGAGACCATAATCAGGACTACCCCCCTCGCAGCACCTTCGGTGCGCGCATGCGCGTCCGGCTTTCACCCGTCGCTCGGTCTTGTCCAAAGTATGGCCGGGCGCGGGAATCCCGCCAATCAGGTCCGCTTTTCCCGCTTTGGCGGCACGGTCCAGCAAGGTCCAGTACAACGGCAGGAAACGCAGATCGTGCAGCCCTGTAAGACTTTACGTGATTTCCTGCCGGGATTCAGACCCTTACCAATCCGCCTCAACATCGCGCCGCCGGGCTGGGAGAAGACGTTCGGCCCGCTCCGGGACGCCTTCAACCACGAGCACGGCTGGGCTCGTCCGGACGATCCGGCGCGGGCCAGGGTGCAGCAACCGGGCCACCGCGCCTACATCGAGGCGACCCGGCTGCGGGCGGGCCTCAGGCTCGAATCCTCACCCCGAGACCTGATCCGCGACTACCTGCTCCAGCGCGTCGAGCACGGGACCGTGCGGAACCGCCACGAGGTCGTAGACGCGCTTCGCGAGGCCGGCCTCGAAGTGCCGCGCCAGGGCATGGACTACATCACCGCGCTGGACCCGGAGACGGGGGACCGGTGGCGGCTGAAAGGAGAGCTGTACGGAATTGGATTTCAACGCGAACGATTTGACCGCCCGGCTGGG
>JAJDXS010000035.1 GCA_022823145.1 Gemmatimonadota bacterium
CAGATCGAGTACGAGGACGCCGAAGGGCGAACCGGGCGCGTCAACATCGAGGCCGTCTCCGGCAACTATCGCGAACCCGCCGTCCGGGCCAAGGCCGCCGCCGGGTTCCGGCTCCACGCCGACGGACCCGCCGCGGCGGGGTTGCTGCGCGGCCTCGGGCTCGGGGACGACGGCGGCTCCTGGCTCAAGGGTCCCGCAGACCGCAATCCCGCGTCCGTCGAACTCTGACCCGGAAGGAAGAACCACGATGCAGCCATGGAAGATCAGCGCCGGACTCACCTCCGCACTCGCGGGTTCGGCGTTCCTCATCGGCGGCGCCCGCCTCGATTACCTCGCGCCCCACTGGCCCGCGATCCTCGCGGAACACGGCGTGGCGCTCGCGCTCCACATCGCGCTTGTCCTCACCACCGTCGCGGCCGCGATCTACGCCATCGCCCGCACCACGGGACTAGCCGACCTCGGCCGCCGCGTCGATCTCGCCGAACGGTCGGTCCGGCGCGGCGAAGGGGATGCCGGCCTCGCGGACTCGCTGCGCCAGGACGACGAAGGAGACTGGGAATGACCCGGAAGTCCAGACGGAAGACCAAGCCCGCATCCGTCGAGGGTCTGCCCGCCGACTGGCGCGGGAAGGCCAAGTCGCTCCGGCGGTACGGGAGCGAGACCGCGGCTCTGGTGCTGGACCTTTGTGCCGACGACTTAGAGACCACGATCCGCGAGCGCGACGAGACCACGCTGTCGCTCGTCGAGGCCGCCCGCGAGAGCGGCTACTCAAGGGAACATCTGGGCCGCCTCGTGCGCGACGGAAAGATCCCCAACGCCGGGAGGCCCAACGCGCCCAGGATCGCACGCATCCACCTGCCCCGGAAGGCGACGCCGCCGGCCCCGCCGCCACTGGCGGAGAACCCCCCGCGCCGCGAACTTTCCAACCGGCAGATCGTGCAGTCCATCATCCGGAGAGGAATGGAAGATGGCACGCACGAAACGTGACCGGCGCTCCTACAGCGCCGGAGAATGGGGCCGCAACCGGGTCAGGGTGTTTCCGGACCCGAAGACCGGCCTCTTCCAGATAGAGTGGCGCGAAAACGGGCGCAGGCTCACCCGGTCCCTCAAGCACCGCGACTGGAGGCGCGCGAAGCGGCAGGCCGACGAGTTCGCCGCCGGGTTCGCGAAGCCGGAGCCGAACGGCAAGCAGGAAGCCGAGCCCGGGCCGCTCACCCTGGAGACGCTCTTTGACATCTACGGTGAAGAGGTGACGCCCACCAAGGGGACGCACTCGCAGCGGCACGACAGAACCGCGATGAAGATGTTCCTCGGGCTCTACGGACCGAACCGCGATCCCGCGACACTCTCGCAGAGGGACTGGGACCGGTTCATACTCGCACGGCGCTCGGGCAGGATCGGACCGAGCGGAAAGCCCGTGTCGAATCGCATGATCGAATGCGATCTGAGGTTCCTGATCGCCGTCTTCAACTGGGCCGCCAAGTCCAAGGACGAATGGGGCCGCCCGCTCCTCGTCGCGAACCCGTTCAGGGGCCTCAAGATCCCCACCGAGAAGAACCCCGTCCGGGTCGTTCTCTCCGAGGCCGAGTACCAAGCGCTCCTGAAGGTGTCCCGAAAGATCGACTGGCGATTCCGCGTCGCGCTCGTGCTCGCGCACGAAACCGGACACCGCATCGGGGCCGTCCGGCAGTTGCGGTGGCACGACATCGACTTCGAGGGAAGGACCGTCCGGTGGCGCGCCGAGCACGAGAAGACGGGTTACGCGCACACCACACCCGTGACCGACGAGGCGCTCGCGGCCTTGGAGGAGGCTCGGCGGGAGAACCCCAGGGGCGGACACGCCCCGGTCATGCCGTCACCCAGGGATCCCACGATCTGCGTCAAGAGTTCGCTGGTCCGCGCATGGTGGGAGAGGGCCGAAGCGCTCGCAGGACTGGAGCCCAAGCGCGGGAGAGGCTGGCACTCGCTCAGGCGCAAGTTCGCTTCCGACCTCATGCACCAGCCGCTCAAGGTGCTCTGCGAACTCGGGGGATGGAAGTCCGCCAAGACCGTGCTCCGCTGTTATCAGCAGGCCGACGAGGCGCAACTCAGGACCGCGCTCGAAGACCGGCGCAGAGCCGCAGTCTGACCCGACCAGCGGGAACCAAACGCCGGGAATCCAACCGATCAATCCCGCAAACCTCACGGAGCAAACCGGTTAGCAGTCTCATTGCTAGAGCTGGGACATCGACAAGCCCGAGGTGCGGAAGATCCACGCGGTCCTGGAGGCCACCCTGGCCATCGACATCACACACCCGGGCGCGTGCCACCTCTACGTCCACGCCACCGAGCCCACCGTCAAGCCGGAGAAGGCGGAGGCGTGTGCCGACCATCTGGGCGCGTCGATCCCCGGGGCGAGCCATATCCAGCACATGCCGTCCCACACCTACAACCGGGTCGGCCGCTGGGGCGACGCGGTGAGGGCCAACCTCGACGCGTGGCACTCCGATCAGCGGGCCGAACACGACATCGCGTGGGCCATTTATCCCTCCCACAACCTCCACATGCTCCTCTTCGCGGCTTCGATGGACGGCCAGGGCGCGGTCGCGGTGCAGGCGGGCCGGGACTACGGCAAGATCGTCCGCAGCGGCAACTTCTACGAGGCGATGACGCTGCTGCGCTTCGGCCGCTTCGACGAGATCCTTGAGTTGGACAACCCGCCCGACGGAGGCATCCAGCGCGGCTTCTGGGACTTCGCGCGCGGCTACGCTTTCCTGCGCCAATACGACCCGAATCGCGCGAAATTCTATCTGGAGAAGGTCAAGCTCGCGGCAGAGACCACCTCGGGGTCGTTCCGGGGCCATTCAGCGACCGACCTGCTCGGTGTGGTGGCCGGAATCCTCGAAGGGGAGATTCATCGCCACTACGACGAGAACGAAGAGGCGGTCGAGGTGCTGAAGGCCGCGATCGAGGTCGAGGACGGCCTGCGCTACGACGAGCCCGAACCGCTCAACTTCTCGGCGCGACACTGGCTGGGGGACCTCCTCCTGGAGATGGAACGGTACGAGGAGGCCGAGGCCGTATTCGAAGCCGCGCTCGAAGACCATCCCATGAACGGATGGTCGCTGTTCGGCCTGGAGGCGGCGCTCAGGGCCCAGGATCGTTCGGGCGAGGCGGACAGGGTGAACGCACTGTTCCACGAGGCCTGGGCCAGATCCGACACCTGGATTGCGGCGGCCATCTTCTAGCGGACGAACGCGCGCGCGGCGGTCAACCGGCGATGTATCCGCGCTGGACCGCTCCGCCGGATAGCACGGCCCTTCCGGCGGGGGGTCGTCTCCGGTAGATTTAGGGTCTTCCTTGCATGACGACAGCTATCCGAAACAACTGTGGAGTTCCGCTGGATGAATGACCGTCCCATCCTCCATGTGACCGGGCTCAGGGCCCGTGTCGCCGACGAGGATTCAGATATTCTAAATGGTGTGGACCTCGCCATGCGGCGCGGACAGATCCACGCGATCATGGGCCCCAACGGGTCCGGCAAGAGCACGCTGGCCAAGGTGATCGCCGGGCATCCGGCCTACGAGGCCACCGCGGGCTCGGTGGCGTTCCAGGGCGAGGATCTCCTCGAAATGGAACCCGACGAGCGGGCGCAGGCCGGCGTTTTCATGGCCTTCCAGTACCCCGTGGCGATTCCGGGCGTATCGATCGCCAACTTTCTCCGCACCGCGCTGCAGGCGCGTCTGGAGGACGGGGAGGAGCTGGATCTCTTCGACTTCCAGGAGCTGCTCATGGAGCGAATGGAGCTTCTGGACATGGAGCCCTCCTTCGCCCAGCGTCACGTCAACGACGGGTTCAGCGGCGGCGAGAAGAAGCGCAACGAGATCCTGCAGATGGCGGTGCTCAAACCGGCTCTGGCGGTGATGGACGAGACCGATTCGGGCCTGGACATCGACGCGCTCAGGATCGTCGCCCACGGGGTGAACACCCTGAAGGCCGAGAATCCCGACATGTCGGTGCTGCTTATCACCCACTACCAGCGCATGCTGAACTACATCACCCCCGATGTGGTCCATGTGATGGTGAAGGGGAGGATCGTGGAGTCGGGCGGACCGGAAGTCGCGCTGGGTCTGGAGGAACGGGGCTATGAACAGTACCGGAGAATGCAGGTCGCGTGAGCGCGGAATGCTTGTCCGGATGCAGGAGATCAGAGTGGAACAGGGAGTGACAGATGCCCAGCAATGAAGTCATACAGGGACTGGGGCTCGACGACTACAAGTTCGGTTTCGTCACCGATTCGGAGCCCGTCTTCAGGACGCGGCCCGGGCTCGACGCCGATATCGTCAGGCAGATTTCGGCTCGCAAGGACGAGCCCGAGTGGATGCTGAAACGTCGCCTCAAGGCACTGAGGATCTACGAGTCGAAGCCGATGCCGCAGTGGGGCGGAGACCTCTCGGAGCTGCAGGAGACACTGGACCAGACGTACTTCTATGTGAAGCCGCAGGAGCAGATGGAGCGCTCCTGGGACGACGTCCCCGAGAACATCAAGGAGACCTTCGAGCGGCTGGGGATTCCGGAGGCCGAGCGCAGGATCCTCGCGGGCGTGGGTGCGCAGTACGATTCCGAGATGGTCTACCACTCGCTCAAGGAGGAGTGGGAGGCCAGGGGCGTGATCTTCGACTCGATCGAGGACGGGCTCAGGAACCACCCCGAGCTGTTCCGGAAGCACTTCGGGACGGTCATTCCGGCCGCGGACAACAAGTTCGCCGCGCTGAACTCGGCGGTGTGGTCGGGCGGATCGTTCGTCTACATCCCGCCGGGCGTGCAGCTGGAGACGCCGCTGCAGGCGTATTTCCGGGTCAACCAGGAGCGCCTGGGGCAGTTCGAGCGCACGCTGATCATCGCGGACGAGGGGTCGCGGGCCCACTACATCGAAGGGTGCACGGCGCCGGTGTACTCGACCGATTCGTTCCATTCGGGCGTGATCGAGATCGTCGTGAACCGGGACGCGTTCTTCCGCTACACCACGATCCAGAACTGGTCGAACAACATGTACAACCTGGTGACCCAGCGCGCGCTGGTGCAGCAGGGAGCGCACATGGAGTGGCTGGACGGCAACCTCGGCTCCAAGCTCACGATGAAGTACCCCTCCTGCTACCTGATGGGCGAGGGCGCGCACGGCGAGATCATGTCTATCGCGTACGCGGGCGACGGCCAGCACCAGGACACCGGCGGCAAGGTGATCCACGTGGCGCCGAACACGTCGTCCAGCATCGTCTCGAAGTCGATCTCGAAGGGGACGGGGCGGTCGTCCTACCGCGGCCTCTGCAAGGTCTACGACGGCGCGGCGAACGCGAAGTCGAACGTCGAATGCGACGCCCTGCTGATCAACGAGACATCGCGCACCGACACTTTCCCATACATCGAGATCGACGAGCAGACCGCCTCGGTGGGCCACGAGGCAACCGTGTCCAAGGTGGGCGACGAGCAGCTCTTCTACCTGATGAGCCGCGGGATGGACGAGGCGGAGGCGATGGCGCTGATCGTGCGCGGGTTCATCGAGCCGATCGCGAAGGAACTGCCGCTCGAATACGCGGTGGAGCTCAACCGGCTGATCGAGCTCGAGATGGAAGGGAGCGTCGGGTGACCCAGATGGCACCGCCGCGGCAACGCGCAGTGCGCGCTCTGAACAGGGACACGGTCATGGAGACGGGGCTCGTCGATCCCTCGTGGCTCAGCGCCCGACGGGAAGAGGCGTGGGAGACCTACTTGCGCACGCCATTGCCGTCGACCCGCTCCGAAGAGTGGCGCTACACCGACATCGCGCGAATGCTCCCGCTTGAAGGGATTGTCCCCAACTCGGTCGACGCCGCGGATGGCGCCGGCGGGGCGCGGGCCGTCCCCGAGGGGTTGCGCCGCGCGATGGACGAGGACGAGCGGAGCGCCGGCCGCGTGGTGGAAGTGGACGGTCGCGTGGTGTCGGCGGAGCTCGAAGACGCGCTGGTTGCGAAGGGGGTGGTGCTCGACTCGCTGCGGGCCGCCGCGCGTCGCGGCGACCCGGTAGTAGAGGCGCTCCTTGCCACCAGGGCCGTGCCCGCGACCGACGGGAAATTCGCCGCGCTGAATGCCGCGCTCTGGAGCGACGGGGTCTTCCTCCGGGTGCCGCGGGGAGTCCTGCTGGACAAGCCCATCCGGCTCAGCCGCTGGGTGTCGCGGCCCGGGACCGCCACCTTCAGCCGCATCCTGATCGTTGCGGATGAGATGAGCCAGGTATCGTTCGTCGACGAGATCCTCTCGCCGGACTTCGAGTCGGTCACCCTGGCAAACGCCGCCGTGGAGCTTTTCTCGCACAGGGGCGCCCAGGTCCAGTACGTGTCCATTCAGCGCATGGGGCGGGGCGGCTTCTATCTGGCGAACCAGCGCACGCTGGCGAAACGGGATTCCACCCTCGACACGCTGAACGTCGCGCTGGGCGGCTCGGTGGGCAGGGTCGACCTCAACGCACGCCTGCTCGGACCGGGCGCAAACAGCGACATGCTGGGGCTCTATTTCGGCGACGGCGACCAGCACTTCGACTTCAACACCAGCCAGGACCATGTGGCGGCCGACGCCCGCAGCGACCTCCTCTACAAGGGTGCGCTCGACGAGGCTGCGCGCGGGGTCTTCCGTGGGATCATCCGCGTTCACGAAGGGGCGCAGCGAACCGACGCCTACCAGACCAACCGCAACCTGCTCCTGTCGGACCGTGCGGTTGCAACCTCGCTGCCCAATCTGGAGATCGAGGCCGACGACGTGCGCTGTTCGCACGGGGCCACCGTCGGGCAGCTCGACACCGAGGCGCTTTTCTACCTGATGAGCCGCGGTCTCGATCGCGCCCAGGCCGAGCGCGTGGTGGTGAAGGGGTTCCTGGGCGAGGTGCTGACGCGCCTGCCGCTCGGCGGCGTAGCCGAAAAGGTGACGAGGGCGATCGAGGCGAAGCTGGCGGTCCGTGGGTAAGGGCCATGGTGCGCAAGAAGACCGTCAGCGCCGAGCCCGAGTGGGTCAGAGTCGCGTCGGTCGGCGACGTGCTGCCCGATCGGCTGCTGCCCGTGAACACGGATGCGGGGCCGGTCGTGCTCGCCAGGGTGGATGGAGAGGTCTACGCCCTCGAAGATCGCTGCTCGCATCAGGACTACCCGCTTTCGGCGGGTGATCTGGAGGACGGCCAGGTCGAATGTGCCTTCCACGGCGCCCGGTTCGATGTCTGCACCGGCCGGGCCACCCAGTTGCCGGCGATCACGCCCGTGCGGACCTTTGATGTCGAGGTCCGTGACGGCGCCGTCTATCTGCGACTTGGCTGACCGGCCGCCGCGAATCGGAAGAGAGCGGATGCAGACCATCGCCTTTGATGTGGGGAGCATTCGGCGGGACTTTCCGGTCCTCGACCAGATCGTGGACGGCAAGCCCCTCGTCTATCTGGACAGCGCCGCCTCTTCGCAGAAGCCGACTCAGGTCATTGAGGCCATCAGCCGCTACTACCTCCGGGACCACGCCAATGTGCATCGCGGCGTACACGAACTGGCCCGCCGGGCTACCGAGGCCTACGAGAACTCCCGCGCCCGTGTCGCCCGGTGGCTGAACGCGACCGACGCGCACGAAGTCGTCTGGACCCGTGGAACCAGCGAGGCCCTCAATCTGGTTGCGTTCTCGCTGGGAGAAGGCCTGGGCCCGGGGGACGAAATCGTGGTCTCCGAGATGGAGCACCACTCCAACCTGGTGCCCTGGCAGCTTCTGGCACGGCGAAAGGGCGCCCGGCTTCGCCTCGCGAGTCTGACCGACGATGGTCGCCTGGACCTCGGCCACCTCGCGTCCCTGCTGGGCGCCCGAACCCGGGTGGTTTCCCTCGCCCACGTCTCCAACGCGCTCGGCACGATCAATCCCGTTTCCGGAATCGGCGCGCTGGTCCGGGAGCGCAGCGACGCGGTCTTCATTCTGGATGGCGCCCAGGGCGCGCCCCACCTCCCCATCGATGTGCAGGCGCTGGGCTGTGATTTCTACGCGTTCTCGGGACACAAGATGTGCGGCCCGACAGGGATCGGCGGGCTGTGGGGGAGGAAGGCCCTCCTGGAGGAGATGCCCCCCTACCAGGGAGGCGGCGAGATGATCGAGCGGGTCTACCGTGACTACAGTACCTGGGCCGAAGTGCCCCACAAGTTCGAGGCTGGAACCCCCAACATCGCCGGTGCGGTGGGATTGGCCGCTGCCGTCGACTACCTTGAGGCGGTGGGACTCGACGCCATCCACGAACACGAGATGTCCTTGACCCGCCGTGCTTTGGCGTTGCTTTCGGAGGTGGAAGGACTCCGGATCCTGGGGCCGGCCGAGGTGGAAGCCCGCGCCGGCGTGCTTCCCTTTGTGATCGAGGGCACCTCAGCTCAGGACGTGGCGACGATACTCGATGCCCAGGGGATCGCGGTGCGGGCCGGTCACCACTGTGCCCAGCTGGTCGTCGATCGCTATGGTGTGACGGCCACGTGCCGGGCATCCTTCTATCTCTATAACAGCGACGAAGAAGTAGATCGGCTTGCAGCGGGTGTGCGGACAGCGAGCGAGGTGCTGCTCTGCTGACCGAATGGACGGTGTTGAGCAGGCCGTCGGCACCTTTTTGAAGAAAGGACGACAACTTGAGGATAGCGACTTCTCACGGGCGGCCCATCTGGAGTCTGGCCTTGCTTCCCCTCCTCGCGGCGTGTGGCGGGGAGCAGGGAGAAACCGGTTCCAACGGCGCGGACGAGCCGCCCCGGGAACTCTACCGCCAGGGAATGGCCGAGGTCGACTACGGCGACCTCGACCCAGACGACGTCGGGCTGCATGTGACGTGGGCCACCAACCCCATTTCGTACGACCCGAGGCCGGACAGCGAGACTGCGCGCCTAACCGATGTCACGATCAGCAGTTACGACGGGTTCGACCGAGTAACCTTCAACTTTGAACCCAGAATACCCGGATACCGGCTGCACTTCACGCAGGCGGGGGGCGGGTGCGACGGCACCGGGGCGGACGCCGGAACTCCCGCGCAGCTGGCTGTGGAGTTCACGCGCGCGACAGCTAGCGACGACGGGAGTTCTCTGATTGACGAGCGCGACCTGACGCCCGGCCATCCGGCGCTGTGGAGGGCCGTTCAGACCTGTGATGAGGGTGACCGGGTGACGTGGCTGCTCGGGACGAGCGGCGAGGCCGAATACCGCCTCATGGAGGCGCTCGCGTACACACTGCTGGTTGTCGACCTGCGGGTCTTCCCGGATTCGGACGCGGTGCCGCCGGGGGGCGAAGGTGCCGAAACGGACCCTCCGGTCGACTCCAACTGACGTTCCCTGGCGGCCGGGGTAAGTACGCGGGAATCAAGGCGTATGTTTGTGGGCGGTCAGCGATGTCAACCCCGACCTGGGCGTCTGGAGTGGCTGTCAGGGTCTGAATTGCATCGCAGGGCGTTGTCCACAGCCGCTTCCGGAGGGTATCTTGGCGTCATGAAGAGCCGTGTTGGTGGGATCGCCCGGGCTTGCGCGGTGGCGACCGTTCTTTCGGCCTGCGCCGATGAAGGCACCGGCGGGCCCGGCGTCGTCGAGCCGGTGCCCCCCCCCAGCAAGGTAAGGTTCTGCACCAACGGGTCTGCCGATGGCTACCCCTGCAGCGGCATGGACCTTGTTTCGCGCCTCGGTCGCGAGCAGATCGGTCTGACCGTGGGCATCGTGAACGACATGTGGGGCTGGACCGATCCGGCGACGGGAACGGAGTGGGCGCTGATCGGGCATTCCCAGGGGACCTCCTTCGTGAGCCTTGCCGATGCCGACGATCCGGTATACACGGGATTCCTTCCGGTTACGGACGGCGCGGCCGAGAGCGCCTGGCGCGACATCAAGGTGTACCGGGACCATGCCTTCATCGTGGCCGACGCCGCCGGCCAGCACGGCATGCAGGTCGTCGATCTCACGCAGTTGCGAGGAATCACCACCACGCCCAGCCGGGTCCGCCCGCTTACCGTCTACCACGGTTTTCACAGCGCCCACAACCTCGTGATCAACGAGGAGACCGGCTTCGCGTATGCCGTGGGTGGCAGCGGCGGGGGGGAGACGTGCGGTGGCGGTCTCCATATGATCGACATTCGCAACCCCGCGAATCCGACCTTCGCCGGGTGTTTCACGGATGCCTCGACAGGCCGGGGCAATTCGGGATACACCCACGACGCCACCTGCGTGGTGTATGGAGGCCCGGACGCCGAACATCGGGGGAAGGAAGTTTGCTTCGGTTCGAACGAAAACGCGCTCAGCATCGCCGACGTGTCGAACAAGAGTGCACCGACGGCACTGGCCTCCACCTCCTATCCGAGGGTCGGATATACCCACCAGGGGTGGCTCGACGAGGCCCATGCGTATCTGTACATGAACGATGAGTTCGACGAATTCCGCGAGGATGTCACCAGCACGAGAACCATCGTCTGGGATGTCTCGGATCTGGACGACCCGGTCGTCGTCCACGAGTTCATCGGAACGACCCAGGCGGTGGACCACAATCTCTACATTGTCGGCGACCTGATGTACCAGTCCAACTACCTCTCGGGACTTCGGGTGATCGACATCTCGGACAGGGAGAACCCGACGGAAGTTGCCTATTTCGACGTTGAACCCGGTGGCGCGAACATCGCCAGGATGAACGGTTCCTGGAGCAACTATCCGTTCTTTGCCAGTGGCATCATCGGGGTCACATCCATGGGCATCGGGTCGGACGGCGGCGTTTTCTTCGTCAGGTTGTCGGGGAACTGACGGCTTTTTCGCGGACGACCGGCCGCTCTGGCCGGCGCGTCCGGCCCGCGTCTATTTTGGTACCGTTCCTGCCGATTGACCCAGTCCCCCCTCAACGGGGAAATGCCGCCGATGACTTCCACCGACCGCCGAACCAACGCTGCCCCCAGCCTGTCGCCCCGCCGCACGAGCGCTCGGTGCCGCAGGTCTCCGATGCTGCCGGTTCTCGCGTTCGCCGCGTGCACCACCGCCGATGCGCCGGCCGACCTGCTGTTCACCGGGGGTCGCGTTCTGGACGGGACGGGTGCGGAGCCGATCGTCGCGGATGTGGCGGTGACGGGCGACCGCATCGTATTCGTCGGGAACGCGGACGAGGCGCGTCTGTCGGCGGCCGACACGATCGACGTGGCCGGTCTGGTGGTGACGCCTGGCTTCATCGACATGCACTCGCACGCGGAGCTCGGAACCGACCACGGCCGTGACGCGCGAGCCTTCCTCTTGCAGGGGATCACCACCGTATCGCTGGGCCTGGACGGGGGTGGCAGTGCCGAGGTCGCCGCGCAGCTGGCGGCCTGGGAGGAGGACGGAATAGGAGTGAACGCGTTCCTCTTCGTGGGGCACAACTCGGTGCGGTCGTGGGTGATGGGGATGGAGGACCGCGCACCGACCGCCGAGGAACTCGACGAGATGCGCGCCCTGGTGCGCCAGGGCATGGAGGAGGGCGCGTACGGGCTGTCGTCCGGGCTGTTCTACTTGCCGGGCAACTACGCCGAGACCGAGGAGGTGATCGAGCTGAACCGAGTGGCCGCCGAATACCCGGGCGCGATCTACGACACGCACGACCGGGATCTCGGCGCTGCCTACCCCCCGTTCGGCTATCTGGAGTCGATCGCCGAAGGGATCCGGATCGGGGAGGAGGCGGGGACGAAGGTCATCTTCAGCCACTTCAACGCCCAGGGAGCCCACAACTACGGGCGGGCGCACGAGGGGGCCGCGCTGATCGAGGCGGCGCGGGACCGGGGAGTCGAGGTCGCGGGGGCGCATCACTCCTACACGGCCACCCAGTCGAATCTGCGTTCGTACACGATCCCGGGGTGGGCCGCCGCCGGGGGCGACACGGCCATGGCGCGTCGCTTCGACCACCCCGACACGGTCGCGATCATCGACGGGCAGACGCGCGAGATGCTGGCGATTCGGGGTGGCGCGCAGCGGCTCCTCTTCGCGGACCAGCGCCCCGAACTGAACGGCAGGACGCTGCAGGAGGTGGCGGACGAGTGGGGGATGGACGCTCCCGCGGCGGCACGGCGCATCCTGCGCGACGGCAATGCCGCCGTGATGAACCTGGGACTCTACGACGGCGAGAACCTGCGCTATCTGGCCCAGCGCGCCTGGATGATGACCTGCACGGACGGCCGCGACCCCGGCCCCACCCGTCCGGTCACCCATCCGCGCGCCTTCGGGTCGTTCACGAAGAAGATCCGCGACCTGGTGCTGGACGAGCAGCTCCTCACCCTGCCCTACACGGTGCGGTCCATGACCGGTCTCGCGGCCGATTTCCTCGGCTGGACCGAACGGGGATACCTGCGCGAGGGCCAGATCGCCGACATCGCCGTCCTGGACCTCACGACGCTCGACGACATGGCCACCTACGAGAATCCCCACCAGTACTCGCGCGGGACGGTCCACGTGCTCGTGAACGGCGAGTTCGCCATTCGGGACGGCGAGGCCACGATGGCGCTGGCGGGACACCCGCTGGTACGCGGGGGGGCGGCGTTCGATGGCGGGTAGGGGGCGCGGAGACGCGCACACTCGCGACGCGGACCCGGCCGAGGCGCGTGGCGCCCGTGAACTGGCAGACGCACACGGACCCGCCGAACCGGCCGACGCCTGTGGCGACCCCGGCCCGACCGGAGCCCGTGCCCCCTCCGACCCGCTTCTATCCTCGCGCGACGGCCGCATCCTCACCCTGACCCTCAACCGCCCCCACCGCCTCAATGCGGTGAGCCTGCCGCTCTACGACAAGCTGGCCGGTGCGCTGAAGGAAGCCGACGGGCGCCGGGGCGTCCGCTGCGTGATCCTCACAGGGAGCGGGCGCGCCTTCTGCGCCGGTGCCGACCTGAAGGCGCACCGGGATCGTCCCCAGTCCCCCGGGGAGCGCCGCCGCTACATCGAGGCGGCCCAGCGCGCCAACCACCTTATCCAGACGATCGGCACCCCCGTCGTGGCGGCGGTGAACGGTCACGCGATCGGCGCGGGGCTGGAACTGGCGCTGTCGGCCGACTTCGCCATCGTCGCGGAGGACGCGAAGCTGCGGCTTCCCGAGGTCGCGCTCGGTACCTTCGTCGGCGGCGGCGCGGTGTACACGATGGCCGAGCGGGTCGGCGTCCTGAAGGCGCGCGAGATCATCTGTCTGGGGGACTTTATGTCCGGGGCGGAGGCTGCCGAGATGGGCGTCCTCAACCGGGCGGTTCCCGCTGCCGATGTCCTCCCCGAAGCGACCCGGTTGGCGCACCGGCTCGCGCGACGCGCCCCGATCCCGCTCGCTGCGGCCAAGCGGTTGATCGGGCCGGCGGCGAACCTGTCCCGGGGAGAGGCGCTCGAGCGGGAACGCGCCGCGTTGGAGGAGATCTTCGGCACGGCCGACTGGGCCGAGGGACTGGCAGCGTTTCATGAGAAGCGGTCGCCCGACTTCCGGGGCGAATGAACGGTCGATACAACGATATGTCATGTTTACTTGACATAATGTCGTGCAAACATGACAGTCATGCAACTTGAACGAATCTTCAAGCCCTGCTCGATCGCGGTCGTGGGCGCGAGCGCGAACCCGACCAAGCGGGGCAACCAGATCCTCCGGGCATTGAACGAGTCCGGCTACGCGGGACAGGTCTACGCGGTGAACCGGGGTGGTGGCAGGATCCTCGGCAAGCCGGTCTACAAGTCGGTCGAGGAGCTTCCGGAGGCCGCGGATCTGGCCGTTCTCTGCACTCCGGCGGCCTCGGCTCCGGCTCTGGTACAAGCGTGCGGGAAACGCGGAATCCCCGGCGCCGTCGTGCTCGCGGTGGGGTTTGGCGAGTCCGGCGAGGAGGGTGCGCGACTCGAGGCCCGGCTCCGGCGGGCCGGAAGGCAGCACGGCGTGCGCATCATCGGGCCGAACACATCGGGGCTGCTGAACCTGCCGGTGGGCGTCAACCTGATCGGGGCCCGCGGGGTCCGTCCGGGGGGAATCGCGCTGGTGGTGCAGTCCGGGAACATCGCGCTCGCGCTCATGAACGAGGTCACCCGGCAGTCCCGTGTGGGGATCTCGATCTGCTGTGGCCTCGGCAACGAGGTCGACGTGGGGTTCGGCGAAGTGCTCGAATACCTGGGCGGGCACGACGAGACCCAGGCAGTGATCGCACACGTCGAGGGGTGCAGGGACGCGCGCGCGCTGTTGCGCGCCGCCGCCAGGGTCACGCCTCACAAGCCCGTTGTAGCGATCAAGTCGGGTCGAACCGCGGCCGGTGCGCACGCCGCGCTCTCGCACACCGGGACGATTGCCGGTCCGTACGACCGGCTGAGCGCCGGCCTGAGGCAGGCTGGAATCGTCGAGTTGCAGCGCGCGGACGAACTGCTCCCCGTGGCTGAGACGCTTGCCTCCCAACCCCCTCCCCCGCCCGGCGGGGGCGTCGCCATCCTCTCCGATGGCGGCGGGCAGAGCACGCTGGTGGTCGATGCCCTGCACGAAATGGGCGTGCCGCTCGCTCAGCTCGCGCCGGAGACCTCGGCCAGGCTGCGGCAAGTCCTCGGGCCCGCCGCCGCGGTTCGCACGCCGGTCGATGTTGCGGGCGCCGCCGACGCCGATCCCGGCGTATTCTCACGGGCGCTCGACTTGATCGCGGCCGACCCCGCGGTCGGAATCGTGCTGCTGGTCGGACTCTTCGGCGGCTACGCGATTCGCTTTTCCGCGCAGCTTGGCGAGGTCGAGGCCGAGGCGGCCCGGTCGATGGCCGCCACGATGCGGGCACGCGGCAAGGGACTCGTGGCGCACTCGCAATATGCGGCGCACGACAGTGCCGCGCTGGACGCGCTGCGCGACGTCCGGGTCCCGGTAATCGGGTCGCTGGATGCCGCGTGCCGTGCGGTGGCCGAGCTTCAACGGCGGGGGACGAGGCTGGCGGCACCGCAAAGGTGGCCGGTGGCGCCGAAGGGGCGGCCGGTGGGCGAGGGGTGGGGCCGGGACGCGCTGGCCGCGATCGAAACCGCCCTGGCGGAGCGACGCGCCACTCTTACCGAAACCGAGGCCCGAACGCTCCTCGGCGACGTCGGGCTGGCCTTCGACGAGACCATCGTCCTGCAATCGCCGGAGGAAGCCGCCACAGCGGCCGCGAACGCCGACCACCCGGTCGCGATCAAGCTCCTTTCGCGCCACATCGTCCACAAGACGGACGCGGGCGGCGTGGTGCTTGGCGTGGCGGGAGCCGCCGCGGCCCGCGCCGCATTCGAGGACATCGCCGCCAACGCGCGCGCATTCGCCCAAGCCAACGCCCTGCCGGAGGAGGACTATGCCGCGACGGCCTCCCCGATGCTCGCGCCACCCGTCGCCGAACTGCTCGTCGGCGCGTACCGCGACCCCCACCTCGGGCCCGTGCTGACGCTGGGCGCCGGGGGGACCTGGGTCGACGTCCTGCGCGACGTGACCCACCGCGTCCTACCGCTGGGTGCGGGTGAGGTGGGTGCGGGTGAGGTGGCCGCCGCGCTCGGGGAGCTGAAGGTGAACGCACTGCTCGCCGGTGCGCGTGGGGGACGTGCCGTGCAGCTGGGCGGGATCGTCGCCGCTGCCAGGGCGGTCGCCGAGTGCGTGATGCGGCTGCCGGCTGTGGTGGAGGTCGAGGTCAATCCGCTGTTCGTGTACGAGGACCGAGCCGTGCCTGTCGACGCCAGGGTTGTGCTGGCGCACCCGGAAACACCGTGACGGCCGGAACCGTATCGGTGACTTGAAGTGTCCAGGTAGCAGAACGTTCACCGAGAGGAGCATGCGATGTCCGCAGCCACGCCGCCCTCGGCCGTCCCCCAGCCTCGCGCCCGCCCATATCACACGCTCCTCCCGATCGCCTCGATCCTCCTTGCCGCCTGCGACTCGGGCACGCAGTCGTCTGCGACCACCGACAGTCCCGGAGTCCAGGTCGTCACCAGCGACCCCTTCAACTCCGGCGCGACCTGCAGGGCCGACGCGGAACCGATGCTCACCATCGGGGACGAAGCAGGCGACGACGATGCCCTGTGGTTCAGCACGATCCGGGGAATGGGGCTTCTGTCGGACGGCTCCGTCGCCGTGGTCGACCGGTCCAGCGCGGAGGTCAGGGTCTTTGGCCCTGACGGAATCCATCGGCTATCGATGGGCCGCTCCGGAGAAGGCCCGGGCGAGTTCAGCAATCCGTGGTTCCTCTGGGTGCTCCCGGGAGACACGCTCTGGGTCGCCGACTACCGCCCCTGGCGCTACAACGTCTTCACGCGGGACGGCCGGTTCGTGCGCGCGGCGCAGATGATGCCTGTCTACCCGAATCCGTCCCGCGGTGGAGGGGTGCTGCGGGGCGGCACCTCGATCAACACCAGAACCACCTACAACACCCGCACGGACTTCTCGGTGCCCGACACCCTGATCGTGGAGGCGCACGATGCGGATGGAGGACTGATGTCCACCCTGGCCCGTGTCCCCAACCGGGTCGAGGGGATGACGACAAAGTCCGAGGCCGCCAATCTCGTGCTCACGCCCCTGTTCTCTGCCTCTGCCGCGGTGGACGCCATGGGAAGCACGATCGCAGTCGGCCACGGTCGGGACCCCGAGGTACGACTCTACGACGAGGAACTCCGGCTGCAGAGCATCGTGCGGTGGTCCGAACCCGCGCGGGAGGTGACCTCCACCCATGCGAGCGCTTGGCGCGACCGCTATGTGGAGAGCCTGGGAGGGCGCGATTCCGATCGGTGGGGGGCCATCGCCGAGGCGACGATCGACGCTGACAGGCCCGTGGCCGATCTGTTTCCCGCGTTCAGTTCCCTGCGGGTGGGCACGGACGGTCGGTTGTGGGTAGCCCCTTACCCCAGGCCGGGGGAGGAACCGCGGAGGTGGATGGGGTTCGAACCCGACGGCACCTTCTCGTGCCACCTGGAGCGCGTGCCGATGTCGATCCAGGAGATCGGCGCAGACTACGTGCTCGGGGTGCAATCGGATGAACTCGGGGTCCAGACGGTGGCGATGTACCGCCTGGGCGGGCCGCAGTCCGGGAGTCCGTGAACAGCCCGCCCGGTCAATCGGCCGGCCACGCTTCAGGCGACAGCTACCTCCCCGGCGCCAGCGCCACCTTGACCGCCTCGCTGCGACGGTGGTCGTACGCCGCCCGGAGTGCGTCCCGGTACTGCTTGAGTGGGAAGACGTGGGTGACCAGATCGGCGAGCGCGCCCGGATCGGCGGCCATCTGCTCCAGCACGATGTCGAAGGTGTGCATCGTGCGCCCGTCCCAGCGCTCGGTTCCGTACCCCACGTACCCTTCGATACGCAGTTCGCGCGCCCACAGGAAGGTGAGGTCGAGCTTGCGGATCTGACCCGCACACCCCAGCACCACCACCCTCCCGCGCGGCGACGTGTACCGCAACGCCTGGGAGATGCTGGCCCGGCTGCCCACGCAGTCGAAGACCGCTTCGAAGCCGCCTCCTGCGTACACTTCGTCGCCCACCACCGGCATGTAGGCGTGCGCACCGGTGTCGATCAGCGCCTGCCGGGCCTCCTCCCCCGGCGCGATCGTGTCGCTGGCGCCCAGCGCCCCGGCGATCGCCACCTCGTGCGGGCGCTTCACCTGCGCGACCACGCGCCCCGCGTACCCGAGCGCGCGCAGCGCCCACACGGTCCCGAACGCGATGGCCCCGCTGCCGATCACCAGAACCGGCCCCCTGGCCCGCAGCGCGCGGCTCCCGAGGACTCCATGCACCCCGATCGCCAGCGGCTCGGCGAGCACCGCAACCCGGTCCGGGATTCCCTCCGGGACCGGGAAGACCTGGCGCCGATGCGCGATCATCTGCTCCCCCCATCCCCCCGGCAGATCCCGGTGGTATCCGATCGTGGACCCGGGGGCCAGGCCCTCACTGCGCGTCGACTCGGGTTCCGGGCCCCCGCCGCGCCGGCCGGCCGGCCCCGACTCCCCGGCCTGCTCGCAGGTCGCATGCTTCCCGGCCGCGCACGACCGGCACCACGCCTCCGCTCCCCAACCCCGGGCTTCGCAATGCAGCATCGGGTCGACCACGACCCTGTCTCCCACCTTCACATGCGTCACCCCGGAACCGGCCTCTACCACCCGACCCACGATCTCGTGCCCGAGCACGGCCGGAAACGAGCCGAACGGCTCCATCGCGGGACTGGACCGGTACGAGATGTTACCCAGGTCGCTGCCGCAGATCCCGCAGAGGATGACTTCGATTCGGACCCAGTCCTCGCCCGGGAGGGACGGCGCCGCCCGGTCCGCCAGGCGCAGCTTCGAGGGCCGCCCGTAGATGAAGGCGCCGCTCACCCGCCCCAGGCTTCTGGCAAGCACATACCCCGGGATCGTGACGTTGAATTCGACGGCTTTCACTGGCGTTCCGTTTCTGCGGCGTCAGATGGAATGTGGTAAAGTACCCGAATGAAGACTGCCATCATCGCCGGTTGCCGGACACCCTTCGTCAGATCCGGCACCCACTTCAGCCGGCTCACCGCGATCGATCTCGGCCGCCACGCGGTCAACGAACTGCTCGCCCGGTCCGAGGTTCCGCCGGACGCGGTGGACCACCTGGTCTACGGCACCGTGGTGCATGACCCACAGGCGCCGAACATCGCGCGCGAGGTGGGGCTGTCGACCCTTCCGCCGAATGTCCCGGCGGTGACCGTTTCCCGCGCATGCGCGTCGGCCAACCAGGCGATCTCGGACGGCGTCAACCTGATCGAGAGCGGCAACGCCGACGTGGTGGTGGCCGGCGGGGCCGAGTGCCTGTCGCGAATCCCCATTCTGGTGTCCGATCGCCTGTCACGCACCCTGGTTGCAGCTTCCCGCGCGAAGTCGCTGGGCGCCCGCATCCGCACCTTCGCCCGCACCCGCCCGCGCGACCTGGTGCCGGTGGCCCCGGCGATCGCCGAGTACTCGACCGGGGAGACGATGGGCCAGGCCGCCGAGCGGATGGCCAAGGAGAACGGGATCAGTCGCGAGGAGCAGGACCGCTGGGCGCTGGGGTCGCACAGGAAGGCGCATGCCGGGACCGAGGACGGGCGCGTCACCGCCGAGATCGCGCCGCTGTACGTGCCGCCGAAGTACAAGGCAACCGTGGAGAGGGACAACGGGATCCGCGCCGACACCTCCATGGAGGCGCTGTCCGCGCTGCGCCCCGTCTTCGACCGCGAGTTCGGCTCGGTGACCGCCGGGAACTCGTCGCCCCTCACTGATGGCGCGTCGGCCGTGCTGCTCATGTCGCCCGAGCGGGCCAGGGATCTCGGCATGGAACCGATGGGGTTTGTGCGCGCCTGTGCCATCACCGCGCTGGACCCCGCCGCCCAGCTCCTCCAGGGACCCGCCTACGCCGCTCCGCTCGCCCTTGACCGCGCGGGCCTCACCATGGCCGACATCGACCTGCTCGAAATGCACGAAGCCTTCTCGGCCCAGGTGCTGTCGAACCTGCAGGCGTGGGACTCCGGCCGCTTCTGCCAGGACGAACTCGGGCGTGCCGGGAAGGTGGGACACCCCGACCCGGAGCGGATCAACGTGATGGGAGGATCGATCGCGATCGGGCATCCCTTCGGCGCCACAGGCGGTCGCCTGACGACCACGCTGCTGAACGAACTGCGGCGGCGGGACGGTCAGTTCGGTCTCATCACCGTGTGCGCGGCCGGCGGGATGGGGTTCGCGATGGTGCTGGAGCGGGGGTAGGCAGGCGACCGACCCCGCGGAAGAGTCTCAGCGATGTCGTAACGTTCCCCTGACTACCGGTGCAATCCTTCGGAAAGGTCCACCAGGCAGACTGCATACTCGCAGGTGAAAGCGATCTTCCGACCGTCGGGGGACCACACTGGACCGTATGAATCAAGGGCCAGATCTGCCGCGCCGCTCCCGTCCGCGTTCATCACGGATAGCGTCCAATCGTTTCCGTACCCGCGTATGAACGCGATCCGGCTGCCGTCGGGGGACCACACCGGATTCCGATGGAAATCCCGAGCGCCCCCTTTCGTCAGCCTTGTCGCGCCACTACCGTCCGCGTTCATCACGTAGATTTCTCGGCCGCCATCGCGGTTGGACTCGAAGGCGATCCGGCTGCCGTCGGGGGACCACGCATGAAGCTGCTCGATCGCGGCATCGTTCGTCAGGTTTGTCGCGCCGCTTCCGTCCGGGTTCATCACGTAGATCTCGAAGTCGCCGTCGCGCCGGGACTCGAAGGCGATTCGACTGCCGTCGGGGGCCCAGGCAAGACTCCAATCGCTACCGGGGGCATTCGTAAGGTTTGTCACCGCGCTCCCGTCGGCGTTCATCACGTAGATCTCGAGGTCGCCGTCGTGCCGGGACACGAACGCGATTCGGCTGCCATCGGGGGACCACACAGGACCGTAAGAGTAGGCGGGGTGGTTCGTCCAGGTCGTCGCGCCGCTCCCGTCAACGTTGATCACGTTGGGGATGTGGCTCTCGGACAGGAATGCGATTCGGCTGCCGTCGGGGGACCACACAGGGAATCGGTCGTCTGTCAATCTTGAGTGGGTCAGCCGGGTTTCGCCGCTCCCGTCCGCGTCGATCACAAAGATGTCTCCTTGCGCGCGGTCGCCGCCGTAGCGCCCGGACGAAAAGGTGATTCGAGTGCCGTCGGGGGACCACGCAGGAAACCAGCCGTCCGCCAACCGCTCGACTCTCGGAACCCATACCGTGAACGAAACCGTCCTGGACAGCCCGCCCGGGTCCCTTGCCGTCACCGTCACCGTCGCCGTGCCGCCACCCTCACCGGTCACCGTCACCGCGCCCCCCACCGTCGAAACGGTCAGCACCCCCCAGTCGGACGACGATGCCGACAGCGACACCCTGTCGCCGTTCTCGTCGTTGAAGCACAACCGCACGTGCTCCGACGCCCCGACCGGGAGAACCATCCGCTGCGGAACCGAGCCGCACGACACAGGCGCCACAGGGTTCTCGCAGGCACCGGAAGAAAGCGCCGCGACGAGAACCGCCAGGGCCGGCAGCCCGTGGACGAACCTCCGTGAGCGGAGAGAGCAACGAGGGGCCGCGTTGGCAACACGCTCGGATGGGCGCATGGGAATCCTCCTGACTTTACGGCACGGCCATTTCGGGGCCAGGAAGAATGATGCGGGTTCGTCGTCCTGCTGGTCAAGTTTCGCCGAATCCCCGGTTCGCCGAATCCCCGGCGAGGATCGTCTGCTCCGGAGCCGGGCTGGAGCGGGGAGTGGTTGGCCGCAGCGGCTACCCCGATCCCGGGCGGACGATGTCCAGGCGCACCACATGGTCTACGCCGAGTTCGTCGTCGTCGGTCGCGTAGATTGCGTTGTCGGTGATCGACCTGATCCGCATCCCTTCAACGCCAGGCGGAAGCTCCGGCTGCCCCAGATACCTCCCCTCCCGGTCGAAGACATCGAACGCCACTCCCCCCGGCCCGGTTTGCCGCAACCAGAGGGTGCCGTCGTCCGATATCCAGAATCCCCCATCGAACGGCGGGTACACCCGGGGAACATCATCCACGCTTAGGCGCGGAGTAATCCTGTTGGCTCCCTCGACGTACTTCTCAAGTGGTTCGAGGGCGGCGGCGCGGGCGGAATCGGGGATTGCGACAGGCTCGAATTGGCGCCGGATCGTCAGGAGCGTATCGCCCTCCGTGCTCATCCGGATGATGTCGTAGCTGCTCTCGCCGCAGTGTCCGCAGAGCAGCCACCAATCGGTTCCCCGACCACGCTGAAACCTGGTTGACCGGGCTAACGGCAGTGGCTCCTCGGTCCGGTGGTTGCTAGAGTACTCGAAAACAATCGACGGTCTCTCCGGGAGTTCCAGCTTCGGCGGCTCCACCACACCGGCAGAATCGAGCAGCCTTTCGGAATTGAAACGGAAGGCCCTGGTAAAGAGCCGCTCACTTTCCCAGTCGTATTCCAGCACCAGAAAGCGTCCGTCCTCGGTCCATCCACGGGATCCGCCACGCATCACGGACACACCCCGGTGCCCAGCGACCCTGGTTCCCGTCGTGTCGAAGATCTCAAAGCGCCAGAGGCGGATGTCCTCAACCCAGATCTCTCCGTTCGGCGCCAGGTGTGCCGGGCCGATGGACTCGAATTCGCCCGGGCCCTCGCCCGACCGACCCACTGTCCGCACGAACTCGCCGTCCGCATCGAACACCCGGATCTCGGTCGCCTGGCGATCCACGATCCACAGCCGGCCGGCTCCATCCACAACAACAGACCCAACCTGACCGAAGGTGTCCGGCCCATCCCCCGACACGGTCCCGATCCGCAATCCCTCCACCACCCGCCACCGCTCCTCCGGGTTTGCGTCCCACAGCCCCTCCGCCGGATTCGTCACGAGCACGGACCCATTCGCAAGTGTGTCGAAGGATGGGCCCGCAGAGGCAGGCGGCGCGGCGTCGCCCGCGCACGCACCCAGCCAGAGGCCGGGGATGACAGCGAGGAGGCCTATCATCTTTGGCCATGCAGAGCGCTTCGACATGGTTGCTGTCCTTCCCGTGGGGGCGCCTACTCGCCCGCCCCCGCTGTCCGCATCGCCGCCCGAATCGCGCCCGCCAACCTCTGCGGATGCCGCGATCCAACGTAGATCTGCTTGCCGCCGCTCAGCGTGACCGCCGCCGCCTGGTTCCCGCGGATCGTCCAGGCTGTTCGACCGGGCCGCCACCGGATCCCCCATCCGCCGAACTCGAGGAGCGGGCGGTAGGTCAGGCCGCGCACCGATTCGATGTCGGAGAAGTGGATGCGCTTGCGGACGAGGTTGACCGGGCCAAAAGCGATGAAGATGTGATCGGCGCGTACCTCGACGTCCAGGCGAATGAACGCCGCAGTCGCGGAACCGACGAGCAGCAGTGCCACACCGATGCCGACCAGCGCCAGCACCATGGACCCGGGCAGCCCATCTCCGTACCGGCCGGCAATCTCCACCGCTTCCGTCATGGAAGTGACTGTCCCGATCACGCCCGCGAGGCAAGCGCCCCAGATGAGCGCGATCACCCACAGCGGCGCCCACGTCTTTTCGCGATAGTGCACGCGGTTGTCACCCATTCCGTGACTGCGGTTCGTCATCTCGGCCTCCGGCCAGTTCCTCGAGCGCTCGCCGCACCTGGACGGGAACCATCGCCCGGCGCCACTCGGCATCCACGATAATGTTGTCCAGCGGGCGGCACTGCGCACGCGCCCGCTCCGCCAGCGCCTCGATCGACTCCGGGCCGAGGCGCTCACCCAGCGCAATTTCGTCCCAGCCGGCCAGAATCCGCGGCCTGGCGCCGAGCGCCGAGACCACACCTGTGAGCCCGGCCACGGTCCCATCCTGCTCGAAGTCGCCCACCACCGCCACGGACAGCAGCGGGAAGTCGATCGAGTTGCGCTGCCGCAGCTTGCGGTAGGCGCTCCGGCGGTGGACGCCGCGTGCATTCGGCCGGAGCCGGCCATTGTCCCGGTCGCCCCCCCGCCCATTTGAGACAGGCCCCATTAAGGGAATACGCATCTCGGTGAGGATTTCATCACTGGCCCGGCGCGTGTTCCAGATTCCGTCGGTGATGAAGAAGTCGGCGGCGTCGATCTCGCGGGTGTCTGTGGGGCCCGTCAGAGTAAGGGAGGCGCCCAGTGCAATCAGGTTCGGCGGGGTATCGGCCGAATGCGCCGCGACGCACTTCCTGCCGACCCTCGTGACGTGGCAGATGTCGCCGTCCTTCTTGAGGCAATACCCCAGCGCGCCCCGCCAGAACTCGGTCTGGTTGTAGTAGGTGCAGCGCGTGTCGAGGCAGACGTTGCCGCCAATCGTGCCCATGTTGCGCAGCTGGGGGCCGGCTACCTGGCCGGCGGCGGTGGCGAGGCCGGGAAAGTGGCCGCGGACGAGGGGGTTGGTGGAAATGTCGTGCAGGGTCTCGAGGGCGCCGATGCGGAGGGTGGCGCCAGAGACCCCAATGCCGCGCATGGCCCCGATGCCGTTCAGCGAGACCACGTGCGCCGGGGTGAAGAGGCGGTGCTTCATGTTCGGCATGAGGTCGGTGCCGCCTGCGATCGGCATCGCGTCCGGGCCGTGCTCGTGGAGGAGCGACACCGCTTCTTCGACGGTGCCGGGGCGGTGGTAGCGAAACGGCGGGAGTCGCAGCATCCGGCTGCTACCGGGACGGGGGCAGGGGCCGCGCGACCATGATCCCGTCCTGGCCGTCGATGCGCAGGATCCGCTCGGCGAGCGAGTCGTCGCTGAGCTGGACGTGGGAGCCGACCAGGGGGGCGTGCAGGAGGCGCAGCACGCCGCCGCGACGGACGGCGATGCCGGTATGCGCGATGTCGAGGCCGGGCACGGTGCTGGTCGCCGCGATGATGTCCCCGTCCCGGATGAGGTGTTCCCGGGCGGGGATGTCGGAGGCGGAGATGTAGTGGCGGGGGGTGGGCCGGAGCCGCGCCTCCATGTCGTTGATCGCCTGCAGCACCCCGGGGTCCGCAAGCTGCCTGTAGGCATCCGGATGGGTCGACATGAAGTCGATCGGGGACGGGTCGGCGACACCGCCCAGTTCCTCCGAGATGCCGTCGACCAGCCCCATCGCCTCGTTGTCGGCGATCCACTCGCTGAAGTAGTGGAGGCGGCTGGGGTAGCCGTCCAGCACGCCGCCCCGGTAGCGGACGCCCGTCAATTCGCGGCGGTAGGCGGCCTTGAGGCGGTCCAGGTCGTTGAGCGCCTCCGGCGGCCGGGCCCACGCCAGACGGGCCAGCACCAACACGTTCTCGACGAAGGTCACGCAGTCAAGCGTCTCCAGGTTGATGACCAGCCGTTCCGGTCCCGAGAGTTCCAGCGTGTGGGGTTCGTATGGGGTGTCGATGAAGCGCTCGCCGATGCGCGCGAGGACATCGCCGAACCGGGGCAGGGTGTCCAGCCGCTGGTCCAGCGCCCAGGCAAGCTGCTCGCGGGCGATCTCCCAGTCGCGAGGCGTGCCTTCGGCCGAGCGTTCCTGGGTGGTCTCGGGCAGGCCTTGCGGCGCAACTTCCGCCGGAGGCTGCCGGGCGCTCACCCCCTCCGCGTCCGCGTTGGCGCATGCGGTCGACACGAGCGGCAAGGCCATGCACAGCGCGATGGCCAAGCCCTCGCGGACAGCGTCCCGTCGCCGAGCAACCGGCCCCCGATACCACCATCGACGCCTCACTTGACCCCCCCTGCCACGGCGACCCGCCCCGACGGTGCGGCCGCCCGCCGCCGCTCCTCCTCATCCCGGATCGCCCGCCACACCCGCGGCGGCGAAAACGGCAGCGCGTCCATCCGCACGCCGACCGCATCGTGGATCGCGTTGGCAATCGCCGGAATCGACGGGTGCAGCGGCCCTTCCCCCGCCTCCTTCGCCCCGTAGGGCCCCTCCGGGTCGATCGACTCGACGATCAGCGACTCGAGTTCAGGCGTGTCGAGGCTCGTGGGGATCCGGTAGTCGAGCAGCGAGGGCGCGTTGTGCAGGCCCTCGCGGCCCTGGTCGGCCGACTTGAAGATCTGTTCCTCCATCAGCGCCTCGGCGAAGCCCATGTACGCCGAGCCTTCCATCTGCCCCGCGACCAGGACCGGGTTCAGTGCCCGCCCGCAGTCGTGTGCGATCCAGATCTTTTCGACGGTCACGAACCCCGTCTCGGGGTCGACCTCTACCTCGGCGACGTGCGCGGTGAAGGAGTACGCCGGCGAAGCCCCGATCGTGGCGCCGCGGTAGCTCCCGTGCACGTCCTTCGGCGTGTTGTAGGAACCCGTCGCGCCCAGCGTGCCGAACTTCGCCTCGGCCAGGTTGAACGCCTGGCGCAGCGGCATGCTCGTGCCGGTGTCTCCCGCCCGCACCGCCCAACCCCCCGCCAGCAGCACCTCACGCGGCTTCGAGTCCCACGCCTCGGCCACGGCGCCCTGCACCTTCGCCTTCAGCTTGCGGGACGCCTCGATGCACGCATTGCCCAGCATGAACGTCACCCGCGACGAGTAGGCGCCCAGATCGACTGGCGTGAAGTCCGTGTCCCCCGCCAGCACGCGGATATGCTCCAGCGGGACGCCCAGCTCCTCGGCGACCACGTACGCGACCATCGAGTCGACGCCCTGCCCGATCTCGGACGCGCCCGAAAACACCGACACCCGGCCCGACCGGTCGACCTGCAACTGCACGCCGGACTGGGGCATGTCGTTCGGGTAGATCGGGTAGTTCGTGCCCGTGATGTACGTCGAGCCGGCCACGCCGACCCCGCGCCCGTACGGAAGCCGTCGGTGCTTGCGCTTCCAGCCGCTGGCGCGCTCCACCTCTTCCAGGCACTCCAGAAAGCCGTTCGAGGTCACCCGCAGGTCGTTCACCGTGCGCGTGTTGGCACCGATGAAGTTGCGCCGCCTGAGCTCGATCGGGTCGATCTCGAGCCGCTCCGCGATGCGGTCCAGTTGCACCTCGATCGCGAAGCGCGGCTGCACCGAACCGTGGCCCCGCTTCGGCCCGCAGGCGGGCTTGTTGGTGTAGGCGCGCGTGGAATGGAAGCGGTAGGCGGGCATCTGGTAGGGCGCGGTGAGAAGCTGCCCCGAGTAGTACGTCGTGACCAGCCCGAACGACGCGTACGCGCCGCCGTCCAGCACGATCTCGGCGTCGACCGAGGTGAGCATGCCTTCGCGCGTGGCCCCCGTGCGGTAACGCATGTGGAAGGGGTGGCGGCCGCGGTGCGCGTAGAAGACCTCCTCGCGCGTGTACAGGATCTTCACCGGGCGCCCCGTCATCATCGACAGCTTCGCGACGCAGAATTCCAGGTCGAAGGGCTCCGACTTGCCGCCGAAGGCGCCGCCGACCGAGGGCTGGATGACGCGCACCTTCGCGGGGTCGACCTCCAGCACGCGCGCGAGTTCACGGTGCAGGTAGTGGGGGACCTGGGTCGCCGACCACACGGTAAGTTTGCCGTCGCCCTCGGCCAGCCCGATGGCGCAGTGGGGCTCGATCGGCGTGTGCGTCGTACCCTCGAAGAAGTACTCGCCCTCGACCACGAGGTCCGCGTCCGCCAGCCTCTCGTCCACGTCGCCGAACTCGAGCTTCACCACTTTCGTGACGTTCCCGCTCCACCCCGGCTTGCGCGGCTCGTGGATGTACGGCCCGTCCTCGGCGGCGATCGCCTCGTGGGGGTCCAGGTAGGCGGGCAGTTCCTCGTAGGTAACGTCGATCAGGTCGAGCGCGGCGATGGCCGCGTCCTCGTCGACCGCCGCCACCGCCGCCACCCCGTCCCCGATGTAGCGCACCTTGTCCACGCAGAGCGGGTATTCGTCGGGCGTCCAGGGGATGATGCCGTAGGCCGTCGGCATGTCGCGGCCGGTCACCACCGCGTGGACGCCCTCGAGCGCCTCGGCACGCGAGGTGTCGACGGCCACTATGCGCGCGTGCGGATGGGGGCTGCGCAGGATCCTGCCGTGCAGCATGCCCGGGAGACGGATGTCGTCGGTGTAGCGGGCGCGCCCGGTCGCCTTGGCCAGGCCGTCGACCTTGCGCATGGGGCGCCCGATGGTGGAGAGGCGCTTCATCACCCGCCCAGCCTGTCGGCCGCCGCCTCGACGGCGTCGTAGATCTTCGCGTAGCCGGTGCAGCGGCAGAGATTGCCCGCCAGCGCCGCCCGGATCTCGTCCCGGGTCGGCGACGGATTCCGGTCCAGCAGCGCCACCGAACTGCACAGGATTCCGGGCGTGCAGAAGCCGCATTGCGCGGCCCCGTTCAGGTCGAACTCGTCCTGCACGGGGTGCGTCTCGGTACCGTTCGCGAGCCCCTCGACGGTGCGCACGTCCTTCCCCTCCGCCTCCCAGACCGGCGTGATGCACGACAGCACAGCGCGGCCGTCCACGATCACCGTGCAGGCCCCGCAGTCGCCCTTGTCGCACCCCTGCTTCGAACCCGTCAGTCCCAGTCCGTAGCGCAGCGCCTCCAGCAATGTGTAGTGGGCCGGCACCCCGCACGCCCGCTCGTCACCGTTGACCCTGAGTCGCACGACTTCCATCCGGAACCTCCTCGTAACCTTGAAATATCGGTTCCAAGCGGGGTATTGGGCCAGTGCGCTATACTTGATGGATCCGGATCCGCCTTCTACCCACTCAGGACGAAAACAGAAATGCCATACCCCGAAATGATGGTCGCTCCCATGCGTGCCGACATGGTGCGCATCGGATTTCAGGAACTTCGCGACGCCGAACAGGTCCAGCAGGCCATGGACGCCATGGACGGGACCGTGCTCGTGGCGGTCAACTCGGTCTGTGGCTGCGCGGCCGGGATCTTCCGCCCCGCCGTGGCGATGGCGCTACAGGCCGACAAGCACCCGGATCACATGGTCACGGTGTTCGCCGGGCAGGACCTCGACGCGACGGCGGCCGCACGGATGCACCTGATCGGCTACCCGCCCTCGTCACCGTCGATTGCCCTGCTGAAGGACGGCGACGTGGTCTTCATGCTGGAGCGCTTCCAGATTGAGGGACGGTCGGCTCCGGCGATCGCCGGCGACCTGCAGGCGGCCTTCGACGAGCACTGCTGAGGGCCGGTCCGGCTGCCTCTACTCCGCCTTCCGGCCCGCCAGCCACGCGTCCAGCGAGAAGCAGCCCGGACCGTTCGCCCAGAAGAAGAGCCAGGTGAAGCAGTAGAACGCGGCCAGCTCGCCGCGGTTCATGATGGGCCAGAAGTCCTGCGGGGCGTGGCGCCAGAAGTAGGCCACGGCCATCTGGCCCGCAATCAGGAAGGCAACCGGCGCGGTCAGCAGACCCGCCATCATCATGAGTCCGCCGAAGAATTCGAGGATTCCGGCGATCCCCATGATGCTCATCACGCTCTCCACCTGGCTGCCCCCCAGCACCCCGAAGAGCTTCTGGGCCCCGTGCTGCATGAAGAGAAAACCGGCGACGATGCGGAGCGCGTTGACCGTCAGCTCCTTGAGTTTCGGATTGTCGTGATTGAACATCTTCCAGCTGCCTCCTCACATGTGGGTTGGTCGCGGAGAACTGCGAGAACGCGGACAGATTAGGCCCCGAGGGGCCACCGCGCAAAGGGACCGGCGACTACTTCAGCCGGCGGCGCGCCTCGCGCTTCACGAGCTTCCGGAGCCGCTTGTTCTCCTTCGCCTCGCGGCGAAGCCGCCGCTTTGCCTGCTTCTTCGACTCGCCCGGCCGCCTGTATTCGACCTCGACCGAGCCGAGCACGGCGATTCCGTCGACCCGCACCGTCGGCGCATCGGGATCGATCGGTCCCGGCTGCTCGTGCCGGAGTTCCTCGCCGAATGAACCCAGGACGGCGGAACCTGCACACTCCACATGGAGCCCGGGCGGCACCAGGATCTCCACCGAACCCAGGAATGCTGCCACGTTGATGGTGCACTCTCCAGGTCCGAGCAGCGCCTCGCGGAGGTCGAGAACCACCGAGCCGAGAACCGCCACGGCCGTGTTCCGCCTCGCGGGCATCCAGCCGCCCACCCGCTTGGAATTGCCCAGGACGGCAATGGCCCGGTCGCTTTGCCGCACCCGGCCCGCCGGCACGTCCGGACGCATGCGCTGCAGCGCCTCGACCTGGGCGCGCCCCTCGTCCTGCGGCGCCCCAGTGCCCCGCGTCCGGATCCCGGCCACCGCCTCACCCAGTTCGGACATCGACTCGGCAGCGTGCACAATGCTCACCCGCCGCTCGAATTCAGCCACCGTCATCAGGTCCTGGGCGAAGCACTCGGCGAGCACGTCGATCGCTTCCTCCTTGGCCCTGGCGAGCGTCGTCGTGGGTCGCCCCGGCAGCTTCTCCCGCGCCTTCGGCACTCCCGGTCGCGGCCCCCCGTTGCCGTCGCCGCTCATTCCACCCGCCCCCTTACTCCAGCCGGATCGCGACCACGGTCCCGCCGCACGTCTTGCAGAAGCGCGCGTCCTCGTCGTGGCCCGGCGCCCGGCAAGCCGAGCAGACCATGTCGTTCTGGTGACTCGCCGATGGATCCCCGGTGCGGCGCGCGGCGTGCGCGGCGTACGCCAGTTCCACGCTGACGATTCCCGTGGGCACCGCGATCATCCCGTACCCCATCAGCATGATGATCGCCGCCAGGAACTGGCCCACCGTCGTCTGCGGCGTGATGTCCCCGAACCCGACGGTGGTCAGCGTCACCACCGCCCAGTAGACCGTGACCGGAATCGAGGTGAAATCGGTTCCCTCCACTTCGCCCTCGATCAGGTACATGATCGAGCCCAGGATCACCACGAGCGTCACCACCGTGATCAGGAAGACGATGATCCGGTAGCGGCTGGCGGCCATCGCGCGTCCCAGCATACGGGCCTCGCCCAGATACCGCACCAGCTTCAGGACGCGGAAGACCCGGAGCACGCGAAGTATGCGAATGATCGCCAGAGACTGGGTCCCCGGGGCCAGCAGGCTCAGGTAGGTGGGAACGATCGCCAGCAGGTCGATGATGCCGAAAAAGCTCAAGGCATAGCGGCGCTTCGATTCCACAGAAGCCAGGCGGCCGGCGTACTCCAGGGTGAAGAGCACGGTGAAGAACCACTCGGCCCCGTAGAGGAGGCCGTGGCGGTCCTCCGCGATAGACTCCACGGAATCGAGCATCACCACCACGACCGACGTCAGGATCGCGACGATGAGCAGGATGTCGAACGCCTTGGCGTAGCCGTTGGTATCCGTCTCGAAGAGGATGTCGTAGAGCTTGCCCCGCCACGGCGGACCGTCCTTCACGCGGCTGATCGGTCCCGCCATGCTGCTACCGCCGCCCCGATGCCGGGCGAAGCCGTCCCATCGGCCGGCTATTCGGCGGTTTCGTGGATGCCGCTGGGACAGGACACGCCGGTCCCGCCCAGCCCGCAGTACCCCCCCGGGTTCTTCGCGAGGTACTGCTGATGGTACTCCTCCGCATAATAAAACGGGGGCGCGTCGGCAATCTCGGTGGTGATGCTCCCGTATCCGGCCCGGCGCAGCTCCTCCTGGTAACGGGCGCTCGACGCTTCGGCCAGCCGAAGCTGGCGGTCCCCGCTCGTGTAGATCGCACTGCGATACTGCGTCCCCACGTCCGCTCCCTGACGCATGCCCTGCGTGGGGTCGTGTCCCTCCCAGAAACCCGCCAGAAGCGAATCGTACTCGATCGCGTCCGGGTCGAAGACGACCAGGACGACCTCGGTGTGACCGGTCAGGCCGCTGCACACCTCCCGGTAGGTCGGGTTCGGGGTCCCGCCGCCCTGATAGCCCACCGCGGTCGAATAGACGCCGGCCAGCTCCCAGAACTGCCGCTCGGCGCCCCAGAAACACCCCATGCCGAAGTACGCCCGCTGGAAGCCCTCGGGGAACGGAGGCTTGATCCGGTTGCCGCTCACATGGTGGAGGGCAGACACTTCGACCGCCTCGGGTCGTCCGGCCGGATGCTCCCCGGGTTCGGGCATCCGCGGCCCCAGGCGCCGCCCCAACATTTGACGCAAATCCATAGCCCAAGGAAGGTAATAGATATGTCCTGGACCCTGAACCCGAACGTCGTCCGGCGCGGACCGTTGCCGAAGGCGGTCAGCGCGATCATGGGGCGGGACGCGCACCGCGAGGCGCGGGCGGAAATCGAGTCCTGGCCGGGGTACCGGGCGACGCCGCTCCTGTCGGCGAACCGTCTGGCGTCGCGGCTGGGGCTGGGGTCGGTGTTTGTGAAGGATGAGAGCGGCCGCTTCGGGCTCGGGAGCTTCAAGGCGCTGGGCGGCGCGTATGGCGTGCGGCACGTGACGAGGGGTCGCGGGGGCGGCGGGGTGACCGTCACCTGCGCATCGGACGGCAATCACGGGCGGGCCGTGGCGTGGGGCGCCCGGATGTTCGGATGCGACGCGGTCATCTACCTGCCCACGCACGTCACAGAGGCCCGCGCCGACGCGATCCGGTCGTACGGCGCGCGCGTGGTGCGGGTCGACGGCGAGTACGACGACGCGGTCGAGCAGGCGGACCGCGACGCGCGGCGGAACGGCTGGACGGTGATCTCGGACACCTCGTACGAGGGGTACATGGAGATCCCCCGCGTGGTGATGGTGGGATACACGATCATGGTCGAGGAGGCCCTGAACGCGCTCAGGGCATGGAGGCCCATCCGGGAGTATGATCCGCCCACCCACCTGCTCCCACCGGACCCGACCGACCGCGCGGCCGCGCAGGCGACCGCGGGCGCCGCGGCGCCCACCCACGTCTTCATCCAGGGCGGGGTGGGCGGGCTCGCGGCGGCGGTGATCGGGCACCTGTGGGAAGCGCTGGGCCCGGACCGCCCCGTGGCGGTGATCGTCGAGCCCGCCGAGGCCGACGGCCTGCTGCGCAGCGCTCGCGCCGGGAAGCCCGAGGCGAGCCGGGGCAGCCTTCACACCATCATGGCGGGGCTGAGCTGCCGCGAGATCTCGCCGCTGGCGTGGGAGGTGGTGGGGGCGGGGGCGCACGCCTTCATGACGGTGGCGGACGAAGGCGTGCCCGGGGTGATGCGCGCCGCGGCGGGGGGCGCGATGGGGCCGCCGTTCGAGGGGGGCGAGTCGGGGGTGGCGGGGCTGCTGGGCCTGATCGAGGTCGCGCGGGACGGGGAGCGCCGCCGGGCGATCGGGCTCGATGAGCGCTCGCGCGTGCTCGTGTTCAATACGGAGGGCGCGACCGACCCGGGCTGGTATGGGCGGATCGTGCGGGGTGGTGGGGCGTGAGCGGCG
>JAJDXS010000020.1 GCA_022823145.1 Gemmatimonadota bacterium
GCAGCGGCAGAGATTCCCCGATATCGCCTCGCGGATCTCGGCTTCGCTGGGGTTCGCGTTGGCGGCGAGCAGCGCGGTCCCGGTCATCAGCATGCCGGGGGTGCAGAAGCCGCACTGGAGGCCGTGCTCCTGCATGAAGCCTTCCTGCAGCGCGCTCATGCCGTTCGCGTCGGCGAGGCCCTCGACCGTGCCGATGTCGGCGCCATCGGCCTGAACGGCCAGGACGGTGCACGACTTGGTGGGCACGCCGTCGACCAGCACGGTGCACGCGCCGCAGTGCGTGGTGTCGCAGCCGATGTGGGTGCCGGTGAGCGCGAGTTCGTCGCGGATCAGGTGGACGAGGAGCAGGCGCGAGTCGACCTCGGCCGAATGCGCCTCGCCGTTGACGGTGACGGTGATGTTGTGACTGGCCATGTCCCTACCCTCCCGCCTGCGAAGCGGACGCGCGTTCGAGCGCCTTGGCAATGGCCCGACCGGTCAGCACGCGGGCCATGTTCCTCTTGTATTCGACCGAGCCGCGCCGGTCGGCGACGGGGTCGGTGGCATCGGCGGCGGCCTGGGCGGCGCCTGCGATGACGTCGTCGGCGTCGGGTGCACGCGCGATCGCGTCGGCGACCTTGCTGAAGGCTCCCCGGAGGCCGCCCCGCTCCACCAGCCTCGCGCCGGTCAGCGCCTCTTCGGCGGCCGACGCCCGGATCGGCGCCATGCCCAGATTGGTCAGCCCGATGCCCGCCTGGGTCACCTTGCCGTCGTCGCCCAGCGTGAGCTGCACGGCCACGCCGGCGACCGCGTAGTCGCCGACCTTGCGTTCGAGCTTGAGGTAGGCGCCGCCGGTGTGGGCGCCGGAGCCGCCGGCACCCCCGCCCGCGCCCCCGCCGGGCGCCGGAATCCGGATCTCCGTCAGGATCTCGCCGTCCGCCAGCGCCGTCATGAACAGCCCGTGGAAGAAGTCGTCCACACCGATCGTGCGCTCGCCGTCCGGCCCGGTCGCGACCATCTGCGCCCTCAGCGCGAGCATGGTGGCCGGGTGGTCGTTGGCCGGGTCGCCGTGCGCGACGTTGCCGCAGATCGTCGCGCGGTTCCGCACCAGCGGGTCGGCGATGACCTTGGCCGTATCCAGCAGGATCGGGTAGCGTGCAGCGACGGTCGCGTCCTCTTCGAGCGCCGTCTCGGTCACGAGCGCGCCGATGCGAAGGAAGCCGCCCTCCTCGCTGATCGAATCGAGGCCCGGAATGCGCCCGATATCCACGATGTTGGCGGGCGACGCCAGGCGCAGCTTCAGCATGGGCAGCAGGCTTTGGCCGCCCGACATGACCTTGGCGTCGTCGAGGCTGTCGAGCAGGCTCAACGCTTCCTCAAGGCTGCCGGGCGCGTGGTAGTCGAACTGCGGGGGAATCATGTCAGCTCCTTCTCCAAAACCTCCGTGAACTCCTTGAACATCTTCTTGCTTACGTGCTGCATCATGCCGCGCCCGAGCTGGGCGAGGATGCCGGTGACCGACAGCTGCGCCTCGACCGTCACCTCGGTTTCGCCCGCGCCCAGGTCCACGACGCTGCTGGTCATCTTCATGTCGGCGTTGCCCATTCCGGCCTTGCCCTGTCCCCTGGCGTGCACAACCGCAGATCGCGCGTCCTCGTCGAGATCGAAGGCGACGGTACCGGTGTAGGCGGCCGCGAGCGGTCCGACCTTGACCGACATGCCGCCCTTCCAGGTGCTGTCGTCGATCCGGTCGGTGATCTCGGCCCCGGGGAGCGCCTCTGCGACGCGTTCGGGGTCGGTCAGGAAGGCCCAGACCTCTTCGGCCGGGGCCGCCACGGTGAACTTTTCTTCGATTCTCACTGGTTCTCCGGTTGGAGTTCGGTCGGTTCGCGTCGCCTACAACAGGTCCACCAGTCTCTCAAGGGACTCCAGATTGTGAGCCGGCACAAGGTGATCCACGTGGGGGAGCGCGGTCCTCATGCCCCGGGCTTCGGGACGGTACCGCGGATCGCCCATGAGGGGGTTGAGCCAGATCACCCGCCGGGCCCTGCGCCGGATCGCCAGAAGCGCCTGTTCCAGCGCCCCCGTTTCGCCCCGGTCCAGCCCGTCGCTGAAGATCAGCACCGATGTACCACCGGTCACCGTCTCCCGCAAGTGATCGTCCACGAACGCGGCCAGGCACCGGCCGATCCGGGTGCCCCCCGACCAGTCCTCGACCTCGCGCGCGAACCGGCTGAGCGTGGCCGCGACGTTGCCCGCGGTGATCCAGGGCGTGAGGCGCGTGAGCGACGTGTTGAAGGCGAACGTCTCGGTGCGGCGGGCGACCTTGCCCAGCGCGAGCACGAAGGTGAGGAGCAGGCGCGAGTAGGGGTCCATCGAGCCGCTGGTGTCGCAGAGCACGACCATCCGCGGGAGTTCGATGGCGCGGGTGCGGCGGGCGAGGTCGATCAGTTCGCCGTCGCGCGCGAGTGAGCGGCGGAAGCTGCGGCGCAGGTCGATCGCGGGGCCGGCGGGCGCCGGCACGAGGCGCCGGCTGCGGCGGGTGGCGAGTTTGCGGGCGACCCGGGCGAGCAGCCGCTCCATGGCCGCGAGTTCGTCGTCGGTGCACTGCTCGAAGGACTTGCGGCGAAGGAGGGCGCGGGGGCTGTAGCCGGGGCGTCCGGTGTCGGTGCCCGGTGCGTTGGCGTCGTCGAGCGGTCCGACGCGCCCGTGTTGCGCGATGGTGCGCGCGAGTTCGGAGAGCGGGTTGCCGTGCCCCGGCCAGGTGCGGGGGGCGCGGCGGTTGGTGGGCCTATTCGCGTCGCTCGGCGGCGTGGGGGGCCCGCCCGGACGCCAGTGGAGCCCGAAGAGGTGATCGAAGAGGGGCCAGGCGCGGTGTTCGACCTTCAGGCTCGTCCTCAGGGCGAGCCGCACCTCGCCTGGGTCGGTGAGGTCGATGTGCACGAGGGCCGCCGCGGCATCGATCTCGTCGCCGAGCACCACGGCGATCCCGGCCTCGCGCAGCGCGGCGGCGAAGCGCGCGACGTGCGTGATGAGGTCGGTGGGGGGTGCGTCGGTCAATGCAGGCTTCCCGTGTAGCCGGGTGCCGGGGATTGCCGCGGCGTGGAGGGATCGAGCACGTGGATCCTGGAACCCCGGAACCCAGGAACGGCTTCAAGCACAGGGGGGTCTATCGGGCACCACTGGGTCTTTCACCGAAAGGACAGTACCACAATGAACGGCCAACCGATAGAAACCGACTTTGCCATGTGGGAACCCGCTCCCCTGCGACCCGTGCCACTCGCGGCCGAGGCCAACCACCACGGGACCGCGTTCAAGGTGCGGATCGAGAACGTGTCGCCCGTGTACGACTTCCTTGTGGGCCGTGGGTTCAGCCGGCCCAGCCGTAGACCCGGCGGTCCGCCCACAGCCGAATCATTTCACCAGCCTGACACGATAGCTTGACGGCACCGGCGCCGACCTGCGATCTTTCGCGCCGATTCGTTGCACCAGGGCCGGATAATCGTGTCATGTTGACCAGAGATCGTGTCATTCTGTCGTATGTGGCGAGCCACCCCGGGTGCGCCCGCTCGCAGATTCGCCGCGAAGTCGCCCCCGACGCGAGCGCGTCCACGGTGTGGAGATCGCTGCGCAGACTCGTGGATGCGGGCAGGCTGGAGGTGGTGGGGGAGGGACGGGCGACCGGGTACCGGGCGGTGGGCCGGGAGGTGGTGCTTGCTCACCTGGACGTGCCCGTGAACATGCGACAGCCTATGGCCTACCGTCCGGGATTCGCCGGTGGTTACATCCCGAACGAGTCCCGCTACCTGACGGACCCCGATCGGGCGGAACTGAGGAAAGCGGGCACTCCGGTCCCGGATCCCTTTCTGGCCGCTCAGGGAGTGACCTTCGCTCGCCGAGTGCTCGAGGAACTCGAAATCGACATGTCGTGGGCATCGTCGCGGCTGGAGGGCAACAGCTACGACCTTCTGGAGACGGATCGGCTGATCCGATACGCCCGCGAATCCCCGGGCAAGCCGGGACGTGACGCCACGATGATTCTCAACCACAGGAACGCGATTCGGTATGTCGTGGAAAACCTCGACGATATCGAGATCGGGTGGCCGGACCTGCGCAACATACACGCACTTCTGTCGCACGGGTTGATTCAAGATCCCACACTCCGCGGAGGCCTGCGGAGGCTGCCGGTGGCGATCGGCAAATCCGCCTATACGCCTCTGGAGGATCGCTTCACGCTTCAGGAAGAGTTCGATGCGCTCGTCTCCAGGGCAGAGCGGATCACCGACCCGTTCGAACAGTCGTTCTTCCTCCTCGTCCACATTCCCTACCTGCAACCGTTCGCGGACGTGAACAAGCGCACATCGCGGATCGCCGCGCTCATTCCCCTGTTGAAGGCCGACCTGGCTCCGATGTCGTTCTTTGGCATCAACGACCGCGAGTACATTCGGGGACTGATCGGCGTGTACGAGCTCAATGACGTATCACTCATGCGCGAAGCGTTCGTCAACGGCTACATCGCGACGGCCCGACGGTACCGGTACCTGCGACCTGTAGCGATTACTCCCGCAAAGGGAGACCTGGAGTACCGCTTCTTCACGAGCCGTGCGATGCAACGCTGCGTGCTCAAGTGGCGTGCATTCGAACCGACGCGAGTACGTCGCATGATAGAGCGGGCGAACATCCCGCCGGAGGACCGCGATCACGTATTGGAACACGTGGGACTGTGCTTTCGTGGACTCACCCCCGGCAACGCGATTCTCTACGGACTCAAACCGGACGCGCTGGAGGGGCTGGAGGGCATTGCCGGCGATGAGTGAACGCCCTGACGAACCGCTGACTGCACCTTCGTACACTTCCCGCTCGCACGGATTCGCGCACCCGGGACCGGGGAGGTATGATGTGTCCACCATGCAGACGACCGCACCAACCACGTGGGAAGACGTCTTGCGGATGCCGGACGACGGCAACCGCTACGAATTCATCGGGGGGCGGCTGTACATGACGCCCGCGCCCGTAATCCGCCACCACCGTGTCTCGGAGAGGCTGCAGTCGGCGCTGAGGCAGGCGCTGGGAGCCCCCGGACACGGAGAGGTATTCTACGCCCCGGTCCTGGTCGAGTTCCCGGGCACCCGCGACCGCGTGCAGCCCGATGTCTTTTTCGTTTCCAACGAGCGACGGGGGATTATCGGGGAGAAGTCCGTGACGGGCGCTCCGGATCTCGTCGTCGAGATCCTCTCCCCTTCCACGGCCCACCGGGACCGCGGCGTGAAACTCGATCTCTATGCGCGGTGCGGCGTGCGGGAGTACTGGATCGTGGACCCGGAGGAGGACGTGGTGGACGTCTGGCGGTTCGGACGCACCCCGGGGCGCGAACGCTTCCCGGGCGAGCTTCCCGTCCGGCTGGGCAACGAGCGGGTGGGCGTGATCGACCTTGCCGAAGTCTTCTCGCGCCACCTGGACATATGGGAAGAGTCAAGCTGAGATAGCGGTTCGTACTCAGCGACGAACGGATCGAACAGCTGCTTCCGGTCCTCGGGATGCGCTCGCAGCGGCGAACATCTCGTCAACACTGTCCAGCTTGCACTGCAATCGGCGGGGATTGAGGGCGCGGTCATCCGCTGTCGGGTCCGACTCGACCAGATGCCGGCCAAGGAAGTCGTTTCTCAGAACCTCAAAGACATAACGATCCCGAAGTTGCTGTTCCTCGTAGCTGACGCATTCCAGCAGTCTCTTCAGCACAAGCGCAATGGCCACGTAGTCGCTGGGTTGCTCATGCCCTGCTGGCTTGAAGTCCGTAACTCTGAACTGCACGTCTCCTCCGAGATTGTACCGTGAGCGTGTTACCAGCACGTTGTCCGCGTGAATGTCCCCATGAACCATTCCGCGCTGTTCAAGCTCAAAGAGCAAACCGAACATGGCACTCAGGAATTGCTCGATGAACGGCAGCTCCACATTCCCCCGATTGGCCTCGATATACCGCGCCAGCGACAGGCCCCATACATACTGGCGGATAAACACCACGAACTCGCGTCCCAACACCGGATCTGCCCAGGATAGCACATCCAGATACGGGACGACGCACGGATTCTCCAGAATATTCGCTTGCCTGGCTTCCTCGAGGTAGTCGTTCCCGTTGTGTTCATCCGAGGGAAGATTCTCAACTGGTACGAACTTGAATGCCAGGTCGCCATCTATGTGGGCCGCATGTGCACGATACACACGGCCGATTGCCCCCGTACCGATGTGCTCCACGATTTCGTGGTTCGGAAAGAATGGAAGAGTCTTTCCCAGGAAGTGCTCTTCGGGCGGAAGGGGTCCTTGCACCGGACGGGGAAGCCTATTCTGCCCGGGATCGGGGATTCAGGTATTCGATCGCTCCGCCGTCGAAGTACCACTCGATCCGGCGGATCACTTCGTCCGCAGTAATCATGTCCATGCAGCGAGGCAGGTTGCCCACCACGTCCACGCAGAGTTCGTCGGGCCCGTCCTTGTAGTCTCCGTCGCCCAGCGGAACCGTACGCGACTTCCAGCACCCCCCGTTGTCGCAGCACCTGAGCGCACCGACGGTGTGAATGAACTGGTGGTGCGGGTAGGCGGTCCAGTGAGGCGGCTCGCGGCCGCCGGCCACGACCACGCACGGACGGTTCTTCGGCATGCCGGGCTTCACTTCCACCGCCGCGGCCAGGTGCATCGGCAGACTGATCGGCGTCACGACGCCCTGAGCGTGATACATGAGCCGTACAAGTTGGCGAAGGGTGGTCTGCCCCCTCATGTCGACAACCCCGTCCAGCGGCGGATGATGATGTCCGAACTCCCCGATCTGGACGAACTCCACGCGGCCCCGAAAATGATCGACGACGGCCTGATACCGTTTCGGATCCCACCACTTGATCGTGTAGTCGAGCTTGCCCCCGGAGACGATCATCCAGAACGGGGTCGACTCCCCGTGAGTCTCCTGCACGCGCGAAAACCACGCCTTCTCACCGTCCGAGATGTGAATGTCCCCCTTGAAGGCGCCCGGCTCGATCCGAAGTCCCAGCTTTTCGTTCAGATAGTGGATGAAGCCGTGCAGGAAGTGATAGGGCGTCTGGTTGCTTTGATGGATCAGCGGGTAGTGGCAGTCCAGGACTTCCACGTCCGGATCGTCCTCGTTCAACGGAACGAGGTGCGGGTTGTTCTCCCAGAGCGCGGGACAGGAAGTGCGGACATCGGTCAGGAAGCGTCCGGGATGGCACCGGTGCAGGTCGCGGACCGCGGCGGTGAGCATCACGATGTCACCCGGGGACTGATGGTTCCTGAGGATCAGCTTTCGCATCGGCCCGCTGTTCTCATCGGACCCTGAAGGCCCAGACCGAGACGTGATCCGGGACAGGAGCACCGTCCGCGGACGTCACCCGGATGGATGTCGGCCCCCGCGGACCGCCCGGACTCCACTCCAGGTATGACGTGGATCCGGCTCGGACATTCCACTGGCCGGTGAACTCCGCGGATGTCGATTCGTGGGGCTGAAGATGTCGGCTCGGCGCGAAGCGGCTCCAGATGTCGTCGAGGTCCCAGGTCCTCATGCCGAACGCGTCCCAGCCGTTCAGGTCGATCCACAGCGACATGTAGAAGTCCGCCAGAACCTGTTCGGCCCGCCAGTCGCTGACTTCCGCCAGGGAAGCAAGCCCCCTTGTCGGAGATCGCATGAGGCGATTCATCAGGGCCCTTTCGCCGCCCGGGTATCCGTCTCCCCAGCGGTCCATCGCGAATCGGAGCACCATCGACGGAACATCGTACGCGGCCCTGAAGGGGTTGGCACAAGGGCCGTCGTTTCCCTCCTCCGGACTGCCCATCCAGCTGCACTCCTCCGGCGCGTCCGCAATCCTGCGCGTGTCGGTCGCGTCGTTGGCGTCCCACCCGAAGAACCTGGCCAGCCCGAAGGCCCAATTCTCGTACCAGTCACGGCCCTCTTCCCACTGTTCGTATCCCATGTTCCGCCCCGACCCATGCCCGAAGAGGCCGTAGGCCACCAGCTGTTCCGACAGCGTCGCGCCACCCTCCAGCTCCCAGGTGGCGAAGTCGGCCCCCCCGAACACCCAGGCGGCGCCCTGCGCGATGTGAGTGATCTCGTGCGTCAACAGGGACGGGTAGTATGAAAGGGTCTGCTCCTTCGTCCAGGCCTGTCCGAAGATGCCGCCGGGATCGGGGGCGCGACCAAAGAGAATCTCGGCCTCGTTGCTGGTGCCGCACGCCTCCGGCGGATAGAGGTCCCGAAACCAGACCCGCCCGCCGAGGAACGAATCCGGGTCGTCCTGTTCGTTCACCTGCTTCGTCATGACGACCATCACCCGGCCGTTTCCGTCGACGTCGGACACGCCCCCGAAGTAGTCGTCGTGAACCCCCTTCACCCGGGCTCCGTAGAAGGCGTCCAGTCCTGCAAGCTCGGAGTCCGTGAAGGTCCCGCTCGGGTTCTCGACATCGTCGAGCCACACGGTGTGGTCGCCGATGCGCCGGACCACCGCTCGCAACTGGTCGCGGGCCGAGCAGGACTCCCCACCGGCAAACAGCGTGAGCGTGTCGCTGACCGCGAGCGCGGGCGTTGCTCGGGCGTGCGCCGCCGCAGGGTCCAGGGGACCCAGCCGCCGGACGATCTCCCGGTTCCGGTTCATCGCCTCGCTGTGGGGGCGCTCCCAGCCGCGCGGCCCCCCGACGATCTCCTGTCGGATGGGTGTGGCAGCACCTGCCGGAGCGGCCACGGCTGGGCTCGTCGACGGGATCCACGGCGCCGGCGCGACGGTTTCGCGAAGCGGAGCCGAGTAGGCGAGAGGCCTTTGCTCGGCCACCACGGACGGGTCTCCGACGATGCTGGTCGCGGCAACCGGAGTCAGAGAGGACGGCTCTTCCGCGATGGAGACCACTCCGATCACGTATGCGCCTCCCGCATCATCTCCGGGCAGGTGGAGGCAGCCGTTCCCGGCATGGGCGTAGCGGTACCAGCCCACGGGAAGATCGATGTCTTCCCTGCTGCGCGGGCTCACGCCCACCAGTCGGGCGTCACTGTCATCCTGCACCGTCACGCGCAGCTCGGCGCGCCGAGGGGGCAGACAGTCGCTGTACGGGACCGTCACTGACAGGCTGGTCGCACTCGACGCCGTCACGGTCGCGGCCAGACCGCCGATCAGGACTTCGTTGTCGGCGGGAACACTGGAGAACCCGAACCCGCTGATGGTCGCCTGCGTGCCCTCGAGCAGCGTGGCGGGTTCGACGCTGATGATGCCCAGGGATCTCGGACTTTCCGCGGTCACGTCGATGCTCTGGCTGGCGCCGAGGCCTTCCGGATCGGTTGCGGTGAACGTCACCGACGCCGTCCCGGGCCCCACGGCGAGAATCTCCAGCTCGTCCCCGGATACCGAGGCCTGGACTACGGAGGTGTCGGTCGTGCTGGCCGTCAGCATCAACGAGTCGCCGTCCGGATCGGAGAAGTACTCGGATCCGGCCCACGAGCGCGTCTCTCCGACCGTCAGGACCTGCGGAGGAATCGTGTCCGTGACCTCCGGCGCCCGGTTAGGCACCGTCACGGCGAAGCTCTGTTGGGCCGAAAGGCCGCCCCCGTCCATGGCCGTCACGGTCACCGCGGCCGCGCCCGCCGCCACGCCGGCGATGGTCAGGACGCTGCCGGACACGGTCACCGTCACACGGGTCGTGTCCGACGAAACCGCCGCAAGATCCAGGTCGTCCCCGTCCGGGTCCGCGAAGTACGCGGCGACATCCAGCTCCGCCACGCTGTCCACCTTGATCTCCAGATCCCCGATCTCGCCAACCGCTTCCGGCGCTCGGTTCGGCACCGTGACCGCGAAGCTCTGTTGGGCCGAAAGGCCGCCCCCGTCCGTGGCCGTCACGGTCACCGCGGCCGCGCCCGACGCCACGCCGGCGATGGTCAGGACGCTGCCGGACACGGTCACGGACGCGGTCGTGACCTCGGAGCTGGTTGCACCGTAGGTCAGAGCGTCTCCGTCGGGATCGGTGAAGTAGTCCGCCAGGTTCACCGTGGCCGTCTCCCCGACGCCAACGGTCTGAGCCGGAATGGACCCACTGGGCAGCGGCGCCCGGTTCGGGGGTGGTGCAGGCTCCGTACTACCGTCGCCGCAGGCCGCGGTCGACAGAGCGAGCAATGCCGTGGCAAGGAGGACCGGGCGAGGGCATGGGGGAGGCATCTGCTTGGTGGATTGCTGTGACCGGTTCGCTTTGCGTCAGCCTGAAGACGAACTGCTCGAACTTGAACTCGACGAGGAACCGCCGGATGTCTGGCCCCCACCCCAGCCGCCGCTGCTCGAACTCGACGACGAGCTGGACGAGGTCGAACTGGACGACGAGCTGCTGCTCGAACTCGAACTGCTCGAACGGGGCGACGAGGTGACCGTGAATCTCTGCGAGGCGGAGAGGCCGCCGCGGTCCGTGGCAAACACCGTCACCCTGACGGTGCCCGCCGCCAAGGCGGCGAGGGTCACGACTGTGCGGGACGTGGTCACCCTGACACACGTCCTGTCCGACGAAACTGCCCCGAAGTCAAGTTCGTCCCCGTCGGGGTCGTCGAAGTGCCCGGCGACATTCAGCTCCGCAACGCTATTGACCTCGATCTCCATGTCCCTGATCCTCCCGACCCGCTCCGGCGCCCGGTTGTAACCCGTACCGGAACTGGATGACGACGAACTGCTGGAACTGGATGACGACGAGCTGCTGGAGCTGGATGACGACGAGCTGCTGGAGCTGGATGACGACGAGCTGCTGGAACTGGATGACGACGAGCTGCTGGAGCTCGACGACGAACTGCTGCTCGAACTCGAAGAGGAACTGCTCGAACTGGACGAGGAAGAACTGGTGGAGCTCGAAGAGGAGCTGCTCGAGCTCGAAGAGGAGCTGCTCGAACTCGACGACGAACTGCTGCTCGAACTCGACGACGAACTGCTGGCTCCCTCGGCAAGACCGACGAGACCGGCGCCGGCATTCGTGCAGGCAGCCAGTTGCGTCATCCCGGCACCCACTACCCCGCCGGCCAGCAGTCGAAGGAACTCCCGTCGGTCCTCGTAGCGGCCGGCATCGGAACCCGAGGTACGGCTTGTCCTGGAATGCTCCATGTCACGCTCCCGCTAGACTGCTCCCTCTGCCAAGGTAGGACGGGGTTTCGGGAATCGCCAGAGAAGTCGGCACGAGCGCCGAAGGACTCTACAGGAGCTGCGCCGGTGTGGTTCCTCATTACCCGAACTTTTCCCGAACTGTGGGGTATGAGGAGGTAAGCCAGCAATCAGCCACCCGCAACTCCGGGATCCAGCACTATGTCCGTCGCGTCCGCCTCCGTCGCCGCCTCCCCAAACGCACTCGCAGTCGCCCCTTCCGTCCCTGCGGTCCCCGCCGCCCCCACCTTCCGCGACCTCGAACCCGTTCCGGTCAGTGACCCCCTCGGCGACGAGATCGCCCTGCTCTGCGCCCACATCAACGCCGCCACCTACAAGCTCCTCCGCCTGCTCGGGCGCTACGACGAAGAAGGGCGCTGGGGAGGTGGCTTCCGTTCGTGCGCCCACTGGCTCTCCTGGCGCACCGGGATCTCGATCGGCCCCGCCCGCGAGAAGGTGCGCGTCGCCCGTTGCCTCCGCTCGCTGCCCCTGATCTCGGAGGCGCTCGCGAGCGGCGAACTGTCGTACTCGAAGGTCCGTGCACTCACCCGCGTTGCCACCCCGGACAACGAGGCCGAACTCCTGTCCTTCGCGCACCACGGAACGACCTCCCATGTCGAGCACCTGGTGCGCCTGTGGCGGCGTGTCGACCGGAACGCGGACTCGCAGGACGCCCGGACCGCACGCCGGGGGCTTTCCGTGTGGCTCACCGACGACGGGAGCTATGCGGTGCGCGGCCGTCTCACCCCCGAGGTCGGCGCGCTGCTGCAGAAGGCGCTCGAGGCGGCCGAAGACAGGCTCTTCCGCGCCGAGCACGAAGCGGGGGTCGAGGACCGGACCTCGCCGAAGCAGCGGTGCGCCGACGCGCTGGGGCTGTGGCTGGAGGAGCAGGTGCAGCCGCAGGTGCAGCTGCTGGTGCACGCGTTTGCGGAGGAGAGCGACGCGTGCGCTGACGATAGCTGTGCGCACGATCGCCAGCAGGAGGGACGAACGCCGGCCGCTCTGGTCACGGAGGACGGCTCGCGCGTTTCAGCTGAAACGTGTTCGCGGCTCGCCTGCGATGCGGAAGTGGTGCCCATCGCCCGGGGAGCGGACGGCTCGGTGCTCGATGTCGGACGCCGCCGGCGAACCGTGGGATGGCGGCTCCGCAAGGCCCTCGAGGCCCGCGACGGCGGCTGCCGCTTCCCCGGTTGCGACTCGCGCAGGCGCACCCACGCGCATCATGTCACGCCTTGGGCCGCGGGCGGTGAGACGGCCATGAACAACCTGGTGCTGCTGTGTCCCTTCCACCATCGGGCGGTGCACGAGGGGGGCTGGCGGGTGAAGATGGACGAGTGGGGCGTCCCGCGCTTCTTCAACCCGCTCGGTGTGCCGATGCCGGAGGCGCCGGGCAGCGAGGTGCCTCGGCAGCGGCCGGCGTCAGACCATGGGCTGGCCCGCTGGAATGGGGGGCGGGAGATCCGCGTCTGGCCCGGGAGTACGGTGTGGCAGGGGGAACGGATCGACTGGAGCTGGGCGGTGTCGTACTTCTGGAGCGGCAGCAAGGAGCACTGACGAAGTAATGTACTATTGACATTACATATTGTAATGTTCGCTTTACAGAATGGCAAGGGTCGAAATCGCGGTAGAGTCAGGGGCTGGCGCGGTGCCCTTAGGGTGACGCGGCATCCTCCGCACGCTTTCGCGGCGGTGCATAGTTCGTCACCCGTAGGTCCGTTTCCAGCCCCTGCTCGTCGAACCGGACGTGCGGATCTCCCGCATCC
>JAJDXS010000070.1 GCA_022823145.1 Gemmatimonadota bacterium
GGGCGACGGCCGCGACGACGGCGGCGAGCCCGGCGGCCCGTAGTCCCGGTTCCGCGGAACCGCCGGGCGCACCGATGCTCGGATGGGTCAGGAGGTGCTTTGGAGAGGCGCCTCTATCCTCCCCACACCTCCCCGAACACCCGGAGATAGTTCTCGCCCAGGAACTTGAGGATCACCTCGTCCGAGTGACCGCGCGCGGCCAGCGCATCGGTCAGGCGCGGCACCTTCGAAATGTCCTCGAGGCCGGCCGGGGCCATCTCCTTGCCGTAGTGATCGCTGCCCAGCCCGATGTGGTCGGGTCCCATGACGTCCAGCGCCGTCTCGATGTCCCGCACCACGCTGTCCAGGTCGCGGTGCGCGACGTGGATGAGGCCCAGGACGCCGCCGTTGGCCGCCAGCGCATCCAGCATCCAGCGATCGCGGGGCAGTTCGAGGCGGGGGCGGGGCAGCTTGCCGTCCAGCAGATCCTGCGCCTCGGGTGCCGTGTCGGGGAACATGGTGGGCGTGGTGTGCGAGAGGACGACGGGATTGCGGGTGAGCTCGAGGATCTCGCTGAAGCCGGCCTCGCCGATGTGCACCAGGTCGATCACGATCCCGAGCCCGTCCATCCGCCGGACGACTTCCTTGCCGAGCGCGGTCAGGCCGCCGCGCCGATCCGCGGCCCAGCAGCCGTCGGCGAAGATGTTGCGGCGAGTGTGCGTCAGGCTCCCGGAGCGCAGGCCGAGGCGGTAGTACAGGTCGAGAAAGCGCGGGTCGGTGCCCAGGGCTTCGCACCCCTCGAAGGTGAGGACCAGCGCGACCTTCTCCTCCGCCTTGGCGCGGCGGATGTCGCCGACCGTCGTGGCGAGCACGAGTTCGTCGTGGCGGTCGATCTGCTCATGCAGATTCCACACCATCTCCATGCCCCGCCGCACGGGATCGCGCAACCAGTCGTCGTCGAGGTAGATCGCGCAGAGCTGCGCGGTGACCCCGCCCTCCCGCCAGCGTGGCAGGTCGTACTGACCCATGGGGCCGAACCAGACCGTGTGGGCGCCCATGCCGAAGCGGACCAGCGGATTGTGCTCCAGCCCCGGCGGCGGCTCCCAGTCGAGATCGGGCACCTCAACGCGGTCGCCGAGGGTCATCTTGCCCTCGGTGATGGGAATCAGGATGTCGCTGTGGCCGTCGACGACGATGGCGCGGCGGTGGAGGTCGGCAGCACCACGCTGCGCCGTCACTGCGAACCTCCGCCAAGTCCGCCCTCCACCACCGGCAGTTCGATACGCGACGCGTCCGCGCCGCCACGGTACACCGTGAGGGTGGCGTCGCCATCCGCGGGCACCGGGTCGAACATGCCGGCGTCGGCTCCTGCGATCGCGACCCGGATCCGGTGCCCCGCTCGGATCAGTGCGGCGATGGGCCAGAGCCGGAAGCTGAGCGTCACGGCCTCGCCGGCCAGCATGGGCTCGCCGTCGGCGCGCGCAAACGAGTGGTATGGCTCCTCGCCCTCGAAATAGGGGTTGGGCACGGTTTGGCGGTGGATGAGCCGCAACCCGCCCTCGGTCACGTAGCGGCTCCGGCCCTCCGGATCGACGTCTTCCAGGTAGACGAAGAGCGCGCCGTCATCCCGGTCCGACGCCAGGTTCAGCGTGATGACCGGGTAGCCGGCGATCTGCAGGTCGGATTCGAGCGGGTCGGTGGTGTAGGTGAGCATGCGGGCGTCCATGTCGGCGCGGTCGTCAAGGTTGAGGATCGGGGTGCCCATCTGGGCCGCCCAGCGGTTGTCGGGGCCGGTCGTCACGTCCGGATCGACCGTGTAGCCGTCGCTGCCAGCCGTCACGGCCTCCGAATCCCCGGTCAGGCGCCCCTCCGAGTCCATGTGGAACGTCGTGGTCGTGGTTCCCGGCGGCGGCCAGACCTCGGTGTCGTGATACGCTTCCTCGCCGAGGTTGAAGAAGCGCATGGCCGGCCACTCGTCGACGCCGTTGTCGGCGCCCCTGAGGTGGTGGTCGAAGAAGAGGCGCCGCATTTCCATCTGCTCGTCCACCGACGGCTGGGGCGGAAGAGGCGCCACACTCACGGAATAGGGGCTGGCGCTGTAGCCGCCGCCGTGCGTGGAGGCCAGGATGAGCACCTTCTGGGGGTTGGAGAAGTGCCGGAAGCGCAGCAGCGTCCCGTCGGCGGTGCCCGCGTCCATCCAGCTGACCAGGACCAGCATCGGTACGCCCGACGCCTCGATCTCGGCCCTCCAGTGGATCGGACCGATCTCGGCCCAGGTCTGGTCCCCCCCGACCACGTCGTCGCGGTATTCCGTGGCCAGCACCGCCCGGAACACGTCGGGGTTGGCCGCGTGCTCCGCCACGGCCGACGCAAGCAGCGAGCCGTCCTGGTCTTCGTCGACACGCGCCACGCCGGCGCCCATCGCTTCCACGTCGTTGTCGTCCATCTGGCCGACCAGGTCGCCCCAGGTCTCGATGAAGCCCCGCGCCAGCAGGCCATAGGGACGGATCGGGCTGGGATAGGCGTCGAAGTCCGACCATCCCGGAATGACGGCCCTGACCGCCGGGTGGTTCACGGCGGCGAGCAACTCGGCCGTGGTGCCCGTGTACGAGGTCCCGTAGGCGCCCACCGCCCCGTCCGACCATTCGCGCGCCACCACCCAGTCCACCACGTCGTACGCGTCGAGGACCTCCCGCCGCCCGTACTCCACGGGACGCGTCCCGAACGAGGCGCCGCTGCCGCGCGCATCCACCTTGACCAATGCGTAGCCGTGGGCAAGAAAATGGCGATCCAGGTCAGACAGGGTGTTGATGCGCTCGCCCGTCTCGGGGTCCTCCAGACCGCGCCGGTAGCGTGTCAGCGTGAGGAGCGCGGGATACGGCGGGTCGTGGTTCTCCGCCGGCAGGTAGACATCGGCGGCGAGACGGGTCCCGTCCTCGGCAGCGATGTAGGACGAGGATACGTCGGGCCCGGATGGCACCCTCTCCGCCGCGGGATCGCAGGCGACGAGGACCCCGGCAAGGATGGCGGCCGCATGGCGCGGCGAACATTTCCCCGTCACCGGTCGACCTTCATCGAGCTGATGATCGGGGCCACGGGCAGCGCGTCGAGGTCGACCTCCCTCCCCTCCTTGATCACCATGTGAATCGTCCGGTAGTTGTACGCGCTCTCGAGCGGGTTCTCCTCGAGGATCACGATGTCGGCCCACCGGCCGGGCTGCAGCGTTCCGATCTCGTCCTCGAGCCAGTAGGCCTCGGCGACGTTGCTGGTCGTCGACTTGAGGATCTCCATCGGGTCCATGCCCAGCTCCTCCAGGCCCACCAGGGCATTGAAGTGCCCCTCGCCCAGCTTCACGCGTGAATCGACCGTGTCGGAGGCCAGGGTCGCGGACTCTGCCAGCAGCACCGGGTTCTCGATCCCCGCGTCGGTCGACATCAGCAGCTTTGCGCCCGCCTCGATCATGTTCCGGCGGTTGATCGCGCCGATCTTCATGTACGGCGTGAGCCCCGTCGGGCTGTGCTCCTCGAGCGCGGCCAGGCGGCGCGCGGTGATCGGCAGGACCGAACACGCGATCCCGCGGTCGACCATCTTCCGGATCGACTCCAACGGGATCGGGATCTCGGGCCCCGAAATCCCGCAGTGCGTGATGATGTCCACGCCGGCCTCGATCGCCATGTCGAAGCTCTCGACCGAAGTGGTATGCGTCTGCACGGTCATGCCCGCGCGGTGCCCCTCCTCGACGATCACCCGCTGCACGCGCTCCGAGAACGAGATCAGGTTCATGTCGACGTGCCCGCTGGCCCCGTACTTGAGGAAGTCCATCCCGAGCGTCGTGTAGTTGCGGATCACGTCGGCGACCGAATCGGGCGTCATCCACAGCAGCTCGCGTCCGGTGTCCTCCTCCCAGGTGTTGTTGATGCGCTTCACGAACTGTTGGCTCACGTACGGCGCGTGCGACTCGCGGAAGTCCGGCCCGAGCGGTCCGCTGAAGCCGATGATGTTGCCGGCAAGGTAGATCCGGCTCCCCGGCGCCTCGCCCGCGTTGATCATGTCGCGCGCCCGCGCGAGGGCCGCACGTGGTCCCCAGGTGTCGAAGACGGTCGTCTGCCCGGTCTTCAGCGCGATCTGGGCCGCCTCGAGGACGATTTCGTGCAGGCGGTGCTCATGCAGGATGAGCGTCTCGAGGTCGAGGTTGAGGAAGAGATGGAGGTTGCCGTCCATCAGCCCGGGGATGACGTACTTGCCCCCGGCATCGATCGTGGCCGCGCCCGCGGGGACAGGGGTCGAGGCGGCGGGCCCGGCGGCGGTGATGCGCCCGTCGTCAAACACGACGACGCCGTCTTCGACAGGCGCGGCACCCGTTCCATCGATCACGGTGCCGCCGGTGATAGCGACCGTCTGGGCCGCGGCGCCCTGCGCGAGCGCGGCGGTGAGAAGTAGTGCGAATGATCTGCTCATACCTGACTCTCCTTCAGTCAGCTCGGGGCACCATTCGGGCGCCCTGGGCGAGGTAGTTCATGCGCCCGTCCGGACGCGGGTCAAGGAAGCTCATGATCGCCGCGGTGGCGTTGCCTTCGGCGTCGGGGAAGGTGAAGGCGTCGTTCCCTACGGGTTGCAGGGCGATCGGCGGGGTGGGCTCCATCGGCGTGTCGTCGTAGAAGCGGAACTTCGCCCACAGCGAGACGCCGATCCCGCCTTCCATCTCCACGATCTCGTAGCTCTGGGCGACGTTCTCGTAGCGGCCCGCGTAGCGCGCAATGTCGACCTCGGCGTCGACGATCGGCCTTACCACCGGCGCCGGCGGCGCGACTCCGGCGGCCTCCTCCATCCACTTGCCGGAAAGCTCGCCGGTCAGCCCGCCGCCGTGCGACGAGTTGGCCGCCACCGCGACCGCAACGTTGCTCTCGGGATGCGCAATCAGCGTAGCGAGAATGCCGGGCCCGCCGCCCCCGTGCGACACGAAGCCGCCCTCGGAGAGCATCCAGCCCAGGCCGAACGCGACCGGCGAGCCCTGTCCGCGTCCCCTGGTGGTTTCGGTCCGCATCGCACGTGCGCTCTCGGGCGAGAGGATCGCGGTTCCGTTCAGCCCGGTGCCGTCGGCCATGTGCGCGGCCGCGAAGGTGACCAGGTCGGCAGGCGACATCATGGCCGTCGCCCCTGCCGGCGCGAAACTGATCGGAAGAAAGGCGAATGACGTCCGGACCGGCTCGCCGGTCTCGGGGTTTGTGAAGTGGCCGACGCTGGCCCGGTGCAGAAGAGCGTCCTCGGGCAGGACGGCGGCGTGCTCCATGTCCAGCGGCTGGAAGATCCGCTCCTTCATGAGGTCGTACCAGCTGCGGCCGCGGATCCTCTGGCACAGATAGCCCGCGATGACCGTGGCCGTATTGCAATAGGACGTGTCGGCGCCGGGTTCGTGGATCTTCCCCATGTTGGCGAAGCGCGGGATCGCCTTCTCGATGGTCTCCTCGTCGTGGCCCTGCTCCGGCACCATCTCGCCGTCGATCCCGCTGGTGTGGTTGACCAGCATACCGACCGTGATTCGCGCGAGGTGATCGGGATCCGCGATGCGCAACTCGGGCAGATAGGTCGACACGGGCGCCGACAGATCGACCAGCCCGTCGTCCACCAGCTGCATGAGGAGCGTCGTGTTGAACACCTTGGTGATCGACCCGATGTGCATCACGGTATCGGGCGTCATCTCCACGCCGGTGGTCACGTTGACCAGTCCGGCGGCCGCGGTGCGGGTCTCGCCGTGCGCGAACACCGCCGCGCTGGCACCGACCACCCCGTGGCGGGCGAGCGCCTCTTCGAGGTCGGCCTGCATGGACGACGTGCCCTGCCCCGCACCTGGTCCCGCGGGCGAATCCGGGGCGCACGCGGCCGCGCTCGCTACCGTCGGTACAGTCGCCGCGAGCGCCGCGCTCTTGAGGAAGTCTCTCCGGGTCGTGGTCATGGCATTGTCCTGGGTTGCCGCCGGGAAACAGACGCGCAGCCAGCGCCGTACTGCGCCAACGCGCCGGGACTGCCAGAATAGGTCGCGCGCCACTTCGCCGCCAACCGCCGCAGGGCGGATCGTTACGATTCGACACCCCGCCCACCACACCCTTGCGATATCGTTCCCGAATGCCTGCCCTCCCTCTCTCGGCAATTGACCTCACGTCGTTCCTGGCGGAAGCATCGCTCTCTTGATCCGCCGGCTCTTTGTCGCGCTCAGCCTGGCCGGGGTCGTAGTGGCGACGGTGGTCGTGCTGACCAGGAACGGACAGGCGGCCGACGCGCTCCTCGCCCTGCCGCTCTGGAACCACATGGCGGCACTGGGGACGATGATGGCGGAAGTCACCCTCCGCGGCGTCCGCTTTGTCGTCCTCGCCGCCGTCATGGGCTTCCCGGTCCCGCTCGCCACCTCGACGCTCTCGCAGCTGGCCGGGGACGGCGGTGGAGCGGTTACCCCGGGGCGCTCCGGCGCGGACCCCTGCAAGGCGCTCATCCTCCACCGGCGGGGTGTTCGCGGCGGACACATCGGCGCACTCCTGGTCGGTGAGGCGCTGGCCGAGGCGGTCCTGCTCCCCGTCTGCGCCGCGGTTCTGGCGCTGGCTCTCGACGTACCGCTCGCGGCACTCTCCGGACCGCTCGCCTGGTCGCTCGTCGCCCTGACGATCGTCGGGTTAGCGGTCCGGCTCGCGCCATCGCGGGAGGCCACCGCCCCCCGCTTCCTGCAGCGCTTCGGCGTGCGGGGCGCGCGGTGGGAGCGCATCGTCCGGGTCGCTGCCGACTTCCGCGAGGCCGCGGGGGCGCTGCGGCACATACGGGCGCTGCCCCTCGCCCTGCTGGCCTTCGCCACGATCGGGCACATCGCCGCCCGCCTTCTGGTGCTGCCCGCGCTGGCGGGCCCCGCCACCGTTATCGCGAACCCGGAAGCGCTCGTGGCCTGGCCGTTCTTCCTGCTCTACGGCGGCTCCCTCATCCCGGCGCCCGGCGGCGCGGGCCTCATAGAGGCCGGCTTCGTCACCATGGTTGGAGACTACCTTCCCGCCGCGCAGGTGGGCGCGTTCGCGTTCTGGTGGCGCTTCTACACCTTCCACCTCCCGGCGGCGCTTGGGTGGATCGTCCTGGTGCTGACGCGGCGGGGGGAGGGCGCGCGCGGAGGTGCGTCCCGGCCTTGACGGAATGTGACCAGTCACCGAGACTGGTCACATGGAATCGATCAACGCATCCTACTTCAAGGCGCGCTGCCTCAAGATCCTCGACCGCGTGCGGGAGACCGGAGAACGGATCGTCATTCTCAAGCGTGGCCAGCCGGTGGCGGAGCTGTGGCCTCCCAGCAATACGGAATCACAGTATCCGCAGTCCGAATTGAAGGGCACCGTCACGGTGGTCGGTGACATCGTTGGGCCGGCGCTGCCGGAACACCATTGGGACAGCCTGGCGGGCGTTGGAGGCAAATCGCACGAGCTTGACGAAGACCGGCCCCCGGGAACACGAACCCGGATGGCAGGCGGCGAGTGACCGCGCTGCTGGACACGCACGTCCTGATCTGGTGGCTTCAGGGCGAAGGGCCACTGTCAACCGCGCAGCGACGGGTCCTTGAGGCAGCCGACGCGGATTCGCCGCTGCGCATCTCCGACATCTCGCTGTGGGAGATCGCCATACTCCACAGCCTGCAGCGGATACGGCTTGCGCTTCCGCTCCGCGAGTGGCTGGCCAAGGCGGTCGCGCCGCCGCTGATCCGGCGCCACGGCATCTCGCCGGCTATCGCATCGGAAGTGGCCGCCCTGCCGGGCTCTTTCCACGGCGACCCCGCCGACCGCATCATTGTCGCGACGGCCCGCGTTGTGGGAGCGACGCTGCTGACGCACGACCGTCACATCTTGAACTCCGGGCTCGTCGCGACACTGAGCTGAGCCGGCTCCGCTCACGGAAGGAACACGCAAGTGAACCATCACCCCACCTCCCGCCGCGCATTCCTCAAGGCCGGGGCGGCCGCGCTGACCGGCGCGATGATCGCCCCGGAACGCATTCTCGCCGATCCCTACGCGCCGCTCGACCCCCGCGCACACCCCTCACGGCCCGGCTACCCGCATGGGGACACCGCCCTCTCCGCCCCAATCAGAGTCACAGGCGTGGTGCGCTCCCAGGAGCGGGGATTGCCCCGGATCCCCGTAACCGACGGCGTCCAGGTCGTGGACACCGCGGACGACGGCACCTTCGAGCTGATCACCGTCCCGGAACAGGGGTTCGTCCGGATCACGCTGCCCTCGGGCTACCGGATTCCGCTCAACCGCTCCGGCACCGCCCGCTTCTACCACCCGCTCACGAGCCGCCGCGAGCAGTCGGCGGTCTTCGAACTCGAACCCGACCCGACCCCCCACGACGACCACACGCTGCTCCTGCTCGGTGACATCCAGACAGAGAACGCGATGGAGATGGACCGGTTCCACTCGCTCTCGGTTCCCGATCTGCGGTCTACTGTGGCCTGGCTCGGCAGGGAGCACGTCTTCGGCATCTCGTGCGGCGACATCATGTTCGACGACCTGCTGCTCTACCCGGACTACGAGGTGGGGGTGCGCGATATCGGGGTGCCCTTCTTCCAGGTCGTCGGCAATCACGACCTCGACCTGTACAGCCTCACCGACCGCGGCTCGACCGAGACCTTCGGCAATCACTTCGGGCCCGGACACTATTCCTTCAACCGCGGCGCCGTGCACTACGTGGTGCTCGACGACGTCTTCTGGTACGGACAGGGGTACCTGGGCTATCTCGGCGCCGACGCGCTGCTCTGGCTGCAGCAGGATCTGGCGCGTGTCGAGCCCGGCTCGCCGGTGATCGTGGCCACCCACATCCCCGCCCTCGGCAGCCAGCACCTCCGCCGCGGCGACGAGTCCCCGCGCACCTCGCTCGCGATCACGAACCGCGAGGCCCTCTACCGGCTGCTGGAGCCCTTCGACGCCCACATCCTCACCGGCCACACCCACGAGTGCGAACACGTCTTCGAGCAGGGCACCCACGAGCACGTCACCGGCGCGATCTGCGGCGCCTGGTGGAGCGGCCCCATCTGTCACGACGGCACGCCCAACGGCTACTGCATCTACACCATCCGCGGCGAGCAGGTCAGCTGGCGCTACAAGGCGACCGGCTACGGGCTCGAGCACCAGATGCGCCTGCACCGCACGGGGCGGGATCCGTCGGCGCCGGGCGAGCTGCTCGCGAACATCTGGGACTGGGACCCGGAGTGGACCGTGCGCTGGTACGCGGACGGCGAGCCGCGCGGCGGGATGGAGCGCCGGCGGAGCCTCGACCCGCTGAGCGTCGAGCTGCACGCAGGACCCGATCTGCCGGAGCGCCGCGAGTGGGTGGAGCCGGTGCCCGTGGATCACATGTTCCGCGTCGTGCTGACGGGCGAAGAGCGCGAAGTCGTGGTCGAAGCCACGGACCGCTTCGGACGGGTGTACCTCGGAGAATGGCGGAGGTAGCGAAATGCAAAAGAAGAAGATGTGTGGAAGCGCGACGCGGTTTTCGCTGCTTGCGGGCCTTTGCGGCGGTGCGTTCGCCTGCGCACCCGCGGGTGAAGGGGGCGGGGACGCGGGCGCGGAGAGTGAGTCGCAAATGGCAACCGGGGCCGCGCAGCTTCCGGCCGAGCCCTGGACGCTGGAAGACGTCAGGCGCACCCCCGACGACGGCATCCGCGTGCTGATCATCCACGACATGGAAGGCCTGTCGGGACAGGACGATCCGCGCAGCTACCGTTTCGGCACCGAACAGTACCCATCGGGCCAGGAGATGCTGGCCGCCGACGTCAACGCGGTGGTGGACGGGCTCTTCGCGGGCGGTGCCACCGAGGTCGTGATCGCCGACGGTCACGGCAGCGGCAACCCCGACCCCGACCTTCGCACCGACCTCCTCGACGGGCGCGCCGCCCAGATCATCCGCGACGAGCCCTTCGACACCTACTTCGACCTCCCGGAGTCGGAGGCGATCGATGCGGTGGCGGTGGTCGGCATGCACTCGAAGACGGGGAGCGGCGGATTCGCGGCCCACACCTTCACCTTGGGGATCGACCTGCTGATCAATGGCCAGGCCATCACCGAGACCGAACTGGTCGCGCTGTCCTGGGGGCGGTTCGGTGTTCCCGTCATCTTCGCCTCGGGCGACGACAAGCTGCGCGGCGACCTCGAGACCATGCCGTGGATCGAGTACGTGACGGTGAAGGACGCCCCCAGTGCCGACAGCGCGATTGTGCGGCCCGTCGAGGAAGCGCGCGCGGATCTGCGCGAGGGAGCGCGGCGGGCGGTCGAGCGGCTGGCGGAAGCAAAGGCCCTGCGGGTGTCGGGCCCGGTGCGTGCCTCCCTGCACGCAGTGCCGCCGGCGAGCCTGCGCTTTCTCGAGGGTGTGCCGGGAATCGACTACGCCGACGACACCTACAGTTTTGTCGCTGCCGACCTGCGCGAGGCCTACGACGGGCTCGTCGCGGTGGTGGGCATGGCGCGAGTCGGCTACCAGAGCCTGCTGCAGGAGGTCGTCGCGGCCCGGCCGGACGCGGGCGAGATCATGTCGGGATTCTCCGATGCCCTCTGGCAGCGCTGGCACGATCAGGAATCGGGGCGCTACGCGCGGCCGGAGGCGGGCGAGGCGCTGGGTGAAATGATCAGGCGCTTTCACGGGTATCGCTGACGGGGGAGTCCCGCAAATCAGCGGTTTCGATAGTCGCGGTGTCCAGATAGAGGTAGGTTTCGACGCGCCTCAACCATCTTTCGGCTCTTCATGACACTCGGTTCCGCTCTTCTCCTGACCGCTGCAGTCGGCGTGCAGTCCGCCCAGCAGGTCGGGATGGCTTCCGATTCCGCACTGGCCCACAGCGACGGCGTCGTGCCGCCGACCGTAACCGCCGTGCGGGCCGATCCGGCGCCGGTGCTCGACGGCATCCTCGACGACGCCGTCTGGCAGCGGGCCGGGTCGGTGACCGGATTCCGGCGCGACCGGCCCGGCGACGGGCTCCCCGCGGCCGAGAAGACCGAGGTGCGGGTGGCCTACACCGACGACGCGCTCTACATCGGGGCACGCATGTACGACCGCGACCCGTCCCGGATCTCCCTGCTGCGCGGTCGGCGCGATTCGTTCATGCAACCGAACGACCTGTTTCTGATCCAGCTCGACTCGTACCACGATCACCGCACGGCCTTCGTCTTCGGGGTGACCCCGGCGGGGGGACGCAACGACCTTGTCGCGCCCAACGATGGATTCCAGGGGATGGACGCGGGATGGGATCCCGTTTGGGACGCCGCGACGCGGGTCGACTCGCTGGGCTGGGTGGCCGAGATGCGGATCCCCTTCTCGCAGCTTCGCTTCCGGGAGGGTGACCGCCAGATCTGGGGAGTGAATTTCCGCCGCGACATCCTGCACGCGGGCGAGGCGGTCGACTGGGCGTGGCGACCGTCCACCGAAACCGGCCTTGCCTCGTCGTTCGGACACCTGCTGGGATTGGAGGGAGTGCGCCGGCCCGAGCGCCTGGAGGTTCTGCCGTACGCGGTCACGCGCGCGAGCTTCGACCAGAGCGCGGACCCGGCGAGCCCTTTCGACGATGGCTCCGTCTACGGAGGAGCGGTCGGACTCGACCTGAAGTACGGGCTCACCGGGGGGCTTACGCTGGACGCCACGGTGAACCCCGACTTCGGACAGGTGGAGGCGGACCCGGCGGTGGTGAACCTGACCGCCTTCGAGACCTTCTTCGAGGAGCGCCGGCCGTTCTTCGTCGAGGGCGCGGGCCTCTTCGGCTTCGGCGGGCTCGAGGGCTTGCGCTTCTTCTATTCGCGTCGGGTCGGTCAGCGTCCGGCGCTCCGGGCCGGCGGCCGGAGCCGGAGGTCCTTTGTCGATCAGCCGACGCAGTCCACCATTCTCGGCGCGGCCAAGATTTCCGGTCGAACCGACTCGGGGTGGGTCGTCGCCTTCATGAACGCCACCACGCAGCGCGAAACCGCCCGCGTGACCGAGCGTGCCGGCGCGCCGGTCGCCGAGGTCCCGGTGGACCCCCTGTCGAACATCACCGCGCTGCGTCTGCGCCGAGACATGCGGGACGGCGACAGCTATATCGGCATGATCGCGACCGGAGTGGACCGCGACCTGAACCACGACTCCTTCCTCCTGGCCCTCCGCGACCGGGCCTTTACCGGCGGCGTCGACTTCCTCCATCGCTTCGCGAATCGCACCTACGCAATGCAGGGCTGGGTCGGCGGCTCACACATCAGCGGCAGTCCGACCGCGATTCAGCGGGCGCAATACTCCTCGGTTCGGTACTACCAGCGGCCCGATCAGGACTATGTGACCTTCGACCCCGACCGCACTTCGCTCGGCGGCTACGCGGGTGAACTGGCGCTGCGCAAGATCGCGGGCGAGTGGCTCTACGGCTTCGAGGCGAGCATGATCTCACCCGGCTTCGAGATGAACGACGCCGGTTTCCAGACGATCGCGGACATCTACTCGCTCACCCTCGGTGGAACGCGGCGCTGGGTGGAGCCCGGGCGCCATTTCAGATCCGCCAGCCTGACCCTGGGCGGTTCCGAACGGCGGAACTTCGGCAACCTCGTCTTTCAGCGCGAGATCTCGCTACGCGGCAACGGTCAGACAGTGGGCTTCCATTCCCTCCGGGGCTCGCTGCGCTACGAAATGGAGAACCTGGACCACCGGGCAACGCGAGGCGGTCCCGCCATGGTCAGCCCCGCCAACTGGGGCGGCAACCTCTGGTTCAATACCGACGGACGAAAGCGCGTCTCGGGAGGCCTCTCCGTCAACTTCTCCGGTGATGCCGAAGGTTCCTACTCGGTCTCGGCCGGTCCCATGGTCTTCGGCCGCGGCGAAGGGCTGTTCAGCTGGAGCCTCCGGCCCAGCCTGAGAAGGAGCAGGAACGCCGCGTTCTACGTCACGCAGGCAGACGACCCGGCCGCGCACACCACCTACGGCCGCCGATACGTCTTCGCCGAACTGGAGCAGTCCGCGATCGACGTGACGGTCCGTATGGACCTCGCGCTCACTCCGCGCATGACGCTGCAGGTCTACGGCCAGCCTTTCGTCGCGACCGGCGACTACGAGAACTTCATGGCCTTGAGGGCACCCCGCACCTACGACTTCGTCCGTTATGGGGAGGGGGCCACCACGATCGGGCGCGCCGGCGACGTCTACACCGCCGACGCGGACGGTGCCGGACCCGCCGACCCGATCCGCTTCGCCAACCCCGACTTCCGCACCCGTTCCTTCCGCAGCAACGTCGTGCTGCGCTGGGAGTACCTGCCGGGCTCGACCCTTTTTCTGGTGTGGAGCCAGGACCGGGCCGACTGGGTCCGCGACCCCGCCTTCGACGGCGTGGGCGACCTCCAGCGCCTCTTCTCGGACCCGATGCGCAACGTCTTCCTGATCAAGGCGAGCTACTGGCTGGACTTCTGAGGGGCTCCAGATGCTCCACGAAGTACCGGGCCATCGCGTCCTGAAAGTACGTCATGCTCTGCCCCTGCAGTCCGTGGCTCTGGTCCGGCAGCACCAGCAGGTCGAAGGGCTTGTCGGCGCGGATCAGGGCCTCGGCCATCCGCATCGTCTGGGCGAACGGCGTGTTCACGTCGGCAGTGCCGATCGTGATCAGGAGCTTGCCCGCCAGGCGGTCCGCAATGGTCAGGTTGGAGGCGTAGGCGTACCCTTCGGGATTCTCCGACGGCTTGAGCATGTACGGCTCGACCGGCACCCAGGCAACCGACTCGAGTTCGACCACCGGTGAACCCGACACCCCCACGTGGTACACCTCCGGCGCCAGCAGCATGGCGCGTAGCGTGAAGTAGCCGCCCCAAGAATAGCCGTGCACGCCCACACGGCTCAGATCCATGTACGGCCTCGCCTCGCCCAGCTGCCTGATGGTCGCCACGTGGTCCGGGATCTCGTTGCGACCGATCGCCTTGTATACCACGTCCTGGAACGTCTTGCCGCGCCCGGGCTGGCCCCGCGCGTCCACGATGAAGGTGACGAAGCCGAGCTGCGCCAGGGCCTGCGCCTGCAAGCCCCACCCGTTGGGCACGAAGGTGCGCGGCACGGCGGTCGTCTGCGACCCGGGGTACATGATCTCGACCACCGGATATCTGCGCGACGGGTCGAAGTCGGGCGGGTGGTAGATCACGCCATGGAGATCGGTGACCCCGTCGTCCGCCTTGACCACGAACTCCTCGGGCGGACGCCAGTCAATGGCGTCGAGAGCACTGACGTCGGCCGTGGAAAGCGTCTCGACCAGAGTCCCGTCGGCCGCCCGCAGCTCGGAGCGGGGTGGCCGGTCCACCGACGAATGCGTGTCGACGAAAAACGCTTTCGACGGGCTGAACTGGACGGTGTGCTGTCCGCTGGCTTCGGTGAGCTGCTGGACATCGCCGCCTTCGAGGCCGACGCGTTAGAGGTGGATGTCGTAGGGCCGCGCCGGATCGCGCTGGGCCCTGAAGTAGACCCACCCGGCTTCCGCATCGACCGCTGCGACCGGACCGGTGGGGAACGGCCCCGACGTGAGGCGGCGCACGAGGTCGCCGTCGTTGTCGTAGAGGTAGAGGTGGGTGAACCCGTCCCGTTCGGAGAGCCACAGGAAGCGGTCGTCGTCGACCGCCGTGTAGAAGGACCCCTGCACCTCCAGCAGGCGCAGGCCCTCGATGTAGGTCTCCTGCCGCTCGGTGAGGATGATCCGGCTCTCGCCCGTCGCCGGTTCGGCCTCCATCAGGTCCAGGCGGGTCATCGGCCGGTTGACGCGCTGGAAGAGCAGCCGCGATCCGTCCGGGGTGAACCCGATCACGTGGATGCCGATCTCCTCGCTGGTCTGGAGATCGACCGGCACGGGCCGGCGCCCGTTCACGTCCACCACATACAGCTCGGGCCGGGGCCACGGGCCGCCGGTGTAGGGGTACTCCTGCCACTCCACCTCTTCCGCGGGTCCCAGCCAGTGCACGACGGGCACCCTGTGGACCCCCTCGGTCCGGGTCCGCTGGGCAGTGAACCTGTATCCGTCCGGCGACCAGCGGGACCCGGCCGACGACCACGCATACCGCTCCTCGCCGTCCTCCGTGACGCGAACCACCCGGCCGTCCTCGCTGGCACGCAGCCACAGGTCGTTGTCCCGGTGGCGGAGGAACCACGCCCCGTTCGGTGAAGGGACCTCCATCGCCGTGCCGGGGGTCGCGGGCCAGGTGTCATCGACCGGCTGCGGCGTGGTCCGGGCGATCTCGGCGGGAGTCCTGCCGGCAAGCCCGGTGATCCCGTAGGTGTCCAGATCGACGCGAAAGCGCCGCCCCTCAACCTCGAAATCGGCCGTCGAAGCCGCCTCGTCGAGGGTGATCTCCGAGAAGGGAAGTCCGTCGTACGGGGGCGTGTGTCCCAAAACGGCGGCGAGCGCGGTCCGGAGGCGCTCCGTGTCGAACAGTGGCTCGCGGGTTCCGCGGCCCGGATCGACCCGGAAGATTACCGTATTGGCGGGCGCTCCGTCCGCATACCAGAAGGACTGGCCGTCTCCCAGCCAGCGCGCGCTGACGCTGCCGCCTTTCACGAGCGACCCGAAGGCCATATGTTCCCGGAAGCGGGCCAACCGATCATCCGGTATCTCCTGGGCAGCGGCCACGCCGCCCCGGCCCGCAGCCATGGTCAGGGCGAGCAGGGGGAGGATTGCCGGTGAGGGAACCCACCGAGCATTCGAGCGGGACAGGGGCCGGGGCCTGATCATGTGCCCTCCATTCACAGTTGTCACAAGTCAATCATTTCACGGGGCGAATAGTACCCCTGCGCGGCCGGCCGTTCCAGCCGCTTCGCCCCACGTTGTACGCAATCAGCAAAGGAGGAGCCTCATGAGATTGCGCTACGGCATTCTGGCAGGCCTGTTCATGCTTCTGGGCACCGGAGAGATCCTCGCCCAGGCACGCATCCTCACGGGCTCCGTCACCGATGCCACCACAGGACAGCCCATTTCCGGCGCGGCCGTCGCCGTCTCGGGAACGACCCTCGGCACCTTCACGGAAGACGACGGCGACTTCGCAGTGTCCGTGGCGGCGGGCGAGGTCGTGCTCGAGATCAGCATGCTGGGGTACCAGCCGGCGTCGGTCACCGTGCCCGCGGGCACGAACAACATCAGCGTCAACCTCCGGGTCGACGTCCTCAACCTCGACGAGATCGTGGTCACGGGACAGGCGACCGGGATATCCAGGAGGAACCTCGCGAACGCGGTCTCCACGGTGAGCGCGAGGGATCTCGAAAGGGTACCCTCGTGGTCCGTTGAGCAGGCGCTCCGCGGCAAGGTCGCCGGGGCGAACATCCAGTCGAACTCGGGGGCCCCGGGCGGAGGCATGCAGCTTCAGCTCCGGGGCGTGTCCACGATCCTCGGCGCGCACACTCCGCTCTATGTGGTGGACGGCGTCATCGTCAGCGACCAGACGATCCCCTCGGGGGTTCACACGGTCACGGTCTCGTCGTCCAACCCCGTCCGCGGAGGCACGCAGGACAACTCCGCGAACCGGATCGCCGACCTGAACCCCTACGACATCGAGAGCATCGAGGTCCTGAAGGGGGCCTCGGCCGCGGCGATCTACGGATCCAAGGCGAACAACGGGGTGGTCATCATCCGCACCAAGCGGGGCCGGGTCGGCGCGCCGCAGTTCAACGTGACCCAGCGCTTCGGCTTCTTCCAGCTGTCCAACAAGCTCGGCCTGCGCGAATTCACCTCGATGGACGAGGCGGTCGAGTTCTTCGGGCCGCAGGCCGCGGACCACTGGCAGGCCGGCAGGTTCTTCGACCACGAGGAGCTGCTGGCGGGCAACCAGCCCCTCTCGTACGAAACCCAGGCGAGCGTTAGCGGGGGCACCGAGGATACCCGCTACTACGCCTCCGGACTCGTGAAGAACGATGGCGGCATCATCGACAACACCTTCTACAAGAAGGAGTCGCTGAAGCTCAACATCGACCAGACCCTGGGCGACCGAGTCTCCTTCAGCCTGAACACGAACGCGATTCACACCGTGGCGGGCCGTGGAATCACCAACAACGACAACCGTAGCATCAGCTACTACATGACGCTCCCGTCTACGCCGAGCTTCGTCGATCTGCGCGCGGTATGCGCCGACGGAAGCCGCCAGGCCGACATCGACAAATGCCCGAGCGGGACGGGCACCTACCCCAGGAACCCGTTCGCCGCGTCGAACATTCTCGAGACGGCGTCGCTCGTGCGGAACGACGAGGAGGTATGGCGCTTCGTGGGATCCGGAAACCTGACCTTCGACGCCATCACCTCGGCGACGCACAACCTGCGGCTGAGCGCCACCGGCGGGATCGACTTCTACAACCAGAAGAACGAGCTCTTCTCGCCGCCGGAATCGCAGTTCGAGCCCAATGACGGGCTTCCCGGCACGTCGGTGCTCGGGTCGGCCTACAGCCAGTACATGAACGCCAACCTGAACGCCGTCTACACCTTCAACTCCGACGCATTCCAGTCGACGACCTCCTTCGGCACCCAGTACGAGATCCGCGACCTCGACTACAGCAGCACGATCGCGAAGAACCTCATCGGGGGCCTGCAGAACATCGACCGGGGCACGGCGACCGAAGTCAGGCAGAACCGTGAACGGATCCTCGACTTCGGGATCTTCGCGCAGGAAGAGCTGCTGATGCTGGACGAAAGGCTGCTCCTCACCGCGGGAGCCCGCGCCGACCGGAGCTCCAACAACTCCGACACGGACGCGTTCCACTTCTACCCGAAATTCGCGGCTTCGTACCGGTTCCCGATCGGCGGCGACCTCCTCGAGGAAGTCAAGTTCCGCGGCGCGTGGGGCCAGTCGGGCAACCAGCCGATCTACGGCCAGAAGTTCACCGAGTACGAGGGCCGGAACATCGGCGGCCTGCCGGCACTGCGCGTGCAGGGCGCCACGGCGGCGACCGACCTGCGGCCCGAGCGCCAGACCGAGATCGAGGGCGGCGTGGACGCCACCCTCTTCGAGGACCGGGCCACGCTCGAGCTGACGTACTTCAACAAGACGGTCAAGGACGTGATCCTCGAGCGCTCGCTTGCGCCCTCGACCGGTTTCGCCGAGGCGATCTTCAACGGCGGCGAGATCAACATCTGGGGTGTCGAGACCGCGCTGACCGTGGTTCCCTTCTTCACCCGCAACCTGCAGTGGACCTCGCGAACCACCTTCACCATGGATCGCAGCGAGGTGATCTCACTGCCGGTACCGCGCTTCACGGTCCAGGGTTTCGGGTACTTCTACGGCACCACGGCGGTAGAGGTAGGCAGATCTCTGACGCTGCTGTGGGGCAACGGCCCCGATCCCGAAACCGGAGTGGTCGGAGTAGGCCCGCTGGCGGAATCCAACGCGGACTTCCGCATGGGCTTCTCGAACGACATCAGCTTCGGTCGGTTCAACGTGTACTCCACTCTGGATTGGCAGAAGGGCGGCACGGCCAACAACCTGACCCAGTTCCTCTTCGACCTCACCCGGAACACCGAGGACTGCAACAACACGGTGGACGGCGAGAGCGTTTGCGTGAAGCGGAACCGGGAGTTCCCCGACAACACGGGGACCTATTTCCAGGACGCGTCCTTCGTCAAGCTGCGCGAACTCACCGTCACCTACGACCTGCCGGAGACCATGGTGGCGAACCTCTGGAGCGCGGCCCGGCACATTCGCCTCAACCTCAGCAGCCGCAACCTGCTGACCATCACCGACTACGCCGGCCTGGATCCCGAAGTCAGCAACTTCGGCAGCGAGGCGGTCGGCCGTGGCCAGGACGTGGCACCCTACCCGCCGAGCCGGAGCTTCTGGTTCTCGGTCGACGTGGGCTTCTAACGTGAACGGGAGAATGAGACCGATGATCAGACAAATGGGCCGTCTGCTGACGGCGGGTCTCTTCGCAACCGTTTTCGCGGCGTGCGAACTGACCGTACCGGATTTCAACAACCCAAGCGTGGAGGATCTGCAGAACAACCCGAGCACGGCCGCGGTCGCGGCCGCGGCGCAGGGCCTCCTCTTCGACACCCGCCTCACCGCGGCCGACATGGTGCACTGGGTCGGCGCCTTCGGCCGCGAGGTCTACCCCATGGCGCCCACCGGGTCTTCCCTTCCCGGCAGCGTCCGCGACCCCTGGACCCAGACCCTTTTCGTGGGCACGCAGGTCTGGGGCGAAGCGTACAGGAACATGCGCAACGCCAACCTGCTCCTCGACGCGCTGGAAGGAGCGGAGATCCCCGAGCCCGACAAGGCGGCGGTGCGCGGCTTCACAAAGACCATCCAGGCATACGACCTGCTGCACATCGCGGTGACCCGGCGACACCTGGGCGCGCCCGTCGCGGTCGGGTCGGATCCCAACGAGGCCCCGGCACCGATCGTGGGAGAGAACGAGGTCTACGGCCACGTGATCAGCCTGCTCGACGAGGCACGCGGCGACCTGGCTGCCACCGCCTCCTTCCCCTTCGGGGTGACCGCCGGGCTTTCCAACTTCGCGTCGCCTGGCGACTTCGTCCGGCTCAACCGGGCGATCAAGGCGCGGGCCGAGGTGCACCGCAACAACTGGTCGGGCGCGCTCCAGGCCGTGGCGGAGTCCTTCGCCGGGAACAACATGCCGCTCGACTACGGCGCCCAACACAGCTGGTCGGTCAACTCGGGCGACCTGGTTAACCCGGCCAATCGGCCCGATCTGCTGTGGGCCAATACGCGTTTCCGCAACGAGGCCCAGGCCCGGGCCGACGGGTCGCCGGATCTGCGCTTCCAGAACAAGTTCAAGGTGGTGGGAGCGTATCAGCTGCTGGAGGTGACCTCGGATCTGCAGTACACGCTGTACGAGAGCCCGAGCGCACCGTTCGTCTGGGTCAAGAACGAGGAGCTGATCCTGATCCGCGCCGAGGCGAACCTGGCGATGGGCAACCGGGCGGCGGCGATCGACGACATCAACTTCATCCGCATGAACTCGGGCGGCCTCGAGCCGCTGCCGGATCCCTATCCGGGATCCGACGACGACCTGCTCGACGAACTGCTGTACAACAAGCGGTTCTCGCTGGTCTTCGAGTGGGGGCACACGTGGATCGACATGAACCGTTACGACAAGCTGCTGGAAATCCCCGTGGTGGGTGCGCCCAGCGCCGATCAGCGGCTTCACAGCGCGATGCCCTACCCGCTGAGCGAGTGCCTCCCGCGCGAGCCGGAAGTCCCGCCGGGATGCATGACCCAGCAGGGCGTCATCCCGTAGGAGCAGTCGGCCTCCGGCTTGTCGCCGCTATTCTCGCCGCGGCGGTCGCCGGATGCGCTTCGAATTCGGAGCGCTCCGGCGAACCGCCCGGCGTGCGCGACCAGGCGGCCTGGGAGGGTGCGCCCGAGAGCAAGCTGCACGTCCACAACCGCAACTGGCTCGACATGCGCATCTACGCGATTCGCGGCGCTGACCGCATCGCCCTGCTCTCGATCACCAGCATGCGGCGCGACTCGGTGCCGCTCCCCAGGAGCCTGTTCTCGGGCTCGGGCTTTCGTCTTCAGGCCGATCCCATCGGCGACCGGCCATACCGCAGCAGCACGATCTATCTGCGCCCGGGACAGACCGTGTGGTGGCGGCTCGAAAACGTGCTGGACCAGTCCAGCCTGTGGGTCTATCAGGACGAGGAACACTGACACAAGGAGCAACCATGACCAGCTATCGCAAACCGGCGACAATGCCCCGGCTGTTGGGGGCCGCCATCCTCCTCGCATCCGCGTCCGCGGCGCCCTTGCACGCCCAGAAGGCCGACATCCTCACCATCGACCAGCTGCTGTCCATCGAGTCCGTCGTCTCCGGCTCCCCGGCCTGGTCGCCTGACGGCTCGGGGATCCTCTTCCAGTCCTCGCTCTCGGGCGGGCTGATGACGATCTCCCCCGACGGCGGCTTCCCCACCCGCCTGCCGATCGACATGGGCAGCTCCGGGCACTTCCTGGCCTCCCAGATGCCCGGGTGGTCGCCGTCCGGCGACTGGGTCTCCTACGTGTCCGACAAGGGCGGCTCGCCCGAGATCTGGATCTGGTCGACGGAAGACGGCTCGGAGGCGCAGCTCACCAACCTGGGCGCGCGCATCAACTCGATGACCTGGTCGCCCGACGAACGCTCGATCGTCTTCGCCGGCGACCGCTACGGCAACTACGACATCTGGACCGTCGAGGTCGCCACGAAGCGCGTCCGGCGCATCACCAGAGACAAGCTCTACGAGGTCTTCCCGACCTGGACCCCCGATTCGGAGCGCATCCTCTACGTGCGCCTCAACGACACCTGGGAGAACCACGACGTGATCGAGGTCAATCCGGACGGCTCGGGCGCGCGCACCGTGCTCCAGGACACCGACTTCTTCGACTACGGCGCCGGCACCACCTTCGCCTATCCGCGCGTCTCGCCCGACGGCAGCCAGGTCCTGTTCCGCTCGCACCGCAGCGGCTGGATCAACTACTGGCTCGCTCCGATCGGGGGCGGCGATCCGCGTCCGGTGGCCGCCGCCGAGGCCGACCAGAGCAGCGCCGTGTGGTCGCCGGACGGCAGCATGATCGCGTACACCGAGAACCACAACGGCCATCACGACCTGCGCGTGGTCTCCGCCGACGGGGGGAAGCCACGCGTGCTGGCGTCGCCCGACGGCGGCAGGGCCTCGAGCCCCTCGTGGTCTCCCGACGGCACCTCGATCGCCTACCTGATGGACGACCTGGTCGCCCCTCAGGATCTGTATGTGGTGTCTTTGGAGGACGGCCATAGCCGCCAACTCACCTCGTCCATGCCGGCCGGGGGCTTTGGGGCGCGATTGATCCTGCCGGAGAAGGTTCACTACCCCAGCACGGACGGGTACTCGATCCCCGCCTACCTGTACCGCCCGGTGGGAGTCCCGGCGGGCCAGCGCGCGCCCGGCATCCTGTGGATCCACGGCGGCCCCACGTCGCAGTTCAACGACACCTTCCAGCAGCACGTGCAGTTCTTCGCCCAGCGCGGGTACGCGGTGCTGCTGCCCAACATTCGGGGCAGTTCCGGGTACGGGAAGGACTTCGCCGACGCCAACAACGACTGCTGGGGCCACTGCGACCTGGAGGACGTGGTCGCGGGGGTCGACTTCCTGAAGACGCAGCCCGAGGTGGACCCCGACCGGATCGGCCTGACGGGCACCAGCTACGGCGGCGTGATGAGCATGTACGCGGCGTCGTTCGCGCCCGACGTGTTCCGCGCGATCATTCCCGGCTCGGGCTACGGCGACTGGATCCACTTCTACCACGGCGAGAATGAACTGCGGCACATCAAGCTGCTGGAGCACGAGCTCGGGCCGTTCGAGACGAGCCAGGACGTGTGGCGCAACAGCTCGGCGATCTTCGAGATCGACAAGGTGTCCACGCCGATCTTCATGGTGCACGGCGAGGGGCGATACCCGGGGTCGGACCAGTCCGAGATCTTCGCGCAGGCGCTGGAGAACTTCTACAAGCCCTTCGAGTACACGACCTACCCGAACGAGAACTACTACGTGTACGGCAAGGCCAACCGGCGCCAGATGCTGCTCGACATGCTGGATTTCTTCCGCCGGTATTTGAACGACGAAATGGTGGACGCGGGCGAAAGGATGGATCGATGAGACGCATGGACACCCTGTTTTCCGGCCTCGCGGCCGCCCGTCCAGGCGCGGTGAAGCGGCCCCTGCCTCGTCCGGCGCTGCCCCTGGCGGCGCTTGTGCTCGCGGCCAGCCTGGCCTGCCAGTACGAAGCCCCGGCTGCCGGGGATGCGGCCGGTGCCGCGGTATCGGCCGCCTCGTCTTTTGCCGCCGACGCGATCTCCGCGGCCGAGCTCGTCGACCTGACCGCGGCGGTGGGCGGCAGCCAACCCCCCAAGTGGTCGCCGGACGGCTCGCGCATCACCTTCGTGTCGGGCGGCGGCCTGGGCTCGGTCAGCACGGAAGACGGCGCCTTCGAGATCCTCACCGAGGACCTGTCGCTGAGCGGCGTGGGATCGCTGGGGGCGCCGCAGCCCAACTGGTCGCCCGACGGGCGCTGGATCGCCTACACGTCGGACAAGAGCGGCGCGCCGGACATCTGGCTCTGGTCGGCCGTGGAGGGGGACGGTATGCGGGCCGGCGTCGACGTGCAGCTGACCAGGTTGTCGGCGCGGGCCAACGGGCTGGCCTGGTCGCCCGACGGCACCCGGATCGCGTTTTCCGGCGACCGCTTCGGCAACATGGACATCTGGACGGTGTCGGTGCCGGACGGCAAGGTAAGCCGCCTGACGGACGACCCGCTCTACGAGGGCTATCCCAGCTGGACGCCCGATGGAAGCCGGCTGCTCTACGTGCGCATGGACGACCGCTGGGTGGACCACGATGTGATCGAGATCGACCCCGACGGGAAGAACCCCCGCACGGTCGTGCAGGACCGGGGGTTCTTCGACTACCGCGCCGGGCGCGCGTTCGCGTCGGCGCAGGTATCGCCCGACGGGGAGACCGTGCTGTTCCGGTCGCAGCGCAGCGGATGGCTGAACTTCTGGGTCGTGCCGCGCGACGGCAGCGGCGAGCCCCGCCAGATCGCGGCCTCCGACTACGACCAGAGCGACGCGCGCTGGTCCCCCGACGGCAGCTGGATCAGCTACACCGAGAACCGCGACGGCATCCACTCGCTGCGGCTGGTGTCGGCGGACGGCTCGAAGAGCAAGGCGCTGGTCGAGCCGGATGTCGGCGCCGCGCTCCGGCCCGAGTGGTCGCCCGACGGCGGCAGCATCAGCTACACGATGGAGACGCCCACCCGACCCGCCGAACTGTTCGTGATGGACGTCGAGTCCGGCGAGAGCCGCCTGCTGCACAGCACCGTTGCGGCGGGATCGGCCGAGCGACTGCACATGCCCGAGAAGGTGGCGTATCCCAGCAGCGACGGCCTCACGATCCCGGCGTACCTGCACCGGCCGCCGAACGCGGAGCCGGGTGAGCGGTTCCCCGGCGTGATGTGGATCCATGGCGGGCCCACGTCGCAATTCGACGACCAGTTTCGGAGACACCAGCAGGTGCACTTCTTCGCGCAGCGTGGCTACGTCGTCCTCATGCCCAACATCCGCGGAAGCTCGGGGTACGGCCTGGAATTCGAGGACCTCAACAACGGCTGCTGGGGCCACTGCGACCTGGAAGACGTGCTCGCGGGCGTCGATTTCCTGAAGACCCTGCCCGACGTGGACCCGGACCGGATCGCGGTGACCGGGACCAGCTACGGCGGCATCATGACCATGGACGCGGTGGCGTTCGCGCCCGGCGTGTTCCAGGCCGCGATCGCGCTGTCCGGCTACGGCGACATGACCGACTTCCACACGAAAGTGCACGAGCTGCAGCACATCAAGCTGCTCGAGTACGAACTGGGGCCCTACCCCGAGAACCGGGACGTGTACCTGAACAGCTCGGCGATCCTGAAGGCCCACGAGGTGACCACGCCCACCTTCGTGATCCAGGGCGAGGGGGTCGCGGCCGAATGGCGGCTGCGGGAGGACCAGCCGCAGGCCTCACTCGACTTCGCGCGCAAGCTTGACCAGCACTACAAGATCGTGCGCTACAAGGCGTACCCCGGCGAGGGCTACTACGTGTACGGGCGGGACAACACGATCCAGAAGCTCCACGACATGCTGGACTTCTTCGAGGAGTTCCTGGTGACGGAGATCGGGGGGATGTAAAGCGCGCTTTACATAATGACAAGCGTGGTTGTCACTATGGCGTGCCGTTGCGTCCTGGCGGAGGGGTGATCGAGAACGCCTTGATCGCGTCGACAATCCCCGTTGCGACGCGCTCCGGCTGATTCATGATCACCGCGCGGTCACCGGCGTTGGTAAGGAAGCCGGTTTCGATGATGGCCGCGATGGTCATCGGGTGGAGGGCGTGCTCGTAGCGGCGGTAGTTGAAAGCGTAGTAGTTGCGCATGCGCCGGGTCGTGTCCTCAAGCCGCCGAATCCCGGTCGCGGGGCCATAGGTCCGGTAGAGCAGGTCGACGAAGTCCTGCGCGCGTCCGGTGGCGTCCCGCCTGGGCGCCGACACCCGGTAGCCTCTCGCACCCGGATCGTTGCTCGCGTCGGCGTGGATCGCGAGGAAGAGGTGGGCACGGTAGTCGGGCGGCACCACCGCCGGCAGAATGTCGACCACGTAGCCGAGTTCCTCCAGCATGGCCGCGGTGCGCCGTACGATCACGAGGTTGAACTCCCGCTCGTGCGTGCCGTTCCAGCTTGTGCCGTTGCGGCGCAGTCCGGACAACTCGCGCGGGGCCTCGTCCGCACGCCAGTGACCCACCTGCAGAGCGATGCGCACCGGACCGGCAGGGGGCTGCCACTCCTCGGGCGTGGGAATCGGGCCGGGGTAGCGGTTGCGCGACCACCAGGAACGTCGCCGCGGCGGCGGGGGAGTTTGCTGGACCACCGGCGTGTCCTGAGCAACCGCGGCTGACGGCATCTCCCCGGGGGCGGCCTCGGCGCCGGACACGAGCCCCGCCAGGGCCATCATCCCCAATGCGCCAACCCCTGCCGAGACAATCGCCTTCAAGAACGGACTCCTTCGCGGGGAACGGCGCATGACGCCGTCACGATACGGTTCCCGTGGCGCGCCCGCAAGCGCATCGGCCGCAAGCTCTTGCCGTTACCGCACAGGCGTCGACGCGATGCTGGTGATGTGCAGGTTGAGCCCGTGGTTCACGCGTAGTCCGAAGATCCCGTCGGTCGCGAGACCCGCGCGCGGGCCGGTCCATAGCGATTCGCCGTTGACCGAGAAGCGGAGTTCGTCGCCCGCGGCTTCGAGCGCGAACACGTTCTTCGCCGTGTGGGCGTCTTCCGGCCTGGTCGCGAACGCGACGATCGCGGGGTGTGCCGTCCAGCCCTGGACCTCAGCCGTTTCCGCGCCTGAGCGCGTCTTGACCAGGAACTCGCCGCCTTCGCGCACGAGGAAGTAGGTGTAGCGCTGGTCCGGCCCCTGCAGGTCCGTGCCGCCGATGAAGAAGCCGAACGCCTCGCGCCGGCCCTGCGGGTCGAAGAGGAAGGTCTCGGACTCGATGCGGAAGTCTCCGGTGGCGACCGAATCGGGGTGCCAGGCGATCATCGCCGGACCGGTCGTCACATGGTAGCCCGGGGGCATGGTGACCAGGTAGAGGTCATCCATGCTTGCGCCCTCACGGTCGAAGCGGACCTGCCAGCCCTCCGGGAAGGGCAGCTCTTCCGGGTCGTCTTGCGCGGCGGCGTGTACGGAGGGAATGGTCGACGCGATGATCGTCAGCGCGACCGCTGCGGCAATCCTGGGGAATGATGTCGGCATTTGCGTCCTGTGATTGGGGGTGTTTGGGCGACTCAACGTCACCGTGAAGGTATCAATCGCCTCCCTGCCAACATAGGGCACAGGGGACACGAAGCGGCTGCCGGCAAGCTCCTCTTCACCATGACTCCGTCCTTCCCTGCGCGGTGTAGACCAGCACGCGCTCGCCGACCACCTCGCCGGTCAGCTGTTCCCAGCATTCAGCGTAGAGGTCGACCTGGGCGCGGTACTGCCCTGTCCGCTCCACGAAGCCGGGGTCATCCCCGCTGTCGGTCTTGTAGTCGGCGACGACCCAGTGGTCCCCTTCCCTGAAGACCAGGTCGATCACGCCCTCCAGCACCTCGGGCGGGTGACCGGCGGGGGTGCGGTTGACCGCGAACGGCATCTCGCTGTGGCGCTCGCTGCTGGCCATGGCGCGGGCCCATATGCCGGAGGTGCGCACGGAATCGACCAGCGACAGAAGCGTCCCCAGTTCGGTGGGCGCGCCGGTCGAATCCACGGGGCGCTCGTGTTCGATCAGCAGGCCACGTGCGTACAGTGCCAGCGCTTCGCCGTCGGTGCGTTCGCCCGCAGCTGCCAGCACGTCGTGGACCACGCTGCCCCATTCGTAGCCACCCGATTCGGGCTCGTGAGGGGCGGCGGTGAACTCGTCCGTGCGGACTTCGTGGGGGCCGGTGGATGCGGCGGGCACGCTGGCCGCCTCGTTCCCCTTTGCGCGGGCCGTGACCGTCTCCAGGCGGTAGGTGGGCTCGCGGTTTCGATTCACCCCGGCCGCGGCCGCCCCCAGGGGAGCGTCCAGGTCGGTGGACGGATCCAGCCTGTCGGGTGCCGGGGGCGGATCGATCGGCAGTTCGTCCAGGACGAAACAGTGGCAGGAAGGCGTGATCCTCTCCCGGGCGGCTTCCGCCGCCACCCAGTCCTCGACATCCGCCCAGGGCGACGGCTTTACCGCCCTGGACAATCCCCGTCCCCGCGCAATCCATAGTTCGTGCTTTGCCCGGGTCGCCGCCACATAGAGCAGGCGGACCTGTTCGGCCGCCTCGAACTCCCTTTCCCTCTCCCTGCTTTCCTCCCAGTCGAGGGGCTGCGCGATGATCTCGGTGGTGAATCCACGGCTCGCGACGATCGGAATGGTTCCGCGGGCCCGGCCCGTACCCGTGCGGGATACGTGCATGCGGGGCTCCCAGTCGTACACGCCGAACGGGGCGGCCAGGAAGATCACGTCGGCTTCGAGGCCCTTGGCCCGATGGAGGTTCATGACGCGGACGCAGTCGGGCCGCCCCGGGATCAGGGGGGCTTCGGCGTCGTCCCATTCGAGGGCGGTCTCCATGGCGTCCACGGCGCCGGCAAGCGAGGAGTCGCCGGCAAGCGCGCGGGCCCGTACCGCATCCATGAGGTAGACCACGGCGCCCGCGCGCATCTCTCCCAGCGCGCCCGCCGCCGCGAGCGGAAAGAGGCCGATTCCGTCCACCAGCCGCTCCGCGGTCACGTCGGCGGGCTCGTGCCGCGCGAGGCGCCACCATTTGTGCAGAACACCCATCGCCTCCGCGACCTCGCAATCCCCCGCAGGCGCGAAGTCGATCGAAAGCCGGCCACCCAGGTCACGGTACCGCACGATGCGGTCGAGACTCAATCCAAAGAAAGGACCTGTCAGCGCCGTGAGCACGCGGACCTCGTGTCCAGGGTCCGCCAGGCACCGAAAGATCATGAGAAACGCGCGCAGTTCGTCTTCGAAGCCCACGCCCGTGCCCGACACCTCGACCGGCAGGTTGCGATCCTCGAGGGCGCGCGCGTAGACCGAAAGGAACTTGCGGGTGCGGGTGAGGATCATGAAGTCGCCGGGCTTGCGCCCGCCATTGGCGACCCTGTCCGCAATCTCCGATGCGATTCGGGCCGCGTCGTCCATGGCCACGTCACCCTGACGCTTGCCGTGGACGGAGTATGCGGCCAGCAGTCCCGGTCCTTTCGTTCGGGCTCGCAGCGGCGCAAAGGAGGCCTGGCGGTCCGAGTCCTCGTCGGGGAAGTGGGCCTCGTCGTCGAAGACCCCCTGTACGAGGGCGCCGAAGTCTCTCAGCGACCGGAAGTTCGCTTCGAGGTGCAGCACTTCGCCGAACTCCTGGAAGCGCTGCTTCACCAACTCGTAGAGCGAGATGTCGGCGCGCCTGAAACGGTAGATGCTCTGTTTGGGATCGCCGACGACGAAGAGCGCGCCGGGCCGCGGCACGACGGTGCGCCAGTCGCTGCCGTTGGATTCGGGATCGCTGGCCAACAGTAGCAGGATCTCGGCCTGCAGGGGATCGGTGTCCTGGAACTCGTCGACCAGGACGCGCCGGTAGCGCAGGCCCAGCTCGCGGCGGGCCTGCGGGTTGTCGCGTAGCAGTTCCGCCGAGAGGACCAGGAGATCCTGGAAGGTGAGTTCACCGCGGGCTTTTCTCTCGCGTGCGTAGTTGCGCGCGGCGGCGCGGGCCACGCCGAGCGCGACGGGGTATCGGTACGCCCACCACCGTCTCAACAGCTCGTCCGCCTTGCCGCCGGGCGCCCCGAACCGCCGGATGTCCTCCCCCAGCTTCCTGGCCTGCAGCTTGCCGGAGGCGGTATCGGCCCACCGCTTCTGCGTGGGCTTCGTCCTGATCCCGTGGACCTTGGCAACGGCATCGAAGAAGACCGAAGGGTTCTTCCAGTCGAGAGACCGGCGCCAGTACCGCAGTGTGCGGACGCGCTTGCCCAGCGAGTCCCATCCGTCCTCGGGGTTTCTGTCCTTCATCAGGGCCGAGGCCCGGTCGAGGAGTTCGTCGAACCCGGCCCGCAGTGCCGCCACTTCGACCGGATCCGGCGGGTCGACCTCTTCGTGAACGAAGTCGACGTCGGGGTTCTCGACCAGCTTGTCGAACGCATCCCGCAACCGCTCCGGGGGGATCCCCAGCCGCTTGAGTTCACGCAGGCGAGGATCCTCATCGGCTGCGAGCCTTTCCAGGAAATCGGTCCAGGCCTTTCGCTGCGACCGATACGCCTCCGTCTCCTGCATGTCGCGAAAGCCGGGGTCGAGTCCAGCCTCGAGCGGCCGCTCGCGCAGGAGTCTGGCGCAGAACGAGTGGATGGTGCCGAGAAACGCACCGTCGATGTTCCGGATCGCTTCTTCCAGGAGCCTGCGCTCGGGATCTTCCTCGCGGAGGCGCGCCGCCGCGTTTTCGAGTTCGACCTGGAAGCGCTGCCGCAGTTCCGCCGCCGCCATGCGGGTGAAGGTGACCGCCGCGATCTCCTCGACTTTGCAGGCCCGGCTGCGCACCAGGGCCACCATCCGGTCCACCAGGGAGGTCGTCTTCCCGGAGCCGGCGCCCGCTTCGACCAGGAAGTTGCGCTCGAGGTCCTCGCGGATGCGCAGACGCTCGTCCTGATCCGGGGGGTCTTCGCTGAAACGTTCACCCGGCCGGCTGTAGGGGACGGACTGCTGCGGGCGGGCCGGAAGACCCTCGGCCACGAGGCCCGCGGGCTGGCTGCTGCTCAAAAGACCGGCTCCTCGTTTTCCCAGTTGCGCACCCTGCGCAGCAGGGACAACTCACCGGCTGTCTCCAGGTTGCGTGCGGTCCACTCGGCGACCCCACAACTCGTGTGGCCCCAGTCGCTGGTCTCGGCCCCGCAGACCTCCTTGTAGTCGCAGTAGCGGCAGTCGTCCCTGGGGTTGTCCGTGGCCGGGAACCACCCCTGGCTCATCCACTCGAGGAGCGACGCGACGAGGTGGCCGCCGTGCCTGAGCTGCGAAGCGTCGTAGCCGCGGATCCGGTTTTCGCCGCGCCTCGTGGGGAAGTGGTATTCCATGGCGTCGACCGGCCTGTCATGCAGGGCTGCCACCGCGGCGGTGTACACGAAGTGCTGCAGGCGGCGTCCGCCGTTGTAGACGCCGGAACGGCTGCTGTAGCCGTACCCGCCGCCGGTCTTGTAGTCGACGACGCGCAGGTGCGTGCCGTGGTCGTCCACACGGTCGACAACACCGCGTACGAGGACCGATCCTTCCCCGGCGTCGATCCTCGTTTCGGCGTCCATCCCGAATCGCCACTCGAGTTCCGTCCACCGGGGTGATTCTTCCCGGATCATCTCGACGAAGGAGCGGGCGTCGTCCCGGAGTTCCTCCATCTCCCACCGATGCAGCGCCACGCTCGGGGACGGCGTGTTGACGAGCGCCACCGTCCCGATTCGGTCGATCAGCCGCAGCGCAAGGTCCATGAAACGGTCGTCGGCGGCCTCGATCCCGCGGGCGTCGGCCTCCTTCAGCGTCTCCTCGTAGACGGCGTGAAGCAGACTGCCCCGCTCCATCGCGTTGAGCCAGCGGTCGGGATCGAACTCGGGATCGTCGGGCGCGAACGCCCTGATGACATACCTGAAGAGGAATCGCCGGGGACACGTGCCCAGTGTTTCCAGGCCGCTCGCAGAGAATGTCCTGTCAGCGATGTCGTGGTAGGAAAGAGGTTGGGAATGTGTACCCAGAAAGCCGGTGTGCACCGACGGTTCGTCGCTGTCGAGGGCCTCACCGATCGCCAGACCCTCGCCAAGACGCGGAAACGACCGCGAAATGGCGCCCAGTCCGTCGCGGAGCCGGCCGGTGTCGGTCGCAAGGGCGCGCAGCCACACGTCGCTGGCGTCCAGGTCGGTGTCGATCCCGGGACGCGGGAGCCGCGACTCCGTGAGGCCGAGGTGCTGGCTCAGATCCTCGAACGTGAGGGTCTGGTCCCGCTCCCTGAGGCGGAGCGTCTGGAGCATTTCGGGGGCGGGGGTGAGTTCCCTGCTCTCGGCCGGGTTCCAGCACGAGTAGCTCACGACGACCGTGCCCCGCAGGCGTGCGAAAAGCTGGGCGAAGTTGAAGCGGGCCTCGGCTGCGCGCTCCGATGCGAGGGGCAGTTCACCCGGCCCGAGACGGAACCGCTCCTCGTCACCGATGAGCGGATCCTCGTGGAGCGAGCCGAGCACCGACCTCGCGTCGAGGCCGACAATGAAGGTGAATCGCCGGCCGGTTGCGCCGCCGTGCCGCAGATCCGTCATGTAGATGTGGCCCGGCGCCGAACTCCAGGGCGCAAGTCCCTCCGTTCTGGGAGCCGGTATGCGGATCTGCAGGTACGACTGGACGATCGCCGACGCCGAGGCGAAGTCGGTCGTGCGCTTTACGGCAACCTCGATGCGTTCCAGCTGACGGAGCAGCCGCTGCCGCGCCGTCTCGTCGGTGTCCGTGCCGGGAGCCACCCGCTCCAGCATGCTCTTGACGCCGGCCGCAACCCGGGACGGGGAAACGCGTTCATCCGTCGGCGGGGTCGCCTCGAGAACGGGTCTGACGAGGGCCCGCAGGGCGCTCAGCTGCTCCCTTTCACGCACTTTGCGCCGCTCCAGTCTCTCCTCGTCCTCGAAGCGCCTTCGCCTCAGCTTGTCGACGTCCCTGAGCGCCCGCTCGATCCTGGCCAGGTGGCGATCGCGCCCCCACCCGATCCGCAGCCGACGCAATGCGCGCGCCAGCCGAGGGCCGGTCAGGCGGTGTGCGGGACGTGGCGGAATCACGTCACCGGCCTCGATCAGCGCCCGGAGGAGCGACTCCTGGAACCCGCTTTCGATCCAGCGGAAGTAGGTCGACACCACCCTCCCCGGGCGTGTGCGCTCGACCGGAAGGCCGACGCCGAAGTTGACCGGCACGCCCATCGGTCCGGCGAGGGCGTGCAGCGCCGAGCCGTACGACCAGGGGTCGGCGGCCACGATCTCGACTTCGTCCCAGCGAGCCCCCATCTCGAGCGCGCGCCGCAATACCCCTCGCAGTTCGTCGTAGACCGATGCGGCGGTGAAGAGTTCGATCCGGTCGACGGCGGTGGCGGGTGGAATCTCGGCCACGCAACGATTCACCGCGTGGAGATAGCTGGCCGGGGACTGTGGCGGCGCGACATCCCACAGGATCCCCCTGGGCACTTTCAGTCCCTCCACGGAGTCGGTCCTCAGAAGGACGGCGCCACGCCGCCGCAGTTCCGCCACGAATCGCCCCTCGAGCCCGCGGCCCGCAAGTCCGGGGAGAAGGAAGATCCGGGTATCCGCCGGCAACGGCTCGTGTTCATCTCTCGCGAGAATCCGCACCGCCGTCCGGAGCATTCCTGCCGTGTCCGTACGGTTCCCCGGGCGGAGGAGCGTCTCGTAGCGCGCGAGGACCCGGGTCACCAGCGCCCTCTTGTCGAACCGGGACCCGCCTGCCCCTCCGGGGGCGTCAAGAGGTGGCCGGATGCCACCCATGCGCAGCGTCGCTACCGAATTGCGAAGCGCATCCCGGAAACCGGGCTTCTCCGCGAGCTCCCTGAATCGAGCGAAGCGCGTCAGTGCAACCACTTCGTCGATGGCGCGCTCCACCAGCGCGTGTTCGTCGAAGGCGTCGATCACGTGGCGGCCGGCGCGCACCAGCGAGCGCGCAGCGATCATTGTCGCGAGGGGCCGCAGGGTGTTGATCTCGAAGCCCGTCCACGAGCGCCCGCGCAACGCGACCTGCCGCAGCAGCTCCTTCCCCTCCCCGCGTGTGCGGGCGATGAGGATCTTGCGGGCCCTCCCGTGTTCCCGTGCGATGCGCTCCAACTCCTGCACGAGCACGCAAGCCGATGCACGGTCGCCGGGCGGTGGCGGGGCGGAGCGGGCGCGGTCCGTGTCGAAGTCCAGGTAGAGCTGCGTCATGGCGCGACCACCCCGGTCGGCTTCGTGGGGAACAGCGCCCCGAGCCGCCTCCCTTCGCGGCGCCGCCAGATGCCGCGGTGGTACGCGTCGCTGGCCAGGAGAGAGAGCGTGATCGTGGCCTCGCCGTACACCATGCGTTCCCGCGCCGTTTCGACCTTGCCCCAGGTGGTCGCCTCGCGCAGGGTCGAGCCCGAGAGGCCGCCGTCGCGTACATCCGCCACCGTGAGCTGGACGGCGTATCTGTGCATGGCCACGTCGGACGCGCCGGCATCGCCGCCCTTCCCTCCATCGAACTCCGCCAGCATCCGCGCAGCCACCACCGCGTCCTGCGCAAAGTTCTTCGGCACTCCCCCACCCACCATGAGAAGCCCGGTCGCCGACGCGGCCAGCTTGATCCGCGCAAGTTCGTGGAAGTCCTTCCCGGAGTCGAATGCGAGGTGGGGCAAGCCCAGGGCGGACGCCCTGGCCCGGTGCGCGACCACGCCGAATCCCGCCGATGAGTCGCTGAGCGCCGGCACGAAGACCGGCACCTCCTTGCGGTGAGCGGCCAGCACGATCGACCGTGCCCGCACGTGGTGCCGTTCCAGGTAGCCGCCCAGCTCGGTCATCAATTCGCGGCTGGAGTACGGCCGTGCGTCGAGCCCGTCGAAGATGCCGGCCACCACCTCGTCGCAGCGCTGCAGCTCGGCCTCGCTGATGTACGTGTCGTAGATCCGGTCGATGCCCAGTCGCTTGAGCTCCTCGTCGTCCACGGCCGGCGCGTCCGGCGAGCCCGGCGCCATGTAGTGGCGGAATCCCAGCGCCTCGAAGAAGTCCTGGTCGACCACGATGGCGCCGGTGGCCACGATCACGTCGACCATGTCGCATTCGACCATCGTGAGCAGCGCTTCCTTGAGGCCCGCCGACACCAGCGACCCCGCGAGGGTGAAGATCACCGTGCAGTCGCGGTCGCCAAGCATCTCGGCAAAGATGTCGGCGGCCTCGGCCAGGTTGCGGGCCTGAAAGGCGGCGTTGCGGTAGGTGTCCAGGACGCTCCGCCCGTCGAAGGCGGTCACGTCGATGTGCTCGACCGGCCTGGCCAGCAGTCGGTTTCGGGCCGGTGTCCCGCGGGAAGCGCGCTCCATTCGCTCCATCGATGCTAGAACACGATCTCTACGCCGATCCGGAACGACCGGTTGGGGGATAGCGTGATGCTGCTCTCGCCTCCCAGCTCCAGACCACCGTAGGTGATGCCACTGAGTTCTCCGTCGATCAGCCGGTTGTGCGACCAGATCCACAGGTTGCGGCCGTTCAGGTAGAGCGTCGCGCGGCCGGCATTCAGACGACTGGTCCAATCCCCGGGAAGAATGTAGCGAACCGAGACCTCCCGAAGCTTGAGGTAGTCGCCGTCGTAGAGAAACGCGTCGCGCGCTCCGCTTTGGCTGTATTTGCCGCGTGCGATCCCGTCTGTCCCGTATTGGGTCGGGAACGCGTACGCGCAGCCGTCGGCAGCGTCGTCCCCGGTGCCACAACGCACCAGTTCGCGGCGGTAGATGCCGTTGAATGTGGCCCATACCGAGCCCCAGTCGAAGACGTGGTGGCCCGCCGCCCAGTCTGCCATCGCGCTGACGGTCAGGTCGCTCCCGACCGAGAGCGTCGTGTTGATGCCGCCGCTCTTGTCGGGCACCGGAAACTTGCCGACGAAGTTGCGCTCCGACGCGTCGGGGAGCCCGTCACCGTTCGTGTCGCTCGGCATGGTCACCCACCAGGCGCCGACGGGACCGCCGCGGCAGGTATCGAGGTTCCCCGGTTCCTTCACGCTCCAGCAGCCGGTTACCCGCTTCTGGCCGTCGTCCACGGGAAAGTCGGCCACCCCACCCATGTCGGTGACTTCGTTGTGGTTGTAGTGGAAGGTCCCGCCCATGCTCCAGGCCAGCGTTCGGGTGTTGACCAGTTGGAGGCTGAGGGCTGCTTCCACCCCGCGATTGAGGATCGCGCCGACGTTCTCCTGCTGGGTCCCTTGGCCGGTTACCGGCTGACGGGGGACCTGAAAGAGCGCGTTCGTCGTGCGCGCTTCATAAGCCGTCAGGTCCAGACCGATGCGGTTGTTCCATAGGGCCGCGTCGATCCCCGCTTCCACAGTGGACGTCTTCTCGGGGCGCAGGTCGGGGTTGCCGGGGTTGGCGAACCTGGGCGCCGATTCGCCGCGGAACGGACTGGCGGAAAAGGTGCGGTCCTTGAGGAAGGCACCCGGGAAGTTTCCGGTCTGTCCGTAGGCGGCCCTGATCTTGAATTCGTCCACGAACGCGAGCTCGATGTCTTCGGAAACGATGTAGGAGCCCGTGGCCTTAGGGTAGAACTCGGTGTCGATGTTGTCCCCGAAGGTCGACCCGGCGTCGACTCGGAAACCGCCACCAAGGTAGAGCTTGTCCCACAGGCTCACCTGCTCGTCGAGGTACAGGCCGCCGTTGAACAGCTCGATGTTTCCCTCGCCAGCGGTGATGTCCGCCGCGGCATGGAAGTGGAAGGTGCCGGGCAGGGCGAAGGTCCGACCGTGACCGTTGATAACGCTCTCGTCCTGCCGAAAGCCCTGCACGCCCACGGTCAACGCGGACCCGACCATTCGGCCGCGACTCCGCCACGCGTACGTTGCCCCCGCATCCAGGGAAACCGACGCAAACGAGCGGTCGAGTCGGTTGAGTCGGCCCGTGGGCTCACCGGGAATAAAACCGATCGGCTCGTATAGCCTCTGCTGGTTCGTACGGTTGTCGGTGCCCAGTGTGATCTTCGCTGCAAGGTCGTCGCGGACTCGCCACCGCACGCCCGTAGACAGAATGAAACGATTGACCCATTCGTCGATGTCCGGCATGAGAAAGATGTCCAGCGCCTCCTGCAGGGTTGAAGCACCGGCGAAGAAAAGGGCGTCCCCGACCTCGAAGGTTGTCAGCGGGTCCCCTATAGAGGCACCGTTGTAGAGTCGCTGAAAGCTGTGGTGTACGTAACTGCCCGAGAATTCCAGCGTGAAGTCTTCGGTAAGCGACGCCTGCACGCCGCCGCGGAGGTTGTAGTTGGTGCTCCCGTCTTTCGGCTGGGTCCCGGCGCGGTCTTCCAGGCGACCACTGACACTGTAGGTCACGTCGGCCGTCCCGCCGGACACGCCTACGTAGTAGGTCTGGGTGTGGCCGTTCCTGAAGTAGTGGTCTCGCATGAAGGTCTCTGTGATTTCGCCGGATTCCACGCGTTCCGGGAAGATCACCCCCATGTCGAACATGTACTTGAGTTCGGGCGTCTCCATTCCCTGCTCGACTCGGGCCGTGATCTTCGGCTCCCCCGGGCTTCCCTTCCTGGTGAAGATCTGGATCACGCCCGTGGCTGCGGCCGATCCAAAGAGGGTCGACGCAGCGCCGCCCCTGGTGATTTCGATGCGTTCGATGTCGCTGGCCAGAACGTCCGCCAGGGCTGATGACTGCTCGCCACCGGTGACTGCCGCCGTGGATTGGTTGTTGTCGACGCGGACGCCGTCCACATAGATGACCGGCGTCTGGGCACCGAACACCGACGAAATGCCGCGGAAGTTGATGAGGGCTCCGGTACCCGGGTTGGCCGAGGTGGCGCTTATGGTGGCCCCTGTGACACGACCCTGGAGGAGTTGGTCGACGGATCGAACCGGCGCGAGTTCGAAGTCTGCCGCCGACAGCACCTCGACCGATGTTCCGAGCGCACGCCGTTCGGTTTCAGCGCCCACGCCCGTGACGACGACCTCGTCGAGGGCGATCGCCGTCGAGTACAGTTCGATGTCGGCAGCGGTCGCCCGTCCAGCGGCGACGGTGACGGTTCGGATGCCCTCACCATAGCCGATGAGCGTTGCCTGAACCGTGTGGTCGCCAACGGGCACGTTCAGAAACACGAAGCGTCCCGACACGCTGGTGAGCTGGCCGATCCCGGTCCCCTCGATGAGGACCTGGGCGTTCGAAAGCGGCCGACGCGACGCACCGTCCAGAACCTGTCCGTGGATGACACCCGTCTGGGCATGTATCGGCACAGCGGCGGCCCACGCCAGAAGCACCGCGAGGCCAGCAATGCTCTTGGTCCGTTGCGGGCAATAGCCGGCCGACGGAGCCCGAAAGCCCCGTCGGCCGGAGTCCTGCTTGCCGCCGAACAACAAGACCTGCGCCCTGACGCCGACGACAGCCTGTTCAGCCGCCTAGTTGAACGGCGACGCGTTGTTGGCGACAAGCACCTTGTTCATGTCCACATGGATGGTCACCTGTGTCTCGATCAGAGGCACCCCGGGGTCGACCCCGTCGTACAACGCGAGCGGCGTGTAGATGTCCATAGCGTAGCGAGGGTTCTGGGGGATGTAGCCGGGCACGATCGGCAGAGTGCCCGGATCTCCCTCGTTGATGTTGTCGTTCTGGTCGATCTCGCGCAGCATCATCGGCAGCTTGATGCCCAGATCGGCGAGCCGGCGGCCCTCCAGAAGCATGATCTCCTGACGGGCCAGCCACAGTGCGTGCCAGAGTTCGCTGGCATCCGAGAGACCCGCGATACTGTCCGCATCCAGTGAGGTGCCCGAGACATTCGGAATCATGAGACCATCGGACGGCCGGTCCAGGACGAGCCCGGCCCGATAGGGGCTGTCGGCATCCGCACGGATCAGGATTTCACTGCTCCTCGGGCGCAGGCTCAGGTCGGCGTTGCGGCGCTCGTCGATATCGTCGAACGACACCATCCCCCGCGTCCCGGCCAGGGTGATCGCGTTTGCCAGCTGAGTGCGAGCGTCGGCCATGTTGCCCGAAGCCAGCGCGATCTCCGCCAGGATCAGGTGCATCTCCTCGGCCTTCGCGATCGGTATCGCCGATTCCCGGTCGGTATACTTGGGGTCGAGGAAATCCAGCCTTGGCAGGGGCTGCATTTCCTGAAGTGCCCGAAGCACAAGGAACGCCACCGGGGTGTTGGAAATGGAGGTGGCGTCGTAGCCCTGGGTGTAGAGGAGCATGGGATCCGACGACAGCGCGGCGTTTGCCGCCGAGGCCGCGGCCCCTGCGTCACCCAGCAACCGGTGAGCCCGTGCCAGGGCCGCGTTCGCCTGGGGTCCGAAGCCCGTGGCCGCCTGCAGATCGGTGATCGCCTTGCCGAGTGCCACTGACGCCGCCTGCGGCGTTCCATCCTCTTCGTGCGGAACGTTGGAAAACACCTCACCCATCGTCAGGTAGGCCATTCCACGGTAGTAGTGGGCCTCCGCGACCAGTTGCGGTGGTGCACCGGCATCTTCGGGTGCGATCTCGTTAATCACGAAATCGGCCAGGGCACGGAGCTCCTGAACATTCCAGTAGGCTCCGCTGGCGCTCGTTCCCGTCGAATTCACCAGATCGGGGGTGACCTCGTGGGGTTCGTCCATGTCCACGACGATACCCGTGCCATGGATCGAGTAGTTGTCGCTGATGACCTCCGCCGCCACCACATACGCGTTGATCATGCGGGCAAACTGCGCCCGAAGCCCCGGCAGGAGTGCTGCCGTGGGGTTGGTGGCCTGGGCCAGGTCATCGTCTGTCGTCGTTGGATTGTTTACCTGGGTCGGATTGATGGCATCGCAGGCGGCCATCGCCAGAGCGGCCAGAAGGGCGCCGGCAATCCCCCTCCCGCTCCTTCCGAGGATCGGTATGTTCTTGCTGATCATTTTCTGCGCTCTCCTTGATCTCATTAGAACACCACCTCGACTCCGAGCCTGAAGATCCGGTTCGGGGACAGGGTTATGCTGCTCTCGCTACCGAGTTCCAGCCCGCCGCCGTTGCTGGTCCCGCTGAGTTCGCCGTCGATCAGCATGTTCCGGGACCAGATCCAGAGATTCCGGCCGTTCGCGTAGACGGTTGCACGGCTGGCATTGAGAGCACCGGCAATGGTCTCGGGGAGGGCGTACCGCACCGCGACCTCGCGGATCTTGAAGTAGTCGCCGTCGTACAGGAAAGCGCTGCGGGCAGCACTCTGGCTGTACCTGCCGCGCGCGGTGCCGTCGGTTCGGTACTGAACCGGGAAGGCGTAGTCGCAACCCTCGCTCGCACCTTCATGGGTACCGCAGCGGATGAGTTCACGGCGATAGATGCCGTTGAAGGTGGCCCACACCGACCCCCAGTCGAAGACATGGTGGCCGCCCGCCCAGTCGGCCAGGCCACTGATCGTCAGATTGTTCCCCACCGAGATCGTGGTGTTGATCCCGCCGTTCTTGTTGGGCGATGGGACGGTACCGTTGAATTCGCGCTCGGAGCCATCGGTCAACCCGTCGCCGTTGGTATCCACCGGAGTGGTCAACCACCACGCACCAATCGGCCGTCCCTCGGAGACACGCTTCCCGCTCCCGACAAAGAAATCGGCGACGCCACCCATGTCGGTGACTTCATTCTCGTTGTAGTTGAAGGTCCCGCCGACGGACCAGGCCAGTCGCTGGGTGTTGAGCACCTGGACCTGCAAGGCCACCTCCAACCCCCGGTTCCAGATCTCGCCCACGTTCTCCTGCTGGGTTCCCTGTCCGGTCACGGGCTGGCGCGGCACCTGGAAGAGCGCGTCGGTCGTGCGGGCGTCGTAAAAGGTCAGGTTGAGACCGATCCGGTTGGCCCACAGTGCCGCGTCGATGCCGGCTTCGACCGTGGACGTCTTCTCAGGTTTTAGATCCAGGTTGCCCGGATTAGCGAATCGGGGCGCCGACTGGCCCCTGAACGAGCTGGCCGAGAATGTACGGTCCTTCAGGAAGGCCCCCGGGAATTTCCCGGTCTGACCGAACGCCCCTCGTATCTTGAGCTCGTCAACGAACGGAATCCCCAGATCCTCCGAGAGGATGTACGACCCGGTTGCCTTGGGGTAGAGTTCGGTGTCGATGTTGTCTCCGAAGCTCGATCCCGCGTCGATGCGGAACCCTCCTCCAAGGTAGAGCTTGTCCCACAAGCTCAACTGCTCGTCCACGTAGAGGCCGCCGTTGAAGACTTCGGCATTCGATTCGAAAGCCGTAATCGTCGCCGCATCGTCGAAGTCGAAGGAGCCGGGAAGAGCGAATTCCTGACCCTGGGCGTTGATGATGCTCTCTTCTTCGCGGAAGCCCTGCACGCCGACGGTCAGCTGGGACCCCAGCGTGCCCCCGGCACTCTCCCAGCCGTAGGTCGCACCGGCATCCATCGAAACCGAGGTGAAGGACCGGTCCCGCCGGTTGAGTTCGCCCGTGGGCTCCCCCGGGGTGAACCCGATGGGCTCGTAACGACGCTGCTGGTTGGTGCGGTTGTCGGCACCGACGTTCAACTTGGCGGTCAGGTCGTCCCGGATGTTCCAGCGCGCACCGGTGGAAAAGATGAATCGGTTGACCGACTCGGTGATGTCGGGCAGGAGGAAGATGTCCAGCGCTTCATGCAGTGTGGACGCTCCGGAAAAGAAGAGGGCGTCGCCGACTTCGAAGGTCGTCAACGGATCGGCGATCGCCGATCCGTTGTAGAGACGGGCGAAGTTGTGGCGGACGTAGCTGCCCGAGAATTCCAGCGTGAAATTGTCGGTGAGGGACGCCTGGAGACCACCCCGGATATTGTAGTTGGTGCTGCCGTCGTTGGGCTGGGTGCCGGTTCTGTCTTCGAGCCGGCCGCTGACGCTGTAGGTCACGTCGGCCGTGCCTCCCGTGACGCCCACGTAGTAGTTCTCGGTGGTTCCCTGCTTGAAGTAGAGGTCCCTCAGGAAGGTCTCCTCGATCTCCCCGGACTCGACACGCTCCGGGAAGATCAGGCCCATGTCGAAAATGTTCCACAGTTCGGGCACCTCGATGCCCCGCTCCACACGCGCCGTAATCCGCGGTGCCCCCGGCGTACCCTTCTTGGTGAAGATCTGAATGACCCCGGTGGCCGCGTCCGAGCCGAAGAGTGTCGACGCGGCACCGCCCTTTGTCACCTCGATCCGCTCGATGTCGCTGGTGAGCAGGTCCGACAGCGCCGAGGACTGTTCCCCGCCCGTTCCCGCGGCGGTCGCATGGTCGTTGTCCACCCGCACGCCGTCCACGTAGATGACCGGTGTCTGGGCGCCGAATACCGAGGACGCGCCCCGGAAGCTGATCAGGGCACCCGTGCCGGGTTGGGCAGATGTTGCGCTTACGGTGGCCCCGGAGACGCGCCCCTGCAGCAACTGGTCGACGGACTGTACGGGCGCCAGTTCGACATCTTCTGCCGAGAGCACCTCGACCGAGGTGCCGAGTGCGCGACGCGTGGTCTCGGCGCCGACTCCCGTAACGACGATCTCGTTCAGCGAAATGGCGGTCGAGGACATCTCGATGTCGATGCTGGCGGTCTGTCCGGCGGTGACGGTAACAGTCTGTTCGGTCTCGGCATAGCCGATCAGGGTAACCTGTACGGTGTGTTCGCCCGCGGGCACGTTCAACAGCAGAAAGCGCCCGGCCGAGTTGGTCAGCTGGCCGATTCCGGTCCCTGCGATGAGGACCTGGGCATTGCCCAGGGGCCGCTGCGACGCGTCGTCGAGGACCTGTCCCTCGATGACGCCCGTCTGGGCCTGCACCGGGGCAACCGCGACCGCAAACAGAATCGCGACGGCACCGAGCGTGCCACTCACAAGTCGTTTGAAGTGCATTGTTCCTTCCTTCTCTGGTTGGTAAATGGATTTGAGAGCGTTGGGAGCCGCCCTGTGGACAGGTGTCTCCCGGTTGTTGGTGGATTTCCCTTGGTGCTTCACCGACAATATGTGAATTCGTTCACAACCTCCTTTCCTTACCGTGGCTGTCCCGCGTGGAGTAGCGGAACTGGTGCCGTGCCCCCGTTGGCCCAGAATACGGCCTCCGGACGGGTCCGGCAAAGCTCTACGGTTCAACCCGTCTCAGACATCGAGATTCCGCACGTACCGTGCGTTCTCTTCGATGAACTGTCGTCGGGGCTCCACGTCGTCGCCCATCAGCCTGCGGAAGATCCTGTCCGCCTCGGTCGCGCTCTCCACGGTGACGCGCAGGATCGTGCGCGAATCCGGGTCCATGGTGGTCTTCCACAGCTGGTCCGGATTCATCTCGCCGAGACCCTTGTAGCGCTGAACCGAAATCCCCCGGCCGTCCTTGCCGTTCGACAGCTTGCCGATCTCGAGGTCCCGCTCGGCATCGCTATACGCGTAGCGCTCGGTCCTCCCCTTCTGGACCCGGTACAGCGGCGGCTGAGCGATGTAGACGTACCCCTGTTCGATCAGCTCCCGCATCTGGCGGAAGAAGAAGGTGAGGAGGAGCGTGCGGATGTGCGCGCCGTCGACGTCCGCATCCGTCATGATGATGATCTTGTGGTAGCGGGCCCTGTCGATGTCGAAGTCGTCCCGGATCCCGGCGCCTATGGCCGTCACCATGGCGCGGATCTCGTCGTTGGAGAGGATCTTGTCGATACGCGCCTTCTCGACGTTGAGGATCTTGCCCTTCAGGGGAAGGATCGCCTGGAAGGAACGGTCGCGGCCCTGTTTGGCCGACCCGCCCGCGCTGTCTCCCTCGACCAGGTAGATTTCGGTGAGCGCAGGATCGGCGATGGAGCAGTCCGCCAGCTTGCCCGGCAGGACACCGCCTTCGAGGCCGCTCTTCTTCCGGGCCAGATCCCGGGCCTTGCGGGCTGCCACCCGCGCCCGCGCCGCCTGCAGCGACTTCTCGATCACGGCCCGGGCCGATTTGGGATTCTCTTCGAGGAACGCCGACAGGTGCTCGTTCACCGCCGCCTCGACCGCGCCCCGCACCTCGGAGTTGCCCAGCTTGGTCTTGGTCTGCCCCTCGAACTGGGGCTCCATGACCTTGACGCTCAGCACGCAGGTCAGTCCCTCGCGGACATCGTCGCCCGACAGGTTCTCGTCCTTCTTGAAGATCCTGTTGCGGCGCGCGTAGTCGTTGATCGTGCGCGTCAGCGCCGCTCTGAAGCCGGTGAGGTGCGTCCCCCCCTCGTGCGTGTCGATGTTGTTGACGAAGGTGTGGATGTTCTCCGAAAAGCTCTCGTCGTACTGCATTGCCAGTTCGATCTCGGCTTCGGGCTTCGAGGCTTCGAAATGGATCACGTTCTGGTGGATCGGCTGCCGCGTTCCCCGCAGGTAGGCGACGAACTCGGCCAGCCCGCCGTCGTACCTGTAGGTCTCGGCCCTTTCCTCGTCCGTTCGCTCGTCACGAAGGACGATCTCCAGTCCCTTGTTGAGAAAGGCGAGCTCCCGCAACCGATTGGAGAGCTTGTCGAACGAGAACTCCAGATCGGTGAAGATCTCGGCGTCGGGCTTGAACGTGACGAGGGTTCCGCCCCCGTGGGCCGGTCCCAGCACACTGAGATCGGTCGTCCTGATGCCCCGCTCGTAGCGTTGGTGATGTCGCTTTCCGCCACGGCACACCTCGACCTCGAGCCACTCCGAAAGGGCGTTCACAACGCTCACGCCAACCCCGTGCAACCCGCCGGATACCTTGTAGGAACTCTTGTCGAACTTGCCGCCTGCGTGAAGCGTCGTCATGGCGAGTTCAACGCCGGGCACGCCCTCCGTGGGGTGGATGTCGACCGGGATGCCTCGGCCGTCGTCGTCGACGCTGATCACGTCGTCGGGCCGGATGATCACGCTGATCGAGGTGCAATACCCCGCCATCGCCTCGTCGATGCTGTTGTCCACGACCTCGTAGACCAGGTGGTGGAGCCCCCTGGCCGAGGTCGATCCGATGTACATCCCGGGCCGCTTGCGTACCGCCTCGAGCCCCTTGAGAACCTGGATCTGCCTGGACGTGTAGTCGCCGTCCCTGTTGTTCCCGGTCATGCTTTCGCCCTGAAAACCTTCCTGGCCTTACCCACGGTCTCCGCCGTCTCTGCCAGCCGGAACCGAATGCCGCCTATCGGCGGCCCCGTGCAGAAGGTGTTCAGCCGCTCGAGGATAAGTCCCTTCATCATTGTCAACTCATTGTTCCAGGCGCTGGACAGCACCTCGACCACGAGGGTGTCGCCGCGCACCTCTACCGCACGGGTGACCCGGGCGACCCTTGGACCCACGGCGTCGGCCCATTCGTCCAGCGCGCCGAGCCGCTGCAGCGACTCGTCGAGACCGGTCCGCTCCAGGTATCCGCGCAACGCGTCCGCCACGGGTTCGAACCTGCGCGGCGCGGAGTCGTTGGCCCTTCTCCCGCTCACGCTTCGATCACTCCGCCATGCAGACGCCACCGCTCAAGCGTGCGGCCCGTGAACTTCACATCCGACTCCTTGGGCGCCGTCACTATCACCTGCCCGGACAAGTCCGATTCCAGCAGCGCCATGACCCGTTCGGAACGGCCGCGGTCCAGTTCGGCAAAGGCATCGTCCACCAGCAGAACGGGGTCCGTGCCCCGCTGCCGCCGGATCGTGGCGGCTTCGGTCAGCCGCAGCGCGAGGGCCGCCGTGCGCCGCTGTCCCCCCGAACCGAAGGTCCGGAGCGGAAGGGATCTTCCTCGCGTGGCGACGGTGAGCAGGAGCTCGTCGCGATGGGGTCCGACGCTGGTCACGCCCTTTCGGAAGTCGTTTTCCCGGGCAGCGTCCAGCCGACGCCTGAAATGCTCGCGCACGCCCTCTTCGTCATGGGGGTCCGGGCGCGACCCCGCGTCCGAACGGGCCTCGTCCGCCGCCGCTCCGACGAGATTGGGCCTGTAGACCAGCGTGGCCGAATCGCCGTCCGAAACGGCTTCGTGGTATTCCGAATAGGTCTCGCTCCATGCCGACACCCAGGAAGCGCGCATGCACGTCACCGTCGCCCCGGTCTCCACGAGGCCGCCTTCCCACGCGCGAACCGACTGCGCGGACCCGGCGCCACCGGCTCTCGCGCGCAACGCCGAATTCCTCTGCGCCAGCCACCTCCGATAGTCCTGCAGCGCGGCAACGTACCCGGGCAGGTTGATGGACAGCACGATGTCGAGGAACCGCCGCCGTGCGCCGGGGCCTCCGTTCACCAACTGCACATCTGCGGGCGAGAATACCACGGCCCCCAGGCTGCCGAGCGCGGCGGCGAGCTTCAGGCTGTCGTTTCCGTCCACGGTCACCTTCTTGCTCTTCCTCCTGCGATCGTACCCCGCCGCCACGGTCGTGACACTCCCTCCCCCGACCTCTCCCCGCAGGTGGAAAACGTCCTGGTTGAATGCGGTCAGCTCGGCGTCGGCCGCGCCGCGAAAGGAACGGAAGCTCTCGAGGTAGTAGATCGCTTCGAGCAGGTTCGTCTTGCCCTGGGCGTTGTCGCCTACGACGGCCACCCCTTCCGGCGGGAAGTGCAACTCCTGGATTCCAAGGTTGCGGAAGTGGCGCAGCTCCAGGGCCCTCAAGACCACGAACGGGGACGGAGACGGGGTATTCCGTGCATCCTTTCAATATAACAGGATCCGCCCCCGATTCTCATGTCGGCCGGTCTCCTGCAGGCACCCGTTTCGCCGGGGTCTCAGCGGCCCGAGAACCGCGCTTTGCGCTTCTCGAGAAAGGCCGCCATTCCTTCCTTCATGTCGTCTGTGGAAGCCAGCAGACCGAACATGGTCGCCTCGGTCGCCTGTGCCTGATCCATGGGACTTTCGACGGCCTGATAGATGGATTTGAGAGCCATCTCCAGCGCTACCGGTGCGTTCCTGGTCATGCGCCCGGCGAAGGTCCGCGTGCGTTCGAGGAGTTCCTCGTGTGGTACGACCATGTTTGCGAGGCCGATCTCCGCCGCCCGCTCCGCACCGACCATGTCGCCCGACAGGATCATTTCCACCGCCCGACCCAGTCCTACGACGCGGGTGAGCCGAACCGTCCCTCCGTAGCCGGGGATGATGCCGAGGCTCACTTCCGGAAGGCCGAAGCGGGCTCGGTCGCTTGCCACCCTCAGATGACAGGCCAGCGCCAGTTCGCATCCGCCTCCAAGCGCGTAGCCTCCCACGGCGGCGATGACGGGTTTCGGGAACAGCTCGATCCGCCGCAGGATATCCTGTCCCTCGCGGCTGACGCCTACGCCGCTCAGCGGGTCCATCCCGGCCAGCACGCCGATGTCGGCCCCCGCCACGAAAGCCTTGTCCCCGGCACCCGTGAGGATCACCGCCCGCACGCTGCCTTCGTCCCTCAACGCTGCGAACGCACCATCGATCTCGGCCACGACCTGCCGGTTCAGCGCATTCAGCTTGGATTGCCGGTCGATGACGACCGTGGCGATCGCGTCGTCGATTCGGGTCCGGACGTACCTGTTCTCGCTCATTGCTACCTGTAGGTGGGGGTCCCGGGAGCGGAACCGTGGCCGAGGGCCCGGCGCGGGCGCCATATGCCGGCGCGGGTACACGGGAAGCTAGGCTCGGGAGCGGAAGGTGGCCAGAACGGATGAGGCGCAATGATCGCCGGGACGTGGCGGTTCAGCCGCCCCTGTCTTACCTTGCTTTTCCCTTCGGTGGGACTCCACGAAAACCGGTACCCGAGGAACCATGGCACGTTCTCTGAACAAGGCGACCCTGATCGGCAACGTCGGCGGCGACCCCGACGTTCGCACCACGCCGTCCGGAACCAGGGTGGCCAAACTGTCCCTGGCCACAAGCCGCTCCTTCGCCGACCGATCGGGGCAGCAGCAGGAGCGGACCCAGTGGCACCGCCTGACCTTCTTCGGCCGCCTTGTCGATGTGGTCGAACAGTGGGTCAACAAGGGCGACCGGCTCTTCGTGGAGGGTCGCATCGAGTACTCCCAGACCCAGGACGACCAGGGAGGTACCCGCTACTGGACCGACATCATCGTCAACGAGATGATCATGCTGGGATCGAGCGGGGGTCGTGGCGCGACCGAACCTCAGGGTGCGGGAGGCGGGTACCGTCAACCGGCCCGGAAACCCCCGATATCCCAACCGGACGACGACCTCCCGTTCTAGCAGGTACCGGCAGGCAGCTCAGCAGAGGAAAGCGATTCTTGGCGAACGACGCGATCGAGATGGAAGGCACCGTAACCGAGGTGCTCCCCAATGCGAATTTCAGGGTGAAGCTCGAGAACGGCCATGAGATACTGGCCTACCTCTCGGGCAAGATGAGGAAATTCTACATCCGGGTGCTGGCTGGAGACCGGGTCAAGGTGGAGATGTCACCGTACGACCTGACCCGGGGCAGGGTGACCTACCGCTACAAGTAGGTTGCCCCCGCGCGACCCGCGTCGTTGCGGTCGGCCCCGCGGGTACTCCTTCTCAGGAATCTTCGGGCGGGTCGGAGCTTGTCGGCGCAGGCGACGATGGAGGCTCTTCCGACTTCCAGAGTCCAATGATGTAGGGATCGAATCTGTCCGGGTCGTTCCGGTACTCCAACGCCCATTCCTCGAACTCGGGCAACGCCAGACGGTTCCGGATCCTGCCCGTGGCCAGGCGGATCGCTTCGTTGTAGCTGTCCGGCACCATGTGTCCGATCGAACGCGCCTCGGCCCTTGCGAGAGAGTAGATCTCTTCCGGCGACAGAGACAGGATTGCGTCAGCAACTCGCGCGGAGCAATAGTCTCTGTACTTCGCCCGAAGGACCGAGTCTCCGTCCTGACGCTCCATAGTTGATCCTCACCCGCTCCCGAAAGGGCAATCCACCCACGTGCGAACGTGCAGCGCAAGGCCGACCGCTCCGTGAATATAGCGACGATTGGATCAAACGTTTACTGGCGGCAACCTCACGCGACCCCCTGCGCAGGCGCGTCCGTGTTGTCGCAGGGTTGCGCCTTGCGCGGGTGGCCCGCAACTAGGGTTGGACGAATCCGGTGACGGAATCCCCGGAAATCGGTTCCGGACCGCGACTCTCTTCCTCCCTGAGTCGGCGGTAGATCGACCGCCTGGTAAGCCCATACTGAATCACGCGGCTAAGGAAATCGGGATCCGTGCGCTGCGCCTCCTCGGCTTCGGAAGCAACATCGTTCGGGAGACGGACACTCAGGTGTACTGACCGCGTGTTCCCCATGTGCAAGTTACCCATTGCGGCGGAGGAAACCCTTTGAATTCGAGGATGATGAACCGTTGAGAAGGAGCTCCCACACCTTCAGGGGGCCGATCCACACTCAATGGTGCCGACACATAGGGTACACTCCCAAGGAGAGGTCCGCAAGCAAACGGCGAATGTACCGGCGATTCGCGTAAATTGTTATACCACAACACGTTAGGAAACGTATACAGTTTCCCTAATCACCTGTTTCCGAGGTGACCGCCGAGGGTGGCGGTGACCGTTTCGATACACGCTAAGTGTGATGCTGATAAGCGTTTGCGAGGACTCGAAACTGCCGGAGGACAGCGCATACAGAAACAGATTTTTGCCGAAAAACACACCGTACCGCGTCGCGCGGCGGATGGCCTGATTCGCGGCGCCTCAGGGCAGAACCGAGCGCAGGAACGCCCCCAAAGTCCCCCGGTCGAACTCCCGGAACCTCTGGCGCACCTTCCTCGCGGTCTCTTCCAGGAAGATGTTGGCCGTGTGATAGCGGCGACCGCGGCCGACTTCGCGGAATCTCAGAAATCCGCGCCACATGGCTCCGTCCCGGAAGACGTTGAGCGAGGCAGTCCAGCTCCGGCCTCCATAGTGGAAGCGCCGGTCCTCCAATCGGCGCGGCAGCACCATCTCATCCGACCGCGGATCTTCTCCACCGTCCTCGATGTGGCTGAGCGGATGCCGAGCCCGATCCTCCTGCCAGACCTCGAAGGACGGGAGGGGTAGCAGATGCTCCGCGAAGGCACTGAGCGTCGCCATTGGGTCCCGGGCGTCGTGAAGTCCTCGCTCGCTCGCCCAGGCGCGTGCCTGTCCGTACAGTTCCCTGATCGCATCCCGGGGCACGAGGTGCAGGAGTCTGGTGACCTGCCGACGCCGATAGCACTGGTATCGCAGGTACAGGACCTCCGGAGTTTCGAGGGGCACGTCGCTCCGCCCTGTCGCTCCGTTCCACCATGCCTGTTGCTGCATTCCAGCCCCCTTTGCGGACGGTCAGTGTACCGACATGGCGAGGCCTGCCGCCGTGCGGACCGTATCACCGCCGACCGGCTCGGCGAAGCTCAGCCGGTCGAGCGTCGCCCGTGCTCCAAAGGTCGAGACAAGCCCGCGAACCTCACGAAAGCGCCGAGGCTCGAAGCGGGCTACCAGATGACCAAGGCCTCGGCGCATCACCCGAATGCACCGCCGCAGTTCCGCGAAGCTGACGGGGATTCCGAGGCGGATACGGCAGGTTCCACACCCATCCGCGTCCAACCCCTTCTCCCGCTCCGGCTGCAGTCCCGGAAAGGCCTGCACCAGCGCCCCCTCGAATTCCTCGTCCACGGGTCGCCGTGCGGTGCGGAATACGAGAGTGTTCGCTTCGTAGTCCAGATGGACCCTCGTCAGCCTGTCGGAGCCGGTGATGATCCGCACCACCGTGCTCTCGTGCAGATCCAGGTCCTGACACACGTCCCGGAATCCGATCCGCAGGAGGATCGGGCGCGTGAGCGGCGTGAAACCCCGCCTGTTGAGAACCCGCAGCGCCAGGTCGAAGCAGTAGCGCCGAAGCCTGTCCCCCGAGGACGGATTCCTCTCGGCAGCGTCGCTGAGTCGCCTGAGGTGCATCAGCGTAGGGTCGTACACCCAGTCCAGGATGACCAGTTCGGAGGTCAGGTTGAGGTACTTCGCGTCGGCCGAGCCCAGGTCGACGGCTCGCACCGACGACGCGAAGCGGCCCGAGAGGATCACTGCCAACCCGATGTCACGGATGCGGCCGCCCGGATGGTAGAGTTCGTGGACATCGCGATACTGCACCACGCCTCGGGTCAACGGCAGTTCGCAGATTCCCGGCACATCGGCCATCGCATCGGGGCGGCCTTCCGTCCTGTTGGCGCTCAGCATGTTCCGGCTTTCCATGTTCCGGCCCGTTGGGAAAGGTGCGGCGGCGCGTCGGCGCCTGACGGGTGTTTTCCGGGGGCCCGTATCATAAGCAAATGTTTCCGGGCATGGCAAGGAGAACCGTCGAGACAACTCCCGGCTTGCCACGAATCCTTGGCTGGCCCTATTGTTAAGGTCTGCTCCCGAGCGTTCCGGAGTATGCCGTCGGACCGCCCCCCGGGGGGGATCGGACCCTTTGGAGACCGACGGGCGCTCACACAAACTCCACCGAGGCGGTACCTCAAAGAGGGGTGATCTGGTTGGAAGTCTTCGTCAAGGAAAATGAGAGCCTGGAGAGGGCACTTCGCAGGTTCAAGCGGAAGGTGCAGCGGTCCGGACTGTATTCGGAGCTGCGCAAGCGACGGTTCTACGAGAAGCCGAGCGCTCAGCGGAAGCGGAAGCGGGAAGCGGCAATCCGGAGGGAGCGCAGGCGCCAGCGCCGCATTCGCCGGTAGGGCTGTCGCCGCCCTCGCCCAGCGACTACAACTTCAAGGGGACGGGCCCGTCGGGCGTCCAGTCGTAGAACCCGGCACCCGTCTTCCTTCCGTAGCGTCCCATCGTTACAAGCCGCTTCAATAGCGGCGGCGCGGCATACCGCTCTTCGCGGTATTCCTCGTACATGATCTCGGCCACCCGGTACAGAGTGTCGACCCCCACGAAGTCCCCTAGCACGAATGGCCCCATCGGGTATCCGCACCCGAGTGTCATCGCCTTGTCGATGTCCTCGATCGTGGCGACGCCCCGTTCCACCTGCCGGATCGCATCGAGGATGTAGGGCACGAGAAGGAGATTGACCACGAACCCCGAGTTGTCCTTCGCCGCGATCGGCGTCTTGCCCACCTTCGACGAAAAGGCGTAGACGGCGTCGAAGGTCTCCTGGCTGGTCACGATGGTCCTCACGACCTCGACAAGCTTCATGACCGGGACGGGATTGAAGAAGTGGAGGCCGATGAAGCGGTCGGGACGGGCCGTGGCGGCCGCCATGTCGGTCACGGTCAGCGAACTGGTGTTGGAGGCGAAGATCGTCTGCGCCGGGCAGACCTCGTCGAGATAGCCGAAGAGCTCCTTCTTGGCGTCGAGGGATTCCACGATCGCCTCGATGACCAGATCGCGGTCGGCGAAGAGGTCGAGGGAAGTGGTGAATGTCATCCGGGCCAGGGCTTCGTCGCGCCCTGCGCCGTCGAGCTTGCCCTTCGACACGGCCCGGTCGAGGGATTTCTCCACCCGTTTCCTTCCGGCTGCCAGCGCAGCATCGTCGACCTCCCGAACCACGACATCGAAACCGGCCTTCGCGGACACTTCGGCGATGCCGCTGCCCATCAGGCCACAACCGGCGACTCCAACTTTCCTGATCTCCAATTCGGGTCTCCTCGTGCTATGGGGTCTAGTAGTCGTCCTTGCCCATCATCTCGCGGGCCACGCCGTGGAAATGGCGGCGCACCCACCTCCGCCACGCCGGGGGAGGCGGCTCCAGCCCTCCGGCATCTTCCAGCCCGTCGAGAATGCCCTCCACCTCCAGGTGTACTTCACCGAGCCTCCGCCGGAAGCTCCGGGCCACCATGCCCGCGACCAGCGCCGCGACGGCCAGCCCGGCGGCAACCCCGCCCAGCGCCGCCACGGGAAGCGAAGCCAGCAACGCCAGTCCGGCACCCACACCGAGTCCTGCGGCGGCACCGGCGAGGCCGCCGCCCAGAACGGCTCCCGTCCGGTAGTTTCCGGTCATGCCGGGATCGACGACGATGTCCACCTGGGTGGAATCTGCGCCCATGTCCTCGAGCCGCACCTCCACCTGGCGCGACGCCGCGACATAGTGCTGCCGCGATGTCGAACTCGCGGCCCGCGCCACCCGCGACGCCCAGTCGATCGCCGGGCGGTACTGCAGAAGGTCGTCGCGCTGCCGAACCCGTTGCAGGAGCTGTCCCCCCACCATGAAGTCGTCCAGCTCGCGACGGATGCGCTCGCGCGGACGCTCCACCGTGCGGCTCGCACGGACCTCGCCCGACTCCAGAAGCGCACGCATCCCGCGGCGGCCACGGACCAGCTGCCCGCCGCCGGTGTGAAACTCGCGCAGCGCCCTGCGTACGTGACGATCCGCGAGCCCGACCTCGCGCCCGATGCGGACGAGCTCCGCCTCCGTGAACTGTCCCTCCGACCCGCCCGGCTCCGCGGCGGCCAACTCGGACGCCCGTCGCATCACCTCGTCGAAGTCCCGCCTCGTCAGCGTTCCCTTGCCGCTCATCCGCTGGCCCCGCTCATCCGCTCACCGTCCGGTCGCCCCCTGTCAGAGCGCTTCGACCACCACCGCCCCGCCCTGCCCGCCCCCGATACAGGCGGCCCCGAGGCCGTAGCGGGCACCGCGACGCCTCAGCTCGTGCACGAGGTGGAGCGTGATCCTCGCCCCCGAAGCCCCCAGCGGGTGGGTGATCGCGATGGCGCCGCCGTTGACGTTCGTCCTCTCGGGGTCGAGGCCGAGCTCCTTCTCGACCGCCTTGTACTGCGCGGCAAAGGCCTCGTTGATCTCGACCAGGTCCATGTCGTCGAGGTTGAGTCCGGCCTTCGCGAGCGCCGCGCGGGCGGCCGGCGCGGGCCCGATCCCCATGATCGACGGATCGACGCCCGCGAACCCCCACGACACGAGCCGGGCGATCGGCGTGACCCCATTGGCTTCGGCCCAGCCGCGGTGCGCGATCACGACCGAGGCCGCCCCGTCGCCGATCCCGCTGGCGTTGCCGGCGGTCACGAGGCCGTCCTTCTTGAAATAGGGCCTGAGCCGAGCCAACCCCTCCATGGTGGTGTCGGGCCTGATGTGCTCGTCGACCCCGAACTCCGCCGGCCCCTTGCGGGTCTTCAGGGTGACCGGCGCCACCTCGGCGTCGTACCGGCCCGCTTCCCAGGCGGCCTTCGCCCGGTGCTGGCTGTTGACTGCCACTTCGTCCGTCTCTTCGCGGGTAACCCCGTACTGTTCCGCCAGACGCTCGGCGGTCTGCGCCATCGAGAGGCCGCAGTTGGAATCGGTCAGCGCCTCCCACAGCGTGTCGTCGAAGTTGTTGCCGGCCGGCCCCAGGCGCAGGTTGCCCCAGCGGGCGCCGCGCACGACGTGAGGCGCCTGGCTCATCGATTCGGCGCCGCCGCACAGCGCCACCTCGGTACCGCCGAGCAGGATCTCCTGGGCGCCGGACACGATCGCCTGGAAGCCGGAGCCGCAGAGACGATTCACGGTCAGCGCGCCGGACTCCACCGGCACGCCAGCGCGCAGCCCGATGTGGCGGGCCATGTAGATGCCGTCGGCCGAGGTCGACATGGCGTTCCCGTAGAAGACGTGCCCCACGTCCCCCGCGTCGATCCCCGCCGCGTCGATCGCCGCCGTCGCCGACAGAACGCCCAGATCGGTGGCCGTATGGTCCTTCAGCGATCCGCCGAAAGTGCCGAAGGGCGTCCGCTTGCCCGAGAGAAAGACGACATCCGTGTCAAAACCCTGCGTTCCCATTCTCGCTCCGTGTTGCTCGTCTGCTCCAGTTGTAACCCGTGCCTGCCTGCGTGCACGCATCCGGGGCCGCCAGAAAAGCTAATCCCTGAGTCGGCCGGCCATCCATTCCCCCACTTCGCCGGTGGTCGCCGCACCCCCCAGATCGGCAGTGGTCACGCCCTCGCGGATCGACGCCGGGACACATGCGTCGACATCCGCCGCGGCCGCATCCATCCCCAGCCAGCGCAGCACCAGCGCCGCGCACCCCACCGCCGCCAGGGGATTGGCGATCCCCTTGCCCGCGATGTCCGGAGCCGATCCGTGCACGGGTTCGAAGAGCGCCCACGAACCCGGATTGAGGTTCCCCGACGGAGCCAGACCGAGCCCGCCGGTCACCTGCGCGCCCAGGTCGCTCAGAATGTCGCCGAACAGATTCGAGGTGACCACCACCTCGTAGCGCTGGGGTCGGCGCACCAGGTCCATCGCCATCGCGTCCACGTACATCGCGTCCCGCGCGATCCGGGGGAATCCCGCGCCCACCTCCGCGAAGACGCGCCGCCAGAGCCCGCCCTCGTACGACAGCACGTTGGCCTTGTCGACCAGCGTGACGCGGCTGCGCGAAGTCCTGTCGGCGTGCTCGAAGGCGGCCCGCACGATGCGCTCGACCCCCTTGTACGTGTTGAGACTCTCCTCGACGGCGATCTCGTGGGGCGTCCCGGTCTTGAAGCTCCCCCCGAGCCCCGCATACAGCCCCTCGGTATTCTCCCGGAAGAAGACGATGTCGGTGGCCGGATCGGGATCCTTCAGCGGCGACAGCGCGGGCGCCACGAGCCGGCAGGGCCGGAAGTTGATGTAGAGGTCCGCGAAGAAGCGCAGGCCCAGCAGAATGTCGCGTGCGTGCACGTTGTCGGGAACGCGCGGGTCGCCCAGCGCGCCGAGCAGGGCCGCGTCGTATTCGTCCACGAGGCGATTCCGCTCCTCGTCGGTGATCGTGATCCCCTCGCGCAGATAGCGGTCAGCGCAGAGATCCCAGTGGTGGAGGGTGAGGGCGACGCCGTGTCTTTCGGCGGCCGCTTCCAGTACCGACGCCGCCACATGCACGACTTCGGGACCGATGCCGTCCCCGCCGATCAAGGCGACCCGTGCCATCCCCGGCTACTCCCTTCGCCCGGCGTCCCCGTTCACGGCGGGCCTGCCAGCCACCGGAGACACCCCGCTACGGGACTCTCCCGAACATGAGGTTGCAGCGCGGGCAGAAGAAGTCCTTGCCGCGGCGAACGAGCGTCGGACCGAGTTCGCCGCGCGGGCACATCGGGTCCAGCCCGTCGTCGGCCTGGAGCCGCACCTTCCGCCGTTCCCGCCAGGTGCTGATCCGGAGCGGCATCTCGTAGCGCAGCGCCGATGTCTTGCACTCGAACAGAATGGTGCTGGTCCCGTCCGGCTCCTGGCGCACGCCGAGGTCCATCAGGAAACCGCCCATGGGCGACGGCACCTGCCGTCCGCTGCAGTGAAGGCGCTCGGCCTTCCGGACCTCGGGCAGCTCCGGCACCCCGAAGCCGACACGCGGCGGCGCTCCGCCGTGCGTTGTCGCACGGGTCCCCCCCTTCGCCGAATCACTCACACGGGTGCTCTCTCTCTGGTCGTCCGGGCGACGCCGATCAGCCGTTTCTCTCGAAGAGGTAAGCCGAGTCCTCGTGCCGGCTGTCGCCGCCGTCCACGCACACCGCGAACCTCGCTCCCGACCAGATGGCTGCGCCCCCGTATTCGCCGTTCTTGTTGATGGCGTAATAGTTGACGTTGAAGCTCGGGCGTCCGTCCTCGTTTCGCAGGCGCGGCTCCACCGTGAAGGTGACGATACGGCGCAGCGCCTCGAGACAGGCGTCGGTCGGTGACATGCCGGAGCGCATCAGTTCGACCACGCTGTGCGAGCCGCAGGTCTTGATCACGGCCTCGCCGCGACCGGTGGATCCGCAGGCACCCACGTCGTTGTCGACGTACAGCCCGGCGCCCACGATGGGCGAATCGCCGACCCTTCCCGGCACCTTCCACGCCAGGCCGGAGGTCGTGGTCACGCCGGACAGGTCGCCGGCCGCGTCGATGACGTTGCAGTTGATGGTCCCCTGCGGGCGCACCCCGTCGTGTGAATCGAGGATGCCGAGGCCGTAGTCCTCCTGCCGCGAGGAACCGGGAACGGCGTGCCCGGTCTCTTCCAGGGTGAGGTAGTCGTCCCTGTCACTCATCGTCGCGCGCCAATCGATCCAGCGGCGACGCGAGCGCTCCGTGAGGAGATCTTCGAGCTGGTATCCCATCGAAAGAGCGAACCGCTGGGCCCCCTCGCCGACCAGAAGCACGTGGTCGGTGTACCGCATCACGTCCCTGGCCACGCTGGATGGCGTCTTGATGCCTTCGATGCAGGCCACCGCTCCCGCACCCCGTCTGGGTCCGTGCATGACCGACGAATCGAGCTGGACGACGCCGTCGAGGTTCGGCAGACCCCCGAAGCCCACGGACGAATCGTTCGGGTCCCGTTCCACCGTGTTCACGCCCTGGATCACCGCGTCGAGGGTGTCGCCGCCCCCGCTGACGATGCTTACGGCGGTCGCGACCGATTCGAGTCCGTTGCCGCTGGCCACGGACACGGGTGTTACCGCGCTGCGGCGGATTGCGGGCGCTCCCAGAAGTGATGCGGGCTTTCCGAGCCCGACGGCCGCTCCCACGCCGACGCCGGCGCTGGTCTTGAGGAAATCACGTCGGCTTGCCATGAATCGGGTCTCCTGTCTCAGTATTCCCTGGCCATTCGCTGGCCTGTCCATGCTTCCGAACCGGCGCGGTCCGGTATCAGGCTTCTCTCGGCTCTCCGAGGAGGGCTTCGCTGTTGGTCTCGGTGGGATCCGCCGTGTGGTTCCGCCGCTTCAGCCTCGAGATGACGGGTTTGCAGAACTGCATCCCCACGGCTTTGAGCTGGACAAGGTCCTTGACCTGAAGGTCCGGATACCGCTCACCAAGGTACTCGACCGTCTCGGTCATCCATACGTCCTGGTCGGCCGCATTCGCGTTCAGAACACCGCAACGGTGGATATGACTGAACAACTCGTCGCGGGCTCGTTCGATCGGCTCTTGCTTCGCCACTACTCCTCCTTGTAATTGGTCGTCCACGGGGACGCCGTCCCCGCAGTGCCGGCCGGCTTCCCTGCCGAACCGGCGAAGCCCCTAAGGTACGGAACATCCCGACAATCGCAAGAACGCTGGCCGAAACGCCGGCTTTTGCCCCCTCAGCAACCCGGGAGCACCCTTGAGAATCCTGGCTTCGGCGGTCTGCGACCACGCTGCCGCCTCCCCCGACGGAAAGCTCGACATCCGCGGCATCTTCCACGACCTCTACGCCGCGGGCTTTCCCGCGCGCCAGGCGCGGATGACGCTTGTGCTGGCACTCGAATGGGACCGGGCCGACTCCGGCCGCTACACCTTCCGCGTGGATATCCGCGGCCCTGACGGCAAGACGACCCTGACCGTGGAAGGGCACTCCGAGGTGACTCCCCGGCCCCCCGACCGGCCGCCGCCGCGGACGCGCCTGGTGATGCCCCTCGAGGACGTCGTCTTCCCCGAGCCGGGCAGGTACGACTTCCGCGTCACGGCGAAGGGGCGCGCGCTGCGGGGCCCGGTGCTCTACCTGATCGGGATGGAATCGGAGTGAGGTGAGTACGAATTGAGTACGAATTGAGTATGATCGCTATCTGCCGAGTGCGCCCCAGCCGCCGGCCTTGAGCGCCAGCAGTCCGAAGGCGGCCACCGCGCCCAGAAGCGCTTCGTATTCGCGGTTGCGGAGGTAGCGGCGCACCGAGAAGGTCCGGGTTGGGAACTCGTGGTCGGGCGATGGCCGGTAGCGCCGGGGGCGGGGCACGAAGACCGGCACGGCGTCCCGGTAGTGCAGGTAGGCGGGGCCGAAGCGATCCGCCAGCGCCCGGCTCTCGCGCTTCATGGTGTTTCCGTACATCCACGCGAAGAAGGCGAGGAAGGGCAGGCCGAACCAGAGGGTGCCACCGGCGATGACTCCGCCCGCACCGATGACGAAGCTGCCCAGGTAGAGCGGGTTGCGGGTGCAGGCGTACGGACCGGAGACGGCAAGTTCGCGGTCCTTCTCGAGCACGCCCGCGGCCCAGCCGCGCAGGACGAGGCCGAGCAGGACGACGGCTCCGCCGGTCAGAAGCGAGAACCGGGTCGGCCGTGCGATCCAGAAGAAGACGATGGCGACGATCCAGGCCGCGCCGAGGCGGGTCTTTGGGAGACCTGGCTTCAGCGCGCGGCTCCGGGTTGGCGGGGTTCGGGCCCTACCGCATGGCCGAGCGCCGCCGGCTCCGCGCCTTCGAGCCTCATTTCTATCGTCGGCCAGATGATCCCCGGGTCGGCGCGCATGAAGACCACCAGTCGTCGCTCGTCGTCCGAGAAGTGGATCTCGGCCTCGGCGCCGCTCGCGAAGAGGTTGTTGTCGGGGAGGATCGGCTGCACCACGATGGTATTGAACGCCCCCGCGGGAACCTCCATGCGGTCCTTGCGGAGCACCTTCAGGGTGATCGGGTTCCCGTCGTCCTTGTAGAACCGGCTGAAGGTGTAGGTCTCGCCGACCTCGAGCGGCAGCGTGCGCGCGAAGTAGACGAACGAGATGTCGTCGAGAGGAAGGGCGGTGGGCAGAGCGAAGGTCGTATCGTAGTCGATGCGATGGACCAGGCGCTGCTCGGGGTAGAAGTCGAACTCGCGGTAGCGCTTCCTTCCAGCGGTATGCTGATCCTTGACGAAGCGCCGCGAGATCAGCGATTCCGTGTCCAGCCAGCTGTAGAACTTCTCATCCATGCCGATGCCGAGGGCACTCGCCTCGATGCGCCACTGGACCGGATAGGTGGGAAAGCCCTTGAGCGTATCGACCTCGCCCACCGTCATTCGCGCCTCGCCGCCGCCGAGAATGCCGGCGCGCAGGCTGAAGCGCATCTCTTCGCCCGGCGCGAAGGGGACGTTGCCGACCTTGTGGCTCCCGGCTGTGAGCGAGTCCAGCACCAGCATTCCCTGCTGGGCCGAGCCGGAAACCGGGCCCGCCAACGCCAGCGCCGCAGCCAGGATCGCCGCAGGTCGCGGGAAAACCCGGCGCAGGCGCAATACCTGCCGGATCGTGGCCAGGACCCTTACGCGCGTGGGCCTCCGCCGCATGTCGTACCGCTTCTCCAGCGGCACGGTCGCGACACGGCGGGCATGGGGGGTCAGGACGTTCATCAGTTCGGCGTTGGCGGCCCATCCGTCCGTACCGATCAGCGGTCCGTCCCCGGCGTCGCGCAGCGCTTTCCGGACCACGATGGCGCGGTAGGCGCGGTAGCCCTGCAGCGGATCGCCCGGGGTGGCGGCCCCGACCCGGCGACCCAGGACCATGCGGGCGATCCGACGCGCCAGTCGCACGGCGAGGGGGGGCGGGGCGGTCTCGGGGGCCATTTCGCCGTACACGATGTCGGCGCCGCCCTCGAACGACTTGACGAGGGACGGCAGGTGGTCCGGGTGTTCCGTGAAGTCTCCCTGCATGGTCACGATCGCGTCCCGTTTCGGGTAGCGCGTGTGTCCGGAAGCGGTCCGCAGCAGCTTCTCCACCGCCCGGCCGTACCCGATGGACTCCTTCTCGGAGATGACGGTCAACGGCAGCACCCGCTTGTACTTCTCCAGGAGGGCACGCGTTCCGTCGCGCGACCCGTCGTCGAGAACGATGACGTGAAAATCCCGTCCGAGATCCGTCATCACCTGGCGGATCTTCCAGAGAAGGACCCCTACCGTCCGGTCCTCGTCCCGGCTTGGAATGCAGATATAGACCAATTCTCGTCTCGGTTGGAGTTTGCCGGCCTTCAATTTACACGGAACGGGACGCTACATCGAATGGGACGGCGCCGGATCCGGCCGGGTTGCCCCATCCTTCCCGGCCGCGTCCGGCGGAGTCGTCTTCCAGCGGCGGTGCAGCCACAGGTACTGGTCCGGGTGCGCGCGGACGCGCTCTTCGATCCGGGACGTGAAGGCGCGGGTCAGCGCGCGGACCGATCCGTCGCGCCTGGCCCGGCGCCCACCCTTCGTGGCCGGCGCGAGCGGCTCGAGATGGACCGTGTAGCGCGGCCGCCAGCCCGGCTCCCGTATCGCGAAGAGCATGATCATCTCCGCCCCCGACCGCATCGCGAGGATCGCGGGGCCGCGCGCGGTCGACGCGGGGCGCCCGAAGAAGTCCGCGAAGACACCGGCCCGCCTCGCGTCCTGGTCGCCCATGATTCCCACCGCGCGCCCTTCCCGGAGCGACCTGAGGACATCGGCCCGCGCCTCTCCCCGCGGGATGATCCCGAACCCCAGGCGTTCGCGCGAGCGCGTGAGGTAGCGGTCGAAGAGCTCGTTGCGCTGCCGCGCCACCACGATGTCCATGGGGCAGCCCCGCGCGATCACCGCCGCGCCCCCGACCTCCCAGTTGCCGAGATGGGCGCTCACCACCACGACCCCCCGCCCCTCCCGCGCCGCGGCTTCGAGCAACTCGATTCCCACGACCCTGGTGCGCTCGCGCAGTGCCCGCGCGCTCATCCCGGCCAGGCGGAACATCGCGACCGCCTCGGCCCCCAGGTGAGCATAGCACCGCCGCCCCACGGCTCGCCGCCACCGCTCGTCCCGCTCGGGGAAGGCCATGCGCAGATGTTCGCTCACCACGCCCCAGCGGGGACGCCCGACGCGCGCCACGACCCACCCCAGCATCGCCCCGGCCCTGTCGGCCAGAATCTCGGGCAACAGGGCGCAGACGGCCGCCACCGCCCGTAGGAAGGCGTACTCGATCCGGTGACGGGCGGCTCGCCTGAGCCCCGGACGGGCACTCACCGGAACTGCAGTTCCCGAAGGCGCCGGTAGAGTCCGGCTTCTTCCATGAGCTGGTCGTGCGTCCCGCGCTGCACGATTCGCCCCCCGTCCACGACGACGATCAGGTCGGCACGCCGGATCGTCGACAGGCGGTGAGCGATGACGAACACGGTGCGCCCGATGAGGAGCCTTTTCATCGCCTCCTGAACCAGCCACTCGGACTCGCTGTCCAGCGCACTGGTGGCTTCGTCGAACACGAGGATCGGGGGGTCCCGGAAGACCGCACGCGCGATCGCGATCCTCTGCCGCTGCCCGCCCGACAGGGTGGTCCCGCGTTCGCCCACCACGGTGTGGTAGCCCTCCGGCAGCTTCATCACGAAGTCGTGCGCCAGTGCCGCTCGTGCCGCGGCTTCGACGCGGTCCGGCGGAGCCTCGTCCGACCCGTAGGCGATGTTGGCGCCCACCGTGTCATGGAAGAGCACCGTGTCCTGCGCCACCACCCCCATCGCACCCCTCAGCGACGCCAGCCGGAAATCGCGGATGTCGGTCCCGTCGATCTCGATCGCTCCCGCTGTCGGCTCGTAGAACCGTCCCAGCAGATCGGCGATGCTGGTCTTCCCCACCCCGCTGGGCCCGACGATGGCGACCACACGGCCCGCCGGTGCGAAGAAGTCCAGGCCGCGAAGCACCGGCTCGCCCTCGCGGTATTCGAGGCACACGTCGCGGTAGCGGATCCCGTCGCGCACCCCCGTAAACGGCTTCGCGTCCACCCGGTCGCGTATCCCCGCCGGCGCGTCCAGGAACTCGAAGATGCGCTCCGCACCCACCAGGCCCGGCTGGATCAGCGTGGGCAGCTTGCTCAGGTACTTGACCGGCTGATACAGCTTCGTGCTGAGGAAGATGAAGCCGATGAACTCCTCGCCGGTGAGCGAGCCTTCCAGCACCACCATCCGCGCGCCGTACCAGAGGAGGACCGCCGTCCCGAGTGCGACGAGCACCTCGGTGATGGGTCCGGCCAGGGCGCGGAGCCGAACCGTGCGCAGGAAGGTGCGGCGGTAGTCGTTCGTCAGACGCAGGAACCGCTTCCGTTCCAGGCCTTCCGCGGACGCCGACTTCACCATGCGAATGCCCGAGACCGTCTCCTGGATGTGCGCGTTGACTTCGCCGGCCGTCTCGAGCACCGCCCTGTCGCCGCGCTTCAGGCGCCGAATCAGCGGGCCCCATATCACCATCGTCAGCGGGACGACGACGAAGGCCGCCGCCGTCAGGTGAACCGAAACCACCAGCATCCAGTACAGCGTCGCCGCGAAAACGAGCACCGACGACAGCGACTTGATGAGTTCGGCCGTCACCAGCGTGCGCAGCTGCTCCACGTCGTGGGTCAGGCGGGATACGATCTGCCCGGTGCGCAAACGGCCGAAGAAGGCGAGATCCAGCCCCAGCAGGTGGCCGTAGACGCGGTTGCGCAGGTCCCGGGTGACCCCCTGCTCGACGCGCGCCGCCAGGTAGGCCCGGGCGAACTCCACCACGTTCTTGAGCGCGACCAGTACCAGGATGAAGACGATGATCCCGCCCACGACCGCCTGCGGCTCCCCCTCGAGATCCAGGAAGCGGCCCACGGTGAACTCCAGGGCCTGGTCGATCCGGTCGGGCGCGGCCGCCACGGGGGCGTCGCCACCGACGGCGCTTCCACCGAAGACCGTCTCCAGAAACGGGATCAGCACCACGATCGAGAAGGCGTCCAGGGCGGCATAGAGGGCGCTCGCCAGCGCCGCCAGCGCGAAGGTGACCCGGTGAGGGCCCAGGTACGCGAGGATCCTCCGCCAGATGCTCAACCTACCCCCTTCGATCGCGCCTCGGTGGTGCAGGCCGCTGTCGATATGGTTCGCGGGAAGTCACCGGGGCCGGGGCCGGAGCACCGCGACCGGCACGATCATTTCCTCGGGCGAAATCCCGCCGTGCAGGAACGAGTTCCGGTAGCGCCGCTGGTATTCCCGCAGTTTCGTCGGGTAGACGAAGAAATAGTCGTCCAGGGCGATCAGATAGGTCATGGCCGCTCTCGCCCCCGGCAGCCGCAGATCCGCGGCGCGCGTGGTCACGAAGGCGGAACCCGGATCGCGTGCCCTGAGGTTGCCGCCGAACTTGTAGCGGAGGTTCGCACTGGCGCCGCGGCGGGCGTAGACGGTCGCGGGACGCCGGCAGTGGATGCTCCCGTGATCGGTGGTGAAGACCACCCGGTATCCCTCGGCAGCCGCCTCGCGGAGCACGGAAAAGGCGGTCGAGCGCTCGAACCAGGACCTGGTGAGCTGCCTCAGCGCCGCCTCGTCCTTGGCCACTTCCATCAGGATCGGCGATTCCGAGCGTCCGTGCGTCATCAGGTCGACGAAGTTGAACACCATGGCGATCACCGCCCCCCTGCGCTGGGCCGCAGCCCGGACCCGGGCGCGCACCTGCTCCGACTTCATGTCGCTGAACACCTTCTCGTAGTGGACCGGGACGTCCTTCCCCGTCAGTCGGCGCAGCTGCTCCCGCAGCATCTCCTCCTCGTGCGCGTTCAGCGAACCCTCATCGTCCGATGCGTCCCACCACTCCGGTCTCGCCCTTGCGATCTCGTCCGGGAACAGGCCCGAGAAGATCGCGTTGCGGGCGTACGGCGTTGCGGTGGGGAGGATCGAGTAGTGGTAGCCCTCGTGAACGTCGAACAGCTCGCCGAGCAGCGGCGCGATGGCACGCCACTGGTCGAGGCGCATGCAGTCCAGCACCACGAAGAAGACCGGATCCTTCCCCAGAAGCGGCAGCAGCCGGCGCTCCACCACGTCGACCGACAGCTCGGGGCGCATCCCCTGGCCGCGGACCCACTGCGGATAGCTGACCGTGATCCAGCGGCCGAAGTCGTGGCGAAGATCCTCCTGCAGCGACTCGACGGTTCCGAGCAGGCCGCTCTCTCCCGCACTCTCCAGGCGAAGGTGCCAGTCCACCAGCTCCAGGTGCAGCCGCGCGAAGTCCCGTGCGCTGGCCGCCTGCTCGCGCATGCGCGCAAGCGCGGGCCACTGGGTGGCGAAGTCCTGCGCGGCCCGCTGCTGCCGGATGGACGAGCCCTCCAGGATCCGCGTCACCACCGACAGCACCTGGCGCGGGCTCGTCGGCTTGACCAGGTAGTCCTCCACCTGGCGGCCTATCGCCTCGGTCAGGGTCCGGTCCTCCTCCGACTTGGTGACCATCACCACTCGGGCGTGGGGATCGTCCCGCTGGATGAGTTGAAGAACTTCGAGACCTCGGCGGCCCGGCATGTGTTCGTCGAGGAGGATCAGGTCGTAGGCATGACCGCGCAGCAGTGCCAGGGCATCGTCTCCGTTGGTGATCCCGTCGACCTGGTATCCGCGCTGGCGCAGGAACAGGAGGTGTGGACGAAGGAGATCGATCTCGTCGTCCACCCAGAGGATTCGCTTGGCCGCTCGTCGCATGGCCGGAAGTTAGCAGGTTGCAGCGGGGTACGTTGTGGCCGGGTCCGGAGCGGTCAGCGCTACATGGTGATCTTGTAGACGAACCAGGCTACGACCGGCTCGCCGTCCTTCGTCCCCGGACGAAAGACCCACTGCGCCGCCTCGCGGATGAGCTGGCGGTTGAATCCGCGGTCACGGGTCGGAGGATCCAAGCGCGTCGAGTCGGCCACCACCTGTCCGACCGCGTCGACCAGGACCCAGACGTCGATCTCCACACCCCGCAGGCCCCTGTTGGCGGGCGGGATGATCATGCCCCGGGGAGTCGGCGGCAGGAGCCGCTCGCGACCCTCGGTGGCGGTTCCACCGTCTCCCCGTCCCTCTCCGTTCAGGAGCCCCGGGTCGTCCAGGCCGGGCTGTTCGCCCAGGAGGGCGATCGCGTCGAACACGACCTCATCCTCGATGACGACGGGCTCGATCTCGAGTTCGACCGGCAGCGGAATCCGTGGTCGGACGATTGGGCGGGGCGGGGGCAATGAGATGTTGATCGCCTGCATGCTGCCCGCGGCAGCCCGGTCGTCGTCCGCCTCCGGCCCGGCCGCTGCGAAGGGCGCCTGCGGGATGTGCCGCGTGCCGTCGGGCATGAGCACCCAGGCATGCAGGACCAGTGACGCAAGGAACGCGTAGCGCCATTTTCTGCGATCCTGTCGGCGGCGACCGGCGATATCCAGATCGTTCATCCCAAGCGGTGCCTTCGTCCGGTTCTCTTCGGTCCTGATAGCATGATACTACCCCGGGGTGTACGAAGCGGTTTCCTGCCGCAGCGACTGCCTTGCCGCACCACCCGGCCGGGAGCAACTTACCGGGCCCCGAGATCGGATGGTCGTACCCGCGCCGGCGTTGCGTGTCCGCGATCCAAGGAGAATGCCACTTGGACCTTGGCCTTCACAATAGAGTTGCCCTTGTCACGGGCGCATCGAAGGGCCTCGGTCGCGCCGTGGCGGAGCGTCTGGCCCGGGAAGGCGCGAACGTCGTGATCAACTCCCGCTCGGCCGAGCCGCTCACGGCGACAGCCGACGAAATCGCCCGGCAGACCGGCCGGCGGGCCCTGGCCGCGCCCGGGGACGTCTCCGACCCGGATGTCTGCAGGGCGCTGGTGGAGCGGGCGACGAGTGAATTCGCGCGGCTGGACATCCTTGTCGCCAACGCCGGCGGACCCCCGCCCGGAGGGGTCGACGACTTCGACGCGTCAGCCTACAGGCGAGCCCTGGAGGTGAACCTCATGTCCACCGTGCAGCTCACCCTGGCCGCGCTTCCAGCGATGCGCGAGAACCGGTGGGGGCGCATCATTGCCATCACCTCCGTGTCGGTGAAGCAGCCGGTCGAGGGGCTGCTGCTTTCCAACACCGCGAGGCCGGGGGTGGTGGGGTTCATCAAGAGCATCTCCCGGGACCTCGCCGCCGACGGCATCCTCTGCAACGTAGTCGCGCCGGGTTTCATCCGCACCGCAAGAGTGGAACAGCTGCTCGCCTCGCAGGCGGCGGCGCGGGGAACCAACCCCGAGACCGTGCTGGAAGGCATCGCGGCGGACATTCCCGCCGGACGAATCGGAAGGCCGGAGGAATTCGCCAACGCCGTGGCCTTTCTGGCTTCCGACGCCGCCTCGTACATCACGGGACACACGCTGCAGGTCGACGGCGGTCTGGTACAGGGTTTGCTGTGACGCTTGAAGACCGGATCCGGGGGCTGCGGAGCGGCACGGGGGCCTACCTCGAACTCACCAAGCCGGGCATCACCTTTTTCGTCGCCGTCACGTCGGCCGCGGGATACCTCCTGGCTTCGCTCCCCGCGGTCTCTCTCGCCGACCTCTTCCACCTCACCCTGGGCGTCGTGCTGAGCACGGCCGGGGCCCTCGCGCTCAATCAGTACCTGGAGCGGCGGCCGGACAGCCTCATGATCCGGACGCGGCCGCGTCCCGTCCCCTCGGGCCGGATTCCGCCGAACCGGGCCGCGCTTTTCGGCTGGCTTCTCGTGGCCGCCGGCGTCGGTCACCTGTGGTTCCGGCTGGGCTGGCTCCCGGCGCTGATCACCGCCGCCTCGGCCATCCTTTACGACGCCGTGTACACGCCGCTCAAACTGCGCTCCCCGATCGCCACCCCCGTCGGAGCGATACCCGGCGCCCTGCCCGTCCTCATCGGCTGGACGGCCCACAGCTCCGGCGTCGACGCGCGCGCGCTCACGCTCTTCGGCATCCTCTTCCTCTGGCAGCTCATCCACGTGCTCGCCCTGGGCTGGAACCTGCGCGACGACTACGAGCGCGCCGGCTTCCAGCTCATCCCGCCCGGGTCCGCCGGGATCATCTCCGGCCTCATGGTCGGCTACGCGGTGGCGCTCCTCGCGCTCAGCACCGTCCCGGCGCTCCTGGGGATGGCCGACCGCGTCTACCTCGTCGGCGCACTGCTCCTCGGCGCCGCGATGCTCGCCACCACCGTGGCCTTCCTCCGGGATCCGACCCGGCAGCGCTGCAACCGCGTGTTCCTGGGCTCGCTCCTCTACCACCCCCTCCTCCTCGGCCTCATGGTCGCTGGAGCGTTCTGATGCGCCGCCGCGCCCGCCGCCGCCACACCCCCAACCCGGGAAGATCGCCATGCATGTTCGCCAACTCCCCCACCGCGCCGCCCACCCCGCGCACACCCGGCTCGTCGCGCCGCTGACCCTCGCCATCGCCCTGGCGCCGATGCTCCCCTCCGCCGCCGCGTCGCAACAGGAAGCCCCACGGCCCCGCGCACGCGACCTCGGCATCCAGGTCGGCGTCTTCACCCCCGGCACGCACAACGCCATAACCGATGTCGACGGCGTCCTGGTCGGCCACACCACCGTGATCAGTGGCGACGACGTCCGCACCGGCGTGACTGCGATCCGCCCCCACGGCGGCAACCTCTACTTCGACCGGGTCCCCGCGGCGATGTACGTCGGCAACGGCTTCGGCAAGCTGCTCGGGGTCACGCAGGTCCGCGAACTCGGCGAACTCGAGACCCCGATCCTGCTGACCTGCACGCTCTGTGTCTGGAAAGCGGCCGACGCCATGGTCGAATGGGCGCTGGGCCTCGAGGGGATGGAGCGCGTCCGGTCGATCAACCCGGTCGTGGGCGAGACCAACGACGGCGGTCTCAACGACATCCGCAACCGTCCGATCACGCCCGAGCACGTCCGCGCGGCGCTCGAGGGAGCGTCCGGCGGGCCGGTCGAGGAAGGGGCCGTCGGCGCCGGGACAGGGACAACGGCATTCGGATGGAAGGGCGGGATCGGCACGAGTTCGCGCGCGCTGCCCGAGTCGCTGGGCGGCTACACCGTGGGCGTGCTGGTCCAGTCCAACTTCGGCGGCATCCTGCAGATCGCGGGCGCTCCGGTCGGCAGGGAGCTGGGCCGCTACTCGTTCATGAATCAGGTGGGGGGCGGCCGCGGCGAGGACCCCGCACCGCACGAGGACGCCGAGCCCCAGGCCAGAGGTTCGATCATGATGGTCGTGGCCACCGACGCGCCGCTCTCGGAACGCAACCTCGAGCGCGTGGCGATGCGCGCCGTCATGGGCCTGTCACGCACGGGGTCCTTCGCCGGTAACGGATCGGGCGACTACGTAATCGGATTCTCCACCGCCGCCAGCGTACGACGCCGGCCGGACGACGTGGTGCGCTCCATCGAGGACCTCTCCAACGACAACATCTCGGCGATCTTCCAGGCCACCCTGGAGGCCACCGAAGAGGCCGTCTACAACTCCATGTTCAAGGCCGTCACCGTGAGCAGCCGCTGGGGCACACGCGAAGAGCTCCCGATCGACGAGACCCTCGAAGTGCTGCGGCGTTACGGCGTGGTGCGGCAATGAACCGCAGGGAATTCGCGCGCGTCGGACGCGACCTGGCGGGGTTGATCGCTCTGGGCGCCCTGGGCTCCTGCCGGAACGGCCCGGAGCCGCGACTGAAGTCCCATCCCTTCCCCCACGGCGTGGCGTCGGGAGATCCGGACGCGGACGGGATTGTTCTATGGACTCGAGTGTCTGAGCAGGCCCTGCTGGATGCCGGCGTGCACGAGCGGGTCGTGCCGGTGCGCTGGGAGCTTGCGTCAGACGACGGATTCGGGCGCATCGTGGCTTCCGGCGCGCACGACGCTCGTCCCGAACTCGGCCACTCGGTCCACGTCGAGGTGGGCGGGCTCGAACCGGGCCGACCCTACTGGTACCGCTTCATCACGGCCGGCGAGGCGAGCCCGGCGGGCCGCACATCCACCCTGCCCGCTGCCGGGACGGCGGCCAACCGCCTCCGCTTCGCCTTCGCGTCGTGCCAGAACTACGAACAGGGCTACTACACGGCCTACCGGCACATGGCCGGCGAGGACCTGGACCTCGTTCTGCACCTCGGCGACTACATCTACGAGCGGCGATTCGGCAACAGCCGCGTTCGCGAGCACGAGGCGGGCGAGGTGCACACGCTGGACGAGTACCGCGCACGGTACGCCCTCTACCGCTCCGACCCGGATCTGCAGGCGGCGCACGCGGCGTGCCCCTGGGTGGTGACGACGGACGATCACGAGATCGACAACAACTGGGCGGGCGACACCCCTGAAGACGATCAGGACCCGGAGCAGTTCCTGCTGCGCAAGGCTGCCGCTTTCCAGGCCTTCTACGAATTCATGCCGTTGCGAAGCACCTCGATGCCGAGTGGTCCGGCAATCCCCCTGAGCCGCCGCCTGCGCTTCGGCGACCTCGCCGACTTCCACATCCTGGACGGCCGCCAGTACCGCAGCGACCAGGCCTGTGGAGACGGCAGGAGGACCATGTGCGCGGAGGCGCTGGGCCCCGAACGCACCATGCTGGGCGCCGCGCAGGAGAGCTGGCTCTTCGACGCGCTGGCGGCCTCGCGGAGCCGATGGAACGTACTCGCGAACCAGGTCATGATCGCGCGGCTGGAGGGAGCGGCGCCGAACGGCGAAGCGGCCGTGTCGATGGACCGGTGGGACGGCTATCCGGCCGCCCAGACCCGGCTGATGTCGTTTTTGGATCGCGCGCGTCCGCCCAACCCCGTCGTGGTCACGGGCGACATCCACTCGAACTGGGCCGCCGACCTCAAGGCCGATTTCCGCAACCCGGCCAGTGCGACCGTGGGCGCCGAGCTGGTCGGCACTTCGATCAGTTCGGGCGGCGATGGCGCGGACTCGTACGATCGGACCGGAGACACGCTCGCCCGCAACCCGCACGTCCACTTCTTCAACGGCCAACGCGGCTATGTACGATGCGAAGCGACGCCCGAGCGTCTCGTCGCCGATTATCGGGTGGTCCCGTACGTAACCCGCCCCGGCGCGCCGGTCGTCACGCGGGCGACCTTCGTCGCGGAGGATGGACGCCCGGGATTGCAGCCCGGGTAACCTCTCAGTTGCGCGTCAGCACCGCGCCCGCCCGCACGCCGGTGAAGCCCGAGTCCGTGATCGCGGCTTCCCCGGCCACGAAGAGATGCACCACGCCGGACGACAGCTGATGCGGCTCGGTGAAGGTCGCGTTGTCGCGAAAGTCATCGGAGAAGACCACGATGTCTGCGACCAGGCCCTCCGCGATCCGCCCGCGATCGTCCATCCCCATCACCTCGGCCGGGAGCGCGGTCATGGTGCGGATCGCGGCTTCAAGCGTCATCACCCCGTCCGCGAAGACGAACTTCCCGATCTTGCGCGCGAATGCACCGTACGAGCGCGGGTGCGGCACGCCGACATCGAACAGAGGCAGGTCTCCGTCCGATGAAGTCATGGTCCAGTCCCGGGTCATGAACCGCAGGAGGTCCTCATCGCTCATGTTGAACGAGACGATCGACGGGCCGCCCTGCAGGATCAGGTCCAGCGCCACGTCGATTGCGTCCTCGCCGCGCTCCTCGGCCAGGTCGGAAAGGAGACGCCCTTCGATCGACGGATCCTCGGTGAAGCGCCGGAACTGGATGCGGTCCGCCCCGGCGCGGCGAGCCAGGTTGTCCACCATCGCTTCGCGGATGCGGGCCCTCGTGTCCGGATCGGCGACGCGTTCCGCGAACGCCCCGCTGCCGCCCACCTGGGACCATCGCGGCAGCAGCGCCGCCGAGAGACCCGTCGCCGACGCCAGATACGGGTACTGGTCCGCATAGATCGACACGCCCTCGGCGCGGGCGGCTTCGATGCGCTCGACGATTTGGGCGGACGCGCCCCATACGGGTGGACCCAGCGCCTTGATGTGCGTCACGACGGCGGTGATCCCCGCCTCTCGCCCCACCTCGATGACCTCTTCCACCGCGGCGACCAGACCCACGGTGTAGTTGGACTCGTCGCGGATGTGGCTCGTGTAGATGCCGCCGAACTCGCCCACGACGCGGCCCAGTTCGACCAGCTCGGAGTTGTCGGAGTAGCTGCCGGGCGTATAGAAGGTGCCGGAAGACAGTCCCCACGCGCCCGCCTCCATCCCGGCGCGGACCATGTCCCGCATCGTGGCCATCTCGTCGGCCGTGGGCGTGCGGTCCTCCATGCCGATCACCTGGCGGCGAATCGTGCCGTGCGGCACCAGTTGCGCCGTGTTCACGCCGAGGCCGTCCTCCTCGAGCGCGGTACGCTGCTCGACCAGGTCGACCGGGCCGCCGCCGTCGGGATTGATCACCACGGTGGTGAGTCCCTGCGCGAGGAGCGGCTCGGCGTGGCTGAGCCCGGCGGTGGTCAGGCCGGGCCCCGCGTGGGAGTGGGTGTCGATGAATCCGGGGGTGACGTAGAGGCCCGTGACGTCGAGTTCGGTCTCGGCGGCCGCGCCACTCAGGTCGCCCACCGCCGCGATGAACCCGCCGCTGATGGCGACATCGGCCTGTCGTGCGGCGGCACCGGTCCCGTCGACGACCTGGCCTCCCCGCAGGATCGTGTCGTAGACCGGGGCTTCACAGGCGGCCAGCGCGAGGGCGGCGCCGAGGGTGAGAACGGAATGTGGTCCCGGCCGACCTCGACCTATCGATGGGGTAGTCATTCGTGCTCCTTCGCGTCCGGTACGACCGCGGCACCTTCCCAGTCCGGATCGGCCACGCCGACCTTCTCGCCCGTCTGCGGGTCCACCCATATGCCGTGGATGCGCCCGAAGGCCCCCTCCCGCTCGACCGCCTGGACCTCCATCCCCCACGACTCGATTTCGGCCACCACCTCCGGCGTCCACCCGATCACGGGGGATGTTTCCATCGCGATTCCATCGTCGATCGGGTGCACTCTGGCCGCCGCCAGCGCGTCCGGGAGGGTCATTCCCTGGTCCACCACGCGCAGCACCGCCTGCACCACTGCCGAGATGATCCTGGCGCCTCCCGCGGCACCCAGAACCAGCACGGGTTCACCGTCCTGGACCACCATCAGGGGCGAGATGCTGGACCTCGCCCGCTCGCCGGGCTCCATGTAGCCGAGATACCCGCCCAGCGTCGCGGCATACAGGAACCCGAGTCCGGGAGTGGCCACCTTCGATCCGAGATTCGGGCCGATGGTCTGGGTCAGCGACACGTACATGCCTCCGTCGTCCGCAGCCGAAAGGTGGGTGGTGTGGCTGTCGGGCGGCCCCCAGGCGCTGTCCTCCCAGTTCGCAGCGGCGATCATCGCGTGCGTGTCGGTCCTCGCGGCCCCGGCTGCTCGCAGCATCGCGCCCGGAACCTCGATCCCGGCCGCGACGCTGGCCGCCCAGGCCTTGTCCGTCATTGGCTCCAGGTTCCCGGAGCCGCTCTCGCGGATCGCGGCGCGCTCCTCGAAGGCGCGCGCTATGGCCGTGCCGACGAGGCCGGCCCAGCTGTCCTGGTCGAGCGACGCCATGTCGAAATGCTCCAGGATATGCAGGATGCCGATCGTCACCGCGCCGGAGGCCGGGATGTCGGTGCCCACGAGGTCGTAGCCGCGGTAGCTTCCGCGTACGATCGCCGCGTCCAGCGCCTGGTAGTCGGCCAGGGACTGAAGGGTGACCGCGCCAGCGTGCGCCTCCATGTCCGCGGCGATGCGTTCCGCGATCGGGCCGCGGTAGAACGCATCCGCGCCACCCTCCGCGATGGTCCGCAGCGTCACGGCCAGGTCCGGCTGCACGAACGACTCTCCGGCTGCGCGGGGTTCTCCGCCGGGGTTGAGGTAGTGCGCGCGCGAGCCATCGAATTCGGCGAGCTGGCCGGAACCCGCCCGGTGACGCGCGGCCTCCCCCGGGAGCAGTTCGAACCCGTCCTCCGCCAGGGCGATGGCCGGGGCCATGACCTGATCCAGAGCCATGGTGCCGTACTCGTCCAGGAGCCTGGTCAGTCCGGCCACGGCTCCGGGTACCCCGACGGTGGGATACCCGTAGGAAGCCTGCGGAGCGGTTGCGGGATCGTAGGTGGCCGGCGCCTGCGTCGTCGCGTCGATCCCGGCAAAGGTGCCGTCCGGCAGCCGCACGAGGACCTGGGTACGGCCTCCAATGCTGTTCATCGACGGTTCGACGACGGAGACGGCGAACGCGGCCGCGACGGCCGCATCGGCTGCGTTCCCGCCCGCCCGGAGCATCGTGGCTCCGGCTTCCGCCGCCAGCGGTTGCGCCGCAACCACCACACCGTCCACCGACGACGCCACCTGCGGCGCCGGCCCGGCTTCCCCGTCGCTCGGCGCGTCGCCGGCCGGGGCACAGCCGAGCAGCCCCGCCAGCAGGGCCGCGCCCAGCACGTTGATCCTCGTCCGGTCATGCATCAGAACGGCTCCCATCTCCTGAAGTACTGTGCCATGAGCGCGGCCCCCGACGGCAGGTTCTTCCCCCTGAGCGCGAAGCGGGCTCCCAGCTCGACCTGGCCCGAGCCGACATTATAGAGCACGGACGGCTGGAGTTGCACGAGTTCCCGCTGGAAGCCCGGCACCCGGATCCCCTCGGTGACCCCCGCGGCCCCGTCCCATCCGTCCAGTGCGACCTTGTAACCGAGGGGTCCCAGCCACCCGCCCAGCTGCAGGAAGTAGAAGAACTCGTTGCCGTAGTCCTTTCTCGATTCCTTGTTCTCCTCGCGCCAGCGGTAGCCCGCCCACCCCGACAGGTACAGCGAACGCGGCCAGAACGAATGGCCCACCTCGGCCATGAGTTCCCAGTCGCGCTGCCCGTCGCCGAGGGGGATGATCTCGGCGTCCACATCGAAGTCGCCGACCGGCAGCTTGACACCGCCCCGAATCGCGAACGGCAGGGACACATCCAGCCACCCGAGCGGCGCAAACCGAAGCCACAAGCGGACATCGCCGAGTCCGGCGGACGCGCGATCGCCCGCAATGTCGTCGTAGCGAAGCCTGTTGAAGGACAACTGGGTCCAAAGGTCGAGGCCGGGCGCCAGCCCCAGCGCCGTCGTCAGGAACGACGAGGTGGTGACCGCGTGGCCATCCGCGAAGAACGGCCTGACGTCGCCGGTCATGCCGAAATGATCCTTCGTGTCCTGGTGATACACGGCCAGGGCGATCCATCCGCGGCCGGGCGGCTCCAGCCACTGGGCGGCGGCGCTTCCGCCATTCACCACGGGGCCGGCCAGCGCGATCGCCAGGAGCACGCCGCCCGACCGGCCGAACCCCCTCAGGTATCCCGTACCGGATGGGCGCGCACCAAACGGCAGCGCGTCGCCCATCCGCGCGTCACTCAACAAACAGCTCCGTTCCCGGATGGAATGCCACCCAGGCAAGCCAGAACGCCACGTATGCCTCGGGGATGATCTCGAGGCTCTCTCCGGCGAGGGGGCCCTGCGTCGCCACTCCCGCTACCGACCACCAGGATCCGGTCTCGTTGTCCACGATCTCGTCGTCCTCGACCCTGAAAGTGAGATGCCGGCCCTGTGCCACGGGACGCACGGCCACGGCCGCGAACAGGGTTCTGTCCCACAGGACCGCGACCGGTGCCCCGCCATGATCGAATTCGGCGACCCACTTCTCGCCTCGGGCCTCCATGGCGTGGAAGGGAAAAGCGACAGGTGAACCATCCGCCTGCGCCGGCAGCCCCAGAACCCTCTCCTTGGGCTGCCGCCGGTCATCGTCGTTCGGGATCGGAAAGCCGAGGTACGAAGGGTTGTTCGGGTGCTCGTAGGCGTTGCCGTACGGATTCACGCTATAGGCGTCCTGGTCGAACAGTGAGACCCCGATGACCGAGGAACCGGGGAACAGCTCCTTCCACCCCTGCCAGCTCATCTCCACCAGCGGATGGCGGACCAGTTCATGCCCTGCTCTGGGGCCGCAAGCCGCCGCACCCCTCATTTGCGGCCACAGCGAATCGTCGGACTGCCGGTCGTACATGATCAGGTTCGCCTGATACAACAGACCCGACACACCGAACTCCGCACTGCCCACCGACCCCCGGTCGAACGCCAGCGCCGAGCCGGTAAGCGGACAGTAGGTGACGGCAATGGCCTGCGTCCCCCTGTCCAGATTGACTATCTCGTGGCGGTACATGATATTGTGTGGAATCGCCAGCCACTCGTCGCCGACCCGGACTCCGATCACCCTGTCCGAGCCCCTCAGGTATCCGGTCTCCGACTCGTGCAGCGACGGGACAAAGGTGGGGTTCGTGAGTGCCGGGATGCCGTCTCGCCCGACACCCCCGTCAGCGAGAAACGCGGGATCGAGGTCCCCGCAGCTCAGGTCGGGCAGCGTTCCGACCAGTTCGCTGTCTGAACAGGACGCGAGGCCACCCGCCAGAACAAGGATCCATCCGAGGTTTGTGGTGTCCGGGTTGCATCGCATCTCGAACCTCCTTGAAGCCGAGGCCAATGGGCGGGACAGCAGCCGACCTGCAACGCACGCTCCGGAAGATCGACGGGCGCGGGTACCCCGCCTATCGGGAGCTGCGGGGCACCTGGTCCTTACCACAATTCAACCTCGAAGTTCGCCGCGTGCAAGGCGATCCCTTCGCCGCGCCCAGCCAGGTCGCGGCGATTCTGAGTCCTGAAGCCGCAGGGCTCGAGGCGGGTTTGCTGGCGACCCCCTCGCGCCGGACGGGAATCGCATGCCTCTTCGCCCGGACTTTCGCCAGACGGTCCCGCGGTTCGCGGGGTCGCCGAACGGGGAGCGGCAGAAGCGGTGAGATCGGCATGGTGGATCCGGACCAGGTCGTCCTGGCGAACACCGCGGTCATGGTCGCTCGCGACGGCGCGGTGGAGGCGAGGTTCACCGTCGGGCTTCCGGCCGCCGGACGGCGCATCCTGGGCCGTCAGGCGGAGACCCTGCTCCTCGGGGTCCTGCCGAAGCTGGTCAGGGAAACGCTGCTGAGCGATGCCCACTCCCCGGCCGAGATCGCTCGCCACGCCGAAGTCAACGAAGACGCCGACCACCTCCGCTCGCAGCTGGGCAAGCGCGGCCTGGTCGCCTTCATCGCCAACGGCGCGATACTGCCTCGGCGGAGCGGCGTCGACGACCGTCCTCTCGCCGGTGGTCAGGCGATCCCCTTTCAGTCGCCCGCCGGTCTTCAGGTCACCATGGACCGCCTCAACGGGCCACCCGTTTCCGGGATGGGCATCCCTCGCGGTGTGACCCTTCTGGTCGGGGGCGGCTACCACGGCAAATCGACCGTCCTCAATGCCGTGGCGGCAGGAGTCTACAACCATCGTCCGGGCGACGGCCGCGAATGGGTCGTCACCGAACCGACCGCGACCAGGGTCCAGGCAGAGGACGGCCGCTCGGTCGTGGGCGTCGACATTTCGCCCTTCATCGACAGGCTCCCCGACGGTCAGGACACGCGGGCCTTCACGACGGCCAACGCATCCGGCTCGACCAGCCAAGCCGCCGCCATCGTCGAGGCCCTGGAAGCGGGATCGCGGCTGCTGCTCATCGACGAGGACACGGCTGCCACCAACTTCATGATCCGCGATCGGCGCATGCAGGCGCTGGTTAAGGCGGAAGATGAGCCGATCACCCCCTTCATCGACCGTGTGAGGAGCCTTTACAGGGACGCAGGCGCCAGCACGCTTCTGGTGATCGGCGGCTCGGGCGACTACCTGGACGTGGCGGACCGGGTGCTCGGCATGATCCGCTACCGACCCCGGGAGCTGACCGACGAGGCGCGGGCGGTTGCGGCCGCCAGCCCGACCGGCCGCACCACCGAGACCGGATCGGTCGCATGGCCGTGGCGGCATCGATGCCCGGACCCGCGCTCGATTCGTCCCTGGCGCGGTCGCAAGCCCATCCACGTCAAGGTACCGACCCGCACCGTTGTCGAGATCGGCAGCGACCGGATCGATCTTGCCGGTGTCAGGCAGCTCGTGTCGCGTGCGCAGACCCGCGCCGTAGCGCAGGCACTGGTGTATGCGCAGAGGTTCATGGGCGCCGAAATGACCGTGGAGGACATTCTGGAGGCCTTGAGCGGGTCAATGGACGACGATGGCCTCGACGTGCTCGATACCGGCCGGACGGGAGACCTTGCGTTGCCGCGTATGCAGGAAGTTGCTGCGGCTCTCGCGCGGCTCAGATCCCTGACAATGATCGGAAGGAAGGCCTGATCCGGCCCGCCGGAATCTAGGATGCAGCCTTGATGTGCCCCATTTCCGCAAGCAACTCGCGGAGCCGGACTTCCCGGTCCTGCAGTGGCGTCGTGGCGACGGTTCGGGCCAGTCCTATGCGCTCTTCCTTCGAGATCCTGTCCAGCACGGAGATCGGAGTGCCATAACGGAGCAGGATGCGCTTGGCGTCAACGGCGACCGAATCTTCCACCATACCTCCTCGGAATGAAATCCCTGTGCCCTCACCCAGAGCAGACACGATTATCGCGGATTTCGTTGGGGATTTCCATTATCTTGCGGTCATGAAGTCCCCCGGCCTGTCGCGCTCCGTTGAAGACTATCTGAAGGCGATCTACACCCTCAACGAACGGGGGGAGGCTGCCGGAACCAGCCATCTCGCCCAGGCGCTGGAAGTGCAACCTGCCTCCGTCAGCGGCATGATCCGCCGCCTCGCCGAGGACGGGTTGCTGGAACACGAACCGTACCGTGGAGTCCGCCTCACCCCCCTGGGGAACCGTGAAGCGCTGAAGGTGCTGCGACGGCACCGCATCATCGAGTCCTACCTGGTGCGGCAGCTCGGTTTCGGCTGGGACGACGTGCACGAGGAGGCCGAGCGCCTCGAGCACGCCGCCTCGGACGAACTCGTGGACCGCATGGCCGAGGCCATGGGCAACCCTGCCACCGACCCCCACGGAGCGCCGATCCCTACCCGCAACGGCAAGGTCGACCCGACCGCGTACCCGCGTCTCAGCGAGGTGGCCGATGGGACGCGGGTGACCGTCAGATCCGTGTCGGATCACGATCCGGCCCGCCTGCGCTACTTCGAGTCGGTCAATCTGGTGCCGGGTGCCAGGGCGCTGGTGAAAAAGGGTGGAATCGACAGCCGGCGCGTCACGGTGCTGGTAGAGGGGGGCGCGGAGCCGCTCACCCTGAAGGCCGGGGTGGCCAGGCGCGTGACGGTGATGGAGGAATAGAGCCTCACCGTGCTCCAGGACCGTCATCCCGAAATCGAACGCCTGGCCCGCATTGGCCGGACCCGCCTGGCCAACACCCCCACACCGCTCCTTCACGCACCCGCTCTCGCGGCCCGGCTCGGACGCGGCGTGGAGATCTCCGTGAAGGCGGACGCGTGGACCGGACTCGGACTGGGTGGCAACAAGGTCCGCAAGGTCGAGTATGAACTGGACCCCGCCCGGCTGACGGGCGTGACCCACCTCATCACCGCGGGGGGACCCCACTCCAACCACTGCCGGGTCACCGCGGCGGCGGCCGCGCACCTCGGCCTGGGCTGTTCGCTCGTGATCAACGGCGAGCCCGAGGACCCCGCGCGCGGCAACCCCCGCCTGCACCGGCTGCTTGGAGCCCGCATCGTGACCATCGCCGACGCCGCCGACCGAACGCGCGGCATGGCGGAGGAGGCGCGTCGAATCGACAGCGCCGGCGGAAAAGCTCTCGTTATCCCGATCGGCGCCTCGACCGCCCGGGGAGCACTGGGATACGTGCATTCCCTCGTCGAAGTCCACGACCAGTATCACGAAGCCTCAGGACCTGACGCCGCCCCGCCGTGGATCTTCGTTTCGTCCTCCTCGGGCGGCACGCTCGCCGGCCTCATCGTCGGCTGCGCGATCCTGGGGTGGCGTGCTACGCTAGTCGGAGTCAGTCCCGACGAGCCCGCTCCGACCGTTCGCCGGAAGGCGACCGAGCTCGCCGAAGCCGCCGCCGACCTGCTCGACAACACGGGAGACGACGATCGGCCCGGCAGCCTCCAGCTGACGGAGAGGGTCGAAGAGATGGGGCAGGCCGTCCTGGCCACCAGCGACTTCGTAGGCCCCGGGTACGGCCATGACACCCCGGCAGGCGAAGAAGCCATCGCGCTGTTCGGTGCCCTGGCCGGCGTGATCCTCGACCCCGTCTACACAGGCAAGACGGCTGCCGCGATGATCGCGTGGATCCGCGAGGGACGGGTCCCGAAGGGCGCGCACGCGATACTGCTGCACACCGGGGGCCACCCGGCGCTGTTCAGGTAGGCGACTGCGGCCGGGAGGTCTTCGACCTTGACGTAACGTCAGGGTTGCCTACTCCGGCAGACGCAACGCCACCAGCCGTCCCGGCCGTCCCACCTGCACCACCACATGCTGTTGCCCCTCGTGGCTGTAGGTCATCATGCCGTACTGGCCGGCGCCGGGCATCTCCACCGTGCCGACAAGGTCGCCCGTCATCTTGTCCCAGGCGTTCAGCACCGGGGGTCCGTTCGCGCCTTCGGTGGTGTAGAGCAGATCACCCGACACCATCTGGATCGAAAGCCCCCCTCCTCCCGCGCGTGACAGGTCGACGCCCTGAGTGGCCGGGTGGTCGCGAACGTTCTCGGCGACCTCTCCAATCGGAATCCACCAGAGCCGCTCTCCGGTGTTCATGTCGTACGCGGAAAGGCGGTTGTACGGGGGTTTCGGGATGGGCAGGCCCTGGACGCGCGGCAGCCCGCCACCGGCGCCCGCGACCCACTGGGAAATGGTGATGCCCGTGGTCGCCGGATCGTCCGGATCGTCGGCGTCCGCGCCCGGACCGACCCGTCCGCCGCTGCAGTTGCGCCGATGCGACGCGTACAGAATGCCCGTCGTGGGATCGAGCGTGGCCGGGTGGGTGATGTTGAGCCCGCCGTAGCAGCGGATGTTCTCGGCGACCGGCCCGTCGTAGCCCTCGTACAGCCGGGGTACGAAAGGCCCGCCCACGCGGTAGCGGCTCAGGATCTCCATCGCCTCGGCCCTCAGCTCGGGCGTGAAGTCGATCACGTCTTCGTCCGGGAGCCCCATCGGCTCCATCGGTTCGGGCCATGTGGGCACCGGCTGGGTCGCCGCCGTCCAGTTGCCGGGCACCTCGGTCTGCACGACCTCCACCTCCTCGATCGGCCAGATCGGCTCGCCGGTCTCGCGGTTGAAGGCGAAAATGAGGCCGGTCTTGGTGGTCTGGACCACAGCCGGAACCGCCGCGCCGTCGACGGTCAGGTCCACGACGATCGGCACGTTGGGCAGGTCGTAGTTCCACTGGTCGTTGTGGACCGTCTGGAAGTGCCACACGCGCTCGCCGGTCGCCGCGTCCAGCGCGATCACGCTGGTGCCGAAGAGGTTGTGTCCCGGACGGAAGCCGCCGAAGTAATCGACCGTCGGCGGGTTGGTGGGGATGTACACGATCCCGCGCTCGTAGTCGGCCGACATCGGCGCCCACGACGACACGTCGCCGGTGTACTCCCACGCGTCGTTCTCCCAGGTCTCGTGTCCGAACTCGCCCGGGCGCGGAATGACGTGAAACTTCCACCTGTGCTCCCCGGTGCGCGCGTCGAATCCCAGGATGTCGCCCGGCACGTTCTCGATCCGCGTCTGGTAGTATCCCTGCTCCGCCGAATTCCCGACCACGACCACGCCGTCGATCACAATCGGCGGCGACGACGTGGTGATGTACCCCAGCTCACGCGGAATGCCGTAGTCGGGGTCGTAGTCCTCCTCTGCGCCCTCCCACGGGCCCCAGCCGTCGAGAAGGGGCGGCAGCATGTCCACAACGCCGGTTTCCGGGAACCCTTCGATCGGCACCGGCTGCCCGAACCCCTCGATGTGCCCCCCGGTCTTCGCGTCGAGTGCGTGCAGGAAGAACGCTGGCGACGTGTAGTAGATCACGCCGCGCCCGTCCAGCTCGCCGTACGCCACGCCCTTGCCGTAGTTCTGCCGCATCGACCGTTCCCAGCGCGTCGTGTTCGGCTCGCGGTAGGTCCACACCGTCTCGCCGGTCGCGGGATCGATCGCCGCCACCGTCCGCCGCTCCCCCGCCACCGTGTACAGCATCCCGTCGATGTACGTGGGCGTCGACTTCATCTGCGGATCCACATCGGGCCCGAAGTTGTTCGCGTGCCACACCCACGCCACCTCGAGGTCGCCGAAGTTGCCCGCGTTGATCTGGTCGACGGGCGAGTACCGGGTGCCCCATGCGTCGGCGCTCTGGTAGCGCCACTCGCCGTAAGGGTTCTGCCGCTCCTGTGCGAACGAGGAGACGGGCACGGCGAGCAGGAGGATGGGGACGAGTATCTGGGTGGACCGCATGGCTTGGACTCCTGGTCGTGGTGAGACGATTTCACCCCAATGTTAGGGATGGTCGGGCCGCTCGCGCCATGTAGCCAGCGGCACAATGGCCGACTTGCGGATCACCGCGTCGCGCGTGACGAGAGGAACCCCATGGACAACGCTCGTCGCCGCGATGATCTCGTCGGCCGGATCACCCCGGAAATCCAGTCTCGTTGAGGCCCGGGCCACCGCCTGGTCAATCGGCCACCTGTGGATCCGGCTGAGGGCACGCACAACCTGCCGGTCATCGAGGTCCACTTCGATCCGCCCGAGCTGGACAAGCTTCGCGACCTCCCAGTGGACGATGTCGGAGATCGACCACTGGTCCCGGGCGAGCAGTTCCACCTCGTTGCTCTTCAGTTCCCCCTGAAGGGCGTAGATCAGGATGTGCGTATCGAGGTTCAGCACTCCGCGTCCCAGCGGATACCGGTGGACATGATATCTCCCTTGACCTTCACCTTGTCCTGCAAGCTGCCAATAAGGCTGGCCGAATCGCGATCGTAGGGTAACACCCGCGCAACCGGCCTGCCCCGCTTGGTAATCACCAAGCCATCAGGACCGAGCCGGTCCAGCAACGCCAGACACTGCTCCTTGAACCGGGCGGCCCCGATCGTCTGCGGCGGCGACGGGATCCGTCCTGCTGTTTTCCGTGCCTCCATGGTTCGAGCACCTCCAACAAATTGGACATATTAGATGTCTGGACGCATTATATGACCAGACATGCAATGTGTCCAGTTTATAGGCCCATCCGCTCCAACTCCGCCAGCACCCGCTCGGGCCTGAGCGGCAACCGCCGCATGCGCACGCCCGTCGCGTCGTGGATCGCGTTCGCGATGGCCGCGGGGACGGTGCGGTGCGAAGGCTCGCCGGCGCCGTACGGCAGCAGATCGGGGCGGTCCGGGTTCGGGTCGCCGTTCACGATCACCACATCGATGCGCTCGGGCGTGTCCATGTGCGTGAGCGTCGGATGCGTGCGCCAGTCCACACTGGTCACCCTCTCGCCGTCGAACCGGACCTCTTCGTAGAGCGTGCGGGAGATCCCGTGCAGCAGGTTGCCCTGCACCGTGCTCTCCAGGCCGTCCGGGTTGATGACGAGCCCGCAGTCGTGGCCGCACACCATTCGCCTGACCCATACCCGGCCGGTCTCGCGATCGATCTCGACCTCGGCGATCGTGGCGACGGTGGTCCGCGCGCGGTACGCGTAGGAGATGCCGCGGCCGGTGAGCAAGCGCCCGCTGCCGACTGCCCGAGGCGAGGGCCTCAGGTCCCAGCCGTACGCTTCGGCGGCCGCCTCGACCACCGCGATCGAACGGGCGCGGCGGTGCGCGTCGTCGTCCTCGCCGCTACCGCGCAGCAGGCGGAGCCGCAACTCGACCGGGTCGGCGTTCGCGGCGGCAGCCAGTTCGTCGATGAACGACTCCCCGGCGAAAGCCGTCTGCGGCCCGTTGGGATCGCGCAGGTTGCCCGTCCGGAGCGGCGTCTCGAAGGCCAGGGGGAAGCGGACCGCCCGCGTCACCTGGCGGCGGTTTGGAATGTGGTACATCTCGTCGGGACCGCGGCCCCCGCCGGGCGACGGGCGCTCGGGCCGGATCCCCATGAGTTGGGCGATCAGCACGGTGTCCGCCTGGTTGTACCCGACGTGGGCGTAGTTGGCGATGCGTGCGCGGTAGTCGAGCGCGACCACGTTGCCGTCGGCGTCCAGCCCGCCCTTCATGTCGATCGCGAACGCCGGGCCCTTGGTGTCCCAGGCTGTCTCCTCCTCCCTGGACCACTGCATCCGCACGGGGCGGCCCAGCTCGTTCGCCAGCCAGGCGGCCTCGAAGCCCGCGTCGTCCGCAGCCGTGCGCCCGTACAACTGCGGCCCGTCCATCCAGATGACGCGCACCTGCTCCGGCGACATGCCCACGAACTCGGCGATTCCGGTCCGGTGGCTGTAGGGCTTCATGTCGTTGGTGTAGATCGTCATCTGACCGTCGGAGGGGTCGGCCAGGCCGTGCGCGGGGCCGATCGCGGTGTGCCCGTGGAAGGGGATGTCGTAGGCGGCCTCGACGACCGTGGCTGCGCCGGCCAGGGCAACATCGGGGTCGCCCTGCACCTGCGCGGACGCACGGCCCCCGCCACCAACCGGGGTCGTCCCACGCATGTAGTCGAAAAGCTCGTCCGATGCCGGGAACGGCGCCCTCGCCGGCTTCTCCCAAAGCACCGCCAGGCGCTCCGCCGCGGCGATCGCCTGCTCTTCGCGCTCGCAGACCACCGCGACGTAGTTGCCCTCGGTGAAAACGCCCACGAATCCGGGCAGATCGCGCACCGACGATTCGTCCACGCCCACCACCGTCGCGCCCGCGAACGGCGGCCGCACGTTCCGCGCGTGCACCATCCTGGGCAGCTTGACGTCGACCGCCCACTCCAGCGACCCGTCGACCTTGCCCGGGATGTCGTACCGCGGGATCGACTGCCCCACGAGCTTCAATTCCTGCACCGGCTTGACGCTCGCGAGCCCGGTGGTGGCGTTCACGTTCGCGCCCATCAGCGCCACGTCGAAACGTCGGCCGCCGACCAGCTCTCCGTACCCGACCGTGCGCGAGCGATCGCCCCGCACCCATATCACCCCGTCGCTGACCGCGAGCGCATCCACCGGCACCGCAAGGCGATCCGCCGCCATCTCGAGCAGCACCCGCCTCGCCTCCGCCGCGACGCGCCGCGCGGCCATCGCGTCCCGCTCGATCGCGTCCGAGCCACCCGAGCCGCCCTGGTCGACGGTCATGTCGGTGCGCCCCATCACGAGCTCGCTCCGGTCGTAGGCGACATCCAGCTCGTCGCACAGGATCTGCCGCGTTGCCGTCCCCGTCCCCTGGCCACCATCGGTCTTGCCGACGTAGAAGGTGGCGGTGCCGTCCTCGTGCACCACCAGCCACGAGTCCAGCTGCAGGAAGTCGACATCGGGGTAGGGCGCGGGCTCACCGGCGGCGCCGTCGAAGCCCCACCGACTCACACCGGCCGCACCCGCACCGCTGAAGCCGAGCACGAACAGCCCCGATGTCCTGAGGAAGTCCCGCCGCGACGTGCTCCCGTCCCAGGCCGCCATCGCGCGCTCGACGCTCATCGCTCCACCTCCCCGTCCGCCATCACCTCCGCCGCGCGCCTCACCGCCGCCTGAATGCGGTAGTAGGTCATGCAGCGGCAGAGCACGCGGTTCATGCCCTCCCGGATCTCGTCGTCGGTCGGGCCGGGGTTGTCGGCGAGCAGCGCCGCGGCCGCGAGGATCTGGCCGTTCTGGCAATACCCGCACTGCGGCACCTGCTCGTCGATCCAGGCCTGCTGAACGGGGTGCAGTTCATCGTCGCCGGACAGCCCTTCGAGCGTCGTAATCTCGGTGCCCTGCGCACGCGACACCGGCCGCGAGCACGAGCGCACCGGGTTGCCGTTCATCAGCACCGTGCACGTCCCGCACTGACTGAGGCCGCATCCGAACCGCGGCCCCCGCAGTCCGAGATCGTTGCGCAGCACGTACAGCAGCGGCGTCGAGGGGTCGACATCGACCGTCCGGGTCTCGCCGTTCACCCTGAGTGTGATCTGGCTCATTGCCTCATCCTGTTTTCTGTAGAACTCCTGCGGGCCGAGCGACCCGGGTCACGGCCGGATCGGGGTACAACGCCTGCTGCGTCTGCAGGAAGAGCGCCCCGAGCGCGGTCCAGTTGTAGGCGGGTGCCCCGGATACGATGCCGTCGAAGTCGTCCGGATAGCGCTGCGACGACATCATCCCCTGCCCGCCGCCGCGCGAACACCCCAGGAAGTACGAATAGTCGATGTCGCGCCCGTAGTAGAGCCGGATGATCGTCTTCGCCGTCGCGGCCGTCACATGTACCGCGCGGAAGCCGAAATTGACCTCCCGGTCGGGCCGGTTCAGCGCCCAGCTGGCGTCGATCCCGCTGCCCCGATGCCCGGTGTCCGTCCCCACGGTGGCGAACCCGCGCGCCAGCACCGACTCGGGCCCCGCGTACTGGATCGCCTGGTTCTGCACGCTTCCCACGTACCCGCCGCCTCCGCCCATCAGGAAGCGTCCGTTCCAGTGACCGGATTCAGGGAGGAGAAGCTCGAAGCGGATCTCCAGGTCGATCGTGCCGCGCACCCGGCAGTGTGCCGGATCGGCGTCGCCTGCGGGGATCGCCGCCACCTCGTCGAGGACGAAGCCGCTCCACGGAATGGCGGCGAGTTCGTCGCAGGCGAGAGCGCGCGGGACGGGTGGGCCTCCCGCAGGCGCGGCAGTGAAGCCGGCGAGGCAGGCGACCGCGGCGAACGAGGCCGTGAGCCGGTGGGCGGTCATATTCCCCACTTTCCGGACGGTTGATGTATGGCCCGGGGGCGGACAGTCGCTATTGTGCCGCCGCAAGGGTCGCGGGGCAAGTCAACTTCACCGTGCCGGGCCTGTCCGCCAGATTCGGGGCACAGTGGCGGACAAATCGAGCGGGAATCTCCGTGAAGCAGACATCGCTGTGCTCGGCCTGGTGCTCATCGAGCACGACCCGCGCCGGTACCCGGCGCCGGGCCCGAGGTCCTGGACTGCCTGTGTGATGGCGAGTGCTGACCACCTGTACGGCTCATGGTTCATATGTGGACGCCCCGTTGTGAGCAAGCCTGATTTCCGAACCGGGGTCGGGGCATGGTGGTCAGGTACTTTCATATGTCCGGCCTCTTGATGCGGCGCTCGTTTGCCGCGGGCCCGTATGGTGTTCGTGA
>JAJDXS010000038.1 GCA_022823145.1 Gemmatimonadota bacterium
CCTCGGCCAGCGCCACGCCCGCTTGTCCGTTCGCCTCACGTATCGCCATGCCCTCGACGATACTACATTCGGGATCGCGTTACCAGACCCCCCCACGATCCGTTCAGGGGGACGATCACCACGGCTTCACCGAACAGTTACTCTCGGATGAGTCAGCGGCCTGCGGCCAAGTCGGACCGACCCACCCGGCAGTCGAAACCATCCTGCGGGATCCCGTCGTCGCGAGTTGGCCGCGGCCGTCACCGGAACTCCCCATCGGTAACGTTGGCCACCTGGGCAGGGAGCTTCCTAATGCGACTCTGGGATCACTGATGGACTGCTCTAGCCCCTGGGTTCCCGGCTAGCAACCGATGGCTCCCCGTTGTACCCTCCTGGCACGGCAACTCCGACAGAAGTCTGGGGCCTGGGTCCCAAGCGAAGGCCCGGATGGCCAGTAGTGTCGCCATGATCGGATACGCGGCTAATCTCATCCCGTGGCCTTCGGCTCTCAAACCGACTTCAAAACCGCGCCGACTGCGCACTCGCGCACGGTTCACGATGGTTTCGACACGAGCCACGGACAGCGTCGTTCGGGCTCGGGCTCCTATCCTCCCCGACGGAGCCAGATGAGGACCACACCACAGGAAGAGCCAGTGCCCCAATACTGCGGCGGCATTCCCCCGGTTCGCCGATAGACCTCGATGCCGGCCACGACCATCGGGTTGAGAATATCGTTGATCTCGGCGGGTCCACGTCCGTTGCCGATCATGATCCCATCGAGATAGACGGCCGGAAAACAACTGGCCCCCATCTTGCGAAACGCGAGGAATTGGCGAGACGGCACTTGCGGGTCCATTACGGTCTGGACTCCGGGCAGGCGCATGAGCGCGTCGGTGATGCGCATGGATTCCAGAATTCGAGATCGTCCCGATCCACGAAGTCACCCCAGCCGTCCTCCTCCCTCTGGTAGAACCCAACACTCTCCAGATTCCTGTCCCGACGCTCCACGGCGACTTCGATCGGATCCAAGGCGATGGCCTCCACGGTCAAGGCCACATGGACCTTGGTGGCGTGACCGGTTTCGACTTCGATCATTGTCGAGCGCGGCTGATACCCCAGATGCGAAAACGTGACTTCGTGCCCGCCGGAGACAAGCCCGGGCAGCCTGAAACGCCCGTCCACATCCGTGGTGGTCACGTGCCCGACGCCGGACACGTTCACTACCACCTCGGGAATACGATCGCCGCTCACATTGTCCGTGACTACCCCGACGATCCCGGTGATCATGCTGTCGTTCGGGTCTTGAATGGGCTTCATACTCAAGAAGAGTTCTCCCGGCCGGTCGATCCTGAGGTCGCCATCGAGGCGCTCGTAGTCCTTATGGAAGAGCTGGAGGACATATGGACCACGGGGCACGTCGGCGATGACAAACTGGCCGTTCGCGTCGGTCAAGAGGCTGAGGCCCAGCGCCTCCACAACGACGATGACATCGGGGACCGGCTCGCCTGTCGCCTCGTCCACCACGTGGCCGGTTATGGCCACCGTGGCGGCCTCCTGCGCGACTGTGGGTGGCACGGACAATGCGTTGGCCAAGGCAAGGAACGGGATCAGGCGGCGAAGAGTCATGACCAATCTCCCGGCTGTCGTGCTCGCGGGCGGCGAATGCAATGATTGAGCCATTGTCCGTGACGGCGGCGCTGTGTGCCTGGCACGGATCGCGCTCGTGGCCTATCGCATTCCCCGATACGATACGGGCGGAGGACCGATGGCAGCAAGGAAGGATGACAGACTAATCCGGGGTTCGGGGGCCGGACGGAGGCGCTTACGGACGCTAAGCCAGCCGACGCCACGTTTAACGTTGCGGACTGGCAAGGGAGGGCTCCGCCCCCCTTTGACCCCCCGGATGCCGACGCTTCTACGGAGTGTCCCCGAGCGCGCCTCGCTCTCCTCTGCGGCGTCGTGATGGCGGATGCCATCCAAGTCGCGGCGAGTTCCGGTTCGGGCTGGATTACCGCGCTCCGGGAAGCTGCGATAGTGGGCATGGGCACTGGGATGTCAGTGGCCCAGACGCACGATCGCCACACGCTGCAGCTCCAAGGAGTCCTTCACCAATCCGATCGCCACCGAGTCCGTCAAGCGATAGGGTGTGAACCCATCGGGAAAAACGATCCTCTGGAATCTTGGGGCTGTGTCGTCCAAGGCGACCGTCATCCAGTTCCTGCCATACCCGAGGGGATGGGACGAACCGTCGAACTCCTGAATCCAGATCCGTTTAGGGGAGCAGTGCAGATCTATGCCGATCGGGGCTGCCTCCGGCAGGTGGCTGCCCGCCTGCCCCAGCATGTCCACGGCGGCGCGTTCGATCTCGTCGTCGCTGACGTTGGTTCCTTGCGTCTCGTTGCGCATCATCGCGCGGACATAGCCCAAACGCTCCTCATGCGTCAGCGGCCGGCTGGTCCAGGGCAGCGCAATCTGCCTGACTTTCGTGCCGCCGCGGCCGTAGAGATGAAGACTGCGGTCGACCGGATCGAGCACGGCGACGACGCCATCGAAACACCCGTCCCACAGGGGCACCGGGGCGAGACCCATGGCTGGAACGCGGCTTGCGGCTCCGGGAAGGTCAACCGCGAAGTCCACGACCACGGTTGGCTCGACATCACCGTGCGCATGGCGCACGATCCTGCCGGTCCAGAAGTCGTCGCCGCGGGTGATCCCGCCGGGATAGTTGGCCGTCCAGATTCCGGTGTCGTCCTCGGCGACCCGAAATGGATCTCCGAATGTCACGCTTCTAATGTCGGCCCGAATGGACTCCCGGGTGATGGTCGTGGGCGTTGAGGTCATGAAGTTGCCTCCCGCATCGAACTGGGAACGCCTGCGCGTGCCGAGATCCCAAGCGATCACCTCGCCGCCGGACGTTGCAGCGGAGAGGATCCAGGGGTTGCGGAGTTCCCCCGGCCCGTCGCCCGACTTGCCGAAGTCTGCGAGCATGCTACCGGAGCGATCGTAGGCCCGCAGAAAGGGTGCGGCTGCCGTGAGCACCCAGATCACCTCGCCGGACTCGATCATGTCGCGCACGCCCCACAACTCCTCACCCTCTTGGAAGATCGTGAGCGCCGAATGGGAGACCTCAAGCTCAACCGTCGATGTATCCGGAGGCTCGGAGGCGCATGACCCTGTGCCGAACACCCCGAGCGCCAGCAGCGGAAGGACCGGCTGTCTTAACCGCAATTGTCTGTGAACGAACAGACTCGCCAAGGCCGCAAGAGAAGCGACTGCGGCGGCAAGGATCGGTGTCACGACCGCGCCCGGAGGTCGGAGGTAGCCGGTGCCGCCCATGAGGAGCAGGCCGGATCCGAGCGTCAGCGCGCAAGCGACGAAGCCGGAGAGCATGCCCAGCCACTCTCGCCACGCACCCTGTCCGGGAACGCCTCGTGCCTCGCGCTCCAAGGCACCCATGATCGCGTTCAGACTGGACTCCGAGAGTGGCGCATCCGACGCGCCGACCTGCCGGATCGAGGCGATCAGGTGCATCGTCTCGCGCACCTCCGCATCTGAGGTCCCATCCGCCAACTCCGCTGTCGGTGCTGCATCGCCTTCCAGAACAGCCGAGACGAGACGGTCGATCTTCTGAGCGTCCATGTCGCCGCGTCCGGCCCCGCGCCGACCCGACAGAATTCGCATCTTCTTCATCATGGGGGTTCTCCTTGGCTAACAATCTCTTCGGCGAGCCAGTCCATTTGGCGCAGCTTCTTCAGGCCCCTGTGGATCAGCGAGCGAACCGAGACCTCCTTCACCGCCAGGAGCTGCGCCACCTCGGCGGTGCTCCGACCTTCGAGGATGCGCAGCAGGATTGCGTCCCGTTCGCGCGCCCTCAGCCGGTCAAGCGCCATGTAGAGGGCAGCCGCCCGTTCTTGGCGCTGCAACTGTTCGGCCGGACCGGGCGTGCGGTCCGGGAGCTCGCCGTGTTCGTCAAGGCGGACGAGGGGTTCGGGGCGACGTTTGCGCGCCTCCGTCCGGCAGAAATTCCTGCACACCGTCAGCGCCCACCCGAGAAAGGACCCCGTACCGGAGAAGCGCGCCCGCTTCCGGTAGATCCGGATCCAGCAGACCTGCAGCAGATCGGCTGCGTGGTCGTCATCACGGGCGTAGCCACGGATCACTCGGAGCATTCGCGGAGACGTCTCCCGGACCAGATGGCGAAACAGCGCGCGGTCTCCCGCATGAAATCGCTCCCGGTCGAAGCCGACGCTGCCATCGTGCGCAGTCACCGTGCGGACCCTCGATTGGGACGGGTGAACGCGTACAGGATCCCTGCTGCAACAAGCGGCAAACACAGGGGAAGCACGAACAGCAGGCCTCCCCAGGCCGCTTGATATCCAACCAGTTCATCGGCGATGGCCACAGGAATCCAGAAAGCCGCGAACAGGAATCCGCCCGAAAGCCACCGTGTGACGTAGCGGGGCCAAGTGGACAACCGACGGGTCAATCCTCCGGTCAGATCACCCAGCACGGCTGCCACCGCAACGAACGCCGCGTTCGCGATCGGCACGAGCAGCGTTCCCAGGTCGTTGGCCGCTCTACGCAAGTACCTTGCGGCCTCGTTTCCTGTCGAGGCCTCCGCAGCGGCTTGCGAGGACCTCACGGAATGGACGAGTGCGTTGGGCAGCGGCCAGTCGGCGCCAGTCCACCTCGGGAACATGGGTAGCACAAGGGACGGCAGGGCGTATGCCGCCACCGCCAGCATCGCGAGGAGGATGCAGCGGCGACGCAGCAAACCGGCAGAACCCTCTCCGAGAATGCCGCAGCCGTTCAGAGCCGCGGCGAACACCGCGGGTGGGAGGATCTGGACAACCATGCCGGGTATTCGTCTCGCCACCATCTCGAGGAAGTCCGAGACCGCATCCGGCCTCCCCCAGAAATGCGTTGCCGAATACGCGAGGTACACGGCCAGAAGGATGACAACCCAGATCGCGACACGCCTGGTGAAGTCGGACTCCGGCTTCGTATGGGACTTGGTCACGGTCATGTGCGCACCCCCGTGGTGCAGGTGATCTCTCCCGGTCCGGCACTCGCGCCGAACGCGGCTGTTCTACAAGAGGGGACGCCAAATCGGCGGCGTCCGTTGCGAAATGCCCTGGCCAACGGGTGGACTGAGGCTCAGCGAAGCGTGGCTGAGCGGGTGCCGCTCTTCGTCGCGATAGTCCTTTCGAACCCGTCTGCAGCGGAACCCTTGCCTTCGGCCGTAGCCTGACCGGATGGAGATTGCCGAGCGCGCACCCCGCCGGGGTGCTGGTCGCGACATCGCGACTTAGCGGCCATCCGGGCGCTTCCCGGTGCACGGGGGCGTCACCCCCATTCCCGCGAACTCCCTGGGGAGGGCGCGGGGCCTCTTGGGGGTCGAGGGGGCGGAGCCCCTCGCCAGTCGCAAACGTTAAACGTTGCGTGTGCTGGCTTGACCACACTAACAGTGGTCCAAGCCAGCCGGGCGAACGCCCGCAAGACGCTCCACAGCGCCGCCCGAGACGGCAATCATCCGACCGCCGCGGGCGACCTCCTCCGCCTCTTGGTGGAAGGCCTCACGGACGGCGAGGGCAACGGGCGACCCCGTCACCTTCCTGACGAGGGCAGCGCTCTCTGCCGATCGCCGGTTTCCGCCCTACCTCTACCCCTCGGGAACCCGAGATCGTCGATCTGAAGCGATTCTGTGGCCCGTAGATTACCCGAAATGCCTCCGAGCCGTCCCAAAACGGCCTCTGAAGCCCGGTCGCGAGGTCAGATCAGGTCTCGGAGCCTGCTCACCGGCCCGCGAGGTGCGCTGCCCAGCCGTCGATGAGCCGCCGTTGATCTGGCCGCGTGATTCCGCTAGGCTGTTCCTCCGGTTCCCCGGCAAAGGGAATGACACTGACCGGAAGGAATTGCGCCAATGGCGATGATGAAGCGGTATATGGAAATCTGCCGAGAGATGAGAGCCGTACCGATGACGTGATGCTCTACTATCTGGCCCTGAAGGAGCTTTTGCGCGACGAAGGGTTCTTTGAGCACGAGGCTCTGGAGGACCACGACCCGGAGGAGTTGCTGCGGGCGTTTGCCAACGAGGCAGAGTTGGAAGAGGAAGACACCTAGATTCCTGAATAATGGCCCAGTCCGAACTGCCTCTGATCACCCACAAGGTCGAGAACCGAATCGTCCAGCAGCGGGCGCACGACGGATACATCAACGCGACCGAGATGTGTAGGGCAGCCGGGAGGCTCATCGGCGACTACGGCAGACTGAAGACCACCAAAGCCTACATGTCCGCGTTGAGCACCGATATGGGAATCCCCATAACGGAACTCGTGCAACGAGTTAGGGGTGGTCATCCCGATCTTCAAGGGACATGGGTGCATCCTCGGGTAGCGATCCATCTCGCCCAGTGGCTATCTCCCGATTTCGCCGTTCAGGTAAGTGATTGGGTCTTCCGGTGGATGACTGGGCAAATCGCCCGAGAGGCAATGCCCGAGCACGTACGTCGGTATGCCATCAACCAACACAAGATTCCCCTCACGCATTTCTCGATGCTGAACCAGATGACCTTCCGACTCCTCGGTCCATTGGAAATCCAAGGGTACATCGTACCCGCCCAGCTCATGCCGGACATTGCGTTCGGTAAGATGTTCTCGAAGTGGCTCCGGGAACAAGGCGAGAACCCGGAGAGTTTTCCGACCTATCCGCATGAGTTCCTGGAAGGCGACCCGCGTCCGACCGTTCAAGCCCGTCTCTACCCGAATCGGCTGATGACACCGTTCAACCGGCAAGCCGATCTGTGGCTTCGGGACGGGCGGGCAATGAAGTACTTCAGGGAGCGGGACGAGAATGCGATCCTACCGCTGGAGAAGGTGCTACAGGCCTTGCCATCGCCTCCGAAAAAGCTACTTGGCTAACCCTGTTTAGTAGCGTCCTCCCACTGCCCGGCGAGCCGGTCGAGGGTCCCGGCTGGCGAGGGTCCCGGAATCAATCAACACCAAGGAGAAGCATGAAGATCGCCGAGATCAAGGTTGAGTATCATCCACGCTCACCAAAAGCCACCGGTTACTCAGTCCACCTGACGGAGAAAGGCATGGAGGTCCTGCATTGGTGGCTGGCTAATGCTAATGGGAAAATACCCGACGATTTGCTAAAAGCGCTTCGGCAGACGGGGGTGCTTCCAAAATGAGCCACCGATGTCGGGCCTGCACCAGAAAAACGCCTAGCCCACCAACTCCCGGCACATAAGCGACTTACTGCGCAGGTTGCTCACTGAGCTAAGTAGCTCGCCCAATCCTCCATGAGCCGCCTCCGCCGCTCGAACAGGTCCGTCCGCAGGTACGCCGCTTCGACCTTGTTCTGAACGACGTGCGCCAGCGCCGCCTCGACGACCTCCCGGGGATGGTCCGTCCCCTCGGCCGCCCAATCACGAAACGACGACCGGAACCCGTGAGGCACCGCCGAGATTCCGCAACTCTGGAGCAATCGGCCCGGCCGCTTCCGGGTCAACGGCTTCCCGCGCTCGTTGACGAACACGATCACACTCGCCCCGTCCCCCAGCTTGCGCGCCGCGTCGAGGATCTCCAACGCCCGGCCGGACAACGGCACCCGGTGCTCGCGGGCGGTCTTCGTCCGGCTTGCCGGAATCGTCCACACGCCCGCACCTTGGTCGATCTCCGCCCACACCGCCCCGCGGACCTCGCCGCCATGCGCCGCCGTCAGGACCAGAAACTCGAAGGCCAACGTGTCCACCTTCCCCGGCTTCGCCGCCCGCACCTTGGCGATGGCAGCCGCGACCTCGCCGTGAGGCAGGGCCTTGCGGTGGGTGACGACATCGTGCTGGGGGCCGAGCACCGGCAGGAGCCGGTCGCAGGGGTTGTCGGTCCGCCAGTCCATGGCAACGGCCCACTCCAGCACTGCGCGGATGCGCAGGCGGACGGCGCGGGCGACCTTCGGCCTCGCGTGCCAGATCGGGGACAGCGTCTCCAGCACGTCGCCGCTGGTGATCTCGGAGACCGGCAGGTTGCCGAGGCGCGGGAAGGCATACATCTCCAGCGAGCGAATCCAGAGCCTCGCGGTCTTCGGGCTGCGCCACCCGGCGCGCTTCTGCTCGATGACGCGCCCGGCGGCCTCGGCGAAGGTCGGCACGCCGTAGGACCGGCGCTTCTCGGCCAGCGGATCGCCGCCCGCGCGGGCCAGCTTCCGGTTCGCCAGCGCCTGCTCGCGGGCCTCGGCCAGCGAGACGAGGACGACGCTGCCGAGACCGATCTCTCGCTTGCGGCCCCGGACGACGAGCCGCTGGATCCAGCTGCGGGTTCCGGTCTTCTTGACGTAGAGGTACAGGCCGTTGCCGTCGCAGTGTCTTCCGGGCGGAGCCGAGCGCACGAAGGCGGCGGACAGCCGGTTGTGGGGATGGCGGCCCCTGGGCTTGCCTCGGCGGCGCTGGGTGCGGGAACTGGTGACATTATTCATTCCCTAATCGTAGCCGGGATGGCAATGGATTGCAAGGGACGAAGCCGGTGGAAGAAAGCGGGAGAAGCTAGACCTAACCTGTTGATATACAGGTTGTTATGGAACTCTATGAACACCTATGAACGATAGTGGATTTCAGTTATCCGCATCAATGGCTGAATGGGACAGAATCGACCGCGACCGGCAGGCCCAGAGGATCCCTCGCATTCGGGTCGGCCCCGGAACGCAGGTTCGACCGCTTCCCGCTACCTGCCGATCGGCACGCGGAAAACGGGAATCAGTGCCCCGGTGGGCAGGCCGTTATCGGGATTCTCTTCGTTCGAGCCACCCGTAACGACCTGGTTGATCACCATCGCGACTCCGGACGCCGCCAACACACCCAGGACACCGCTGCGCCACGCGGAGAGCTCACGGATCGCCAGCTCCTCCAGCCCACTTCTTGGGATTACCAGGGACTGCCTGAGTTGCCGAGATCCCGATACGGCCGATTGCGCCCTGAAGGTCACTACCGAGACGACGACCGAGTCGTCCGTGACGCCCACCAGCCGCCCCTCGACGGCTCGAGCCAGCTCGCCGGTCTGACGACCGAGTCGCAACGCCTCTTCGTCGGTCACCGTGGCGCGAACATCGGCGCCGACCGGTGGAGGCCCCTGCACGGGCGCGAAGGTATAGCAACCGCTCGCGATGTAGAGTGCTGCCAACGCGAGCGATGCGGAGCCAAACCGTCGAATCGTCCGTTTCATGGGCTCAGAGCAGTTCGAAGTCCTGGAGGATTTGCTGGTTGAAGAGATAAATGTAGCGAACGGGGTCGTCGACCAGGACGATCACGGTCTTGTCGTAGTCCAGGTCGCCGTCGAGCAGAATCCTCATGCGCACCATGACTGCGCTCGAGTCGGGGGCGAATCCCATCAGGAGAAACCGTTGTTCGTCCTTGATGTTCCAGCTCTGATCGAACGGAAACGACGCGATCGTGGTATCCGAATCGAAGACCTGTACGCCCGTTTCTCCGAACTCGTTGGTCGTCTGAACGAACTGGGTGGATGTGATGAGCATCAGCGCGTCATCGTCGCTCTCGATCATTACACGCACGAATTCGGGACTGGGGTCGTCCAGCCAGTCACAGGCCCCCGTGGCCAATACGAGCAGCAGGAAGACCCCACCGGAAAGCCACTGTCTTTTCATGTCCCAGGAAACTCCACGCCGTTGATGTGTGAACCGACGGGGCCCAGGAGCCTAAGCCCCTGGACCCCGTCCGAACAGCCCTCAGACAGCCGGCTGCCCTACCTCGTCAAATCCCTCTAGTTCGAGCAGGGGTGCAGCGCGTTGTCCGGGTGATGACAGTTCGCCAGGATCTCGATCCTGGTGATCGGCAACATCGTCCCCGGCCTGCTCGCCGCTGGAGAACCGGCGAGCCAGTTCATGCTCGACGAGCCGAAACGATAGTGGTCCTGCAACCGCTTGTACTGCAGGAACAGGTTCACACGCCGTTCGTGCTGAAGCATGTCGATTCCCGGGATCTGACCCGAGTATGCCGTCAGCCCGTCGAGCCCTTCCCTGATCATGTTGATATGATCGGTGAAGGCGGCCATGTCGCCGCCGGCCAGCGCCGCCTCGGCCAGCATGAGCCGCAAACCGCGTTCGCTGACTACCGTAAGGGGCGAATAGCCCTCGCCACCGAGAAACTCGCTAACCCTCGCCATGTAGCGCGTGTCCAAAGCCCCTTCGATGGGATCCATCAGGTTGTGTCCCGTGATATCCGTCGGGTCCGATTCGCTCTGCGTCGCGTATTCCGGACCGATCTGCAATTCACCGCGCTGGTTGACCTGCCAGGACAGGTTGTTGCTCACCGTGGCGCCGCTATAGCCGAATCGGTAGGCCCAATCGGTGCCGGCGACCGAACCGAGCACCGCTGCCGCGTCGCTGTTGGCGTTGGCGTCGTTGATCAGCGGGTTGCCGGGTGTTGAGCCCGGCGGGTTCAGAAGCCCCCAGATGGCCCGCTGATGGTAGGCCTGGGCACGTGCAGCCTGCGCCCTCATCGCCGTTTCCCCACCGCCCGCCATCGCGGCGCTGAAGAACGCGATCGCCTGGTCGAAGACCGTAGCCATGTTGTCGGGACCGATAAGGGGACCCGGCTCGGTACGATCACTGAAGGCGAAGTCGTCGAACATCTGGGCGATGGCCGCGTACGCCACGCCAGCGTACAGATTCGCGCGAGCCAGGTCGCTTTGCAATGTCGCATTGCCGGCGTTTTCGGCCACGTGGCCCTCCAGCAACTGTACGGCGAACTGTGTCATCCACCGTGCCTGTGCGATGCCGGGAAAGGCTCCGTCGGCGAACTCGTTGCCCGGATTGTCGGGCGTGCCCTGGTCCAGTTCGTTCCAGGCGTCCCGCGACCCGATCCAGGTGATCTCGTCACCAACCGTGGAGAACGGGGCATAGATGCCCCCGATGCCACTGGCAGTCAGTGCCTGGGCACCGTTCACGGCAGCGGACGCGGCTTCGACCTTCTCGATGTCTTCCTGCACCAACGCGTTCGGGTTGTCGACATCCAGGAGGTCACAAGCCCCGAAGAGCATGGCCGTGCCGAACACCGTCAGGATGGACCTTGAAGTCTTGATCGTCATTTTCATGGTCTCCTTTCTCTAGAACCCGACGCGCAGGGACAGTGCGAAACGTCGCGGGATCGGCACGCCGAACGCTTCGGTTCCGGTAAGGAAGTTGCAGCTCACACCGCCGCCCGTGCAGTTGGCAGCCGGGTTGATCTCGGGATCGATACCCCGGTAGTCGCCAAGCATCCAAAGTCTGACGTTGCGGCCGCCGAATGTTACCGTGGCGTTGTCGAGCCCCACACCTTCGATCATGGACGCGGGCACCCGGTACGACAGGGAGATCTCGCGCAGTCGGATGAAGTCCGATGTCCAGATCTGGTTCATGCCTGACATCGGTGCCAGTGCCCGGTACTCCCGTGCCCATTCGAGCGCGGCTTCGAGCCTCTGCTCGGCTGTGGAAGCCGGGTTCTGCAAGATGGATGCGACCCGCGCCGTCCCCGGTACATTGCGTCCGATCACCGCGTTGGCCTGCCGGAAGGCGCCGGTCAGATCCTGCGTGTGATAGTTGCCCGCCCGGTACTCGAAGTTCGACGAGAGTTCGAAGTTGCCCAGGAAGCTGATGTCGAATCCGTAGGATCCGGCCCAGTCCGGCGTCGGCTTGCCGATGTACTGGTCCAGGTACTCCGCGGACCCGCCTGCGCAACCAACGGGGATTACTTCGAAAGCGGACGGGTTGCGAGGCACGCTGAAGTACTCGAGCGCCTCGGCCCTGGTCGGCTCCGCGCAGTTCCGGTTCAGGTCCAGCGGAATGGCCATGTTCGGGTCGAGGATCGCACCGAAGAAGGAACCCGGGGCATAGCCTTCCTTCAGGAAGTTCCGATAGCGCGGATACGAGCCGCCGGTCTTGAGGGGCGGGGCACCGCCCAGATCGGTCACGATCTCGTCGATGTAGGCCGTGTTCGCGAACACGTTGATCTGCAGGTTTTCGCTGTTGTACACGGAGCCGTTGACCGCAACCTCGAGGCCCGTGGCGTCGATCTGACCGATGTTGTCCAGCTGTGTGGAGGTAAAGCCTCCCGTGACCGGGAACTGACGCGCAACCAGCGCGTCGGTGGTTGACCGGTCCCAGTAGGTGAGGTCAACGGCGATTCGGTCGTTGAACAGGCCGAACTCGGCGCCGAACTCGATCTCGTTGGAGATCTCGGGCCGCAATCCCTGGTTGCCAAGGTTCGCCGGCGAGAGACCGGGGCCCACCTCGGCAGGCCGCGGAGAGAATGTCGTGAACTTGTCGAAGGCGCCGGGCTGGAGACCGGACTGTCCCCAGGCCGCCCGCACCCGGAACGTGGACAGCGTCTCGTTGCTCCAGTCGAAGAGGTCGGTAGGAATCACCGAGATCGCCGCCTTGGGATAGGTCGCGGTCTCGAAGTCCGAGCCGAAGGCGCTGTTCGCGTCGAAACGCGCGCCCACGGTCAGGAACGCCCAATCCTGCCAGCCGACCTGCTCCTGGAAGTACACCCCGGCGTTGACCACCCGGGCCCAGCTCTCCGAAGTCGACTGGTTGGCGCCGGCGCTCGCCACCTCGAGCCCGGGGCCCGGGAAGCTCTGTCCGTAGCCGCCATGGTAGACGTTCTGGCTCAGGAATCCCTGCCCGCCGGCGAGGAGCTGACTGCTGATGTTGTCCCCGAAATCGGTGTCGTAGGAAACCTTGAAGTCGCCGGTCACTTCCCGATTGTTGCGGTCGCCGAACCAGCGCACACCCGTCGAGTTGTAGACCGAGAAGTCGTCCACATTCCACCCGAACGGATAGAACGAGACGTTGGTGCCGTTATTGACATCGACCCCGAAGGTGCCATCGAAGACGATCTCGTCCGTGATGGTCCAGTTTGCGTTGAGGCTGCCTGCGAAGTGCTCGACATCCTCTCTTACCTGGGCTTCACCCGTCTCACGCAGGGTGGCGAACGCCAGGCTCCCGTACCGGTTGTTGTCGTCCGCCAGGCGAAGCTGTCCCATCAGTCCGAGGGAGAAGACCCCGTAGATGTTGTTTCCGCCCCTGAGACGGCTCTGGTTCATTTCCGAATAAAGGCCGGTCATGCGAAGGCGCAGGTTGTCGAACGGAAAGACGTTCAGGTTTATTGTCGCCTGACGACGCCTGATCGTGTCCTCGTTCCCGAGGCTCCCACCGTCGGCAAAGACCCCTTCCAGCTTGCTGAACGGGCCGTTTTCGGTGTGATAGCGGCCTGAGGCGAAGTAGGTAATCAGGTCGCCGCCGCCGGACACCGAGCCCGAATACGTCGACGCGAAGCCCGTGTTATAGAGCTCGCTCATGTAGTCGACCTCGTACACCTCGTAGGGCTGGAGCGAAACACCCCAGCGGTGCTGCATGCGGGCAACCTCTTCTGCCGTGCGGGGGAAGTCGGCGTGCGGTATGAAGCGGTCGTTGGGCGACGTGACTGCGGTCTGATCCGTCTGGAAGGTCCAGCGCGGCGCGCCCTGCTGACCCCGCTTCGTGAAGATCTGGATCACCCCGTTGGACGCCTCGGTGCCGTACAGCGTCGCCGCGGCCGCACCCTTGAGGATCTCGATCCGCTCGATGGAGTTCGGATCGATGTCGTCGAATCGCCTCGTGGCGGCCTGGGCCGCACCCCAGCCACCGCCGCCTCCGCGGTCGATGCGAACGCCGTCCAGATAGATTACCGGCTCGTTCGTCTGGGAGAGCGACGCCGAACCGCGAATCCGGATCCGGCCGCTGGAGCCGGTGTCTCCCGCACCCGGCAGCCCGACGACGCCGGGCTCACGGCCCTGAAGGATGTCGCTGAAGCTCGTGATCGGCTTGTCCTCGAGTCGGGAGACGTCGACCGTCGCGATCGAGTTGCCGAGCTTCCTCTTCTCGGTGGCGACCCCGGTCCCCGTAACGACGATCTGGTCCAGCTCGATCGCGGTGACCGTAAGGCCGAAGTCCGCTCGCGCGGTCTGCCCCGCGGCGACGGTGACCGTCTGCGAGCCGGCCCGGAAGCCGACCAGCTCGGCGATGACCGTGTGCTCGCCCACGGGCGCGTTCACGAAGAGGTAGTTGCCGCTGCTGTTGGTGAGCGTGCCGAACGAGGTGCCCTCGATGTAGACCTGGGCCGACTCGAGGGGCCGGCCCGACGCGGCGTCGGTGACCTGTCCAGTGATCGTGCCGGTCTGGGCCGCCACCGCGGGCGCGAAGGCGAGGCTGGCCACAAAGGCCAGGCAAAGCCCTCCTGCCCCGTTCCTGAGGCTTCCTGCTAACCAGTTACGTGTCATGATTGTCCTCTCCTTTTTCGAGTTGCCGGACTTGTTGACACACCCTGCTATATCTACCGGGTATTTCCCGGCAAGGGCCTACTGACCGACCTTCCGCCCCACCGCACCTCGCCGACTCCTTCCACCCCCGACGACCGGGCACACACCACTCCCGGCCTTGCAGGTGCGCAAGGAGCCAGCGGTTATACTTGCGACTCCCCCGGCCACTGTCAAGCGAAACCGGGGCGCCGGTGCGGCTATCCGGCCCTGGCCACCAACTCGATCTCGACGTCGACTCCCTTCGGAAGTCCCCCGGCCGCCACCGTCGCGCGTGCCGGCCGATGATCGCCGAAGTGACGGGCGTACACATCGTTCATTTCCGCGAACAGGGCCATGTCCGAGAGGAAGACGGTGGTCTTGACGACCGTCTGCAGGCTCCCTCCCGCCGCCGCCAGTACCGCCGCCAGATTCTTCAGGACCTGGTCGGCCTGCTCCGCCACCCCGCCGTCCACCAGGTCTCCGGTGGCGGGGTCGATGGCGATCTGCCCCGACGCGAAGATCCACCCGTCGGTCACGATGGCCTGCGAGTAGGGGCCCAGCGCGCCCGGGGCGTCGTCAGTGTGAATGGCGGTTAGTTGGGGCATGAATCCGTTGTCTCCGTGTGGGGTGTGCAGGAAGGGTTTCGTCTACGAACGATAGCGGGTTGAGCCGCCTGTTCCGCGGGAGTTACTCATATGCTCATATGCTCATACCAGGTCGGGCGGGCAGGAGGCCGCCGATTTCATCGGGTGTCACAGTCGCAACGCCGATCTTCGCAACACCGGCGGCGGCCGCGGCGGCGGCCAGTTCCACGGCTTCGCGAGGCGTCGCACCCGTCGCGAGCGACACTGCAACCGCAGCGGCAACGGTGTCTCCCGCGCCCGAGACGTCGTAGACCGCGTGGGCCCGAACCCGGATCCGCCTCAGCGTTCCCGAGGGTGAAGCCAGCGCCATGCCGTCCGCGCCCAGCGTGAGGAGCAGGTGTTCGGCGCCGACGCGCACCCGGGCGGCTTCGATCCAGGCCGGGTCGCGCGGGCGGGCCGGCTCGCCCAGCGCCGCCTCCAGTTCGCCGCGGTTCGGCTTGAAGACGGTCGCGCCGGAGAAGGAGAAGAAGTTGCGACGCTTGGGGTCGGCGACGACGGGGACGCCGAGGCCGGACGCGGCATCTATCGCGTGCCGGATCAGGGGGGGCGACAGCACGCCCTTGTCGTAGTCGGCGAGCACCAGGGCGTGCGCGCCGGGGAGCCGGGTGCGCAGCCGCGCCGCTAGCTCGGTGCGCGTGGCCGACGAGATGGGTGCGGTGTGCTCCCGGTCGACCCGCACGACCTGCTGGCCACGCGCGAGGACCCTGGTCTTGACGGTTGTCTCGCGGCTCTCGGCACGCACGAAATGACAGCCTCCCCCCATTTCGGTAAGGACGCGCTCGACCGCGCGGCCCGCGTCGTCCTTCCCCACCACCCCCAGCACATCGCATCGGGCGCCAAGCGAGAGGACGTTCGCGGCCACGTTCGCCGCGCCTCCGACGGCGTCCCACTCGCGATCCACGCGCACCACGGGTACCGGTGCCTCCGGGGAGACGCGGTCCGCGGGGCCGGTCACGTAGCGGTCGAGCATGGCGTCGCCCAGCACCACCACGCGCCGCCCCCGGAACGCGGCCGCGATTTCGTTGAAGCGGGTTCGGTCCATCAGGCCCGCGCGCTCCTGCCCCGCGCTTCGAGTGCGATTCGCCGCAGGGGTCCGCCCTCGCGCTCGAATCCCCACAGGTGGTCCTGCAGGTTGACGGATACGCAGACGTGGTTGGGCAGGATGCGGACGCGGTCGCCGACCGATGGGCGCCAGTCGGTGCGCGCGAGGTCGAGCATGCCGTGTTCCTCGTTGACGGCCCTGATGGTGACGTCCGGTCGGTCCAGCAGTACGCCGAGGCCGGGGGCGCCCGAGCCCAGGAGCTCCCTGGAGATGGCCTTGGAACCGGCGTCCACGACCGCCTGGCCGGGCACGGCGACGCTGATCACGGTGGCCAGCACCGAGTATGCGATGTCGTCGGGCGCGGCCGCCCCCATTCCGACGATGTCGCGGTCGTTGTAGATGCAGGTGCCGGGGCGGACTTCGGTGAGCCCGGGGACGAGGTGCGAGTCCCACATGGTCGGTGTCGAGCCGCCGGAGACGATGCGGGCCGGGTGCCCGGCCTGGTCGAGCGCGCCGAGGAAGGTGTGGAGGCGGTCGGTCAGGCGGGCCAGCGCTTCCGGCTGTTCGCTCCGTGGGACGCGAATGCCGGGGTAGAACATGAGGCCGTCGAAGCGTCCGCCGGGGAGCGAGTCGGCGGCTTCCGCGAGCCGGATCGCGTCCTCGACCTCGACCACGCCCGTGCGCCCTGCCCCGGCGTCGAATTCGACCAGGATGCCGAAGGTGCGTCCCGTGGCTGCCCCGGCCTTGCAGAGAGGTTGCAGGACTTCCCTGGAGTCGAGGCCAACCTTGACGTCGGCGGCTGCGGGCAGCGCGCAGAGCCGCGCGATCTTGGACGGGTGCGCGGGCGGGTGTGCGAGGAGGATGTCGTCGGTTGCGCTGGCCATGACCTCTGCCTCGTGGGGTGTGGCCACGGTGAGCCCGACCGCCCCGCACTCGATCTGCAGCCGCGCCATCTCCAGCGACTTGTGCGTCTTGACGTGGGGCCGCCACCCGATCCCGTGCCGGCGGCAGTAGGCCGCCGCCCGTTCCACGTTGCGGCGCGCCCTGGCGAGGTGGACGACGCCGACGGGCGTCTCGGCGGCGTCCAGTCCGGCCAGGGTCATCCGGGCAGTTGCCACAGCGTCAGATCGAAGGTGGCAGTGCGCACGCGTCCTTCTCCGTGCGGGTCGGTCCAGGCCAGCATCAACCGGTCGTCGCCGAGGCGCGCGATCCTGGGGAAACCGGAGGCACGCGCGGCGTCGGTGTCCGCCATCGTTACGGGATCGCTCATTGCGCCGTCCGTAGTGACCCGGCGGCTCATGATGGCGGCGCCGTGGCCGCTCCCGGCGCCTTCCGCCAGCCAGGTCACGAGCGCGGAGCCGTCGTCGAGCAGGGTGACGTCGACCCGGCCGAGCGCTTGTCCGGGGTCCAGCCGCATCGGGGGCCCGAAGTGCGCCGCGCCGTCCGATGAGAAGGCGACGTTCACGCGGGGCTTGTTGTCCGGGGCCGTGAACCATGCGATGGCGACGTCGGCGCCCTGGGCGGCCATCGCGGGACCGTTGACCGGGCAGCCCCCGAAGACCCAGCCGTCGTCGTGGACGGCCTGGCTCGGGGTCCAACCCCCCTCCACCAGGCGGCTCACGTGGATGTCCCGGATCTCGCCTTCGGCGCGGTCGCGATACGCGACCACGGGGACGCCGTCCGCGACCGCCGAGGCGGTCTGGCAGCACTCGCAGGTCATGGCGTCCACGATGGTCTCGGGGCCGGGTGGCGTGGCCGTGTGTGCGGTGCCGCCGGGGGGTGGTGCGCCGGGTCGCGTGGCGAGTGCGACCATACGTGCGCGGAGCGACATGGGGCCGAAGGGCTCGACCATTTGTCGCCCGTCCAGCCAGGTCGCCCAGACCTCGTCGCCGCGCGGAAAGAACGATACGAACCCGTGTTCGGTGGGGGTTCCGTCCTCGTGCGGAGTGAGGGCGCGGGACCAGGTTGCACCGCGGTCGTCCGACCAGGCCACGCGGACACCGTAGTCGTACGTCCCCTGTCCTCCGCGCCACAGCCAGTGTGCGAAGAGGCGGTCGCCGAAGACCCTGACCGAGGGAAAATCGGCCCAGTTGATGAAGAAGGCGTCGCCCTTGGCGACGGTCCTCGCGGGGCCCCACTCGCCGTTGTGCGGGTCATGGAACGACACCGCCACGCGGTGTCCCGCAGGCGACGGCTCGGTCCAGCTCATCCAGACGCCGTCGCCCGCCGGCTCCAGGAACGGCTGTCCCGAACCCGGGGTAGCCGGGTTGTCGAGTTCGACCTCGGACAGAAGGCCCGGTGACTCTGCCGCCGCGGAGGCACCTGCCGTTCCCGGTGCTCCCCCGGCGTCTCCCGTGCACCCTGCGGCCGCAAGTGCGGCGACAGCCAGGGGCGACCAGTGCACTAACGGCGAGCGGGCTGCGTTTCCGGCTGCTGTGGTCATGGCGCTCCCAAGTGTGTATTGTCCAGATAGCCGATTTAGGAACATAAGCGCGCGCGTGTGAAGCGCGATGGCACGGCGAGCGGCGCGCTGCGGTAAGGATCCCTTGCGGGAACGTAGTGTATACCCGTGGCGAGGCGGATCTCGCACTCGGCCGGACCGTGCGCCGGCTAATGGAATCAAGACATAAGGCGGTCATGTCGGCGGGACTTCACCCGCTCGCTCGACCGCTCATCAAGGGGAAGAGGTTGGTCATGGCTGCTACGAAACGCACCATCCGGAACCGCGCCACCAGAGTCCTCCTGTTCGGGGCGGGAGTGATCGCCCTCCTGGCCAGCCTGCCCGCCTCGGGCTCCGCCCAGTACTTCGGGCGCAACAAGGTGCAGTACGATGGATTCGACTTCAAGGTCCTGAGCACCCAGAACTGGGACATCCACTACTACCCTCAGGCCGAGACCGCGATCGAGGACATCGCACGTCTGGCCGAGCGCTGGTACGAGCGCTTCTCCCGGGTCTTCCAGCACGACTTCGACACCCCGAAGCCGCTCATCATGTACGCCGACCACCCCGACTTCCAGCAGACCAACACGCTCGCCGGGGCGATCGGTCAGGGGACCGGGGGCGTGACGGAGTCGCTCAAGAACCGGGTGATCATGCCGCTCAACGCCTCCTACCGGGAGACGGACAGGATCCTGGGGCACGAGCTCGTCCACGCATTCCAGTACAACATCTCGCAGAGCCGCAGCGGGGGCGGGATCATGCGGCTGGCGGCCATGCCGCTGTGGATCGTGGAGGGGATGGCGGAGTACATGTCGATGGGGCGTGAACACCCCCACACGGCCATGTGGCTCCGCGACCACATCCTGCGCGACGACAAGCCCACGCTGAAGGAAATCACCCGCGACCCGAAGTACTTCGCCTACCGGTTCGGACAGGGGTTCATCTCCTACATCGGCGGCACCTACGGGGACGAGGCGGTGCAGGACCTGTTCCGTACCGCGCTGAGGACCGGGTGGGAGGCCGCGATCGGACAGGTCTTCGCGATGCCCGAGGACACGCTCGCGATGGAGTGGTGGGACGCCATCGAGGCGGAATACAGGCCCCTCATGGCGGGCAAGAGCGATCCGTACGAGACGGGCGATGTCCTGCTGTGCGTGGAGTGCGGAGGAGGGCGGACCAACGTCGCGCCGTCGCTGAGCCCTGACGGTCGCTACATCGTCTTCCAGTCCGAGAAGGACCTCTTCTCGATGGACCTGTTCCTTGCCGACGTCACCACCGGTGAGATCCTTCGTCCGCTGCAGCGCAACGAAACCCCGTACATCGACGGGATCCGCTATATCGACAGCAGCGGCTCCTGGTCGCCCGACAGCCGCAAGCTCGCTTTCGTGATCTTCTCCGGCGGCGACAATCAGCTTGCCATTCTCGATGTCCAGAGCGGCCGGATCGAGGATCGCATCGAGATCGAGGGTCTGGGCGCGATCCAGAACCCCGCGTGGTCGCCCGACGGCCGCCGGATCGCCTTCACCGGGCTGAGGGGCGGGATCAGCGACCTGTACCTCTACGACTTCGACGGCGGGACCGTACAGCAGCTGACGAACGACAGGCACGCCGACCTGCACGCCGCCTGGTCGCCCGACGGAGGGACGCTGGCCTTCGTCTCCGACCGGGGCGCCGACACCAACTTCGACGAACTGGTCTTCGGCAACTACGTGCTCGCGTTCATGAACCTGGATACGCGGGCCGTGGAGCCGCTGACGGTCTTCGACGACGCCAAGCACATCAACCCGATCTTCGACCGGACCGGCGAAGGCATCTACTTCATCTCGGACCCCGACGGCTTCTCGGACATCTTCCATCTGAACCTGGGCGACGGCGAGATGCGGAGGATCACCCGTGCGGTCACGGGGGTCAGCGGCATCACGGCGCTCTCGCCGGCGCTGTCGTACTCTCCGGCACAGGACCTGCTGGCCTTTTCCGTCTTCCACGAGCGCGGGTACATCGTGAACACGGGCCGGGCCGGCGACATGGCAACACTGGTGGACGTGGTCGCTCACGCCGGGCCGCACCCGGGCCGCCTGCTGCCGCCGGGGTCCCCCAGGATCCGGAGCCGGGTCGCCGGCTACCTGGCGGATCCCCTTACGGGACTGGTTTCCGACCAGGTGTACACGGGCGACCAGGCCGAGGACTACGATCCTTCGCTGCAGCTCGACTACGTCGGGCAGCCTTCGGTCGGAGTCGGCGCCGACACCTACGGCTCCTACGTGGGAGGCAGCACCTACGCGTACTTCAGCGACATGCTGGGCGACCGGTTCCTGGGAGTGTCGCTGCTGGCGAACGGAACCTTGAAGGACATCGGCGGAGCGGCTTCCTACCTCAACCAGGAGAACCGCTGGAACTGGGGTGTGGGCATACAGCACATCCCCTATCTGCAGCGGTTCTTCGGCTTTGGTTTCGACCAGTTCGAGGTCTATAACCAGCGTTTCTTCATAGACGCCGTACAGGGCATACTGTCGTACCCGCTCTCGGCGACCCGGCGGCTGGAGGGAGGACTGGGCGCGACCAGATACGGGTTCGACCTCGAGAGAGAGGTGTACTACACCGATGTCTTCCAGCGCATCATCGGGTTCGAACGGTTCCAGGAGGAATGGAGGGACCCGCTGTACTTCGCTTCAGCCTCCCTGGCGTTCGTCGGAGACAACTCGTACCGCGCGTGGACCAGCCCGGTCAGGGGTGAGCGCTTCCGGTTCGGGGCCGAAGTGTCCTACGGGACCGTCAACTTCAACACGGTCACCGCCGACTACCGCCGCTACTTCAACGGCGGCGGTGCGCTGACGCTGGCCGTGCGGGGCCTGCACCTCGGGCGCTACGGCGACATTCGGGGGCTGGACGAGCAGCAGCTCGGCCCCTACTTCATGGGCTTCGAGAACTTTGTCCGCGGATACGACTGGAACTCCTTCGACAGCCGCGAATGCCCCGAGAACACGAGGATCACGATCACCGGCTCCACGTGTCCGCCCATCGATCGCCTGTACGGGCACCGGCTCGGGGTGTTCAACATTGAATTCCGGCTGCCGTTCACCGGCATCGAGGAGTTCGGGATCATCAACTTCCCGTACATTCCCGTCGAGCTGACCGCCTTCACCGACGTCGGCTTCGCCTGGGACGAGGAGCGGCCCGGTGAGCTGGCGTGGGCCCGCAACACGGCGGACCGGGTCCCTATTGCGAGCAGCGGCTTCTCGGCACGGATGAACCTGTTGGGCTACCTGATCCTTGAGGCCTACTACGCATACCCGTGGCAGCGTCCGCTGAAGGGGTGGCACTGGGGCTTCCACGTGGCGCCGGGGTGGTAGCACCTCCCCGCCTGTAGCGGGTGCGCGGGCTGCGGCAATGCGGGCCCGCGCACCCGGGCCCGGCGGTCAGAAGATCTCGATCGTCACGTAACGGCCGGGGTTCTCCCGGATGTCGTCCAGGAGTTCCTCCAGGCTCTGCAGCGTTGAATTCACCGACGTGTGGAGTTCGTCGGTCGTGAGGAGCTTGCCCAGCGTTCCTTCGCCGCGTTCGAGACGCCCCAGGACCGCGTTGAGAGAGCCGACCGATTCATTGACGGTGGCCGACGTGCGCTGCAGCGAGGCCATCGTGTTCTCGGCCGAGGCGAGCGTGGCGCTCCATTCCTCGGAGCCGGTTATGCCCTCCATGTTCGCCGCCGAGCGCTGCAGGCTCTCCATCAGGGTCCGGAATTCCGCCTCCTGGCCGTCGGCGACCGCGGCGAGATCCGCCATCAACTCCCGCATGGAAGCCATGAGGGCGCCCACGTCCGATATCGTCGAGTCCGCCAGCAGCCCCTGCACGCGGCCCATCACGTCGGAGACGTCACCCGCCAGATCGGCCGCCTGGTCCAGGACGCCGCCGGCAGAAGCTCCGGGTATGATCTCCCCCGGCTCGACGTATTCGTCGCTGTCGCCCGGGATCACCGAAACCACCATTCCGCCCAGGAAGCCCATGGAAAGCAGTTCCGTACTGGCCTCGGCGGGGATGCGGTACTCGCCCTCGAGTTCCATGGTGATGCGCACGCCTCCGCCCGGGGCGAGGTCGAACCCATAGACGCGCCCGATGTTGATCCCTCGCATCCGCACGGGGTCTCCACGGCGGATCCCCTGGGCGTCGGCCACCTCCGTCACCAACATGTAACGGCCCCGGAAGAGTGCCGGACTCGTCATGAGGAAGAGCACGGTGAAGAAGCCGATGATTCCGAGGATCACGAAGATCCCCACCCGAAATTCCCGCACCCCCGAAAGGGGCGGCACGGCGCGCAGGACCTCCTCGTCGGAAAGCCGCTGACTGCCGCTCGATGATGCCGCGTTGCTCATGTCATCTCCACTACGTCGAGTGCGGCCTCGGCGGCCGCTCGATCCACAAATGCCCTTACGACCGGGTCGGACTCCGTCTGGAATTCGTCCGGGGTGCCACAGAAACGAATGACTCCGCCTTCGAGCATGGCCACGCGGTCGCACATCCAGAGCGCGCCCTCCACGTCGTGGGTGACCAGCACCGAAGTGACCTTCAACTCCTCCGCGAGTCCCTTGATCAGGCGCTCGACCGCCGCCGTGTTGACCGGGTCGAGCCCGGTGGTGGGCTCGTCCCACAGCAGGATCCCGGGACGCCCAACGATGGCGCGGGCGATCCCGACCCTCTTCTTCATGCCGCCGGACAGCTCGGCGGGGAGGATCGAGAGGACCTCCGCCGGCTCGAGATTGACGAGCTCCAGAGCCCTGCAGACGGCCCGCGCCACGCCCGCCGCCCCCATGCGCCGAATGCGGTCCACGGGCAGGCCCGTCTCGACGTTTCGAAACACGTTGAGCGAATCGAAGAGGGCCGCCTGCTGAAAGACGTACCCCACCTGCCGCCTGACGGTGTCCTTGGCCCCGTCGCCGCCGAAGTACACCGAGGTGCCGTTGACCTCGACGTCGCCACGGTCCGGGGTCACCAGTCCGATCGTGGTCTTCAGCAGGACACTCTTGCCGGTGCCTGACGGACCGAAGAGCGCGAACATCTCGCCCTCATGAATCTCGAGGTTGACGCCCGTCAGGACCGGGCGCTTGTACGCCTTCCAGGTGTTGCGGTAGCGGATGACGGGACGGGGAGTCATCGGGCGGCTCGGGCGGTCAGTTGAGGAAGAGCGGTGGGAACAATGCGTCGAGGATCAATATGGTCAGGGTCTGGAACATGACCGATGCCGTCGTCGTGCTCCCCACGCCTTCGGCGCCTCCGCTCGTGCGGAATCCCATGTGAATGGCGATCGCGGGGATCGCGAGGCCGAAGGTGACGGCTTTCATGAAGGAATACCAGAGGTCCCACGAGTGCCAGAAGAGGCGCGCGCCATAGAGGAAGGTCTCGAAGCCGAGGTCGAGGGTGAGGTAGGCTGCGACCATTCCGGAGAAGATTCCCACGGTGTTGGCCATCCCGACCAGCAGGGGCATGACGACCAGCCCGGCCAGGATCCGCGGCGCGCCGAGCATGATCTGAGGGTCGCGCCCCAGCGAGCGGTACGCGTCGATCTGCTCGGATACGACCATCGTGCCGAGTTCGGCGGTGATCCGCGCGCCGACCCTGCCGACCAGCACCACGGCCGTCAGCACGGGGCCCAGTTCCAGCACGACGCTCGTGACGGTTACGCTGCCCAGCACGTACAGCGGGATGGTGGCGGTGAACTGGTAACCCCCCTGCTGGGAGGTCACGATCCCGGTGAGCACGGCCGTGATCAGGACGATCGGGATGCTCTGTACGCCCATCACGTAGATCTGGCGGACGAATTCGTTCCCCGAGACCCGCAGCTGGACGGTCGCGACAAGTGTGCGCCCGAGCAGCAGTCCCAACTGGCCGGCATGTTCCGCCCACAGTTGCCACCACCGGCCGATGGCCCTGAAGGGGCGCTCGTAAAAGGGAGTACCCTTCAAGGGGTGAATGGACGCCGGGGGGCGGCGCGCGAGCCGGTCGGACTCAGGAGGATGCCCGCCGAGAACGTCTGTTCGTTCAGGGTGTCGGAGCCGAACTCCTGCCGGAATTCAATGTAGGGCACGATAACGGGCACACCTCTGAGGCGCAGCCCTGCCGCATAGCTGAAAGCCCAGTCCCCCGAATCTCCCATGGCGGTCTCTCCGCCGTCTTCCTCGTACAACCGGTATGCGGCGCCCACGCCGAAGTAGAGCGGGCCCGTAGCCCCGAGGAGAATCTGTCCCCCGTATTCGGATGACGAGCAGTCGTCGCATCCGGGGAACATCCTGTCGTAGATGCCGGAGATCATCAGTCCGGGGCGGACGAAATCCAGGTCGATCTCGGCCCGCGCTCCGACTCCGAAGGTGCCGTCGAAGGCCTGGGACTTGTAGACGGCGTGACCGCCCGCGCGCATCTGGGCCTGGACGGGAGCAGCCAGGAACACCGCGGCCGCGAGGCCGAGCGTGAGGGCCGTCGCGGTCCCCTGTCGGCGAGGTCTGTCTTCGAACACTTTGCCCCCGGTTGATCGAATGCCTGCGAGTCTGCCAGTTTTCACCGACAACCATCTACGGGATCAGTGTACGAAATGTATCGAAATCGCGTTGCCGGAACGGCACGGATCGGGCGGGGACCCTGCCGCGACCGCCGGGCTGGCCGCGCGCAACGGCCCCGGTGGGCGCTGGCGGCGCTGCTGTGCGCGGTGGCCTCGAGCGCCCTGGTCCCGTCCCACCCGTTCCGTCTGTCGGTCGCGGACGTCGGTGTCGGCGGCTCCGGTCTCGACGTGCGCATCCGGTTCTTCTGGGACGACCTGCAGCTCGCGGTCATGGAAAGCACGTCCGACATGGAGTTCGAGCTGGCCGAGACCCGGGAGGTGGACGAGGTCGTGGAGCAGTACATCAACGACATGCTGACCATTGACGCGGATGGCACGCTCCTCGAGGGCACGGTCCTGGAGCGGGGCATTCAGGACGCCCGCAACCCGGACGAGGTGATGTGGTGGTACCGGCTGGAGTATCCGCTGGATCCGTCCGTCGACCGCATCCACGTTCGCAACCGTGTCCTGTTCAACATGTTCGAGGACCAGCGCAACCTCGTGCACCTCAAGACGCGGAGCGGCCGGGAGCGCACCTACTACTTCAGCTGGGACGAGGACAACGTCACGCTGCGGCTGAATTAGCGCCGCGTGGATGTCTCCGGTCCCGGTCGGGTCAGCCGCCCTCCATCTTCCAGAAGACGATCCCGCCGGCCTGCTGCCCCACTGCGACCTCGGCGACCCGCTCGAAGTCGGTGAGATCGAAGATGTCGACCTTGCCGGGTTCGGCACCCACGCCCTCGACCGAGACGAAGGCGTAGCGCCCGTCGGGGCTGACCACTACGCCGTGCGTGACGGTGGTGGAGGACGGCGTGGTCGCCGCGGACCGTCCCGTTTCGAGGTCCAGGAACTCCACGGCCGCCCCCTGCTTCAGCGTCGCCACCAGCACCCGGTCGTCCGGCGTGAGGGCCAGGTTGTAGGGGCCGGCACCCGTCTCGAACGTGCGCCTCAGGGACCAGGAATCGCGGTCGATCTCCAGGATGCGGTTGCCGCGGTTGCACGCCACGAACAGCGATGCACCGCGGCGGGCGGGCACCACCCACGTGGGCGAGCAGGGCGTGGACGCCTGGCCGGGCTCGGGCGCGTCGTGGCCATCGTGATCCTGCGGCGTCGCGGTCGCACCGAGTGGACCCTCGCGGCCGGTCGCCACCGAGAAGCGGCGGGCGACCTCGAAGGTGCGCGTGTCGATCTCGACGATCTGGTCGTCCATCATGCAGGCCGAATAGAGGAACACGCCGGAGGCGTCGAGACGGGCGCCGTGCGGCATGGTGCAGGTCTCGATCTGCTCCACCTCGATCATGTCGGGCGTGTAGACGACCGACACCGTGGACGGCACCATCTCGCCGTGCAGGTTGAAATTGGCCACGAAGGCGTAGAGGCCGTCGGGGGTGACGTCGAGGGTGGCGGGAAAGTAGCCGAGCAGGATGGGGTCGGCGACGAGCGTGTCGGGGCCGGCGTGGAACTTCCACAGCTTGCCGTCGGGGACCCCGTGGCCGGTGGTCATGAACAGGAAGCGCCCATCGGGAGAGATGTTCAGCCCGTGGGGGCCCTCGGTCTCGGTGGCCATCTCGCCGACCGCGATCGTGACGTCCAGCTCGGCACCGTCGGGACCGAATCGGATCCTGTGCAGGAGATCCGCGGATTCGGCCCCGACGTAGACGTAGTAGAGCGCCTCACCCTGCTGGGCTGCCGACGGACGGGGACCCATCGGGCCGGCCACGTGCGGGACAAGGAGCCCGATGCCACACGCTCCGATCCGCAGGATCCTCTTCACAGGTGCCTCGCTGTCACGCCGGCCTTCCTTTGCGCGGGTTGCTCGCGGCATAGGTTAGAGGCAGCTTTGCGGTAGCGGCAAGACCCGCCGCCCGCGGGGCGGGCGGATCCCCTCCCCCGTCTGAACACGCTCACCATGGTCGTCGCCACTTGCTAGTCCAGCTCGTCGCGGTCGTCGGCATCTCGCTGTCGATCTCCTTCCTCTGCTCGGTCCTCGAAGCCGTGCTGCTCTCGGTCAACCACTCCTATGTGGCCGTCCTCCAGGGCCGTGGCGACAGGGCCGGTGACATCCTAGCGCAAATGAAGCGGCAGATCGACGAGCCGATCGCGGCGATTCTCACCCTGAACACCATCGCGCACACGGCGGGGGCCACCCTCACGGGTGTACTTGCGAGTGTCGTCCTCGCCGGGGACGAACTCGCAATCGGGATCCTTACCACGGGCTACATCGTGGCCGTACTCGTGTTCTCCGAGATCATCCCCAAGACGATCGGCGCCACCTTCTGGAAGCGGCTGGCCCGCCCCACGGCGCACCTGGTTCGCGTCATGGTGGTCCTGATGAAGCCGGTTCTCGTGCCCCTCGGCTACCTCAGCCGCTGGGTCAAGCCGCGGCGGACGCGGCAGGCCACGATCAGCCGTGCCGAGATCGAGGCGCTCGCCGAGATCGGGCACCGCGAGGGGGCCATCGACGAAGACGAGTTCCAGGTCATGTCGAAGGTGATGCAGCTCGACGAGATCGCCGTCAGCGAGGTGATGACGCCGAGGATCGACATCGTGGCCGTGCCGGTGGGCGCGTCGGTGGCCGAGGCGATGGACGTGATGCTCGACCGGGGCAAGCTGCGTCTTCCGGTCTACGAGGAGGACCTCGACCAGATCGTCGGGATCCTGCTCGCACGCGACCTGTGGAAGGCGGCGCGTGACGGCCGAGGGGAGATCCGCGAGGTCATGCGCCCGGTACAGTTCGCGCCGGCCACCAAGGCGGTCGAAGACCTGATCCCGGAGATGCGCGCGCGTCGGAACAAGATGGTCATCGTGCTCGACGAGTTCGGCGGCACCGCGGGCCTGGTCACGCTCGAGGACCTGATCGAGGAGATCGTGGGCGAGTTCCAGGATGAACACGAGACCGACGAGCCGACGGAGTTCCGCGATCTGGGCGACGGCCGCACCGTGATCTGGGGGGGCACCCCGGTCAGGGATGTCGAGGATCGGCTGGGGATCGAGCTCGGCGAGGATTTCGACACGATCGGCGGCCATGTGTTCGGTGCCCTGGACCGTGTCGGAAAAGTCGGTGATTCCGTTCGCACCGGGTCGGGTGAGTTCCGCGTCCTGAAGGTGAGCCGGCGCCGGATCGAGTACGTCGTCTTCTATCCCCGGTAACCCCGGACCGGTTGGTGGTCAGCCCTCCGTCGGCTCCGGAGCCGCCCCGACATCGCCCCTTTCCGCCTTGGCGGCCCGGCTGAGGCTGCGCTCTTCCTGCCAGAAGGAGATGGCGAGCAGGACCGCGCCGCACGAGATGGCCATGTCGGCGACGTTGAAGATCGGCCAGTGGGTGAAGCCGAGGTCGATCGGCCCGATGAAGTCGACCACGCCCCTGTCCCAGCGGACGCGGTCGATCAGGTTGCCGATGGCGCCGGAGATCACCAGGGCCAGCGACACGATGCGTAGGTGGTCGTTGCCCTGCGCACGGATGAGAAGCACGACCATCAGTCCGAGGGCGAGCAGGGCGACCGGGATGAAGAACCAGCGCGGATCGTTGCCGATCGAGATGCCGAAGGCGGCTCCGCGGTTCAGCGCGAACGTGAGCGGCACGTAGCCGCCCAGAAAGTCGGGCCTGGAGACCTCTGGCTCGAGTACGATGACCGCCCAGCGCTTGGTAATGATGTCGGCGATCAGGATCAACGGCAGGAGGGTGCCGAGTATCGTCAGCTTTCGATTCACGTATGTGGTTCTCGCTTCAGGCGCCGCGCGCCGACCGGCAAGTGGCACGGCTCGGCGGCGGCGGGTGGGAAGTGGAGGCGGCGGGAGTCGAACCCGCGTCCGCGAATGGGTCCTTCAAGACGTCTACGTGCGTAGATCACCGCTGGGCTTCACTACCGGGAGGGACGGCGAACAGCCCTGCCCGGGCTAGCCACCGGTCGTCTCGTCCCCCGATCCGGTGGCAGAGATCGGCGGACCAGCCCGAATTGTCGACGCTTCTTCGCCCCGCCTCGGGCGGGCAGAGCGGGAAGCGGGCTGCCTGTTGTTTAGGCGGCCAGGGCCAAGTCAGTGTTGGCATTTGTAACGTTTCCGGAGTTTTTGCGAGGTCCCCGGACCTCGGCACGCAGCCTCGAACTCGCCAGACACGTCGAAGCCGTTTCGCCCCCATGGGTTTCAATCAGCGGTCGGTGGCCAGCGCGGACTCCTGCGACACGGACGACCCCGCGGCGGCAAGATCCCTGTTCGGGCCGTTCGGTGCACCGATGCCGCGATAACGATAAAGCTCGTCCACACCGGGGAAAACCCCCTGGCGGCGCAGGTGTTCCCCCAGGACCGAGCGGACTTCTCCGAGTCCCTCGACCCGGAAGAGCCTCTGGCGCAGCCGGCGCCCTTCCGGCACTCCCTTCGTGTACCAGCCCAGGTGCTTGCGAAACTCGCGCACCGCCTTGTCCGGATCGTCCTCGAAGGCGACCGCGTTCTCGGCGTGCCGTACACAAATGCGGAAGCGCGTGGCGAGGTCGGGCTCGCCGGGGATGTGCCGGCCGTCGAGGGCCGCACGGGACTGCCGGAAGAGCCAGGGCGCACCGTGGGAGCCTCGAGCGATCATGATGCCGAAGCACCCGGTCTCGTCCTTCATGCGCCGAGCGTCCTGTCCCGTGCGGACATCGCCGTTTCCGATCACGGGGATGCCGACCGCCTTCACCACGGCGGCGATCTCCTCCCAGCGGGCAGTTCCCGAGTACATGTCGGCGCGTGTGCGGGGGTGAAGGGTGACCATGCGGGCCCCGGCGTCCTGGCAGACCCGGGCGATCGCGACCGGATCGCGGCTGGCCTCGTCGAAGCCGGACCGGATTTTCGCGGTGACCGGCAGACGCGTGGCCTCGTCCACCGAGCGGACGATCCGCGCAACGAGACCCAGGTCGCGCAGGCAGCCGGATCCCCCGTTGCGCTTGACCACCTTCTTGACGGGACACCCGAAGTTGATGTCGACGAAGTCGGGCTCGCAGGTCTCGGTCACCAGCGCCGCCGCCTCGCCCATCGCGACCGGATCGGCGCCGAAGATCTGCACGCCGAGAGGGCGCTCGTCGTCGTGGAAGCGCAGGTAGGCGGTGGTACGCTCGTTTCCGCGCACGATCCCCTCTGCGCTCACGAACTCGGTGAGCACGACATCGGCGCCGAAGTGTCGGCACAGCCTCCTGAAGGGAGACTCCGACACGCCGGCTTGCGGGGCGAGAAACAGAGGGGTCTCGGGGGCACCCGGCACCTCGAAGGGAAGTCCGTTCATGTTCTCAAGGTAACGGCACGCGAATCCGGGCTGGATTTGGGGGGCCGTCGTCCGTACCTTCGGCTCCCCGATTCGACCTCATCGCCAACCGCAGGGTTCCTCCGACCGACCATGCTGCTCCGGGACTACCTCAGCGTTCAACAGATCGATCTCGATCTGGAGGGTGACACCAAGGAGGAAATCCTGCGCGCGCTGCTGGGATTGTTGAAACTCGGTGACCGCTCGCGCGACACGTTGTTGCGGACCCTGCGGAGGCGCGAGAATCTCGGGTCAACGGGGATCGGCCGGGGAATCGCCATCCCGCACTGCCGCTCACTTGTGGTGAACCGCCTTCACCTGGCGTACGGCCGCAGGCTCGACGGTGTGGAATTCGAGGCGATTGACGGCCGGCCGGTGTCCCATTTCTTCCTGATCGTGGCGCCTCCGCTCGAGGTGTCGGGGCAGTATCTGCCGGTACTGGGCAGAGTGGCGCAATTCGCCAGGGACGCGGAAGTGCCGGCCATACTGGAATCGCTGACCACCCCGGACGAGCTTCTGGATCTTTTCGAAGCCAAGGGGATCTAACGCCGGTGGACAACCCCCGCAGGAGGAGGCGGGCGGCTACTTGGTGACGAACATCTTCCGCCAAGCCGTTTGCCCGCTCACCAGCATCTGAACGAAATAGACGCCCGAGGCGACCCGGTTTCCGTTGCGGTCGCGCCCATCCCAGTAGGCCTCGTAGCGGCCGGCAGAGGTATACTCGAGCTGCATCAACGGCAGTCCTTCCCCGCCCGGAAACCCCAACGCCACGGGGGCGGCCACGAACTGCTGTAGGATGTTGAAGATGCGGATCGACACCGTAACGGGTTCCCCGCTCGCGAACAGCGATTCCGACAGCTCGAAGGGGATGCGCGTCTCGGGGTTGAAGGGGTTGGGGTAGTTCTGCTCCAGCTTGAAGCCGACATCCCGCTCGTCCAGGGGCGGAGGGATGTCCTGGGCGGCCCCGCTCACGGCACCCCCGGACACCAGAACAGCCAGGAATAGAAGCAGGCTCTTCACCTTCCGTCCTGCCGTAGAGTCAGTAGCAATGGTACGGATGTCCCTCCAGTCTGCAGGCCGCCGTTCGCACATACTACCGCCACAGGACACGGCGGGTCAAGCGAACCGTGCAAGGCGGAGAGGCTCGTTCCCGCCCGCCTCGCCGTCTTAGACACCGGGACGACCGGGAGTGTTGCACCGTTTCAGGTCTCAGGGATGGCTTACGGCAACTCGCCGGCCCTGGTCGGTCCGTTCCGTGACCCCGATTCCGTCGAGGTACGAAAGCAGCGGAATCAGGTGCTTCCTCGTGACGGGAACGACCTCGCGGAAGTCCGCAGGGCCCAGAGCGCTTTGCCCTGCAAAACGTTCCACGATCCGTGCCGCAGCACGATCCAGCATGTCGCTTCTCACCCAGAAGGCGTCCCCGACGAAGCGGATCCGATTCTTGGCCGCCAGAAAGGCGAGCACGGCCTCCACCCGTTGGCTGTCGCCCGTGATCTCAGCCGTGAGTTCACTGGTCGCGGGCCCCTGAAGTCCCGCACCCGAGAGCACCTCCATGATGCGTCGCTCGACAACCTCTTCCTCGGGCGAAAGAGCGGGAGCGAACTGCGGCATGCGCGCCACCTTCCCCTCGACCACCAGCCGCCCGGCTTCGGCCAACCGTGCAGCGAGTCCGTCCGCCAGGCGGGGATGGGAACGCGCGGGCAACGATGTGCGCAGGATATCGAGAGGAGCGCCGGCTTCGAGTGAATGGTCGCGGTGATGTCGCTCGACTGCGGCCAGCAGACGCGCTTCGCCACGGGCGACAAGGGCGGGATCGAAGAGGCTGCCCGCAACGTGTGGGAGACTTCCGTCGAGGGCCTCCAACAGGGCGGCCGAATCCCCCTCCCAGCCCGCCAGGACGCCGACTGCGTCCAGGTCGAGGCCGTTCCATGAGGCAAGGGTCGCCGCACCCCTGACCGCGGCCAGACCTCCCTGCGACAGCGCCTCCAGCGCGTCTGCCTCCGCGTTCGACAGGCGCTTGCGCTTCAGCGGCACCGGTTCGAGGACCACGCCACCCGCGATCGTCGTGATCGGAGAGTAGGAGCGGATCACGCATCTGTCCCCGCGGCGTGCGACGACCGGCCCCTCGAGCCTCAGTTGAGCGAGGGCCGGCTCGCCCGCCACGATCTCGTCGATTCCGAAAAGGGCAACGCGGGCCATCACCTCCACCGTACCCAGGTGGACACGCACTCGCTGGCCACCTTCCAGGCGCCATCCGGTGTCGTGCAGGGCGGTGAGCTCGACCGTCAGCATCATCGAGGGAGACCAGGCGCGATGGGTGACGAGGACATCGCCCCGGGAGATCATCCCGCGCCGCACGGCCGTGCCCGTCAGTGCCAGCGCCGTCCTCTGGCCCGCCCGCGCCTCATCCACCGCACTCCCATGCACCTGTACGGCACGCACGCGCGCTTCGTCGCCGCGCGGAAGGATCCGCACGGTGTCTCCACGGGACAACGCCCCGGACCAGAGCGTGCCCGTCACCACAGTGCCCGCGCCCCCGACGGCGAAGACGCGGTCGACAGGGAGGCGGAACAGGTCCTCCGTCGCCCGCCGGGAGGCCCGGGAACCACACCGCACCAGCGCCGCCGACAGCTTCTCCAGGCTGCGGGCGTCCTTCACGGACACTGGAACGATTTCGGCGCCCCCGTAGGGCGTTTCCCGCAGGAGGTCCTCCACGTCCTCCGTCACCAGTTCGAGCCACTCCTCGTCGACGAGGTCCGCCTTGGTGACCGCGACCACCATTCCCGCAATACCCAGAAGTCCTGCGATCGCCAGGTGTTCGCGCGTCTGGGGCATCACGCTCTCGTCCGCGGCTACTACGAGCAGGACGATGTCCATCCCGGTCGCTCCCGCCACCATCGTGCGGACGAAGCCCTCGTGCCCGGGGACATCGACGATTCCGAACGACCATCCCTCCGACGGTGAATAGGGCGCGAATCCCAGCTCGATCGTGATCCCGCGCTCCTTTTCCTCGGCGAGTCTGTCCGTATCAACTCCGGTGAGCGCTCGAACCAGGGAAGTCTTGCCGTGATCGATATGGCCGGCGGTGCCAAGAATGAGGCTGGCGCGTGGTGGCATGGCCGTACCGGTGTCGCGGGACATTGGGCGTGCGGGCGTGCGCGTCAGTTCCGCGCGGAGACCTCGGCTCCGGCGTCGGCGTCGGGCTCCAGGAATCGAAAGGACTCGAGGCGCCGGCCGCCCAGCATGTGGAACGTAGTGAAGTCGTCGAGCAGCGAAACATGCGCTCGTGCTCCGCGCAGGCCATCGGGGACCTTCCCCCTCAACAGCGTGCCCAGCTGCGCCCTCGCAACCGGGCCCACGCGTCTGGACCCCTCGGCAGCCGGACATCCGGGGCCGCGAATCCCGCCGGCTTCCAGGTCGAAGCGGGCCATCTCTTCCTCCTCAAGCACTGATCCGCAGGCGGTGCATGTCGTCAATTCGGGACCGAAGCCCAGGACCTGGACGATCCGCCAACCGAGTGCCAGCGCCTCCCCGATCACCTCGCCGGGCGCCGCCTGCTCAATTCGCTCGAGCCCCTTCGACAGGGAGTCGAAAAGCTGCGGATGGGGTTCCTGCCCCGCGTGACGCAGCACGAGTTCCGCAGCCACCGATGCACCCGCGAGACGCCGGACGTCGGCCCCGAGGGCCAGATGCGCCCTCGCTGGCGCGAATTCGCGCAGAGTTTGCAGGTCGCGGTTCTCCCGAAAGGAGATCACGGCGACGCCCTCCGCGAAGGTGCCGACGCCTCCCTGGCCCCTGGAAGCGCCCCGGTGGACGCCGCGAGCCATGACCCCAACCAGCCCCAGGTCGCGGGCATAGAACCTCAGCACGCGGCTGCTGTCCGAGAACGGATGGGTACGCAGCAGGATCGCCGGCGTCGTGAGATTGGGCATTGTACGACGGTCACCTCTCCAGCTCGGCCAGCAGCGCCCTGCGGCGGCCGCGGTATTCGTCGGCTTCGATTTGCCCGCTTTGCCATAGTTCGTCCAGACGGGCGACCGCAACCAGCACGTCTTGCCGCCGCGCGGCCATCCGTGCGGAAGCGCGCCTTGGCATGCGCATCGCCAGAATCGATCCGGCCACGGTCAGCGCCAGCGCCAGGAGTACGGCCACGAACGGAATGGAAGCGGACGGGCTGAGGGGCCGCCCCGGCGCGATCGTCACCACGGTGCCGGCGAGGTCCCTGCCCGCAAAGCGCCGGTAGGTAGCGCCTTCCATGTCGAGTGGGCCAACGGACGCCAACCCGTTCACCGTGAGTTCGCCGGCGGGTTCGAGAAACAGCAGCTCCATCGAGCCCGTCCCGCCCTCAAGTGGCAGCGTGAACGCGTCAGAAGGGATTCGGTAGCGGAACAGGTAGACTCGCTCTCCAGGCGGCACGGGGGCAGATACGTGCACCACGCCCCCGCTGAACGAAGCCGCATCCGGCGACAGGTCGCTCTGCCCGACCGCGAAGTCGGTGGCGCCGGGCGGCAACGGGTGGGACCAGGTTGGCCCGAACTCGCTGGCGACGACGGTCGCCGCGCTGCGGTTCTCGATCTCGAACAGGTCGGTCACCATCCAACCGGGACCAGGTGCCGATCGCTCGAGAAACGTGTTTCGGACCCTGACCGGGACGTGGATCGAGGGCCCGGCCCCGACGGTGGGATATGCACGGATCAGATAGGTGCCGACGGTATCCGCCGCCTCGCTCACCGTCGCCCCGAAGTAGAGGATGCCCTGGTAGCGTAGAGAAGCGAAGTACACGTCGTTGCCCAGGTCGAGATCTTCGGGCTGGGGAATGACGAACTCGAAGCGTCCGTCGCTGCGCACCGAGACACTGTCCACCTCGCCGGAGAACAGCGTCGAGACGCGATGGAGTACAACCGTGCCGCTGTCAGCGAGTTCGTCGCCGATTCGCACCTCTCCGGAGATGACCAGCCCCGGAGATGTCTGCGCATTTGCCGCGGTTGGAAGCACCGCCAGCGCCCAGGCGAGCCAAGCGGGAAGAAAGGGCCTCAGCGCTCGAACCGCCCCAGGTCTTCGGGGCGCATTCTGCGGAGGTGTTCCTCCAGCGCTTCCCCGCTCATTCTCCCCTCCTCCCCCCCGTCGGAGTCCTCGTCCTCGTCAGCCCCGTCCGAAGCCATGGCTTCGGCCACTGAATCGAGAAGGCCTTCCTCGGCGAAGATGCGCGCCTCCGCCCTGAGGGCGATGGCGATGGAGTCGGAGGGTCGCGCGTCGACCGAGATGATCTCTCCGCCCCGGTCGATGATCAACTCGGCAAAGTACGTGCTGTCCTTGACCCTGGTGATGAGCACACGCTGCAGGGTACCCCCCAGGCCCCCCAATACCGACACGAGCAGATCGTGGGTGAGCGGACGCTGGAAGGAAACACCGCCCATGTGCATGGCGATCGCGCTAGCCTCGCCCGGGCCGATCCATATCGGGAGAACCCGCTCGCTACCCAGATCCTTGAGAATGACGACCGGGGTGTTCGACGTCTTGTCGAAAGCGAGGCTCTGCACCCTGACCTCGATCACGATGTCCTCCTGGCTTCCCGGCGTCGCCGTCCGTGTTCGTGTCCATGCCGATGATGGGCATCATCGCCTCGCCGCACAACCCGCGCTACAGCTTCAGCGCACTCAAGATGTCATCGACCCTGTCGATGCGCTCCCAGCCGAAGAGCTGCACTTCCGTCCCGTGTGCGACGGTTTTGCGCGGACGGCGACCGAAGTGACCATACGACGCGGTGCGTTCGAACACCGGGCCAGCCAGCTTCAGATCCCGTATGATCGCTTCGGGACGGAAGTCAAACACCTGGTTGACCACTTCCGAGAGTCTTGCGTCGTCCAGGCCGTGCCGTGCCGTGCCGAACGTGTCCACCCATATCTGCACCGGCTCCGCCACCCCGATGGCGTAGGCCAGTTGCACCTCGCAGCGCGAGGCGACCCGGGCGGCCACAAGGTTCTTCGCCGCCCATCGGGCCGCATAGGCACCGGACCGATCGACCTTGGTCGGATCCTTGCCGGAAAACGCACCCCCTCCGTGGCGCCCCATGCCACCGTAGGTATCGACGATGATCTTGCGCCCGGTCAGGCCCGTGTCTTCGTGCGGTCCCCCCCGCGTGAAGCTCCCGCTGGGATTGATGTGATAGGTGATCTCGCGTGGGTGGCCGGGAGCGAACTCCGGGGGAAGCACCGGGTCGATGACCCTGGCCCTCAGTTCTTCCGCAATCCTCTGCTGCGTGAGTTCACTGCCCCTTGCGTCGCATTCGTCGTGCTGCGCGCTGAGGACGACCGCCGTGATGTGCAGCGGCTTCCAGTTGCCGTCGTAGGCGAAGGTGACCTGGGATTTGCCGTCCGGCCTCAGCCACGGAATCTCCCCCTGCTTCCGGGCTTCGGACAGGCGCTTGACCAGGGCGTGGGCGACGGAGATGGGGGCAGGCATGAACTCCGGGGTATCGTCGCAGGCGAAACCGAACATCATGCCCTGGTCGCCGGCGCCAAGAGGCTTGGTCTGGCCCCCGACCTGCCCGGCATTGACGGCCGCTGCGATCTCCGGAGACTGGCCGTGGAGGGTGGACGACACCTTCCAGGCCCCCAGATCGATGCCCGACCCGGGGTTGTCGTAGCCGGCCCTGACGAGAGTGCGGTGCACGAGGCCGGGGACATCGAGATGACTGGTCCTGCTTACCTCGCCGGCGACGACGGCCAGGTCGGTGGTGACCAGGGTTTCACACGCGGCCCTGCCTCCGGTGTCGTCTGCCAGAATGGCGTCGACCACGGCGTCCGATATCTGGTCTGCGATCTTGTCGGGGTGTCCCTCGGTAACGGACTCCGAGGTGAACAGGCGGAAGGTCACCGGATTGGCTCTTGAAGAAGGAGATGAATGACACCAGCCGCCGCGACGATCGATTCGTCAGCTGGCCGACCGGGGAGTCTGCAGCAATGGGTAACTACGATAACCGTCACGACTCGAAGGGGAATAGGCCTGGATCGGCCATGCTTCCGAGTGCCTCGGCCAGAATTCGCCTCGCTTGCGCTCGTGTGGCCGCTTCCATGGCGGCCACCGCAGCAGCCCGGAGGCCTTCGATGGGATGACTGCGCAGCAGGCCTCTGATTTCGGGCAGCGAATGCCATGCGACCGACAGCACTTCGACACCCAACCCGGCCAGCGCGACCGCCCCCGCGGGTCTCCCGGCCATTTCGCCACAGGCGCTGACCTCAATGCCCGCCTCGCGTCCCGCCCGGGCAACCGTCGAGATCAACCTGAGGACCGTGGGGTGCAGCGCGTCGTAGAGGTGTGCCAACCGCGTATTCGTGCGGTCTACGGCCAGGGTGTACTGGACGAGATCGTTCGTTCCGAGCGAGAAGAAATCCACGTGGGGCGCCAGGGAATTGGCGCTGAGGGCGGCGGCCGGCGTCTCGATCATTGCGCCCACCTCGACGTCGCCTCTGAATGGAATCCCCGTCCGATGCAAATCATCGCGGGCCGCTTCCAGGAGCTCGCGTACCACCTCGACTTCCGCGACGGAGTTGACCATGGGCAACATGATGCGGATATCGCCGTGGACCGCCGCCCTGAGGATGGCCCTCAACTGTGTCAGGAACAGCTCGGGTTCATCCGCACACACTCTTACCCCGCGCCGCCCCAGCAGGGGGTTTTCTTCGAAGGGTGCGCGCAGAAAAACCGGAAACTTGTCTCCCCCGAGATCGAAGATGCGGATCATCACCGGCTGTGCGGGAAAGCTCCGGGCTACGGCCCGGTAAGCCCGATACTGCTCGTCCTCACCGGGCATCTCCCTGCGCCCCACAACAAGGAACTCGGTCCGGAACAGCCCGACGCCCTCTGCACCGTGCTCCTTCGCCCGACCGGCCTCGCGCGGGAGGTCCAGATTGGCACGAAGGGTGATTTGCTGCGATTCCGGGGCGGCTGCCGAGTCGACTGGATCGACCGCCGCCTGCCGCCAGTCCCGGATCGCAGAACGGCGCCGTTCGAAGCGTTCCGTCTCGTCCGCGTCGGGTTCTATCACCACCCTTCCGGAGCTTCCGTTGACTATGATCGTCTGGCCGTCGCGAGTCCCGTCCACGATGTGACCCAGGCCTACGGCCGCGGGGATCTGCAGCGATCGCGCCAGAATCGCCCAGTGGGACGTACGTGATCCCTCGTCGGTGGCGATGGCAACGACCCTGTCCGGATCTAGGCGCGCTACCAGGCTGGGGGTCAGGTTGCGTGCTACGGCGACCGCACCACTGGCGCTCTCCATGTGCCGCGGATTGGGGAGATCGAGCAGGCGCCCAAGAACGCGCGACTTGAGATCCTGCAGATCGTTCAGCCGGTCCAGAACCATGGGGTGGGTGGTGCGGGACCAACGCTCCTTCAATTCCAGCATTCGCCACTCGAAGGCACGCGCCGCCGTCAGGCGGTTTTCGCGGATGTATCGCCGAGTCCCCTCGACGACTTCCGGATCGTCCAGCATGAGGAGCTGTGGGTCGAAGATCCTGGCCTCGACGACGCCGAGACGGGTTTCGGTCTCTCCCTTCAGCACCTCCAGGCGGCCGCGGGCCCAGTCCAGCGCCGCCCGGAACCGCTCGAGTTCGCGGTTGCCCGCCTTCTTGCCGGCGGTCGTCCGGGACGGAACTTGCGGCACGCTCCAGGCGACGTGGTGCACCCTTCCCTTCGCGATGCCCTCGGACGCCGGGAAGCCCGCGATGACCACCGGAGTGTTTTCCAGTGGATCACTCATCGAATCCTCTTCTCACCAGCGCCGCCAACGCAGCTACGGCCTCTTCGGCGTCATCGCCCCGGGCCGAAATGGTCAGCGCGCTCCCCTGTTCCGCAGCCAGCATCAGCACACCCATGATGCTCTTTCCGTTCACGGTCAGGTCGCCCCTGCCGACCGTTACGGATGCCGCAAAACTGCCGGCAAGCCTTACGAACTCGGCGGAGGGCCTGGCGTGCATGCCCAGCGGGTTTGGGACTTCGACCGCGGTGGAGTGCGTCATCGGTCAGCAGGGCATGGGGCGATTGCCGGTAATCGCCATGCGCCCCTTTTCGACCAGGCGGGGTACGAGTTCCTCGAATCCCAGAGCACGATTGAACACGAAGTCCAGGAGCATCGGCAGGTTGACTCCGGTGATCACCGGCACTTCGGGCAATTCCCGAGTTACGATCATCGCCGCCAGGTGGCAACTTCCTCCGGGGAGATCCGTGAAGACGAGGTTGCGTGCTCCCGACAGGGCCTTCTCAGTGCGCTCGCACAGTTCCTCGCGGCCCAGCCCGCGGTTCGGCACGCCGAACAGGGCCTCGGGCGTCACTCCGGCAATCTGCCTTACCGCGCTCACCAGGCCATCCGCAAGCGCCCCGTGGGCGACAACGACGCCGCGGGCCGGTTCGTGGGTTCGTGACCCCGTGTCACTCATAGTCCTGGATCAGTGAATCACGCGGGTTCATCGCCCGCCGCAACCCGTCGTTGAAGCGGGTGGGCACGTCGACGCCGCCGTACGCGAGAAGCTGATTCATCGCGATCACCTCGCTGATGACGGTGAGATTCTTGCCCGGGTTGAGGGGAATGACGAGCCTGGGGATGCCCACACCGAGTATGGTCGTGGACTCCCTCTCGAAGCCGGTTCGATCGTACTCTTGCGCATCGTCCCATGGCTGGAGGTCGACGATGATCTCCACGCGCTTCCTCTGCCGTGTGGCCCTGGTGCCGAACATGGAGGCGATATCGATGATTCCGATCCCGCGGATTTCCATGTGGAAGTTCTGGAGCTCATGGGCCTTCCCCATGAGGACGTCGTTTCCTCGCCTCGATACAAGCACGAGGTCGTCGGCGACAAGACGGTGGCCGCGCTGAACCAGCCCGAGTACACATTCCGATTTGCCGATTCCGCTCGGCCCGGTGAAGAGCAGGCCTATGCCGTACACGTCGGCCAGAGACCCGTGCACGGAGGTGGTGGGGGCAAGTATGTCCTCGAGATACGGCTTCAGTATCTGGTAGAAATCCGCGGTGGCCAGAGGGGTTCGAAAGACCGGGATTCCGGCCTCCTCGGCCGCCGCCAGGAAGGGTGGCGGCACATCCTGCCCCGAGGATACGAAGACCGCGGGCACCCCGCGAGCAAACACCGCTTCGAGTCGCCATCGGACCTGATCGGGCGGGAGCGTGTCCAGGTAGCTCATTTCGGTCTCGCCAAACACCTGAATGCGTCCTGCCGTCAGCCGGGCCGTATGACCCGCCAGGGTCAAACCGGGATTGAAGATCTCGGGGTCCGAAACGAGGCCGTCCAGCGACGCGTCGGGAGTGACGCGCTCAACTTCCAGTGCCGTCTCCCTCGCCGCGAGGAGCTCCCGCACGGATATCGACGTCTTCACGAAATGCGGAATTCCTTTCGCTTCGTCCGGTCCCGCCGGAGGATCCGCTTGATGTGGTCGTCGAGCTCGTCGAGTGCGCCTCGAAAGTTCTGTCCCTGTCCGCGCGCTACCGCGGGTTGGCGGCGGCGGCGGGACACGATCGCCTCCACGGTACACGAGCGTCCTTCGATCTGAAAGACGAAACTCGCTCCCATGGCCGCCGGATCGAACCGGGGCCAGCGCATGGCCAACGCGTCCGCGTGTTCGCGGTCGTCCTGACTGATTTCACATCCCTGGGCTGTTATTCGTATCGGGATCACGTCGCGGTCTCCGACAATGCATTAGGGTGAGCGTGCGGGTGGCAAGACCGGCCTCCTTTCGCGGGGAGGCCCATGTGATTCTACCTAGTCTAACAGCCCGCCCGCGGTCCGCGTGCGTTCGGCAAGGGACAGCAGCAGGTCCTCGAAGGAGTCTGCCATCGCACCCCAGGAATGCTCCTCCGCCATCGACCGCGCTGCCCGGCCCAGCCGATTACAATCCTCCAGCCTCATGACGCGCTCGAGCGCACCGGCCAGCGCACCGACATCCCCGTGCGGAACCAGGTAGCCGGTCTCGGCGTGGCGAACAGTCTCGCGCAATCCGGGAGAATCGGAAGCGATGGTCGGCGTGCCGCTCGCCGAAGCCTCCATGCTCACGATCCCCCAACCCTCCTTGGGCGATGTGAGTACATGGGCCCACGACCTCGAGAGGAGTTCGGCCTTCTCCTCTTCAGGGACGAATCCGGCGAACCGTACCTGGTCCGCGATACCCAGGCCCTTCGCCGTCGCCTCCAATCCGGGGCGCGCGTCACCCCTTCCGGCCACAATCAGGTTCAATCCTGTCCCGCGCCGTCGGAGGCGCGCGACCGCTTTCAGGATGAGATCGATCCGCTTGTAGCGCTTGAGGCGCCCCAGGTAGACGATCGTGGGCGACGGGTAGCGCCTCTCGGCCGGCCGCAGGCGGTTCAACTCGACTCCGTTGCGGATGACTGCGATGTCCGCGGACCGCAATCCGCGCTGTACGAGATCCTGCCGGGTGCTCTCCGAGACGGCAACACAGGGAAGTCCCCGGTAAACGGCAGGGATGATGCGCTCGAAGAGCCAGGTAGCGGCCGCAAGTCCGGGGTTGGCCTCGCGAAAGGCCGTAGTGCCGAAGAGGTGATGTACCAGGAGGAGGTGTAGCGGAGCGGGAGCCCACAGGGGTGACAGCATCGGTACCTTGTTGAGGTCTTCCACCACCGCGTCGAACCGCTCGCCGCCCAGACGTCTTTCGTGGCAGAACGGCGCCGACAGATTGAAGGTGTACCGGCGTCCGGTACGGTACACTCGGATGCCGTCGATCTCGGCAGTCGGGTCGCTTCCGTCCCACCCCGAGCAAAGAAGCGCGATCCGGTGCCCCCTCCGAGCCAGGCGCCCGAAGATCTGGTGGAGATGTTCCTCGGCCCCGCCGGCATTGGGATTGCGTCGATCCTGCCAGTTCACCACCAGGATCCTGAGCCGGGTCGTCGAGGGCATCGCGCCAGGGGCTGGTTCAGCGATTCCCGCTGGCCCGATAGACCGCGTCGAGGACGCCGTTCACGAACCGCGGAGAATCGGTACCGCCGTATCGTTCGGCCAGTCGGACCGCCTCCTGAATCGCGACCTTGCCCGGCAGGTCGTCGAGAAGCAGGATCTCGGTCGTGCCGAGCCGCAGAATCCCACGGTCCATCACCGAGAGCCGATCCAGCCGCCAGTTGTCAAGGGACGAAGAGATGGTCTCCTCCACCTGAATCCTGTTCGCGGTGAACGCGTCGACCAGCCTCAGGAGGTAGGGCAGTCTGGATGGGGATACCATTCGGTGCTCGCAGGTTGCGGCAAGGGCCTCCTGGACGCTCAGATTCCCGCCCTCGGTCTCCCACCGATAGTGGACCTGGAGAAACCAGGCGCGCGAACGACTACGGTCTCGTCGCTCCTGGGGATCGAGCACCGTGTGCACGACGCACCTATGCGTTCCCGAGGGAATCCCGGAACTCGATCATGGCGAGCGCGGCCTCGGCAAACTCACTCCCCCTGTTGGTCCCGTAGATGTCGCAACGGGACATCGCCTGTTCCGCATTGTCCGTCGTGAGCACCCCGAAAACCACAGGGATATCGGCAGTCAACGCCACCTGACCCAACCCGTCGCTCGCGTTCCCCGCCACGTAGTCGAAGTGGGAGGTGTCCCCGCGTATCACGCACCCGATCGCCACGATCACGTCGAAGCGGTCGGAGTTCGCGATTCGGCGAGCCGCCTGCGGCAGTTCCCACGCCCCCGGAACGTGGAACACCGCGATCCTGTCCTCGGGCACGCCCTCCGCGATGAGCCGATCCCGCGTGCCCATCAACAACTGTTCCGTAATCATGTTGTTGAAGCGCGCGACCAACAATGCGATCCGGACGCCTCCATCCTCAGCCGCTTCAGTCATCGTCCACCTCCATCCCGCCCGCATGCGCGGCGATTCTCGTCGTCACTCCCCCGCCCATTCGCAGACCTGCGAAGGGCTCCTTCCCTATCACTGTCAGTGCATACCCGTCCAGTCCCACAATGTGCCACCGGCTGTTCGTAAGCAATCTGACCGAACTCAACCCCAGGTCGAGCAGGATCTGGGCGCCGATCCCGTAGTCCCTCAGCACCTGGCCCTGTGCAGAGGAGTCCTTCCCGTGCCGAGGACGGTCGACAACGGATCGGAGACGGTCGATCAGCCGCTCACCGGCCCGGTCCCGGTGGATGTAGACGACGACCCCCTGGCCCTCCTCGTCGATGCGACGCATCGCGCCGGCCAGCAGGTTGCCCTCGGCCTGGTCGAGCGACCCGAAAGTATCCGCCAGCGGGTTTTCCGCGTGCATCCGGACGAGAACGTCGTCTTCTCCTTCCACGTTCCCCTTGACCAGCGCGAGGTGGACCCGGTCGTCTATCTCCGTCCGGTAGCCGATGACCGTGAAGTCTCCCCAGCAGGTCCGCAGCGGGGCTTCAACAACCCTGGTCACCAGCCGTTCCCGCGACAGGCGATGGGCGACCAGCTGCTCGACCGTGATGAACTTGAGGTTGTGCCTTTGGGCCATGACCTCGAGTTGGGTCCTCCGCGCCATCGTTCCGTCCTCGTTGAGGATTTCGCAGATGACACCGGCGGAGCCAAGACCGGCGAGCCGCGCCAGATCCACCGCAGCCTCCGTCTGCCCGACCCTCCGCAGGACCCCCCCCCGCCGCGCCCGGAGCGGAAAGATGTGGCCGGGCCTGCGCAGGTCTCCCGGAGTCGACGCAGGGTCTGCGAGCACCTGAACCGTCCTCGCCCGGTCGTGCGCCGAAATGCCGGTGGTCACGCCATACCGCCGGTGAGCGTCAACCGAAACGGTGAAAGCGGTACCCTCCGGATCGGTGTTGCGCTCGGTCATCAGGGGGAGTTCCAGGGCGTCGGCACGCTCCGGGGTCAGCGAGACGCAGATCAGGCCGCGCCCGAACTTGGTCATGAAGTTGATCAGTTCGGGAGTGATCCGGTCGGCTGCGCAGACCAGATCACCCTCGTTTTCACGGTCCTCGTCGTCCGCGACAATGACCAGCTTCCCCTCGGCGATGTCCCGGATGGCGCCGGGTACGGAATCAAAAGGCATGGGTCTCGATCATCCGCCTCACGTACTTGCCGATCAGGTCGGCCTCCACGTTGACACGGTCTCCAGGTGCAAGCAGGCGAAGGTTGGTGTGTTCCCACGTATAGGGGATTATCGCTGCCTGGCAAACCACGGAATCCGTCAGCCGGTTGACCGTGAGGCTCACACCGTTCAGCGCGACGGAGCCGTGCAATACGGTGGTGGAGAAGACGTCAGGCGGGAGTTCGAAGTCCAGAAACCGTGTGTTTCCCTCGGTTCGTCGACTCAGAAACGTCGCGAGCCCGTCCACATGTCCCTGCACCAGGTGTCCGTCAAGCCGGTCGCCGGCCTGGATCGCACGCTCCAGGTTGACCCGGGATCCGACCGCGTACCCACCGGCGATGGTGCGCTCCAATGTGGACGCACCGAGTTCCACCGTAAACGTGGAGTCGTCCCTGTCGGTCGTGGTCAGACAGGCGCCGTCGACAGCCACGGACTGCCCCGCCGTCAGCTCACGCGCGAACGCGGTCGCTATGGCGATCGTGCGTCCCTGCGCCCCGCCCGTAACCGAGACAACCACGCCCGTCGTTTCGACGATTCCGGTAAACACGTTCTTCAGGCTCCTCGGTCGAGCACCACCAGGGTATCGTTTCCGAATCTCACCGGCTCGAGGCGGGACCGCCATTCCGGCATAGCGCGCCCTCCCGTCCCGTCCGCTGCACCCGCGCCGTTCGGGCGCACAGGGAAGGCCGGCACGCCGCCGGCTCCGATCAGGCATGGAGCCAGGAAGACATAGATCCGGTCGACAAGGCCTCCGTCGAGTAGTGCTGCGGCCAGAATGCCGCCGCCTTCGCACAGGATGGTATCGACACCACGGTCCGCGAGTGCTCCGAGAGCCTCCTCGAGGTCGAGGCCGCGCCTGTCCTGGCTGACCGGCACAACCTCGGCTTCTTCGCCGAGCGACCCTTGCAGCCGCATGGCCTGACCGGCAGCCGTCACCACGATGGGGCGACGCGCTGCGCCCTCGCGCCGCAACGCGCGCAGATCCCTCGTCGCCTGCCCTTGCCTGTCCAGCAGCACCGGTACGGGAGGTACGCGCGGCACTGTTTCCCCCCGTGCGGTGAGCCGGGGGTCGTCGGCCCGCCAGGTACCGCTTCCGACCAGGACCGCGTCGAAGCCGGCTCGAATGCGGTGGACCTCGGCCCTCGCTTCCGGCCCGGTCAGCCAGACCCGGCGTCCGCCGCCCGGAGCAATGTACCCATCGAGGCTGACGGCAAGCTTCAGAGCCAGGTATGGTCTGTGCATATCCGGGTCCCGGAAGAAGAACGGGTTCTCGGCTGCCCAGTCGGTCCACTCGCCCACCGGGCCGTCAACCCGCAATCCGGCACGCCTGAGGTGTTCGGCGCCACCTCCGGCCGCCGAACCCGGTTCCGGCGCCCAATACACGACCCGCTTGATACCCGCCCCGCGGATGGCTTCGGTGCAGGGCGGCGTCTTGCCGACGTGATTGCAGGGTTCCAGACTCGAGTACAGCGTGGCGCCGCGGGCGTTCTCCACGGCGGCCAGAGCCGTGGTCTCGGCGTGCGGTCCCCCGAAGAGTGCGTGATATCCCTCCGCCAGGACCTCTCGGCCGCGAGCGACCACGCACCCCACCATCGGATTGGGATGAACACGACCCCATCCCCTGCGTCCCAGCAGGATCGAACGCCGAAGCAGACGGTAGTCGAGATCGCTCAGATGGGACGCGGCGGACGACGCCACCGGACCAACCCTCAAAGCGTGATCCTGAAGGCAGCGGAGGCGAACCAGGTAGCCCCGGCCGGATCGTAGCCCGCGCTCCGGCCGACGAAGGGGTCCCCCACCCCCTCGGCCACACCCACCTCTACAGAAAGTCGGGTCAGCAGAAAGTTGAACCAGCCGCTTACGAAGTAGAGCACGCGCTCGGAAGCGACATCGCCGTTGATCGAGCCCGGATCACCCGCTCCACGCGGTACCGACAGTTGAACGTCACCTTCATAGCGATCCCATCCGACGCCACCCATGATGCCGATCACGAACCAGTTCTTGCCGGCGGTCGCCCGCAGCGACGACACGGTGAGCCCGGTGGTCGCCTCGCCCGGATTCCCGGCGGACGTGCTTCCTGCCCTGATGTCCGAATGCCAGCTGCGCGATGCCGCAACCGAGATTCCGGGGAGGGTGAAGGATTCGCGAAGCACCCCCACTCGCGCACCTGCCCCAAACCCGGATCCGGTACCGTTCAGCCCCGCTTTACCGGGAAGGCTCACTACGGAGTAGGAACCGATCAGGTCCACAGAGAGGATTCCACCGACCGTCGGTGCCAGCTGGAAACCGTCCATGACCCCAGCGACCGCGGTTCCCTTGAGCCCCAACAGCGCAGCCGTCTGCCCCTCTGCCAACTCGGCAGGGGTGGAACCCGAGACGTTGGGAAGGGTCGCCCGCAGGGCCAACGCAGACACCGTAAGCCCGATGCGTGGCATGAGGCCGAGCCGCCGCCCGTGCGTACTGGGTGTCCCGGGAATGTCACTCCCCAGCGCTGACGCCAAACCGACCCCCTGCTGGACCGCCATCGCCGCCAGAGCCATCTCGCGGCAAGTCGACAGGAACTGTGTCCTGCCCCCGGTGCAACGTTCGGCCAGGTCTGCGACACCCTCGACTCTCGCGTAGTCGGCACCCAGGTCCTGAGCCGCGGCCGCAACGGGCGCACCCGCCCACAGGACCGTCGCGGGCACCAACAGCAATGAAGTCCATGCGGCGCGTGGCCGCCGTGCCGGAGCCGTCCGGCTATCCACTCCAGCACACTCCGTGAAGCTCGACACCTGTCCCCACCACCACCTCTCCGATCGACCAGGCATCGTCGCCGAGGTCTGCGAGTACGGTCTCCTCATGGTCCGGCGCCACCACCAGGATCATCCCGACGCCCATGTTGAAGACGCGGTACATCTCGTCCGGCGCCACTCCTCCGGCATCGCTCAATCGCCGGAAGACATTCGGCACCGACCACGACCCGCAGTCTATTCCGGCCCCCAGCCCGGACGGGAGCACACGGGGAAGGTTGCCCTCAATGCCCCCTCCCGTAACGTGAGCCATCGCGCGCACCAGCCTCCGTTCCAGCAGTGGCCACACCTCGTTGAGATAGGATCGATGAACCCGCAGCAACACCTCGCCCGCGGAAGCGGATTCGCCGGGGAAAGGGTCGCCGACACCGAGTCCCATGCGCTCGAAGACGATGGTTCTGGCCAGCGTGAAGCCGTTGGTGTGCAGTCCCGACGAGCGGATGGCGACCAGGCGGTCGCCGGGACGCACACCCGAACCGTCGAGTATCCGGCCCCGTTCGACGATCCCCACGACGAAGCCCGCGAGGTCGTACTCGCCGCTGCCGTAGAAGTCCGGCATCTCGGCCGTCTCCCCTCCGAGCAGGGAGCATCCGTTCTCGCGGCAGGCACCGGACACGCCGGACACCACCTCCTGCGCCACCCCTTCGTCCAGCCGGCCCGTCGCGAGATAGTCGAGGAAGAAGAGGGGCCGGGCTCCCTGCACCAGGATGTCGTTGACGCAGTGGTTGACGAGGTCGCGACCGACGGTGTCATGGCGCCCGGAGAGGAATGCCACCTTCAGCTTGGTCCCGACGCCGTCCGCGCTGGCAACGAGGACCGGGCGCGACAATCCCTCGGGCACCGCATACAGTCCCCCGAACGCACCCAGGCCCGAGAGGGTGTTGTCGTCTCCGGCCGCCTCCAGCAGCGGTGCGAAGGCGCGCTTGGCCCGCTCGGCGGCATCCAGGTCGACACCGGCGTCCTTGTAGGTGAGTGGATCGTTCATACGTGCTCCAGCGAGCTGTTCAGCGCCTCTGCCCTTGCCTTCACCGCGTCTTGATCGAGTTGCCTGAAGCGATCGACAGAGAACGCCTCTACGGCGTACGAGCCCGTCGCGGAGGCGTGGACGAGCGCCCGCCGCAGGTCCGTCCCCCGGCCATCGAGGTATCCCAGGAATCCCCCCGCGAAGGCATCTCCCGCACCCGTCGGGTCGACAACGACGGGAACGGAATAGGCCGGGCACGAGAAAGTCCACTCATCGGCAAACAGTGTCGCACCCTGATCGCCCTGCTTCACGACCACAATGCCGGGCCCCCGCTTCCGAATCCACGCGGCGGCCTTCACGACATCCCCTACCCCGGCCAACGCCACTGCTTCCTCGTCGTTCACGAACAGCATATCGATCCGCGCGAGCAACTCGATCAGCGCCTCGCGGGCGCCGTCGATCCAGAAGTTCATCGTGTCGGCCGCGACCAGACGGGGCGACCGCACCTGATCCAGTACGCCCAGTTGCAGGACCGGATCGATGTTGCCGAGGAACACCACTCCCGAGTCGCGGAAGCCGGGAGGCACCACCGGGTCGAACGTGGCGAAGACCCCCAGACGCGTCGCGAGCGTCGTGCGCTTCCGGAAGCCCGCGTGGTAGCGACCCGCCCAGAAGAAGCTCTCGCCGGGAACCCGTGCGAGGCCTGTCAGATCGACTTGCCTTTCCTGAAGAAAGCGAAGCCTGTCCAGTGGGAAGTCGTCACCCACGACCCCGACGACTCGCACGCCGGTGAACAGAGACGCAGCGGCGGAGAAGAAGGTCGCCGATCCGCCCACGACCCGGTCGACACCCCCGGTCGGGGTCTCCACCGAGTCCAGCGCCACGCTCCCGACGACGAGGACAGCCATCAGGCACCGCGCTCCATGCGCTCCGGCGCCGTGATTCCGAGCACGGCCAGCCCGTTGCCCAGAACGATCCGGGCCGCCCCGGCCAGCGCCAGCCGCGCCGCGCGAAGCTCGCCATCGTTCACCAGCGTCCTGCGCGCAGGATCCCGGGTCGGGTGTCCCGACTGGTACCAGGAATTGACCAGACCCGCGGTTTTCTCCAGGTAGTCGCATACCAGGTGGGGGGCGCGGGCCCGCGCGGCGCGGCGCAGGAAGTCCGGAAACTCGGCCAGCTGGTTGATGACGTCCCGTTCGATGGGCGCGTCCAGCAGAGAGGTATCGGCCGCCTCCGCGACATCGGGCCCGTCCCCGTACTGATCCCCGGCGAGCTCGAAGAGGCGGCAGAGCCGCGCATGGGCGTACTGCACCTTATAGACCGGGTTGCGATCGGACTGGTCGAGCGCCAGGTCAAGATCGAAGGTGAGGTGCGCCTCCGGCCGGCGCATCAGGAAGAAATAGCGCGCCACATCGGCACCGACCTCGGCCACCAGCTCCGCCAACGTGGTGTATGAGCCGGCCCTCTTGGAAAAGCGCACCTCCACTCCACCCCGTTCCACGGTCACCATCTGGTGCAGTACGTACTCGGGATAACCGGGGCGTCGGCCCAGCGCCTGCAGCCCGGCGCGCACCCGGTCGACTGTGCTGTGATGGTCCGCTCCCTGCACGTTCACGACCTCGTGGAAGCCCCGCTCCCACTTGCTCATGTGGTAGGCGACGTCCGGCAGGAAGTAGGTCGGCGACCCGTCGCTCTTGACCATCACCCTGTCCTTCTGGTCGCCGAAGCTGGAGGTCCGGAGCCAGGCGGCGCCATCGCTGCGGTAGGTGAGGCCGGTTTCGTCGAGCGCCCGGATGGTAGCGGCGACACGTCCGTCGTCGTACAGCCGCGTCTCGGGGTAGTACTCGTCGAAGTGCACCCGAAAAGCGGCCAGGTCCTTCTTCTGCTCGTCCCGAAGTTCCGCTACCGCGAAGTCCCGCATGGACCGCAGGGCCGCGTCGCCCTGGTCGCCCTCGTATCTCCTTCCCACCTTCTGCCGCAGCAAATCGGCGATCTCGGCGACATAGTCTCCCTGGTATCCGTTCTCGGGCACCGGGATGTCATGGCCCAGCGATTGCTGGTAGCGAGCGCGAACGCTCTCTGCGAGGCGCATGATCTGTGCACCCGCGTCGTTGAAGTAGAACTCGCGGTGAACCTGCCACCCGGACCACTCCAGGAGCGACGCGATCGTGTCTCCGAGCGCGGCCTGCCTCCCGTGTCCCAGGTGCAGTGGGCCGGTCGGGTTGGCGGAGACGAATTCGACCATGATCCGCCTTCCGGACCCGTCGTCGTTTCGACCGTAGGCACCTGCGGCCGCCAGGATCCGGTGCAGCGATCCGCCCACCGTCGCCGCTTCCAGGAAGAAATTGAGGAATCCGGGACCGGCGATGTCGATGCGGTCGATGCCTTCCAGCCCGTCGAGCCTCTCCTTCAGGTCCTGCGCGATATCCCGGGGCGCACGGCGCAGGCGCGAGGCCAGCACCAGTGCGATGTTCGAAGCGAGGTCGCCATGGCTGGTGTCCTTCGGGCGCTCCAGACGGAAGCCCGCACCGGTTGCACCCAGTTCGGCGGCGGCCTTGCGAAGGGCGTCCGAGATTCGCTCGACAAACATGCGGTTCAGCCGCCCTGCGCCGCCGTTCCTCCGTCCGACGACCTGGTGCCCGAAGCAGTCTTGCCGGCAACCTTCCCGTCGGCGCTGCCCCCATCCGCCTCCGGCTTTCCGGTTTCCCGCGAAGACGATGAAGACGGCGCGGCATCGGCGGAGGAATCCGATCCGGCGTTCCCGCCACCCTCGCCACGGGGAGATTCCCCTGCTCCAACCCCGGCTTCCTCACGCGCCCGCTTCCGATAGTCTTCCGAACGGTAGTCCGTGATGTAGAACCCATCGCCCTTGAAGAGCAGCCCGGCGCCACCGGAGATCAGCCTTTCCGCCCCGTTGCCGCAATCGGGACACGGTGCGCCCGGCTCGTCGCTCATTCTCTGGAAGACTTCGAAATCGCGACCGCAGTCGCGGCATCGGTATTCGTAGGTTGGCATCGGCAGATTCGAACGAAAGACCGGGGAAATCACGAACGCGCGGACGGACAGGTGGACCCGAACCGCAGGCGCTTCAATGATAACATGACGGCCGCACGATCATCCGCAGTCAACGGGGATTCTCGTACGTCCCCCACAGCCCGCGCAGAACCTCGCTGATCTCGCCGAGAGTAGCGCCGCCCTTCACCGCATCGATCATCACCGGAAGCAGGTTCTCGTCGCTGGCGGCGGCATCCCGGACCCGCCGCAACAGATCCCGCACCGCATCGCCGTCACGCCTGGCCCTGAACGCCGCGACCCCCTCGGTCTGCCGCGCCTCCAGCGCGCGGAAGTCGGGCCCGCGTTGCGGCTCGTGCACGTCTTTCGTCTGGTAGCGGTTCACCCCCACGACCACCCGCTCGCCGGCTTCGATCTCCAGCTGATGACTGTACGCTGCGCGGTGAATCGCCTCCTGCATGAAGGGGATCGCACCAGCGGACCCTCCCAGCTCCTCGATCCGGTCCATCAGCGCCAGCGCCTCCGACTCCACCCGATCCGTCAGATGCTCGACAAGAAAACTGCCGCCGAGCGGATCGACCCACTCCGCGACCCCCGATTCCTCCGCGAGAATCTGCTGGGTGCGCAGCGCGAGCGCCGCCGCTTCCGCGCTGGGCAGCGACAGAGCCTCGTCGTAGCCGTTCGTGTGCAGCGACTGTGTGCCCCCGAGCACGCCCGCCAGGGCCTGTATGGCGACCCGCACCACGTTGTTGAGGTGTTGCTGGGCGGTCAGCGTCGAACCGCCGGTCTGTGTGTGGAACCGCAGGCGGCACGACCGGTCCGAGGCACCGAAGCGTTCCCTCATCAGCCGCGCCCAGATCCGCCGGGCGGCGCGGAACTTCGCGACCTCCTCGAACAGGTCGTTGTGGGCGGCGAAGAAGAACGAAATGCGCGGCGCGAACCCCTCCAGCTCGATTCCGCCGGCGAGCGCCCGGCGCACGTATTCCACCCCGTTCGCGAGTGTGAATGCGACTTCCTGGGCCGCTGTGGAGCCCGCTTCGCGAATGTGGTAGCCCGAAACCGAGATGGCGTTCCACCTGGGCAGTTCGGCCGCACAGAACGCCATCAGGTCGCTCACCAGCCGCAGCGACGGCCCCACGGGATAGATGTACGTCCCGCGCGCGAGGTACTCCTTCAGGATGTCGTTCTGAACCGTTCCCCTCAGTTCGCCGCGTCCCACACCGGTCTCGTCCGCAACGGCGGTGTACAGAGCCAGCAGTACCGGGGCGGTGGCGTTGATGGTCATCGAGCAGGAGATGCGGCCGAGATCGATGCCATGGAGGAGGGTGTGCATGTCCTCGAGGGAGTCGATGGCCACACCGACCCGCCCCACTTCTCCGGCGGCCAGGGGAGAATCGGAATCCAGGCCCATCTGGGTGGGCAGGTCGAACGCAACGGACAGGCCCGTCGTGCCCTGGTTCAGCAGGAAGTGATAGCGGCTGTTGGTCTCCTCGGCGGTGCCGAAACCGGCGTACTGGCGCATCGTCCAGCGCCGCCCCCGGTACATGGTGGGGTAGATGCCACGGGTGAAGGGAAAGCGCCCCGGCTCTCCCAGATCCGCCTCGGGCCGGAACCCCTCCGGCAGCCCGTCGAGGGCCGCCCCGCCGTCTTCCGGTTTCACTCCGCCTCGACCTCGCCGAATTCCACCAGCACCTGCCCCTTCGCGACAGCGTCCCCCGCGCCGACCTGAATCCGCGCGACCCGCGCGGCGGCGGGGGCGCGCAGCTCGTTTTCCATCTTCATCGCCTCGACGATCATGACCGTCTCGCCCTCGTCCACGACCGACCCCTCCTCCACCCCCACTCGCACCACCAGTCCCGGCATCGGCGCCTTGAGGGGGGCGATCGCGGTCCTTCCCCCGGAGATTGCGGAGAGCGCCCTGACCTTCGCCTGGCGCTCGTCCAGGACCTCTGCCGAAAAGGAGCGTCCGTCCAGGTCGATCTCCCATCTGCCACGCCCGCCTCCCCGGGCCAGAAGCGGCACGGACGCATCATCCAGGAGCAGTGAATGCCCGATGGGCGGACTCGTAACCACCAGCGAGGCCTCGCGGCGCCTTCCGTCGATGACGACCCCGCCGTCCGCCTCGACGATGACATCGTGATCCTCGCCCCGCAGCAAAACCACGTAGCTGGTCGGTCGGGCCGACATCGGCGCTTCACCCATGAGCACGGCGCTGCCAGTCCGACAATGGTGTCCCGCCGCCTCCGATGCGCGGGGCTGCGCGGTCTTCGCGTCTCCGATGCTCCAGAAGCGCCAATGCGGCAATGAGGGCTTCCCGTTCCTGCGACGACATCGCGTCGGCAAGGAGATCGGGGTGCTCAGGGAGATACGCAGTCGACAGCCGGCCCTCGCGGAAGTCGGGCTCGTCCATGATCCGCCCAAGAAGCGGTGCACTCGTCGCGACACCGCCGATCCTCAACTCCCCGAGCGCACGCTTCATCCGCTGTACCGCTCCACGGCGGTCCGCGGCCCAGGTGATCAGCTTGCCCAGCAGCGGATCGTAATGAAGTCCGATCTCCGATCCGCGGGCGATCCCACCGTCCCAGCGCACGCCCGCCCCGTCCGGCGGCGCGAACTCGTCGACGACCCCGGTGACGGGAAGGAAGCCGTCGAAGGGCGACTCGCTGGTGATTCGGCACTCCAGCGCGTGACCTCGGAGCGGGATTTCCTCCTGGCGGAGCGGCAGCGGTTCCCCCGAGGCGACCCGGAACTGCCACTCCACCAGATCCACCCCCGTCACCAGCTCCGTCACCGGATGCTCGACCTGCAACCGCGTGTTCATTTCCAGGAAGAAGAACTCACCAGCCGCGTGCAGAAACTCGACCGTGCCGGCGCCGACGTAGTCTACCGCCCTGGCCGCCCGCACCGCCGCCGCGCCCATTCTACGCCGTTCCTCCGGACCGATGATCGGCGACGGAGCTTCCTCGATGAGCTTCTGATGGCGCCTCTGGATCGAGCACTCCCGCTCGAACAGGTGCACCACGTTGCCGTGCGTGTCTCCGAACAGCTGGATCTCGATGTGGCGAGGTCGTTCCAGGTAGCGCTCCACATACACGCTGCCGTCTCCGAAGGCCGCTTCGGATTCGCGCACCGCCGCATCGAACGCGCCGCCGACCTCGTTCACGCCGCGGACGACGCGCATCCCCTTCCCCCCTCCCCCGGCCGCCGCCTTCAGCACGACCGGGAAGCCGACCGACTCGGCCGCGCGGCGCGCCTCCCGCCGCGAACCGAGGGGCGTGTGTGTGCCAGGCACGACGCGCACTCCCGCCGCGGCCATCCGCTGCCGCGCCTCCGTCTTGTCCCCCATCGCCCGGATCGTGCTCGCGGAGGGACCCACGAACACGTGCCCAGCATCCACCACCGCCTCGGCGAAGTCGCCGCGCTCCGCGAGGAAGCCATATCCGGGGTGGATCGCCCGCGCCCGCGAGCGCCGCGCGACATCGAGGATCCGGTCGACCGCCAGATAGCTCTCCGACGCACGAGCGGGTCCGACACAGTACGCCTCGTCGGCGTGCATCACATGGGGAGACCCGCGGTCCGCCTCCGAAAAGACCGCGATCGTGCGGATTCCGAGTTCGCGCGCGCCGCGGATTACGCGGAGCGCGATTTCCCCCCGGTTGGCGACAAGTACGGATTCGAGCAAGGCGTGCGCCCGGTGCCCCCGGCCCCCGCGCCGGTCAACGTCGGCCTTGTTTCCCGGCGTAGTGCGGCGAACGGCGGCTGCGTGGGCGGATCGTGGATGTGACTGGGTTCGGTCGGAATTCAGGACCGGTTAATGGTACCCACGATCGTGGTCTCTGCGCCATCACGCCAGATCCTGAATTCGATTTCCTCGTCTTCCGTGTAGGAAGCCAGAATCCGGCGCAGCTCCGCCACATCGTCGACCGTCCGTCCCTCGACGCTCACCACGACATCGCCGGGCCTCAGGCCCAGCGCCGAGTCTTCCTCGGCATCGGCGACGAGCACGCCCTCCGAAGTGCCGAAGTAGGCGCCCAGCCCGGGGTTGAGCTCGATCAGATCCAGGCCGTGCGTACCGAAGTACGCGAAGTCGTACCTCCAGTCGTGCAGCTCATCGGGGCTGAACCGTGGCAGCACGGTCACGTCGGCGTCGGCGTCGGGATACACCACGTACGGCCATTCGATATCCTCGTAGCGTTCGCGCACCCCCTCCATCATTTCCCGCACCCGCTCATTCACGTCCCGAAGGTGAATGCTCAGGGTGTCGAGCGTGGGACGCATGAGCGTCGTGGAGAATCCCAGGTGCTCGGGAAACACGGTGAGGGTCAGCGATTCACCCTCGCGGTCGACCCCCACTTCGACCGCGTCGCCCTCCGTCACTTCTCTCATCAGGGCTCGCAGGCGCCTCTCGGGCGACCATGGACCGGTTCCCGACCGCGACTCTTCATCGAGGGGCTGGGAGAGAAGGTGTCCGGAGATCGATACGATCAGATCCCCCTCGACAATCCCCGCGTCCTCCGCCGGACCACCGCGAGACAGTCCGCTGACCACGACCCCGCCGCCTTCCCCGGGGACCGTTTCGCCCAGGTACACACCGAGCATCGGCCGGGCGTCGCCGGTCACCCACAACACGCGCCCTCTGCGGTCGCGCTCCTCCCGCTCTTCCTGCGCCAGGGTGGCCGGAGACCACGCAAACGAAGCGAACACCCCAAACACTGCGAAGGACAACAACCCACCCACACTCTTCTGCAATCCCGACGTTCCCATCCTGGTTCCCTTTTCCGTTGGTGTCGCAGCCCCCGGCACACCCCTGCTCAGGCTACTCGGCAGGTGAGACGCACAAGTCGGTCTGGGGGTTGCACGGTGGAACCGGCAGGTCGGGCACGGAAGTGCTACAGCGGAATGTTCCCGTGCTTTTTCGGGGGGTTCGTATCCCGCTTCCGGGAGAGCATGTCGAGGGCGTTGATCAGACGGGGGCGCGTGTCGCGGGGATCGATCACGTCGTCCACGTATCCACGTGCCGCCGCCACGAACGGATGCGCGAACTTCTCCCTGTACTCCGCCATCCTCGCTTCGGTCGTGGCCTCGGGATCGTCGGATGCGGCGATCTCCTTGCGGAACAGGATCTCCACCGCGCCCTTGGGACCCATGACCGCGATCTCCGCCCAGGGCCAGGCCAGATTGATGTCGCCCCGCACGTGCTTCGAGTTCATGACGTCGTATGCGCCGCCGTAGGCCTTCCGGGTGATCACGGTGACCTTCGGCACGGTGGCTTCACAGAAGGCATAGAGAAGCTTAGCACCGTGCCGGATGATCCCCCCGTGCTCCTGGCTCACCCCGGGCAGGAACCCCGGGACATCCTCGAACACCACCAGCGGGATGTTGAACGCGTCGCAGAAGCGCACGAAGCGGGCACCCTTGTCCGAGCTGTCGATGTCCAGCACTCCGGCCAGGACGGCGGGCTGGTTGGCCACGATGCCCACGGAATGGCCGCCCAGGTGCGCGAAGCCGGTGATCAGGTTGCCTGCGAAGTCGGCGTGCACCTCGTGGAACTCGCCATCGTCCACGACCTCCCGGATGATCTCGACGATGTCGTAGGGGCGATTGGGATTCTCGGGCACGATCTCGAGCAGCCTGTGACTTCGGCGATCGTGGGGATCGCTGCCCGGGCCCGGCGGGGGACGCTCGGTGTTGTTTTGCGGGATGTAGCGAAAGAGGCGCCTCACGGCTGCGAGCGACTCGGCCTCGCTGTCATGCGCGAAGTGGGCGACGCCCGAGGTGCCGGCGTGAACGTCGGCGCCGCCGAGTCCCTCCTTGTCGATGTCCTCATGGGTGACGGCCCTGACGACCTCGGGTCCCGTTACGAACATGAAGCTCGTGCCCCGCACCATGTACACGAAGTCGGTGATGGCGGGGGAGTAGACGGCACCGCCGGCGCAGGGGCCGAGAATCACGCTCACCTGCGGGATCACGCCCGAGGCCAGCGTGTTGCGGAGGAAGATGTCCGCGTAGCCGCCCAGGGACACGACTCCCTCCTGGATACGGGCGCCGCCGGAATCGTTCAGCCCTACGACGGGCGCTCCGTTCTTGAGGGCCAGCTCCTGGATCTTGACGATCTTCTCCGCGTGGGCCTCGCTGAGCGACCCGCCGAAGACCGTGAAGTCCTGGGAGAAGACGTACACCAGCCGGCCCCGTATCGTCCCGTATCCGGTGATCACTCCGTCACCCAGGACCTTCCGCTCCGCCAACCCGAAGTCCGTGGAGCGATGGGTGACGAATCGGTCCAGTTCCACGAAGGAATCGGCGTCCAGCAGCAAGTCGAGTCGTTCCCGGGCGGAGAGCTTGCCGCGCGCGTGTTGGGCACGCAGCCTTGCCTCTCCACCGCCCTTCGCCGCCTCGCGTTCGAGCGCCGCCAGCCGCTCCAGTGACTCTTTCATGGTCATCGGATTCGCGACGCGCCGGCCCCGGCCGGAAGTCTCATGCGGGTCGTGCTCCCCGCCTCATCGCCCCGGGCCGGGCGGCGGGGCCGGATCGGTGCCGACATGGTGAAGCTCACGGTTGTAGATCCTCACCGGGAAGTACTCCCTGACCAGCCTGCCGTCCACGATCGAATAGGTCGCCGTGGCTCCCTCGAACAGGCGCAGCCGTGCCAGCGCGTCGCCAAGGCCTCGGGAGCCACGGCGCATTTGCCCGTAGGCGTCGAGAACCATGCGGAAGAGATCGAAGCCGGCGGCCGGAACCGGGCTGCGAAGCGTCCGGCGGAAGTGCTCCTCGTAGGCCGCACGGAACTCGGCAGCAGGGTCGTTCGGGGCATCCGGGAGCGTGGTGCTCACCGCGATGACCCGATTCGTGTGGCGCATGTCAACCGACTCCAGGACCTGGGCTGCGGTCCAGCCGGCCGTTCCCGCGACCTGGATATCCAGCGTGTCCAGCCCGAAAAACGCGATTTGGGGCGCCAGCAGCACAACGTCGCCGGGCGGGGCGGCCACAACGAGCAACTGGGGTGCCAGGGACTCGACCTGCTGAAGCTCCTGTGCGTACGTCGTGGTGCCGGGAATGTAGGGCAGCCGGCGCGTCACAACCCCCCCGAGCTCGAAGAAGCCGTCTTCGAAAGACGTCGCCTCGAGTGTGCCTTCGGGGCTGTCCGGGTGTACGACGACCGCGTCCACGTAGCCTAGCTGCGCCGTGGCCTGCGCCAGGGTGCGTCCCGCGCCCGGATCGCCGGCACCGATGGTGTAGACCCCGGACCGCCGTGGCGGTAGTCGCCTGGCCGTGGGAGACAGGAGTGCAACGCGGTTCGGCGCCGCTCCGGCGGCGGCCTCGAGGTTCTCGTTCGAGAGGGGGCCGAGGATTGCGGACGCCCCCCGAGACACCAGTTCCGAGACCGCACGCACGCTCCCCGAACGAGTGCCCTGGTTGTCCTCGAGGAGCAATTCCACCCGGACGCCCGCACGTCGGGCCATCGCCGCGGCGACCTCCATCCCCTCCGCGAAGAGCCTCGCGTACTCCCGGTTCGCCGGTGACCCCGACTCGGGAAGGATCGCGCCGATCACCGGCCACTGATCGACGACGCCCGAGAGTTCGGCGCGCAGCACGGCCTCGGCCGTCCGCAAGGCCTCTCCTTCCGAACCTGCTTCCACCACGCGCCGGGCACGCGCGTGCGCTCGCCTCGTATCGCCCACGAAGGCGTGGCGCACGGCGAGTTCGGCGAAAAGCGGGCCGATGCGCGGGTCGTCGTCGGTCCATTGGGCGGCGACCTCGGCCAGAGCCATCAGGTCACGCCGGGAAACGCCTGCCACGGCCGCTTCGAGCTCCTCCAGCACCTTGCCGGTCACCGACTCGGCGGGCAGGCCCACAAGCGCCGTGGCAACCGCCTCGAACTCGCCGGCGTCGAGCATGCCCTCGGCCCACCCGACAGCCACCACCGTGTCCCCCGCGACTGCGGGTTCCTCGGCGTCGACGGGCAGTGGACCGCTGGCGGCGGGCGACTCGCTCTCCACCCCGCCGGAGGCGCACCCGACCAGTTGACCGGCGAAGAGCGTGGCGATCAGGAGCGTCATTCTCGGTCTGTCCGTCATGTCATGCGCCCTGGCGCTCCGGGCCCCTGGCAGGCCTCCTAGTCCTCCGAAAGGCTGGCTTCCTCTTGAGGAGCGGCTTCCCCGTGAGGAGCGGCGTCCTCTTGAGCACCGGCGTCCTCTTGAGCACCGGCCTCCACTTGAGCAGCGGCTTCATCGTAAGAACCGGTCTCCTCGGGTGCCCGCGGCTCCCCTCGCTGTGGCGCCTCCGTGACTTCGAGGACGATCCGCCGATCATCCGCGTCGGAATTTATCACACGCAGGGGGACGCTCTCCCCGACCCGGAAGTGCTGTTCGAGCGCGTCCGGCGACACCGCACTGTGCGATCCCGGAACAAACCCCTCGACGCCCTCGCCCAGGTCGACGACGACTCCCTTGTCCTGCAGCCGCACCACCACGCCCTCCTGCTCATGTCCCCTGGCGAACCGCAACACCAGCTCAGGCCAGGGATCGTCGTACAGCTGCTTCAGGCCGAGGGAGATCCGCTTGTTGTCGGAGTCGACGTGCAGCACCATCACATCCAGCTGCTCGCCCTTGTGCACGACTTCCGAGGGGTGCTCCACGCGCTTGGTCCAACTCATGTCCGAGACATGAACGAGTCCGTCGATACCCGATTCGATTTCGACGAAGGCTCCGAAGCTGGTCAGGTTCCGCACCGTGCCCGTGAGCCTCTGCCCCGTCGGATACTTGAGCGGAAGCGCGAGCCATGGATCCTCCTGGATCTGCTTCATCCCGAGGGAGATCTTCTCCTCCCGGGGATCGACCTTGAGAACCACCGCCTCGATCTCGTCCCCGATCGAGACGAGCTTGGAGGGGTGCCGCACATTGCGCGTCCACGACATCTCGGAGATGTGGACAAGCCCCTCGACACCCTTCTGCAGTTCCACGAAGGCTCCGTAGTTCGTGATCGAAACGACCCGTCCATGAACCCGGGCACCCACGGGATACCGCTCCTCGATGTCCGTCCAGGGATAGGGGAGGAGCTGCTTGAGTCCCAGCGAGATCCTCTCCCGGTCCCAGTCGATGTCCAGAACCTTCACGTCCAGGTTGCCGCCAACGTCGACGACTTCCGAAGGGTGGCCCACACGCCCCCAGGACATGTCGGTGATGTGCAGCAGTCCGTCCAGGCCGCCAAGGTCGATGAAGGCTCCGAAGTCGGTGATGTTCTTCACGACACCTTCCCGAACCTGGCCCTTCAGGAGCTCCTTGACGAGCGTGGACCGCTTCTTCTCGCGCTCCCGCTCGAGGATGACCCGGCGGGACACGACGATGTTGCGGCGCCGCTTGTTGAGCTTGATGATCTTGAAGTCGTAGCGCTCCCCGATCAGCTCCTCGATGTTGGGGACTCTGCGCAGCGCGATCTGCGATCCGGGCAGGAACGCGTCCACGCCCATGATGTCGACGGTGACCCCGCCCTTGATCTTCCGGGTCAGAAGTCCCTTGACCGGCTCGTCCTTTTCGTACGCTTCCTTGATCAGCTCCCAGACCCTGAGGAAGTCCGCCTTCTTCTTGGACAGGACGACCACGCCGTCCTCGTCTTCCAGGCTCTCGAGCAGCACCTCGACTTCCTGCCCCGGGTCGATCGAATCGGTTTCCTTGAACTCCTCGCGGGGTACGGCCCCTTCGCTCTTGAAGCCGAACTCCAGTATGACCGAGGAATCCGTGGTTCGCAGGACTCTGGCCTTGACGATCTCGCCTTCCTTGACCGGACCGCGGGCGGTCTGGTGCTCGGAGAGCATCGCCTCGAAGTCGCCGCGCGAGACATCCAGGATCTCCTCGCCGTACGGGTCGTGAAGCAGCTCTGGGGAGATTCCTTCAGAAGGGAGCGTACTGTCCGGAGAAGGGCCCTCGTCCGGTCCGATACCGTCGGGCGCCGGCGGGGTTTCTTGCATGTCGTTCATCGTTGCGCATCGCCGGCACGTCGTCCGGCGCTCCGTTGGGGTCCGGTCCGTTCGCGGTCCACGGGCGGGCCGGAGTTGATGGATTTGACAACGGGCCGGAGCCATCCCGTGATGGCCGCGGATCGCTACTGGCTCAACTGACCCGACCGGTGCCGACCCCCGGGGACGGCGACCAGCGACACGGGGACGCTGCAGACTTGGTCGGGGTACAGTCTTTAATATTAGTGCTTTGGGGGAAGAAAAGGGAGGGCCAGATCGATTACGGCCTCGGTCTGCGCCACAGGATCCAGATGCGTCGTGTCTACGGCTGTCGCCCCGTCGGCGCGGGTCAGAGGAGCGACCTCCCGGGTCGAATCGAGCAGGTCCCTTCCCTTCAACCGGGCGGCCTCGGCCTCGATTTCAGCGTTCCCCGGGTCGGTCCCGACGCGTTGCAGGATCCTTCGCCGGGCGCGCTCACGGACGTCGGCGTCGAGGTACACCTTGACGTGCGCTTTCGGGAAGACGACGGTCGCCATGTCCCGGCCCTCGGCGACCAGGCCGGGAGGCCTGGCGGCGGCGCGCTGAAGGTCGAGCAGCTGGGCACGCACGAGCGGAATCGCCGAGACGCGTGAGACCGAGGCGGTGACGCGGTCGGCGCGCAGTGCGCGTTCCGGCACGCGAGCTCCCCGGATCCGCACCCCCATGACTCCCGCGCTCCATTCGAGCGCGACCTCCAGCGCCTGCAATTCCTCCCGCGTGACCCGCTCCACGTCCTCGATTCGCCGGCCCGATTCGAGGAGCGCCCAGGTCACGGCGCGGTAGATCGCGCCCGAGTCCAGGTGCCGAAAACCGAGGCGCGAGGCGGCTGCTGCTGCGGTGGTCGACTTCCCGGCTCCCGCAGAACCGTCGATGGCCAGAACGACGCAGCGAGGCGCGGGCCGCGAACCCTCGGCGCGCACCGCGGGCTCCCCTGGCACCGGCGTCCGCACCCGCTCCAGCAGTTGCCAGAAGCCGGGGAAGCTGACGTCGGCCACCGCGGGGTCGTCCACCTCCAGGTCGCAATCGGGGGTCGCGCCCAGAACGCCGAAGGCCATCGCGATCCGGTGGTCGTGGAAGCACTCGACCGCGCCCCGCAGCGGCCGCTCCGTTCCCTCGATCGCCAGGCCGTCCGGATACTCCTCCACCTCGACCCCGATCCGTCGCAGGTTGAGAGCGAGTGCGGCCAGGCGGTCCGACTCCTTCACGCGAAGTTCGCGGGCCCCGGTGATGCGGGTCACGCCCCGGGCGCGGGCGGCCAGGACGGCCAGGATCGGCACTTCGTCGATCATCCCCGGAATCTCTTCCTCGCCCACCTCCACCGCGCGCACCGGACCCGTGCCCGCGCCGACCCGCAGGTCGCCCACCGGTTCGCCGGCCGCCGGCCGTCCGGGAAGCACTTCGACGCCGATCCCCATCCGCGCCAACACGGGCAGCAGGCCGGTACGGGTGGGATTCAGTCCCACCGCGCGAATCGTGAGCGGCGAGCGTCCGGAGGAGAGCGCCGACCACGCCAGCAGGAACGCGGCCGAGGAGAAGTCCCCCGGAACCTCCATGTCCAACGGGGCGAGACTCGCGGGCGGATCGGGCAGGCGAACCGACCACGCCCCGTCCCTCCACCCCTCCGCCACTTCCACGCCCATCGCCTCAAGCATGCGCTCGCTGTGGTCGCGGGACCGGCGCGGCTCGCGCACCTCCACGGGCACACCCGCGCCCAGTGCGGCGAGAAGAACCGCGCTCTTCACCTGCGCGCTGGCAACCTCGCCGCCGTGGCGGATCCCGGTCAGCGGGCCCCCGGTTACGCGCATCGGGAGCACCCCCGGCCGCCCGATGTACTCGATGCCGGCGCCCATCCGCCGCAGCGGCACCGCGATGCGCTCCATCGGCCTCCGCGACAGCGAGTCGTCACCGGTCAGCACGACCGATAGGGGCTGCGCGGCCAGCGCGCCGGCGAGGAGCCGTGCCCCGGTGCCGCTGTTGCGGAGATCGAGCGGTGCAGCCGGCTGCCGCCATGCGCGCAGGCCCAGGCCGGTGATCCGCACGGGCTCGCTCGCCGGCCCGTCGAGTCCCCGGATCTCGATACCCAGCGCCGCCAGGGCTCCGGCGGTCGAGAGAGGGTCCGCTCCGCGGGGCGCGGCCCGGATCCGGCTCTCGCCCTCGGCCAGTGCGCCGAGGATCAGTGCACGCTGGGTTATCGACTTGTCGCCGGGCACGCGGATCACGAGCCCTTCGCCGGAGCGACGCTCCGAGCCGGTGCTCAGCCCTCCGCCGACACCCATCGCCTGCCCCTGTCCATGAGCGTCTCCACACCCCGAAGGTCTCCGGACTCCAGCATCCCGCGAATCGCGACAATCCTTCTTTCAACTGCCAGCAGCGCGGCCGCATCTTCCCCGGCCGCGGCTTCGAGCAGCGGCAGCCACATGGACGGGCTGGAACCGGCAAGCCGGGTCATGTCGCGCCCGCCGGGACCGAGCTGGCCGGTGGACATTCCCGCGTCCTCCAGCGTTGCGGCCAGCGCGTTCGACAACAGCTGGGGAAGGTGGCTGACCAATGCCATGACCCGGTCGTGGCGCTCGGCCGCGATCGTGCACGGTCGCGCGCCCAGCATGCTCCAGAAGGCGCGGGCGGCAGCTTCCGCACCACTCGCGGCGTCTCCCGTGGCCGCCGGGCAGAGCCAGACCCGCGCGCCGTCGAACAGGTCGGCACGTGCGGCCGGGTAGCCCGAGCGCTCCGACCCGCACATGGGGTGGGCCCCCACGAAGGGGGAAGAAGCCGTCGCAGCCGTGGCCGCCTCCAGCACGGCCGCCTTCAGGCTCGCCACGTCGGTGGCCAGCGCGGCACCGCGCCACACCGGCGCCGTTTCGCGGACGAGCTTCACCGTCGCGTCGAGCGGCGCCGCGAACACGACCACGCCGTCGTCGACGTCGCAGTCGCGCAGGCGAGGCACCACGCGCACACCGTCCCGTGCGGCCCGCGCGGAGCTCTCGCCGTCGGGGTCGACGCCGAAGACCTGGACACCCGGCAGGCGGCGCAGCACCCCCTTCGCCACCGAACCGCCCACGGCGCCAAGCCCGACCACGGTGACCGTGCGGAAGCGTGGCCCTTCAGGCACGATACCCGATCTCGATCTCGAGCCCGTCGCGCGCGACGACCGACGCGGGAAAGATTGCGCGGGCCTGCTCCTCCAGAACCTTCGGCGAGTCCGCGTAGCGCGCCGACAGATGCGTGAGGACGAGCCGCTTCACCTTCGCCCTCGCGGCCACCTGTGCGGCCTCCGCCGCCGTCGAATGCCGGGTCTCCCACGCCCGCTTCTTCTCCTCCTGGCCGAAGGTCGCGTCGTGGATCAGGAGATCGGCACCCATCGCCATCTCGGCGGTGGTGCGCGCGGGACGGGTGTCGCCCGTGTAGACCACCTTGCGCCCGGGACGGCGCGGCCCCACCACCTCGTCCGGCGTGATCGTGCGCCCGTCGACCTCGACCGCCTCGCCGCGGTGCAACCGGCCGAAGAGCGGCCCCTCCGGGACGCCCAGGCGCCGCGCCATCTCGACGTCGAAGCGGCCCAGCCGCAGCTCCTCGACCAGCGCGTATCCGAGCGCCGGCACCCCGTGGTCGACGTCGTACGCGTGCATCGCCCAGCCGTCGAAACCGATCCTGTCGCCGTGCCGCAGACCGCGGACTTCGACCGGGAAGGCCAACCGCTCGATCCCCATGCGCACGGCTGTCCGCAGCAGTTCGACCGTGGCCCCGGGGCCGTGGATCGTCATGGGTTCTTCCCTGCCCTGCAGTCCCATCGTCCGCAGCAGCCCGGGGAGTCCGAGAAAGTGGTCGGCGTGGCCGTGGGTGATGAAGATGTGCGAAAAAGAGAACCCGCTGCCGAAGCGCATGATCTGGCGCTGGGTCCCCTCGCCGCAGTCGAGGAGGATGGAATCGCCCTCGCGTTGCACGGCGATGCCGGACACGTTGCGGCCGACGGTGGGTCGCGAGGCGGCGGTGCCCAGAAAACGGACTCGAATCATGCGGATAAGGTAACGCGCGCGCGGAGTGGAGTACGGGGGCGTGCTTTGCGCGGCGGATCGCACGCGGATTACCTTGGAGCGGTTCCGACAAGCTCACCCCGCGCACGCAAGACGGCGGAGGACAGATGAACTTCAGGGTCACGAAGAACGGCGGGCGCCGCCACGCTCCCAATCGACGGGATTTCCTCGGATCGGCCGCAGCCGTGCTGGGCGCATCCCAGCTGCCGGCCTTCTCCTCGAACGCGACCGAAATCGCCCGCGACCTGAGCCGCCACCCCGGCACTCCGGCCCAGACCGCAAACGACGAGTACTTCTGGGCCGAGGTCGCGCGCGCCTTCACGGTCGACCGCACGCTCGTCAACCTCAACAACGGCGGGGTCAGCCCGTCGCCGAGCTTCGTTCAGGACGCCATGAAGCGGCACCTGGACTACTCGAACGAGGCGCCCACGTACACGATGTGGAAGATCCTCGAGCCCCAGCGCGAGGGCGTGCGGGCCCGCATGGCGCGGGAATGGGGGGTCGACACCGAGGAAATCGCCTTCACGCGCAACGCGTCCGAAGGCCTCCAGACCGTACAGTTCGGGTACGATCTGCAGAGGGGCGACGAGGTCCTCACCACCACGCAGGACTACGGCCGCATGCTCACGACCTTCCGGCAGCGCGAGCGCCGCGAAGGCATCGTCATGCGGCAGATCAAGGTGCCCGTCCCCGCCGAGGACGACGCCGAGGTGGTCCGCCGGTTCGAAGAGGCGATCACGCCGCGCACGAAGCTCATCCTCATGTGCCACATGATCAACCTGACCGGCCAGATCCTGCCGGTCCGCGAGATCGTCGCGATGGCCCGCAGGTACGACGTGCCCGTCATCGTCGACGGCGCCCACGCCATGGCGCACTTCCCCTTCAATCTCGCCGAGCTGGAGTGCGACAACTACGCGACCAGCCTGCACAAGTGGCTCTTCGCCCCCCACGGAACCGGCCTGCTCTACGTGCGCCGCTCCGAGATCCCCAACATCTGGCCCCTCATGGCCGCGCCCGACCGCATGGACGGCGACATCCGCAAGTACGAGGAGATCGGCACGCACCCGGCGGCCAACTACCTGGCCATAGGCGAGGCGCTGACCTTCCATCAGGGCATCGGAGCGGAACGCAAGGCCGAACGGCTGATTTACCTGAGGGACTACTGGGCGAACCGTCTGCTGGAGAACGACCGCGTCACCCTGAACACGAGCCGGAAACCCGGCTTCGCCTGCGGGATCGCCAACGTGCATGTCGACGGCCTCGACACCGCGCAGCTCAGCAACTGGCTGTGGGACAAGCACCGCATCATCAACGTCCCCATCGGCCACGAGGAGTGCACGGGCCTCCGCATCTCGCCCAGCGTGTACACCACGCTCGAGGAGATCGACCGCTTCAGCGAAGCCATGGAGTGGGCGATCGAACACGGCCTGCCTGCGTGATGCGCACGCGGGGGGCCGCCGCGTTCGTCCTCCTCGCGGCGGCGCTGGCCGCGGCGGCCGCGCCGCTCCCGACCGCCGGGGCCGCATCCGCCCAGACGCGCGAGACCGACCTCGACGCGCTCGTCGGGTGGGCGTTCCCCTCCGGGCTCGTGGCGGCTGCCGAAGCGCCGGTCGTCGCCTGGGTACGCAACGAGCGCGGCGCACGCAACGTGTGGGTGGCCGAGGGTCCCGCGTGGACGGGCCGCCGCGTCACCTCGTTCGCCGGCGACGACGGTCAGGAGATCGGGAGCCTCGCGATCTCGGCAGCGGGCGCGACCATCGCCTTCGTGCGCGGGGGGGCGCCGAACCGGGAGGGCGAGATCCCCAACCCGGCGAGCATTGCGCTGGGCGTCGAGCGGGAGATCTGGATCGTCGGGACCGATGGCGGCGACGCGCGCAGGCTGGGACCCGGCCAGTCGCCGCTCCTCACCGCCGACGGCAGCCGGGTCGTCTACATCCAGGGCGGCATGATCCACCGGCGGCCCACCGGCGACCCGGCCGCGGCGCCGGAACCTCTCGCCGACCCCCGCGGGAGCCCCGGCGAACTCCGCCTCTCGCCCGGCGGGGACCTGCTGGCGTTCACCAGCCAGCTCGGCGACCACGCCTTCATCGGAGTGCTGGATCTCGCGACCGGCACCCTCCGCTACCTCGACCCCTCGCTCGACATCGACGGCAACGCGGCGTGGTCGCCCGACGGGAACGAGATCGCCTTCGTCCGCATCCCGAACCGGCAGGGCAGCCTGCCCTTCTTCGCGGTGCGCGAGTCGCTCCCCTGGAGCATCAGGGCCGTCCGCCTTGCCGACGGCGCCACGCGCACGGTGTTCGCCGCCCCCGAGGGCACCGGCAGCGTGTTTCGCACCATATCGGCCGCGAACAACATCTTCTGGGGTGCGGACGGCCGCATCGCGTTTCCGTGGGAGGGCAACGGCTACACCAATCTCTACTCGGTGGATGCCCGGGGCGGCGGTGATCCCCGGCCCATCGCCCGGGGCGATTTCGAGGTCCAGTACGCGGCGCTGGCTCCAGGCGGCGAGGCGCTCGTCTTCTCGTCCAACCGGGGAGACATCGACCGCCAGCACCTCTGGTGGGGCCCGCTGGACGGCAGCGGCGCGCGGCAGCTGACCCCGGGAGCCGGGATCGAATGGCAGCCGGCGCCGACCGTCGACGGATCGCTGGTCTTCCTGGCGTCGTCAGGCACGGTCCCCGCCCACGCCGAGGTGCTGGCCGGAGACGAGCGCCGCTGGCTGGTCGAATCGGCGCGCGACCACCTGCCCGGCGGCCTCGCCGACCCCGAGCAGGTGGTGTTCCCGTCGGCCGACGGCCTGGCGATCCACGGGCAGCTCTTCCTTCCGGGAGGACCGCCGCCCCCCGGTGGCTGGCCCGGCCTGCTCTTCCTGCACGGGGGCTCCCGCCGTCAGATGCTCCTGGGCTTCCACCACCGCGACTACTACCACCACACCTATTCCTTCAGCCAGCACCTGGCCGCGACCGGCTACGCCGTGCTTTCGGTCAACTACAGAAGCGGCATCGGCTACGGCATGGAGTTTCGCGAAGCGGAGCACTACGGCGCCGATGGGGCCTCGGAAGTCAACGACGTGCTCGGCGCGGGCGTGTACCTGACGTCGCGCGACGACGTGGACAGCGACCGCATCGGGCTCTGGGGCGGATCCTACGGTGGGTATCTCACCGCCCACGGGCTCGCGCAGGCGTCGCACCTGTTCAAGGCGGGAGTGGATATCCACGGTGTCCACGACTGGAACGTCGCGATCCGCAACTTCGTCCCCTCGTACGACCCGGCGGCCCGGCCCGACCTCGCCCGGCGCGCCTTCCAGTCCTCGCCGATGGCCTTCGTCGACCGTTGGACCTCGCCCGTCCTGCTCATCCACGGCGACGACGACCGCAACGTGCGCTTCAGCGAGTCGGTCGACCTGGCGGAGGTCCTGCGCCGCAAGGGGGTTCATGTCGAGATGCTGGTGCTGCCCGACGAGGTGCACGGCTTCCTCCTGCACCGCAGCTGGATGGCGGTCTTCCGCGCCGCGGAGGACTTTTTCGGCCGGTTCCTGAATTGAGCCGCCCGGTCACGAGCCTGCTGGCCATCGCCCTGACCGCCGGCGCCGCGCCGCTTTCCGCACAGGATCCGCCGCCCGACAGCCTCCGGTCCTTCACCTTTCGCGGCAACGTCGTCGACTACGTGACCGAAGAGCCGATCGAAAACGCCGCCGTCGTGCTCGTCGAGTTGCACCGGTCGGCGCTAACGGACGCGAACGGATACTTCGAGTTCGCCGATCTCGTTCCGGGCCGCTACACCATCGCCACGACGGGCTTCGGGTACGAGCCCAACCGTGAGCCCTCGGACGTTCCCTTCGGCGCGGTCCTCGTGGTCCGGCTCAATCCCGCGCCGCTGGACGTGGCGGGTCTGGAGGTCGAGATCGCGCACTTCGTCCGCCGGATCGAGATGCGCCGGCTCGCGACTCCGGTGCCGTCCAGCGGATTCGACCGGGAGATCCTGAACAGGACGGTCGACTATGATCTGGTGGAGTTCGTAAGCGAACGGACCAACCTGGACATCGTCGAGGACGGCTTCGGGCTGCCGGTTGCCCGCTTCAGGAACAGGGTGAGCCGCCTGCGGGTATGCCTCGACGAGTTTCCGGTAGGGGCCGGCTTCCTGCAGAACCTGCAGCCGCACCAGCTCGGTCGCGTCGAGGTCTTCGAGTCGGCGCGGATGGTACGCTTGTACACGATCGACTTTCTGGAGCAGGCGGCAGAGCGCGGGTTCCGGCTTCGGCCGGTCGATCTGACGTCGGCGAGAGGGTGCTGACCGTGGCCACAAGAATTGGAAGACCCTGGCACTGCCTTGCGTGCACCCTCTCGATCACGGCCCTCCTGGCCTGCGCGTCGGTCGGCCCGGGCGCCCCGGCTCCCGAGCGGGCCGCTGCCCTGGCGGTGTTCGCGGGCAGCTGGGAGTTCGACCAGGCGGCAACCGCCCAGGCCGCGAACGTCCGCGGGGTGCGGCCACAGGATCACCTGCAGCAGCGCGCGTCCGATCTCGGGATGGAGATGATGCGGGAGCAGGGTGCCGGTGCCGACGCCGTCTCCGGCACGCCCGCCGGCCTGCGCCAGACCATGCTGATGGTCGGGATTACGCCGGAGAGGCTGGCCTTCCAGCCGGGGGGCGGCGAGCTCGCGGTCGACTTCGATGCCGAAGGGCCGATCGCGCTCCCCTTAGATGGCGGCTGGACCGAGGCGTCGGCTCCTCAGGGCCCCGTCGAGGCGCGGCTGCGCTGGCGCGACGACGGCTTCGCGATCGAACGCAGGATCCCCGGGGGCGGCACCATCCGCGATGCCTGCTCCATCCTTGAGAGCGGCCACCTCCTGGTCACGCGCGAGATCGTCTGGAGGCGCGCCAGACCGGTCGGACTCATCGTCTACCGGAAGCCGTCCTGACGCATCCGGGCGGTCGCGCGCCCCGGAATCGTCATGGTCCCGGTCAGGACCTCGCCCCGATCGCCCGCGCGAAGTCGCTCCCCGCCGGCGACTGGTACGCCCGCAGCCCGAACTCCGGCAGCACCGCGATGAGGTGATCGAAGATGTCCGCCTGAAAGCCCTCGTAGTTGGCCCACGCCGTGTCGTTCGAAAAGCAGTAGACCTCGATCGGCACGCCCTCGGGACCCGGCGCCAGCTGGCGGGCGAGCAGCGTCATGTCCTTGTGGGTCTTCGGGTGGGCCTCCAGGTACTTCTGCACGTAGACGCGGAACGTCCCGAGGTTCGTCAGCCGGCGGATTTCGGGGATCACGCCGGGGTTGCCCGCCTCCTTGGCCGCGTTGTAGCGCGCGATCGTGTCCAGGGCATCCCGCATGTACCCCTGCAGAAGCTCGCGCCGGGACAGCTCCTCGATCTCGTCGTCCCGCAGGAAGCGCACCGAGTTCATGTCGAGCCGGAGCGAGCGCTTGATCCGCCGGCCCCCCGACTCGCTCATGCCGCGCCAGTTCTTGAACGACTCGGTGATGAACTTGCTCGTGGGGATCGTCGAGATCGTCTTGTCCCAGTTCTGGACCTTGATCGTGTGGAGCGCGATGTCGATGACCTCGCCGTCGCTCTGGGCCTGCGGTACGCTCAGCCAGTCCCCGATCCGGATCATGTCGTTCGACGCGATCTGCACGCTCGCGACCAGCGACAGGATCGTGTCGCGGAAGACCAGCATGAGCACCGCGGCCAGCGCCCCGAGCCCCGAGAGGAAGACCACGGGCGAACGGCCCACCAGCACCGACACGATCACCACGGCCGCCGCGAGCCAGGCCACCAGGCTCACAACCTGCAGGTAGCCCTTGATCGGCCGTGACTTCGCTGCGGCGTAGCTCTCCTGGTAGATGTCGTTGACCGCGTCCAGGAAGGCCGCGAAGGCCCGCGCCACGGCAAACGCGATGTAGGCCGCCGCCACGCGCCGCACGATCGTCCACACGGTGGAGAGCAGTTCCCCGGGCGCACCCTCGACCCCCGCTGCCGTGACGCCCAGCGCGGGCCCGATCCCGAGATAGACCACCAGCGCCGGGACCACGTGGGCGAGCCGCTGCACCACCTTTCGCTCGGCGATGCGGTCGTCCCAGCTGGAGCGCGTCCGCGCCGCCACGCGCCCGAAAACCCGCTGCAGGAGGCCTGACGCGACCCGGTCGGCGATCAGGGCGGCCGCCGCGAGGACGCCCGTCCAGAGGAGCAGATTCGGCCAGTCGGCCGGAAGCGCGAACTGTGGCATGGGGCCTACCTCGACTCGCCCAGTTCCTCGGCCATGAGGTCGAGGACCAGGTTGGTCAGGCGCACCAGGTGGGGGTGGGCGCGGTTCCCGTTGGTGAGGAAGGCGACGCCGAGGCCACGCGTGCGGTTCCCCGACGCGAAAGCCGTGTACCCCCCTACACTCCCCGAATGCGCAAAGAAACGCTCGCCGTCACGCGCCGAGACCCACCACGTGAGGCCGTATCCGGGCTCCTCATACCCCCATCCGCCTCCCATCGGCTCTCCCGCGAATTGTTCGAACTGCAGACTGTGCATCTCGTCCATCGTGGCCGGCTCCAGCAGCCGCCCGTCGCCCCAGCGGCCGTCGCCCAGGTTGAAGCGCACCCAGTTGGCCTGGTCGTGCACCGTCCCGTAGACGATCCCCGCGGGCCACACGTTGGCCTTCACGCGCACCGTGGGCCGGTTCCGCCCCGTCTCGGGATCGGGCACGTACGGCACCGCCAGGCGCTCGGCCATCTCCGGCGGCGGATCGAAGGCGGTCGAATTCATCCCCAGCGCCCCCCAGACATGCTCGCGGATGTAGTCCCTGTAGGGCACGCCCGAGAACTTCTCCACGAGGTGCCCGACGAGCGAGTAGGCCATGTTGGAGTAGACGACTCCCTCCAGCGGCGGCGTGTCCACTCGCAGCGAATCGCCGAGGTACTCGTCCAGCGGCAGCGGCGCGGTCGTCCCCCATACGGCGTGCGGGCCGAAGTCGACCGGCATCCCCGACGTGTGGGTCAGCAGGTGCCGGAAGGTGACCGGACGCTCCAGGTCCTCGCCGCGGATCACCAGGCCGTCCAGGTGGTCGCTCACCGGGTCGTCGAGCGCGAAGCTGCCCCGCTCCATCTGCTGCAGCAGCGCCACGGTGGACTGCGCCTTGAAGGTGGACCCGATCAGGTAGACGGTGTTGGTCGAGGCGGGCGTGCGCGCCCACAGGTTGGACTGCCCGTACGCGCCGCTCCACAGCTCGCCCTGGCGGTCGGTGATCGCGACCGTGACGGACGGGATGTTCCCCTCGAGCATGACCCGCCGGACCTCGGGCTCGAAGCGGGCGACGACGCGCGCGACCGCGGAGGACTGGGCCTCCGCCGGATCGGGCGGAACCGCGACGAGTGCGGGCAGGACGGTCGGCACGAGAGCCGCGGCGGTCAGGATGGTACGGCGAAACATTGAACGCTCCGGGTGTCGAAGGTGTCTCAGGCGTGGGGTACGGGCGCTCCCGAACGGCTACTATGTTACCGCATTGGGACCGCAAGTCCACCGGGAACCGAAGGAGTGGGAGTGAGAGAGCGGCGGTGGCGGTGCGGCGGATCCCCACACACGACTGGAAATGTAATGTTAACATCACACAATGTAATGTGGAGATTACATTACGGGCGACCCGGACCGGAGCGTGGCGCGTGATCAGAATGGCGGGGGAACCGGGGCGCCGCCCGCCCGTCCTGGACGACCAGATGCGCATCACGGTGCGCCCGGTCTACGCGCGCGGCCCGTCGCAGCCCCCGCTCCGTCACGTCTTCGTCTACTTCATCCGCATCGAGAACGTCGGCGGCGACACCGCACAGCTCTTCTGGCGCCACTGGAAGATCCACGACACGCTCGCGGGCGATCAGGAGGTCGAAGGCGAAGGCGTGGTCGGCCAGTCCCCCGTCCTGGCCCCAGGGGACGTGCACGAGTACAACAGCTTCTGCGTGCTGGAGGGCCGCAGCGGCCACATGGAGGGGTTCTACCACTTCCGCCGCGACGACGGCTCGGTGTTCCGCGCCCCGATCCCGCGCTTCGAGCTGCGCGTGCCGCGCGACGACGGTCCGGCCGCTGGTCCGGATATCCGGGCCTGAACGGCGCAGGCGGTCATTGCGCCCGCTCAACCGGGCGCCCCAGGAGGCCGGTCGCTGTCGGCCGCGGGGGCCGCCACGGGGTCTACGCCCTATTCGATCCTTCTGTAGACCGCGTGCGATATCCGCTCCGTCCCGTCCGGAAGGGTGCGGCGGTACTCGTTGTTGATCGTGTTGCCGTCCTCGGAGAGCACGTTGACGATGACCTGGTAGACATCGCCGTCGCGCGCGTTGAGTATGTGGTTGGTTCGATCGTCGACGACCTCGACCGCGGTTGTGGCGTTCTCCTGCCCCTCGACCGGCCGGAAGACGCCGTCGAACATTGTCGCGTAGCTCCACTCGGACGACTCGCCCTCGGCGTTGGTGGACGCGACCGTGATCTTCATCCCGCCGTCGCCCCAGGGCTCGTAGGTCATGATGTTGCTGGCTGGCGGCGGCGCGTCGGACTCGAGGCGCCAGACGCCGAAGCGCGGGTTGGAGGGCGCTTCGGCCGCGGACTCGGCCGTCATGCCCGCGTCGCTCTGCCCGCCCTCGTCAGCCGCGGGAGCACAGGCGAAGGTCGTGCCGGTCGCAACCATGGCGAGGGCAAGGATCGTCGAAGTGTGGGTGCGCATTCCTGAACTCCTGTCGGTGGAGGGGCCGATGCAGACAAGCGGGCAATCTAGAGGGGCGGAACGGCCTCCGAAACCGGACGGGACCCTGCGGGGTAGGAGGGAGGAACCCTGTCCGCCCGCCCCGAACCCGTGCGCAACCATGCTTCCTGCCCGTCGCCTGCCCCTTGCACTCGGTGTTGCATGCGCCGCGTTCCTGCCGACCGGCGCGCCCGCCCTCCACGCCCAGTCCGCCGACCGGATCTGGGGACGCGTCCTCACCGCAGAGGGCGACGAACACGAGGGGTTCCTCGAGTTCAGCCGGGGCCAGAGCGCGGCCAGCTGGGCCGATGTGCTGGTGGGAAGCCGCGAGGTATCCGACGACAACTACAACGCCTGGCTTCTGGCCGTGCACGACGGGAGGCCCGCGGTCCGCACCGTGGACGTAAGGGGCTATCGGGTTTCGTGGGAGGAGCGGTACCGGGACTTCGCGACCGAGACCCGCACGGGCATCCGCTTCGGCCACCTCGCCGCGCTGGTGCGGGACGACGAGGGCGGGATCGAGGCGGTGCAGCGGAACGCGGGGGGCGCGGTGACGGTCGACGTCCCGGGCTCGCGGACGGGGGGTGTGTCCGTGTCGCCCGGCGGCGTGCGCACCACGTCGACGACCGGGGGGTTGAGGGCGCGCGTTACCGTCGACACCCCCGGCGAGGAGCCGGTCGTCGTCTCCGGACGCGTCATCGAGCGAATCGATTTCGGTGCCGCCCCGCCCGGCGCAGTGCCGTCGACCGCACGCGTCCACGGTTCGGTCGAAGACCGGTTCGGGCGCACCTTCACGGGCTTCATCTCCTGGAGCGGCGCTCCCGTCCTGCAGTCCGACCGGTTCCTGGGGCGGGACGACGACGGCGACCTTCAGCGCTTCCCCTTCGCCGAGATCAGCGCGGTCGAGTCGCGCTTCGGCGGAGCATGGGTGACGCTGGCATCGGGCGAGGGATTCGACCTCTACCGCCCGCTCGGCTCGCGCTACCGCCAGTCCGACATCCGCTGGTACCGGCGGACGATCCGAATCGCCGATCCCGGGCTCGGCACGGTCGAGGTAGAGTGGGACGACCTGCACGCGCTTCGGTTGCACCCCCCGTCCGGTGGGGTGCGGTATGACGACTTCGGCGGCACCGGTGCCTTGTACGGGGTGGTCACGAGCCGGTCCGGCGAGGAGTTCGAAGGCTGGATCCGGTGGGACGCCGACGAGGAGTGGACGTGGGACCAACTGAACGGGGCCTCGGACAACGTGGAGTTCGACGTGGAGTTCGGGAGGATCCGGCAGATCGCGCAGTCCGAGGACGGGCATGTTCATGTCATGCTCCTGGATGGCCGCAGCTACGAGCTCTCCGGCTCGAACGACGTGGGCGGGGACAACCGGGGAATCTTCGTGTTTCCGAACGCAGGCCCCGCGGAACGCGAGGGAGTCGGGCAGGAAGGAACCGACTGGCACCATGTCGCCTGGGAGGACTTTGGCGAGGCGCGCTTCCGGGCGGCGCCGGAGGGTGCGGGCTCGTGAGCGCCGCCACCACAAGGAGCGCCCTGGCCACGGCCCTGGCCCTCGTCGCGGCGGCCTCGGCGGCCACTCCGCACGGCGCGCCGGCGCAGACCCGCTTCGCCGCCGACGCCTTCCTGGATCCGGTCGCCCGGCAGCTCTACACGGCGGCCTTCGACGGCTGGACGGCGCTCGACGAATCGGTCGTGCGCTACACGGCCCGGATCGACCAGCGCATCGCCGCCGCCATCCGCGCGCCGCTCCGCGACCGCGTCCTCTACCACAGCGAGACGGCCGTCCGCACCTTCTGGGAACGTGACTACGACGCGGTGGTGCAGGTGCTCGGGAGCCGTTCGGAGTACCCGGGACGCACGATCGCCATGCGCGAGGGCGACCTGGACTGGCTCGAGGACCTTCCCTTCGACGGCCCATTCGAACCCGGCAACGACCGCCTTTTCCTGGGCATGGACGACGAGGCGTTCAGCACGGACGCGGAGGACAACGAATTCGCCCTCATCCACCCCCTGGCCTCCGGCGCCGACACGATCTACCACTTCCAGAGCGGCGACACGATCACGCTATCGTTCCCCGACGGGCGCCGGCTGGAGGCGATCCAGCTCGATGTCCTCCCACGGGAGGCCGCCCCCCAGCGGATCAGCGGAATCCTCTGGATCGAGCCCGAAACGGGCGCGCTGGTCCGGGCCGCCTACCGCATGAGCCGGGAGTTCGACGCGGTTCGGGACATCCCGGAGCTGCAGGAAGAGGAAGACGCAGGCACCTTCCGGTTCGTTCCCGGCCTCTTCAAGCCGTGGACCTTCGACCTGAACGTCGTCTCGGTCGACTACGCGCTCTGGGACTTCAAGGCCTGGCTGCCCCGCAGCATGAGGATCGAGGGCGAGGCAAGGGCGGGGATCATCAGGTTCCCCGTCTCGATGGACATGGCGTACCAGGTCGAGGCGGTGGTGCTGGAGGGTGACGTGGAGGTGGATGAGCAGGGCGCCCCGGCCGTTCCGGGCGACGAGACCGCGCCGGGCACGGTGACGACCGCGCGGGACGGAATGAGGGAGGTTCACTTCGGCACGCGCGCCGAAGCCATGGCCTTCATCGCCGCACTGCTCTCCGAGGACGACCGCATCGCGTACGAACTCATGGACGAGTCGGAGACCCCGGCGGCGGACCGCGAGTCGCTGCTGATCGTCCCCGAAGACCGCAGCCTCGTGGCCGAGAGCCCCCACCTGCCGCCGCCGGTGTGGGACGGCGCGCCCGGGTTCACGGACCCCGAGGAACTGGCGGAGTACATCGGGGACCTGGCGGACCTCCCGGCGCCTCCGATCCAGATGGTCCCCTGGACCTTCAACTGGGGGTGGGCGCGACAGGATCTCATCCGCTACAACCGCGTCGAGGGACCGGCACTGGGCGGGCGGTTCGACTGGGACCTGGGCGACCGCTACACCCTGGAGAGCGCGGGGTTCTTCGGGTTTGCCGACCTGCGTCCCAAGATGCGACTGGACCTGGAACGCTCGACGGTGTTGCGCCGCCTCACCCTCGGCGCCTACCACGAACTACAGTCCGTCGATCCGCGGGCCGGGAACCTGGGATTCGGAAACTCCGTCGACGCCCTCCTCTTCGGCCGCGACAACGGTGAGTACTACCGGGCCACCGGAGCCGACTTCACCTGGCGACCTCCGGAGGGGACAAGGGACTCCTTCCTCTTTCGCGCGTACGCGGAGCGCCACGAAGCGGTGGAGAACAACATCGACTTCGCCCTCTTTCGGGTCTTCGACGGCGATTGGAGCTTCCGTCCGAACCTGGCGGCCGACCGCGCCGACGAAGCGGGCGCGGAGGTGCGGATCTCCCCGTGGTGGGGTCACGATCCGCTGAAGACGCAATTCGGGCTGGAGTTCCATGGCCGCGGCGCGACGTGGCGCTCCGTCGGTGGCGGCGAACACGGGGGCGGCAACGGCGCGCGAAGCGACTACGTGCAGGCCAGCGCCACCGCCCGCGCCATCATCCCCGTCCGGGGCGAGGGCTGGGACGGGTGGCGTCTGGGACTCGAGGCGGCGGGCGGCAACACCTGGGGCGGCGCTCCGGTCCAGCGCTCATGGTTCCTGGGTACCGCGTCCACGCTGCGCGGATACCCCGCCTCGGTGGTCTCCGGCCCGTCGTTCCTGCGCGGGCGCGTCGAGGTCAGCCGCATCTTCCACGGGGTCGGCTGGAGCTTCTTCACAGACGCCGGATGGGCCGGGGAGGCGAGCGACTTCACCGCGGGCGACCTGCTCTACGGCATCGGCATCGGCGGCTCCATCCTCGAAGGGCTCCTGCGCTTCGACCTGTCGCAGGGGCTGAAGGGTCCCTACAAGGACTTCCGCGTCGAACTCTATCTCGACGCCATCCTGTAGCACCCCGTACTTGACGGGCGCCGCGGCCCGGCGTAGAGAATCAGACTCAGGATTCTCGTAGTGCCGCCATCGGCAAAGCACCTCAGCATGGGGCAGGATCATGCGACCCGACGTTGCCACGCTCTCTCGCGCCGCCCTCGTGGCGGCCCTCTTCACCTCGCTCGCCGCAGGCCCTGGCCCGACTGCCGCGTCGGCCCAATCGGGCGCGAACATGGACATCGCCGAGCCCTTCAAGGTCGGCACCTTCGAGATCGACGGCGAGCCCCGGGTCGCGATGGTGCTCCGGGACGCGCTCGTGGTCGACATCGGCGAGGCCAACCGCACGCTGGAGCGCAACCCCGCATATCCCGCGGTCCCCGCCCCCGCGGACATGCTGGACCTGATCGGTCGCTACGAGTACGGCGTCCGGCTGCGCCTCTACGAGATCGTGAATCACCTCGACGCGAACGGCATGATCGACGGGAGCGCGCGCCCCGGCTTCATCCATGAACTCGGCGAAGTGCGGACGCTGCCGCCGATCATGTACCCGGGCAAGATCATGAACGCGGCCGTCAACTTCTACAGCCACGTGAACGAAACGGGCACCGAGGAGGAACGCGCCGAGGCTCGCCGGCAGCGGCGCGAGAACCGCGGCGTCCCGTACCTCTTCCTGAAGCCCAGCCGGGGCGCCGTGATCGGGAACAACGACGAGGTGGTGATCCCCTGGGGCCGCGACCGCACGGACTGGGAGGTCGAACTGGGCGCCGTGATCGGCCGGGCTGCCAAGTACGTCTCGGCCACCGAGGCGCAGGACTACGTCTTCGGGTATACCGTAACGCTCGACATTTCGGACCGGGGCGGCCGTCCCCCCGGTGGCAACCCCCTCACTTCGGACTGGTTCGTGGGCAAGGGCCACGACACCTTCGCGCCGATGGGACCCTGGATCGTGCCGAAGGAGTTCTACGGCGACCCGATGGAGAACCTGCGGCAGACGCTCAGCGTGGGCGGCGAGCAGATGCAGGAGGCCCGCGCCGGCGACATGATCCACACGCTCTGGGAGCTGGTCGAGTACGGGTCGTCGATCATCACCCTCTTCCCCGGCGACGTGATCAACAACGGCACCTCCGGCGGCGTCGGGATGGGCACCGCGGTGCGCGGCGAGCAGCGCTTCCTGCAGCCCGGCGACCTGATCGAGGCCAGCATCGACGGGATCGGAACGCTGACCATTCCGGTCGTCGGCGAGGACGAGCCGGCGGGCGGGACTGGCGCGCGTCTGCCGCCGGTGAGGACGTACAGGCGGCGCTAGCCGCTCGAGGCGAGTGCCGGGGGCGGGACTCGAACCCGCATGGGAATGCTCCCGGGGGATTTTAAGTCCCCTGTGTATACCGATTTCACCACCCCGGCCAGGGGATGAAAGCTAGCAGGCGCGCGCCGAACGGCGGAATCGCTACAGGATCGTGGCCCCGAGGGCCGAGGCCACGAGCCCGACGCCGAGTTCCGCCGTCTGGTTGCGGTCGTCGAGCACGGGGTTGAGTTCGACGACCTCCAGGCTCAGCAGTCCGCCCGAGCGGGACGCCTTCTCGCAAACCAGGTGGCCTTCCCTGTAGGTGAGCCCGCCCCGGACCGGCGTGCCGACTCCGGGAGCGACCGCCGGGTCGAGGGCGTCGAGGTCGAGGGACAGGTGGAATCCGCACGTCCCGTCGCCGGCTCGTTCCAGCGCCTCGTCCATGCAGGTGGCCACGCCCCTTTCGTCGACCTCCGACATCGTAAACACCCGCACTCCCAGCTCCCGGATGAGCGCCTTTTCGCCCTGATCCAGTTCGCGCGCACCCAGGATGCTCACGTTTTCGGGGCGCACGGACGCCCGTCCACGGGTCAGACGCGGCTCGCCGAAGCCCAGGAGCACCGCCAGCGGCATCCCGTGAATGTTGCCGGTGGGCGTCGTGTGGGGCTGGTTCATGTCGGTGTGGGCGTCCACCCAGATGACGCCGATCGACTCGCCCTGTTCACGGTAGTGGTCGGCCACGGCCCCCACCGACCCGATGGAGAGCGAATGGTCGCCGCCGAGGATGAGGGGGATGCAGCCCCGGTCCAGAGCGTTGCGCACTGCCGCCCGCGTCCGGCCGGCCACGTCGAGGATCTCGCTCAGGAACGGGAGCACGCCCTCTCCCGACTCGGTGGTCTCGATCCCTCCGGCCGTGATCGTCCCGAGTTCGGAAACGGTGTGACCGATCTGCTCGATCTTTCCCTGGATCCCCGCGATCCGCAGGGCCGACGGGCCCATGTCGACGCCCCGGCGTCCCGCGCCGAGATCGATGGAAACGGAGATCAGCGCGAAGTCTCTATGTGGAGCGTGGGGCATTTCCGGTCCGGGGCTGCGGGATGTGACCCTGCAAGTGGCTTGGTCGTGTGCGAGGGCTGACACTACTATTCACCCCGAACGTATGTTTTGGGTTCGGCCGGTCAATTCCCGGGCGGCCGTTTCTCATTCGCGGAAACCCCCCGATGCAACCCCAGGCACGGAGTCGGCGCATGCGCTATCTCAAACGCACTCATTGGGCGATCCCACTTGTGCTGCTTACACCGATCGCTACCCAAGGTCAGGAGCCGGAATTGGATCCGGACCGGGGTCTGCCCCTGGAGCCCGCCCGCTGGGCCCGGTTCACGACCAACGAGGGAACCTGGATCTCTCTCGACGTGAGCCCCGATGGCCAGACGATCGTCTTCGACATGCTCGGCGACCTGTACTCGATGCCGATCACCGGTGGCGACGCCAGACGCCTCACCAGCGGAATGGCGTACGACATGCAGCCCCGCTTCAGCCCCGACGGCGAGCGGATCGTCTTCGTCTCCGACCGGAGCGGGGACCAGAATGTCTGGCTGATGCCTTCGGCGGGCGGTGATCCGACGCAGGTGAGCAAGGGGGTCGGAAGCGGCTTCCTGTCGCCCGAGTGGATGCCGGACGGGAAGTACATCGTCGTGTCGAGGTCGCGCCAGTTCTTCGGCCTCGAAAAGCTGTGGCTGTACCACGTGGACGGCGGCACCGGGATCGAGATGGTGGGAGGAACCGGCGCTCAGCGGATGATGGGCGCCGCAGTGGACGCCGAAGGACGCTATGTCTGGTACGCGCAGCGCCAGGGGACTTGGCAGTACAACGCGATCTTCCCGCAGTTCCAGCTCTGGGTCTACGACCGGCGGTCGGGGACTCGCACGCCGATGACGAACCGGTACGGGTCCGCGTTCCGGCCCGCGGTGTCGCCGGACGGGACGATGCTGGCGTACGGGAGCCGCGACGACGCGGACACGGGGATCCGGATTCGCGATCTGGCCTCGGGGATGGAACGCTGGCTGGCCTACCCCGTGCAGCGCGACGACATGGAATCGACCGCGACCATGGACGTGCTCCCCGGCTACTCCTTCACGCCCGAGTCGGACGCACTGGTGATGTCCTACGGCGGCCGCATCTGGCGGGTGCCGGTGGACGGAAGCGATCCCGCCGAGATCCCCTTCACGGTCGAGGCCGAGATCGCGATCGGACCCGAGGTCGAGTTCGAGTACCCGATCGAGGACACGCCGACATTCACCGTGAAGCAGATCCGGTATCCGCGTCCCTCGCCCGACGGAAGCCGGCTCGCCTTCACCGCCCTCGACCGGGTGTACGTCACGGAGCTGGCGGACGGGACGACGCGGCGACTGACCAGCGACGAGGTGGGCGAGCATCGGCCGGTCTGGTCGCCGGACGGGAGCCATGTGGCCTATGTGACCTGGGACGACGACAGCGGCGAAGGCCACATCCGGCGCGTGCCGGCGGACGGCGGTGCCGCGGTCACGCTCACGTCGGCGCCCGCCTACTATCGCGACCTCGTGTACTCGCCCGACGGCGAGCGCATCGTGGGCGTGCGGTCCGCCAGGCGCGATGTGCAGGAGGCCATCGATCCCTTCGTCAGCACCATCGGCTCCGAGTTCATCTGGATACCGGCCGATGGCGGCGAGGTGACCGTGATCGGCCCCACGGCCGGACGCAGATCGCCGCACTTCACCGAGGATCCCGACCGCATCTACTACTACGGAACCGCCCGCGCGGACGCGGTGCCGGGTTCTCCCACACCTCCTCCGCCGACGACGGCGCTGTCTTCGGCGCGCTGGGACGATACCGACCGGAAGCGCCACCTCCAGGTCACGAGGAGGGCGGATCTGTCGGCGGGCGGCGTTCCCATCGGCTACAAGCGCTCGGAGACGTCCGACCTCGTGATGCCCGCGGATTTCGACGACGACGAGCCGCGCGAACTGATCCTGCGCTTCATCTCCGCCTCGGTCGAGATGGCGCCGCAGGGCGACCTCGCGCTGGCCCAGGTGGGAGACGACCTGTACGCCGTCACGGTTCCCGACCTCGGTGCCGTGCTGCCTACGGTGGACGTGGTCAAGCCCGACTCGGCCGCGGTCCCGGTGTGGAAGCTGAACGATCTCGGCGTCGAGTTTCCGGTGTGGGGCGCGGATGGCCGCACCGTGCACTGGTCGCTCGGCAACGCCCTGTTCACCTACGACCTGGACGCCGCCGCCGCCGACCCGGACTACGAGCCCGCGGAGCAGCAGATCGCGGTGACGGCGGACCGGGACATCCCCCGGGGCACCGTCGTGCTGCGCGGTGCGCGGGCGATCACGATGAACGGCGACGAGGTCGTCGAAAACGCCGACATCGTGGTGACCGACAACCGCATCACGTCGGTTTCGGCAGGGCCCGGGGACGTTCCCGAGGGCGCCACCGTGATCGATGTCGCGGGCAAGACGATCATCCCCGGCTTCGTGGACACGCACGCGCACATGTGGAACCTGTGGGGGCTGCACTGGGCGCGCCCGTGGATCTACCAGGCGAACGTCGCCTACGGGGTGACCACGACCCGCGACCCGCAGACGGCGACAACCGACGTGCTCTCCTACGAGGACATGGTGCGCGCCGGGAAGATGGTCGGCCCGCGCGTCTATTCGACCGGGCCGGGCGTGTTCAGCCAGGACTTCGTCAGCAGCTACGAGCACGCGCTGGAGGTGCTGACCAAGTACAGCCGCTACTACGACACCAAGACCTTCAAGATGTACATGTCCGGCAACCGCCGTCAGCGCCAGTGGCTGATCATGGCGGCGCGCGAACTGGGCCTCATGCCCACCACCGAAGGGGGGCTGGACTACCGGCTCAACATGACCCACGCGATCGACGGGTATCCGGGCATCGAGCACTCCATGCCGATCATCCCGGCGTACGGGGACGTCGTCGAGCTGTTCGCGACATCCGGCACGGTCAATTCGCCCACGCTTCTCGTCTCCTACGGCGGGCCCTGGGCGGAGAACTACTTCTACACGCGCGAGGACGTCTTCGGAGACGAGAAGCTGACCCACTTCACGCCCAAGCGGGAGCTGGACACGAAGGCGCGGCGGCTGCAGACGACCGGCCCGGGACCGGGCGGCTGGTTCATGGAGGATGAATACGCATTCCCGAAGCACGCCGCCTGGCTGACGCGACTCGTGGAGAACGGAGGGAAGACCGGCGTCGGCAGTCACGGACAGCTGCAGGGACTGGGGTTCCACTGGGAGCTGTGGGCGATGCAGGCCGGCGACATGGACGAGCACGACGCACTTCGCGCCGCGACGATCATGGGTGCCGAGGCGATCGGTCTGGGCGGCGATCTGGGCTCTATCGAGGCCGGCAAGCTGGCGGACCTGGTCATCCTCGACGCCGACCCGCTCGCCAACATCCGCAACACCAACACGGTGAGTCAGGTGATGATGAACGGACGGCTCTACGACGGCGACACCCTCGACGAGGTGTGGCCCAGGCAACGGCCCGCACCGGACGAACCATGGCGCAACACCGCGCCCAATGTCCGCGCCGGCATCAGGGGAGGTGACAAATGAGCCCCGCATTCGGCAGGACCCTGAAAGCAGTCGGCCGCACGGCCCTCCGTTTCTTCGCGCCGGCGGCGGCTCTGACCGCTATCGTCTTCACCGTCGCCCCGCTCGCGGCGCAGCCACCCAGACCCGGCGGGCCGGGGCGCGACCCCCTTCCGCTCCGTGGCGCTCGCACCGCCGAGTTCACGGCCACGGAAGGCACCTGGATCTCGCTCGACGTGAGCCCCGACGGCCAGACCATCGTCTTCGACCTGCTCGGCGACCTCTACACCATGCCGATCACCGGCGGCAAGGCGTCGCCCCTGCTGACCGGGATGGCCTTCGAGGTGCAGCCGCGCTTCAGCCCCGACGGCGAGTCGGTGGCCTTCATCTCCGACCGGAGCGGCGGCGACAACCTGTGGACGATGCGTCTCGACAGGACCGACACGACGCAGGTGTCGCGCGGCAACAACAACCTCTTCCTCTCGCCCGAGTGGGTGCCCGACGGCGAGTACATCGTGGTCAGCCGTTCCGGCGGCCTGGGCGGTGCGGCCAACCTGTACATGTACAATGCGGAGCGCTCGTCGCCGATCACGATTCCGGGCGCTCCCACGTCACCGATCCTCGCGGCCCTGTTCGGCGGCATCAAGCGCATCGGCGCGGCCTTCAGCCCGGACGGGCAGCACATCTGGTACGCGCAGTCATTCGGCGACTGGGAGTACAACGCCCGTCTTCCCCGCTACCAGCTGTACCGCTACGACCGCGAAACGGGCACCGCCTCGCTCATGACCAACCGGTACGGCTCCGCGATGCGCCCCGCGATCTCCCCCGACGGCGAGTGGCTGGTGTACGCGTCCCGCTACAACGCCGACACCGGGCTGCGGAAGCGCAACCTGGCGACCGGCGACGAGGAGTGGCTGGCCTACCCGGTGCAGCGTGACGAGCAGGAATCGCGCGCTCCCATCGACGTGTACCCGGGGTACGCCTTCCTCCCGGACGGTTCCGCGATCGTCGTTTCGTACGGCGGCAGGATCTGGAACGTCCCCATGGACGGGAGCGAGGCTACGGAGATTCCCTTCGAGGTCGAGGTCGAGCTCAGCATCGGTCCTTCGGTCAAGTTCGACTACCAGATCGACACGACAGCCATGGTGACCGCCAGCCAGATCCGCAGCCCCGTCGTGTCACCCGACGGCGACCGCGTCGCGTTCACGGCCTTCGACCGCCTCTGGGTGCGGGAGCTGCCCGAGGGCGAGGCGACGCGGCTCACCGAAGCGGACGTCGGCGAGTTCCACCCGCAGTGGTCGCCGGACGGAGCGTCGATCGCCTACGTCACGTGGGACGACAGCGACGGCGGCCACATCATGAGGGTGCCCGCGTCCGGCGGTCCGCCCACGCAGCTCACCGGCACCGCGGCCATGTACTACAACGTGGCGTGGTCGCCCGACGGCGAGCGCATCGTCGCTTCGCGCGGCGCCGCCCGCGACCTCATGGAAGCGTCGGGCCTGTTCTTCGGGCCGATGGGCGCCGAGTTCGTCTGGGTCCCGGCGGCCGCCACCGCGCCCGCGGCGGCGACGGTCATCTCGCCGACCGGCCTGCGCGACGTCGCGCACTTCGCCTCGGACGACCCCGACCGCATCTACGCCTACAGCCCGGTAGAGGGGCTGGTCTCGTTCCGCTGGGACGGCACCGACATCAAGCGCCACCTGATCGTCCGCGGGCGCCAGGGAATCGCGGGAATGGCGAATCCGCACCCGGACGAGTGGGAGTACCTCCCGAGACGCGTCTACCCGTGGCGCAAGGGCCCCGACCCGACCGACGTCGATCCGCCGACCGAGCCGGGCTTTGCCCAACCCGCCGGCCTGATCGTACTCTCCCCGGAAGGCGACCGCGCCTTCGTGCAGTTCGGCAACGACATCTACATCGTCGACCTCGCCGAGGTCGGATCGGCCCCGCCGAACATCCTCCTCACCAACCTGGGAGCCTCGCCGGTCCCGGTGCGCAAGCTGACCGACGTCGGCGGCGAATTCCCGGCGTGGTCGCCCGACGGCTCTGCGCTCAACTGGGCGATGGGCAACGTGCTGTTCACCTACGACCTCGACCACGTGGAATCCGAGGAGGCGGAGGAAGAGGAGACAGCGCACGCACGCGCCCTGATCCGCGCACGCGCCATGGCCATTTCGGACACCCTGAGCGACAGGCGCGCCGAGGCGGACAGCCTCGAGAACGCCGACGAAGAGGTGCCCGAGGAGCTCGAGGACGAAATCACCCGCCTGCAGGCCGACTCCGTGCAGGTCGTGGCCGATTCGCTCATGGCGCGCGCCGACTCGATCCGCGACGCCGCGGAAGAGGTGGCCGCCAGAGCCAGCGCGGTCCGCGACGGCGACAAGGAGATCCTGGCCGACACGACCGACAGCTACGAAGCGCACGAGCGCAGGATCGAGGTGGAGCTGCCGCGCGACATCCCGCGCGGCCTGGTCGCGCTGACCGGCGGCCGCATCATCACGATGGCGGACATGCCCGACGACACCACCGGCGCGCCCCACGTCATCGAGAACGGGGTGGTGGTCGTGCGCGACAACAGGATCGTCGAAGTCGGGATCGCCGATTCGGTCGAGGTGCCGGACAGCGCCCGGGTGATCGACGTGAGCGGCAAGACGCTCGTCCCCGGCTACATCGATACGCACTACCACTCCATGTGGCTCGTGCCGGAGATCCATCCGCAGGAGGTGTGGCAGTACCTGGCGACCCTGTCCTACGGCGTCACCACCACGCGCGACCCGCAGACCGCCTTCACCGACATCCTCAGCTACACGGACCGCGTCCTGACCGGCGGAATGACCGGCCCGCGGATCTACTCAACCGGCCCCGGCGTCTTCAACGGCGAGAACATCCGCGACGCCGACCACGCCAAGACCATCCTCAGGCGGTATTCCGAGTACTACGACACCAAGACGCTCAAGATGTACATGAGCGGGAACCGCCAGCAGCGGCAGTGGATCATCCAGGCCGCGCGCGAGCTGGAGCTCATGCCCACCACCGAGGGCGGGCTCGACTACAAGATCGACATGACCCACGCGATCGACGGATACCCGGGGATCGAGCACAATATCCCCATCGCGCCGATGTACTCCGATGTGGTGGAGCTCTTCAAGGAGTCGGAGACCACCAACACGCCCACGCTGCTGGTCTCATACGGCGGCCCGTTCGGAGAGAACTACTTCTACGCCACCGAGAACGCCCACGACGACCCGAAGCTGAACATGTTCGTGCCGAAGGACAACATCGACGCGCGGACGCGCCGCCGGGGTTCGGGGTCCGGGGGCAGCCCGGGTCCGGTGGGCTGGTTCCTCGAAGAGGAGCACGTCTTCCCGCGCCACGCCGAATTCGTGAAGAAGATGCTCGAAGACGACGGGCGCATGGCGGTCGGAAGCCACGGGCAGATTCAGGGCATCGGCTTCCACTGGGAGCTGTGGGCCATGGCCGCGGAAGACGCGTCCAACCATGACATGCTGCGGGCGGCGACAATCCTGGGTGCAGAGGCGATCGGCTTCGGCAATCAGCTCGGCAGCATCGAGAAGGACAAGTTCGCGGACATCGTCGTGTTGAACTCGAATCCGCTCGACAACCTGCGCAACACGGTGGATATCCGTTTTGTGATGAAGGACGGCCGCCTCTACGACGGCATGACCCTCGACGAGGTGTACCCCGAAGCACGGACGCTGGAACGGAGGAGGCCCGCCGAGACGGACCCGGCGAGCACCTCGGCCGGAATCCGCGGCAACTGAGCGGCAAGACCGGCTGGCCGGCGGTTCACGGCGGGATTGCGTGAACCGCCGGCCGGGTTGACTCCGGAAGCCGTGCGAGAGCCAGCGCCAGTTCGGCTGCGAACTCGTTTGCGATCAGTCGGTCGGCCCGCTTTACCCGCAGCACCAGCTTGGAGGGGTGCTTCAGCTTGAGCCCCTGCTGGCCTGCGATCTTCTCGAATGCGAGGAGGTCGGCTGCGGTGATGATGAGCCGGGGCCCCACCAGCCTCCACCATCGCCCCTCGGGAACCGTCGCCCCGGCAACCTTCGCCAGCGGGATCACGATCTCCCTGACCGGCTCGATCTGCTCCCGGGTCTCGTAGCCCGCCCCCTTCATCGCCTCGGTCCGCACCTCCAGCCGCCACTGGATCACCAACCGGTCCCGTTCCAGCCGCACGAGCCCGTGTGCGGTCTCCGTCGTGGATTCGTAGGCCCCGCCCTGCAGGTACAGGTCGGAACTGCGCTTGAAGGTGAAGGGGACGGCGCTCATGCCGGGCGCGGGAGCAGCTGCCCGGCATGAGCGATCCTGTGCGCAACGGCCGTCACCGGCCGCGTTCCTCACGCACGTCGGGCGGCTCGACCCGCCACCACCACTGTGTCGGCAGCGGCCGCTGGCGGGGCCACACCTCGGTGAGCGTGGCCGCCTCGTAGAGCCGGCCGTTCTTCATGACGTAGTCGATGTCGATCGTGTTCTCGAGGTCGTCCAGCGGGTTGGACGCCAGGACCTGCAGGTCGGCGATCTTGCCCGGCTCGATCGACCCGATATCGCCCGCCAGGCCGATCGCGTCCGCGCTCATGAGCGTGGCCATGCGCAGGGCGTCGTGGTTGTCCATCCCGCCCGACGCCATCATCCACAGCTCCCAGTGCGTCCCCAGGCCCTGGACCTCGCCGTGCGAACCAAGGCCGGCCTGACCTCCGGCCTCCATCCACTTCACGATCTGCTCGGCCTGCTGGAAGTGCGGGTACTGATCGTCGCGGTACCAGGTCGTGGTCTTCCACTTGTCGAGTTCGTCGCGGGGGGTGAAGAACTGGAGGCGCTCGACCTCGTCGAGGTTGGTGCGCGTCAGGTAGTACTGCCGCCCGGACGGCCCGCCGTAGGCAACGACCAGCGTGGGCGTGTAGACCATGCCGCTGAAGGCGCCCAGCTGCACCACGTCGCGGTAGAAGGGGCTGATCGGGAGCGAGTGCTCGAGGCCCGCGTAGCCGTCCTGCGCCAGCGTCAGGTTCATGGTGAAGTTGGAGCCGCCCTCGGTGGTCGGGGTCAGGCCCTGTTCGCGCGCGGCCATGATCACCCACTGGCGGATCTTGCGGTCGCCGGCCATGTACTGCTTGATCGTCTTCGTGTTGTAGTGATCGCTGTAGCGCCTGAGCACGTCGCGGGCCTCGTCCAGGCTCGAGATCTGGTCGGCGCTGAAGACCCCGGGGCCGGTCGAATACAGCCGGGGCCCGATGAACGCGCCGGTCTCCATGAGGTCGAAGTACGCGACCGCGTCCTCCGACGAGGTCTGCGGATCGCGCTGCGTGGTCACGCCGTACGCCAGCTGCGCGAGGAACTGCGACACCTGTCCCCGGTGCACGCCCCACGCCACCCAGGTGTGCGCGTGGATGTCGACGAGCCCGGGGTAGATGGTCTTGCCCGTCATGTCGCGCACATCGGCGCCGTCGGGGATGGTCACGCTGCCGGCCGCGCCCACCGCGACGATGCGGTTGTCCCGCACGACGATGTCCCCACGCGGAATCACCTCGTCCCCCCGCATGGTGATGAGGCGTGCGTTGGTGAGGGCGACCACGCCACGCGGCAGGTCCTTGGGCACGGTGATCTCGAAGTCGAACCGTGCGGCCTCGTAGACAGGGCCGCCTTCGTCGTCCTCCGACGCGCCCGGCTCCGCGGCTTCCTCCTCGATCACGTCGGCCGTGTCGGCGGCCTCGACTTCCGGCCCCCCGGCCTCCCCCTCGGGCCCCTCGGCCTCCTCCCGCGCCTCGGCGCGCGCGGCCGCGACCGAATCGGCCACCAGCGAGTCGCTCAGCGCGATGTCGTGCAGGAAGAAGCTGCGCCCGATCGAGTAGTACGCGGCCGATCCGTCCGTGGTCCACCCCACGAAGTCGCCGCCCACCTTTGTGAGGCGCCGCGTCGGCACCGACGACCGGGCCGCGACCGAGACCGTCGGCGCCTCGCCCCCGGTCGGCGGCACCGTGATCGTGAAGACGTTGCGGTTGGCCCGCACGACCGCGCGCCTGCCGTCCGGCGACAGCACCACCTCGTCGGGGGCGGGGCGGCTGCCGGGACCGGGACGCGCGGGCGCGGTGACCTTCACCAGGGTGCGAATGTCGGTGCCGTCGTAGCGCACGGACAGCAGCCCGTCCTGGCCCGCCCACACGTAGACGCGGTCGGGGTCCGGGCCGGGATGCGGTGCGTTCCGTCCCTCCTGCGTGGCCCCCGAACCCACCCACATGATCCGGCTGGGCTCGCCGCCGTCCGCGGGCAGCCACACGTATTCGAGCTCGGCCGCGGGGTGGTGCCGGCCGAAGTCCTCCAGCGTGCGCATGCGGTGCATCTTCGAGCCGCGCACCGCCAGGATACGGGAGCCGTCGCCGTTGTACGCAATCCGGTCGAAGAACGCGGACGTGGGTGTCAGCCTCTCGGGCTCGCCGTCGCCGTCCGCTCGGATGCGCCAGATGTCACCGCCGGCCGAGTCGTTCCAGGTCACGTAGGCGATATGGCGACCGTCCGGCGACCAGGCCGCGCCGTGCTCCACGTCGTTCGAGGTGGTGAGGCGGCGCGCGTCGGTGATGACCGGGAAGCCTTCGGTCTGGGTGCCCGCCGGATCGGGCAGGCTCGCGGTCCACAGCCGGTCGAGCGCCGAGAAGACGAGCCGCGTGCCGTCGGGAGAGGGGCGCGCGCCGCGGATCTGCGAGACCGTGAGCACCGAGTCGTTGATGGGGTAGTCGAACTTGACAAGCGGACCGAGATCCTGCTGCACGTGGGCCGTGAAGGGAATCTCCGAGGCCTCGCCGGAGGGCACTTCGACCCGCATGATCCTGCCGCCGTAGAAGGTGATCAGCGCCCCCGAGTCCGGCGTCCAGGCCCCGCCGGGATAGACGTCCCGGTCGCGCATGCCGCCGCCCTGCGACTCGTCCCGCTGCACATCCATCACCAGCCAGCTCTCCTCGCCGGTCTCGAGGTCGAGCAGCTTGAGCGCCTCGCGGGCGTCGTAGCGGGTCGCGTACGCGAGCCAGCGTCCGTCCGGGCTGGGCATGGGCCGGAAGGCGCCCTCGTGCTCGTGGGTGCGTATCATGACGCGCCCCGTCTCGCGGTCGAGCATGCCGATCTGGAAGGCGCCGACCTGGCGGGCCGAACTCTGCTCGGTGGCGGCGAAGTGCCCGGGCGGATCCGGATCGAGGTTGTAGGGATCGCGCGCCCCCACGGGGAAGCCGCCGCCAAGGTTCCCGCGAGCGTTCACCCAGACGTACCGCGGATCCGGTCCGAAGGCGGCGCCGGTGTGCGAAGGGGTGCCTCCGCCAAAGCCCGGGGGGCCGCCGGGACCGGCCTCGCCCCCCTGCCCCGTGATCTGCACCCCGGTGCCCCCGTCCTCGTGCCAGAGCCAGAGCTGCGTGCCCTTGTTGGCCATCACGTACTCGCCGTCGGGCGTCCAGACCGGCGACATGTAGTTGTCGCGCTCGGTGTCGGTCAGCTGGCGCGGGTCGCTCCCGTCCGCGTTCGCCACCCAGATGTTCTCGGATCCGTCCCGGTCGCTCACGAACACGATCTCGGACCCGTCGGTCGAGTAGCGCGGCTGCATGTCGTAGCCTTGCCCGCTCGTGATCCGGGTCGCGGTGCCGCCCGCGATCGGCAGCGTGTACAGATCGCCCAGCAGTTCGAAGACGATGGTCTCGCCGTCCGGGTGCAGGTCGACATCGATCCAGGTGCCCTCGTCGGTGGTGAAGTCGAGGGTTCGCGAGGTGATGAGGGGCAGCGCATTCGCCCGGCGCGCGGCCCGTGCGGAACTGTCGTTCTGCTCGACCGTCTGGGCCGGGAGAGGCGCTGCGGGCTCCCCCGCCACCGTGGCCAGCGCCATGGCCACCGGGGCGAAAACGTACCTTGCCAGCCGTGGTCGCTCTTTCATCTCCTCAAACCTCCTTTGCATTGCGGCAAGCCGCCCCGAAATGCACCGGGTCAGCGCCGCGTCCAGATCAGAATCACCCCGCACGACGACCCCACGCCCCCGTACTGCGCAGGGACGCCGGAAGACGTCGGGAAGACCTCGACACCGGCGATCGCGACAGGGTCGAGCATGCGGTCGAGAGCCGCGGGTTCGTCGCCTCCCCGGTTGATCACCAGGCCATCGAGGACCACGCGCGGGAAGCACCGCCCGTACGGGCCCGACGAGAGGCTCGCCTGGCGGCCGCCGCGAAGCACCACGTAGCGCTCGATGGGATTGTCGGGGTCGGCGTACAGTTCCACCCCCGGGATGCGGCTGAAGATGTCGCTCATCTCCACCGGCCCCCGGCTCTCGATCTCCGCCCGGTCGATGAAGTCGCCGAAGCCCTCCTCGAGGCGGTTGTAGTAGCCCGCGTCCTGGAGCGCGATTTCGCGGCGCTCGACGGTGACCACGATCGGGTCCAGCTCGACGGGGTCCGCCGAGAGCGAGAGACGTACGTTGGTGACACGGCCGGGCAGGACCTCGATCGTCTCGGTTCGGGTCGCGTAGCCGAGTTGTGTGAACTCGACGATGTTCAGCCCCGGGGTGAGTTCGTCCAGCGCGAAACGGCCGCGCGCGTCGGTGCGGGTCCCCTGCTGCCCGGTGCGCAGTCGGACGCTGGCCCCGTCTATCGGGCCGCCGCTCCGGTCGTCGCTCACCACGCCGACGATCCCGGTCATGAGCTCGTCCTCGCCAGCGACCACCGGATCCATGGCCGTCTCGAACTCGCCCGACCGCATGATCGCGAAGTCGCCCACGGCGGGGTGATAGGCGGGGTGCGACAGCGACAGCTGGTAGTTGCCGACGGGGATGTTGAGCAGCGTGAATCGGCCCGCGATGTTGGTCTCGACCACGTAGCCCATGTAGTTGATCTGCACGGTCACGCCGTCGATGGGCCGCCGGCTGATCGCGTCGAGGACCGTGCCGCTGATGGTGACGCGGTTGCCTTCGGGGAAGCGCTCCTGGGAGTCGGCGGCGTGCGGCGACAGCAGCGCCGCGAGCGCAACCAGGCGGAGCACTGCGGAGACCCTCCCGCCCCTCGTGTCGCCCGTCATGTCACCGGCCCCTGCCCCCGCGCGTGCTTCCGGAACCAGTCCATGCGGTACATCCACGTTCGGATCGTGTTGGTCGGCCGGTAGAAGTACGCGTGCCACTCGTCCTGCAGGCGGACCATCGCCGTGGGCACCTTCAGCATCTGCAGCGCCTGGTAGTATTCCTCGGTCTGGCCCATCGGCGTCCGCAGATCGCCCTCGCCGGTGATCAGCAGCGTCGGCGTCGTCACGTTGCCGACGTACATGAGCGGTGAGCGGCGCAGGTGCTCGCTCGGGTCCTCCCAGGGCAGGTTCTCGAAGTTGTTGTACCAGCCGAGGCCGTCGGTCGTGCCCACGAAGGAGAACCAGTTCGTGACCGGACACTCGGACGAGGCTGCCGCGAAGCGGTCGGTGTGGCCGACGACCCAGGCCGTGAGCACGCCGCCCCCGCTGCACCCGTAGACGAACATGTTCTGCTCGTCGATGTAGCCGCGCTCCAGCACCACGTCGACGCCCGCCATCAGGTCGTCGTAGTCCATGCCCGGATACGCGTTCTCGATCTCGTTGCCGAACGCGCTCCCGTAGCCGGAGCTGCCGCGCGGGTTGGTGTACAGCACCACGTACCCGCTCGCCGCCTCGAGCTGCCACTCGTACCACATGTACGGCGTCCCGAAGCCGTAGCGGCCGTGCGGACCCCCGTGGATCGCGAGCATCAGCGGGTACTTCTTCGCGGGATCGAAGCCCGGCGGCTTCACGATCCAGCCCTGGATCTCCAGGCCGTCCGAAGACGTGTACCACACATCCTCCACCTCGCCCAGCTCGACACCGGCAAGGATGTCGCCGTTCACGTCGGTAATCGTGCTGATCCCGGCGCCCGCGGCCACGTCGAAAACGACGACATCGCCGGGTTCGTGCGCGCTCGACAGCACACCGGCGGCCATGCCGTTCCCCGCCATCGAATACACGGTCAGATAGTGCTCGCCCTCGGTGATCTGCCGCACCGGCCCGTCGAGCGGGGCGAAATACAGGTTCTCCGCACCGCCGTCCGGCGCGTTGTAGTAGACCCCGCTGCCGTCCGCGGCCCACCGCAGCCCGGAGGGATCGCGGTCGCGGTCCGTCGCGATCTCACGCGCCCCGCTCCCGTCCGCGTTCATCACGTAGATGTTGTCGGCGTAGTAGGCGTCGTCGGTCTCGTCGTGGCCAAGATACGCCACCAGGCGCCCGTCCGGCGACGGCACCGGCGAATGATCCGAGCCCGCCCGCGTCGTCAGCTGCCGGATCGCGCCCGACGCAACCGAAACGGCGTAGATCTCGGACTCGCGGAAACGGTAGTCCGAATCGGGCTCGCGCAGCGCCGAAAACAGGATCTCGGAACCGTCCGCGGACCACACCGGAGCCCCGTGGTTCCAGTCGCCGTCGGTCAGCTGGCGCGGCGTGCCGCCCGTGGCCGGAAGCACGAAGATGTGCCTGTACCCGTCATCGGTATACCCCACGTAGTCGCGCCGGTAGTTGGGCCGCGTCACGACCTTCGGCTCCACCGTCCACTCCGCCCCCTCCGGCCGCCCCGGAATCGTGACGGTCCACTCCGGCTCGGAGGGCACCATCATCGAAAAGGCCAGCGTCTCCCCGTCCGGCGACCACGTCAGGCCGCCCGGGCCGCGCGTCAGATGGCTCACCTGCGTCTCGGCCCCCTCCGCGTCCATCCAGCGCACGAAGATCTGCGCGGCGCCGGCGTCGTCCGCGCGCACGAACGCGATCCGCTCGCCGTCCGGAGCCCACACGGCACCGCCGCCATCGGTCAGCTGCCGGGCCCGCGCGCCGTCCGCACCGACGATGTGCAATTCCGACACCCATCGGTCCTTCATCCTGTCGATGTGCCGACGCTCGTAGAGCACCTGGCTCCCGTCGGGTGAAATCTGCGGCCCCATCCCGCCCGCGAGCAGGAACGGACGCACTTCCTCCCACTCGAAATACAGCTCCGGGGTCAGTCGGCCGGTCTGCTCCTGAGCGGCAGTGGGTTGGGGGGATGAGAGCGCGAAGATCGCCGCGAGGGCAGCGATCGCGGCGATCGGACGGGCGAGGTGTGGTGCGCAGGGGAGCCTGCGGTGAGGGTGGGGGCGTGGGCGCGGGGCGAGTCGGGCGCGTGGGCGCGAGGTGGGGCGCGGGTCCATCTGGCTTGGCTCCTGCGTGGGTGGGCGCTGGATGATGACGTTGGGGCGCTGCGGGGCACCGGGCAAGTTGACCGTGCACGGCATTTCCATCCAGATTGCCCGCTGCCTTGACCCACGATATGCGACCACACCATCCCGCACCCGGGAGCGCCGGCGACAGCGACGTGAATACCCAGGCCATTCTCGCGTGAACACCCGCGCCATCCTCATCGGGCTGGCACTCGGGCTGGCGCTCGGGATCGCCGCTTCCGCCACCGGTTCTCCAACGCTGCTGTGGGCGGCCGAGGCCGCCGAACCGCTCGGCCAGGTCTTCCTGCGCGCGATACAGATGGTCGTCATCCCCTTGGTCGCGGCTGTCGTCTTCGTGGGTGTCGGCCGGATCGCCAACCTGCGCGAACTGGGGCGGCTGGGGGGCCTGGCGGTGGGGTTCTTCTGGGTGACCACGCTGCCCGCGATCCTGATCGGGATGGGCCTGATGAGCTTCGCGCTCAACTTCACGGCCCCGGTGCCACCGCCCACGACCGGAACCGAGCTGGAAACCGTGGCGCCGGGCGTGGTCGACTTCCTTGTCAACCTCGTGCCGCGAAACCCCGTCGAGGTCGCCGCCGACGGCGCGCTTCTCCCCCTCCTCATCTTCGTCGTCCTCCTTGGCGCGGCCACGACCACCCTGCCGAAGGAGAAGCAGCAGATGCTCACGTCGTTCGTGGAGACGCTCGGCGACGCGCTCATCAGGCTCATGACGTGGATCCTCTGGACGGCGCCCGTGGGCGTCTTCGGTCTCGCGGCGCCGGTGATCGCGCAGACCGGGCTGGCGATGCTGCAGAACCTCGCCGTCTTCATCGTCGCGGTTGTGGTGGGCCTTTTCATCCTGAAGGGCCTCGTGCTGCTGCCCATGGTCCGGATTCTGGGCGGAGTGGGACCGGCGCGCTTCATTCGGGGAACGGTGGGCTCGTACACCGTGGGCTTTACCACGACGACATCGGTGGGCACGCTGCCGATGATGCTGCAGGAGGCGGAGAAGCTCGGCCTGTCGAAGCGCACCTTCACGCTGGTCCTGCCGCTGGCGGCCTCGATCAACCGCCCGGGCAGCGCGCTGTTTCAGGCGTGCTCGCTGGTCTTCCTCGCCGCCATGTACGGGGTGCCGCTCGACGCCGGGATGATCGCGGCGGCGGTGCTGGCGATCTTCCTCGCCTCGATGACGGTCGCGCCCGTGCCCAGCGCCAGCATCGTGTCGCTCGTGCCCGCGCTCAACGTGGTGGGCGTGCCCATCGCCGGGCTCGGGATCCTGCTCGGGATCGACCGCGTGCCGGACGTGTTCCGTTCCGCGGCCAACGTGATCGGCCACATGGCCGCGTCGACGACGGTGGAGGGGATGACGCGGCGGGAGAGTGGGAGCGAGAGAGACTGAGCCCGGGCCGTGAGTCTTCCGCGGGCCGGATTTTCCGGGAAGGTATCTCGGCGGAGAGTGGGACGCCGCAGGACAGGTGTGGTTCAACCTTGATGGCGTTCGCTATGTTCCACTCAACTTCGTCCGGAACTGTTGTATCCCAGGTTTCGGCAACCCGGATCGGAGGACCCCCACGCATGCTCGAAGTGGCACCGAAGAATGGGAGACAATGCCCCGCCGCATCGCCATCGTAGGCGGAGGCATATCCGGACTGGCCGCCGCCTGGGCGCTGCACCACCACCCGGACCGGTTCGACTTCCGCCTGTTCGAGGCGCGGGACCGGATCGGCGGGAATGCGGTCACCGCCGACATGCCGCAGGATGGAGGCGGCTCGATACCCTTCGACATCTCCGTCACCGCCTGCATCCCGTCGGTGTACCACCACATCGTGCTGCTGATGGAGCGGTTCGGCATCGACGTGATGGACACGCGGTTCAGCTACAGCGTGAAGTACGGAGACCGCGTTTACGCACACGACTTCGACTCCGACATCAAGGACGATTTGCAAGCCGAGATCGCCCGGTTCCAGCGAATCCTGAAGGGCCTGCACCGCTTCGGCTGGATGACCCGGTCCCGGTCGAAGTTGGTGAACGCCCTCAACCCGTTCAACTACATCAGCATGGGGACCGTTCTGAACCTGGCCGGCCTTTCCGGGGACTTCCGGCACATGGTGCTGAAGCCCATGTTCGTCAACTTCCTGATGGCGACCAACGTCTTCGACATGCCCGCGTCCCTCTTTTCGCGGTACCTCGAATTCTTCGATATCGAGTCGGCCACGCCCATGCAGACGTGGGATCAGGGCACGCGGCGCATCTACGAGAACCTGTCCGCCGGCTTCCGGAACAGGGTTTCGCTCAACCGGCCCGTCCGAAAGGTCCACCGTTACGCGTCCCACATCGTGGTCGAGGACGAGAACGGCGTGCAGGAGTCCTTCGACGAGGTGATCTTCGCCTGCAATGCGAACCAGACGCTGATGATCCTCGCCGAACCGACGATGCTGGAGCGCTACATCCTCTCGTCCGTGCGCTACGAGAGCGAACTTCACAACCACGCGATCGTCCACTCCGACGCCTCGGTCCTTCCGGACAACGAAGTGCAGCCGCTGGCCACCCGGAGCAACCACATCGAGCAGTACGGCGCCAGGCCGGACAACTACGAAATCACCTATATCATGCACAACCAGCAGCCGTGGGCCGGTCGATCCGACAAGCCCTGTCTGGTGACCTACAATCCGGTCAGCCGGATCGACGAGCAGAAGATCGTAGGAAGGTGGTGGTTTCAGCACGTCGTCCACGACGTGCGCCAGGTCGCATTGCTTGTGCCCCTGTTCCGCCTCATTCAGGGCAGGAGACGAACGTGGCACTGCGGCGCCCACACGCTGATCAACAGCCAGGAGACCTGCTTCGTCAGCGGATTGGCCGCCGCCACGCAGATCGGGGCGGATTACCCCTTCGACGACGCGGAGGCACGCCGCAGTTTCAACCACTACGGGCGCATCCTGCACGGCTGGAGGTTCAGGACGGCGCGGGGGTGAGGGACCGATACGGGTGTCTGGCGGCGGGGATCGAACTCACCCGAGGGCCCGCGCGAGGTCCTCGTGCTCGAACGCCGACTCCATGGTTGTCCCCACCCGTCCCCACCAGCATTATTACTCATGAGCCGCCTCTTCGCCCTCCTCGCCCTGCTGGCCCTCTCGTGGTCCCACGTCGCCGCGATCCGGTGCACGACGGGCGGATCGATGAGCCAGAGACCCGCCGAAACCGCGATGGCACACCACCATGGAGCCTCGCAGCACGCGGGCGGAGAGTCCTCCCACTCCCATCGGCACGAAGATCCCGCGCAGGGAGAGTGCGCGATGATGTTGGCCTGCGCCGTCACGTCGGGTGAACCCCTGCGCCCGGCTCATGTCCGATCGTTTCCCGGTGTCTCCGTCCACGCCGGCCCGTTCGTCCAGCAGGCTCCCGCCATCGTCGCAACGAGCGTCGATCCTCCACCACCTCGCCACGACATCTGAGCCTCGGTTAGCGCCCCTCCCGGGCGTCTCTCCCGGATGTCTCTCGCAACGGCGAGGTATTCATGCACATACATCGACCTGCGGCGACCGCCCACGCCGTCGTCGCGTCGGCACTCGTCTTCCTGTTCCTGCTCCCCCGGCAGGCGTCCGCGCAGCACGTGCACCCCCCGACGGAGCCCGAGGCGGGGCACCAGATGCAGCACCGGATGCTCCGGCTCCCGCTGGGCGACTGGCACGTCGTCGGGATGGGCCAGGTCTTTCCCGTGGTCACCACCGGAGGCCCGGACAACGGCGAAGGCGGCGAACTCCGCCGCACCGAGTGGTATCTGACCCAGCCGGCCCTGATGGCCAACCTGGAGAGCCCGTCCCGCCGCCTTGTCCTCCGCACGACGCTCAACTTCGAGGGGATCACGCTGGGAGGCGGTGAACTCACCTATGGCGGCTGGGGAGAAGGCTTCATCGACAAGCGGCATCCTCACACGCTCCTTCACGAGGCCATGCTCAGCTGGAATCTCCGGGAGACCGCCGGAGGGGGGCTGTCGCTGTCCGCGGGAAAGGGCTTCGCTCCCTACGGCACCGACGATCCCATGTCCCGGCCCGGGCTCAAGTATCCCACCAACCATCATCTCTCGCAGGTCCTCGAGCGCTGGACCGTCAACGCGATCTGGCAACTCGCCGGATGGAGCCTGGAAGCGGGCGTCTTCGGAGGCACCGAACCGGAGGGCCCGTACGATTTCGCGAACATCCGCAGCTTCCCCGACTCCTGGTCGGGCCGGCTGACGCGGAGGTGGACATCGGGGGCCGGATCCGTCACCGAGTGGGAGGCCTCCGTCTCCCGCGCTCGCGTCACGGAGTCACACGACGGCCACGACGAGACCTCCAGCCTGTCGAATGTGGCGCTGCGTCGGTCGGGACCGGCTGGCCCGGGGATGCTCTACGGGCTGGCCGAAGCCTCCCGCAACGATCCCGAAGCCGCCGAAGGGTACTTCAGCCTTCTCGCGGAGGCGCGCTACGACGCGAAACGCCACCAGCCCTATGTGCGCCTGGAATACGCGACCCGTCCCGAGTACGCGCGGACGGGACCGGCCGGCTCGGACGACTTCTTCCGCTACGATCACGGCGCGCACGCGACCGGCGCGACTCGCTGGCTCATCGCCACGGCGGCCTACGCCCGGCAGCTGAGTCCTGACCCGGTGAGCCTGCGCCCCTTCCTGGAGGTGCAGTATCACCGGGTGCGCGCCGAAAGAGGGAATCTTCCGCGGGACGGGTTCCCCGGGACCAACTCGTCGTTCTGGGTGCTGTCCCTGGGCGCGAGGCTGTTCCTGGGAGGCGGCCCCATGCGGATGGGAAGCTACGGGTTGCTGGATCCGATGACGGCCATGGGGCGGATGATGGCCAACTGAAGGGCGACGTGAGACCCCGCCGTTACGTCAGGGTTTCGTTTCTTGCGGGACGGCCGCAGACCGCGATACGCTCATGTTCATGGACCAGCAAGTCGTGTATTGATCGCATATTACGTTGACTTATGACTGAAATGGTGCGAAGCGGCTGCGGGCGAAACCAGATGGCGACGCTCGCTGTGCGAGGACGGGCGAAGAGGCGGTGTGGAGGTCCCCCGACATGATCTTGCACCCACCACCATGCTGAGGTTCGCCGAAGAGATCCTGGTCCTCGTGCTGGACGAAGCGCGAGGGGAACTGGCACCCGGCCTGCCCGCACACTCGTTCGACCTGGCGCTCGCCGGAGCCGTCCTGATGGATCTCGCACTCGAGGACCGTATCGACACGGATCTCGAGCGGCTGATGCTCGTCGACTCAACGCCCCTCGACGACGACATCCTCGACCCGACGCTGGCCGACATCGCCGGCGCCGGCGAAACGCATGACACGCGCTACTGGCTCGAACGGACGGCACGGCGGGGACGCCGGATCCGCAAGGCCGCGCTGGCGCGCCTGACCGAACGAGGCGTCCTCAGGTCCGAGGCGCACGGGGTATTGTCGCTCACACCTGCGGTGTCCCGCTCCCGGCGCTATCCCATCTCCGACGGACAGCAGGTCGAGGAAGCCAGGCTGCGGGTCATGCGGATCCTGTTCAGCGACGACGTGCCCGACCCGCGCGACATCGCGATCATCGCGCTCGCAAATGCCTGCGGCGTGTTCCGCACCATCCTGACCTCGGAGGAGCGGGCGCAGGTCCGGGACCGCATCGATCTTCTGAAGAATCTCGACCTGATCGGCCGGACGATGAGCCTGGCGATCGAAGGAATCGAGGCGCGCGATGCACTGCGGCCGAAGCCCCGGCGGCCGAAGGAGATCCCGGTGGTGCCGGGGCTTCCGCTGCTGGGCAACGGCCTGGCCATGCGCAGGGGACTCGTGGCCTTCCTCGCCCGCCAGTACCGCGAACTGGGCCCGATCTTCCGAATACGCGCTCCAGGGCGCCGGTTCGTGTGCATCGCGGGGCCGGAAGCGGCCAACTTCCTCACCTCGCACGGGAAGACCGTGTTCCGGTCGCTCGAGCCCATGGCGAGCTTCCACAATCAGATGGGTTCGTCACGTTCGATTCTGACCATGGACGGGATCGATCACGTCACAACCCGGAAGGCCCAGGCCAGGGGATACGCGGTCCGCGTCATGAGGGACCGCGCACAGGAGGTCGTCGACATCACCCGTGACGAGATCGGCGGGTGGCCGGTCGGGGAGCCGTTCGAGGCGCTGCCGGCGTTCCAGAACCTCATCGCCGAGCAGATGGGCCACATGATGGCCGGCTATTCGCCGGAGGGCTACACGCGAGATCTGTCCACGCTGCTGGGCGGACTGCTCCTCAGCGCCGCGACGGTTCCACACGTCATGAAACTCGCGCGATTCCGCCGTGCGCGGGAACGCGCCCACGAGCTGGCCCGCGAGGTCCTCGCCCACAAGCGCAAGGCGGGTCCGCGAAGAACGACGCCGGACTTCATCGACCTGATGCTCGAGCTGCGCGAAGCCGATCCCCAGCTTCTCCCCGAGACCAACCTGCCCCTGACCGTGCTCGCGCCCTACATGGTGGGTTTGGACACCACGGCGAGCACGTGTTCGTTCATGATCTACAACGTGCTGAAGCATCCCGAGATCATGGAGCGCATGACCGCGGAGGCCGACGCCCTCCTGGATCAGGGCCCCGTGACCGCCGACGGCCTGCAACGGCTCGACGTCTCACGCCGCGTGGCGATGGAGACGCTGAGGCTTCACCCGGTCTCGCCCGCCGTACTTCGGACGACCGCCAACTCGTTCGAATTCGCGGGTCACCGGGTCGCCGCCGGCACCCAGGTCATGATCGGGACGGCGGTCGGCCACACGCTCGCCGAGTACTTCCCCGACCCGGAGCGCTTCGACATCGACCGCTACACGCCCGCCCGCGGCGAACACCGCCAGCGAGGCGCCTACGCCCCCTTCGGGGCCGGCAACCACCGGTGTCTCGGCAGCGGATCTCCAGTGGTCAGAATCACGGTAGAGTCAGGGGCTGGCGCGGTGCCCTTAGGGTGACGCGGCATCCTCCGCACGCTTTCGCGGCGGTGCATAGTTCGTCACCCGTAGGTCCGTTTCCAGCCCCTGCTCGTCGAACCGGACGTGCGGATCTCCCGCATCC
>JAJDXS010000044.1 GCA_022823145.1 Gemmatimonadota bacterium
TGGATTGCAAGGGATGCAGCCGGCGGACGAGAGCAAGACACTCCCTACCTAAGATGTTGAAATAGTGGATGTTATGAAACTCTACGGACGCCTATGGACGATAGTGGATTCCAGTTGTCCGCCTTCATGGCTGGATGGGACAGGTTGTGCAGGGCAGGGCAGCGGACCTCGGGTGGCGGCGGCTGTCGGCGCCGTGGCAGGCGGGGTAGGTTGACCGCGAAGGTGTCGTGAGGGACGCCAGGCGCGACCCGGTTTGCCGCGATCACCGGGCCGCTCCACACAGCGAGGACGAGGAGCCATGAAGACGAATCCCCGAAGGCCATGCACGGTGGCAATTCTCCCCGTCGCCGCACTCCTGCCCATCGCCTGCGCTGGAGACGGCGGTGGCGGAGCCGATGACGCCGAGCTTCCTGCAAACAGGGCTCTGTACTTCCCGGACCAACTGGTCGAGACTGCGCCCGACAGCTTCCGAGCGCGGTTCGAGACCACCAAGGGCGCGTTCGTGATAGAGGTCGACCGGGCCCAGGCTCCCAACGGCGCCGACCGATTCTACAACCTGGTGAAGAACGGCTATTTCGACGACGTGCGCTTCTTCCGGGTCATCGAGGGGTTCATGGCGCAGTTCGGGATGCACGGTGAGCCGCAGGTGCAGGTGCGGTGGTCGGCCGCCAGCATTCCCGACGACCGGGTGACCGCGTCCAACATCCGCGGGACTGTGACGTTCGCGATGCGAGGGCCCAACACCCGCACGACGCAGCTCTTCATCAACCTCGTGAACAACTCGGGCCTCGACACCGATGGCTTCGCGCCGATCGGCAGCGTTGTGGAGGGGATGGATGTCGTGGACCGGATCCACTCCGGGTACGGGGAGCTCGCGGACAGGGGCGGGAACGGCCCGATCGTGCAGAACATCGCCGCGAGCGGCAACGAGTACCTGGCGGAGAGCTTCCCCGAGATGGACTACGTCGTGTCCGCGGTTCTGGTCGAGCCGGCGGGGGATGAGTAGGAAGGGATCAGCGCGCGGGGATCAGTAGGGGACGCCGACAGCCCCGCAAAGCCAGCGCTGGAAGGAGGAAGCCGCCTGGCACAGCCGCGTGAAGGTGTCCAGGAAGCCGGGTGACATCAGTGCGTCCTCGCTCAGCGTCGCGACCCCGATGAAGTCCTTGCGGCGCAGGTCCTCGATGAGCGGGTGGTCGATGCTGAATCCCTTCGGGGCCCTGACGAGGGAGTCTCCCGCGAGTTCGAATGTCTCCTGGAAGCGTGGGTCGCGTGAGGCCGCCTTCCAGCTTGCCGCGTCCTCGTCGATCGCCTCACGGATCTTCCGCAACGTGGGGCCGCCAGGGCGCCAGATGCCGCCGCCCATGAAGCAGTTGCCGGGCTGAATGTGCAGGTAGAAGCCGGGCGCGTGCGCGTCCCTGTACGCCTCGTGCCGAAAGTGGATCCCGGTGTGAATCTTGTACGGCGTCTTGTCCTTCGAGAAGCGGGTGTCGCGGTAGATCCGGAAGAGCGAGCCCCCGTTCGCCCTGGGGTCGGCGCGCAAGTGCGGGCTGATTCCCTTGAGCGGCTCGGCGAAGGCGCCGATGAACCGGAGTGCGGGCTCCTTGATGTCGTGGTCATAGCGTGACTTGTTGGCGCGAAACCACTCCCGGTTGTTGTTGGCGGCCAGTTCGCTCAGAAAGGCGAAGGTGCGGGCGGTGAAGCTTGCGTCGGTCATGGGGTGTGGCCTGGCGGTTGAGGGGGCGGTAAGATCAGCGGGCCGATAACTACTGTGTCTGAACCAGGGACGCAACATAACATGACACGAACCCAACTCAGCCGGACGATCGATGCACCCATCGACGTGGTCTTCTCGACCGTGTCCGACATCTCCCACTTCTCGAAAGCGGTTCCGCACATCGTGAACGTGGAGTTTCTTTCGGAGGTGAGGACGGGCGTTGGCGCACGGTTCCGTGAAACGCGCGTGATGCGGGGCAGGGAGGCCACGACGGAACTGCAGTTGACCGAGTTTGCCGCGAATGAGCGCGTGCGTTTCGTGTCGGACCAGGGGGGCACGGTGTGGGACACGGTGTTCTCGGTGACTCCCGTCGCGGACGGCCGGACCACACGGCTGGAAATGGTCATGGAAGCACGTCCCCACAGGCTTCTTGCCAGGCTGATGGTCCCTCTCATGAAGAGGGTCATCGCCAAGGCGATCGCGGCCGACCTCGACGCTCTCAAGAGCTACGCCGAGCGGGTGGCCGGGGAGCCCGCCGACAGCTAGCAGGAATGGGTGCGGCGGACATGCCGGACGACCTGCGCAAGCTGCGCGACGAGTTGGTTCGGTGTCGCCAGTGCCCGCGGCTGGTGGCGTGGCGCGAGAGGGTTGCCGCCGAGAAGCGCGCCGCCTTTCGCGACGACGAGTACTGGGGCAGGCCCGTTCCCGGTTTCGGTGATCCGGTGGCCTCGGTGCTCGTGGTTGGCCTGGCTCCCGCCGCGCACGGAGCGAACCGCACGGGACGCATGTTCACCGGCGATCGCGCGGGGGACTGGCTGTACGGAGCGATGCACCGGGCCGGGTTCGCCAACCAGGCCCTCAGCCGGGATCGCCGGGACGGCCTCGAGTTGACCGGTGCCTACGTGACGGCGGGCGTGCGGTGCGCGCCGCCCCACAACCGCCCCGCCACGGATGAGCGCGACCGGTGCGGGGACTTCCTGCGCCGCGAGATGGACATTCTCTGGCCACGCCTCCACACGATCGTGGCGCTGGGCGGTTTCGCGTTCGGTGTCGTGCTGCGCATGCTGGCCGATCGCGGCCTCGCCATCCCGCGCCCGCGTCCGCGCTTCGGGCACGGCGTCGAGGTCGACCTGGGCCCCGTGACCCTGATCGGGTCCTATCACCCCAGCCAGCAGAACACGTTTACCGGCAAGCTCACCGAGCCTATGTTCGACGCGATCTGGCAGCGCGCGGCCGAGCGGGTCAGTGGCGGTTCCAGCGACTCGCGGGAGGCATGATGAATCGGCGTGACTTTGTGAAGGGACTGGCCGCGGCGGGGGCGGTGTCGGGTGTGGCGGTTGGCGGGGCCGCGTCCGGCGTGGCGGCGATCGGGCCCGTGGCCGGCGCGGGAACCGGCAAGGGCGCTGGCGGCGACGGATCTGCATTGCCCCTCACTCAGGACGATATCGTGGTGGACGGCCTCTTCGCGGGCGCGATGCGGCTCTCCCACCTGCGCGAAATGCAGGAAGGCGGGGCTCACTGCGGGGTGGCCGGTGGCCCGTCCGACATGGCCAGTTACGCGGCGCTGCTCCGCTTCTTCGACGAGTACGCGGACGAAGTCGTCCTGGCCAAAACGGTCGCCGAGATCCGGGATGCCCACGCGCGCGGGCTCGTCTCCAACGTCTTCTGCTGGCAGTCGGCCACGGTGCTTGGCGACTCCTTCAATTCTCCGCTCGGCACTGCGGCCACGTCGCTCCGCGCCTTCTACGAAGTCGGCCTCCGCCAGGTCGGCCTCTGCTACAACGTCGCGAACGCGTTCGGGTCCGGCTGCCTCGAGCCCGAAGGACCGCTTACGCGAGCCGGCCACCGCCTGGTGGAGGAAATGCATTCGCTGGGAATCATCCTCGACGTGGGCGGGCACACCGGGGAACGCACGACGCTCGACGCCATCGCGATCTCCGACGGCGTTCCTGTCATCTGCAGCCACACCAACATCGCCGCGATCGCGGACAACTACCGCTGTATCAGTGATCGGGTCATCGATGCCATCGCCGGGACGGGCGGCGTGATCGGCATCACGGCGGTCAACGACTTCCACGTGCGCGGGCGCGGGAACACGGGGCCCACGCCGCATGTGGGCATCGAGGAACACGTGGACCAGTACGACTACATCAAGAACCGCGTGGGTGTGGACCACGTCGGCATGGGCACCGACTTCGTGGGCGGGATGGCGATTCCCTACGGGGGCGGCATCAACGCCGAGATCATCACCACGGACATGGTGAGCGAGCCGTGGCGTTTCATCCGCGGTTTCGAGAGCATCGCCGAGCTGCCCAACGTGATCGACGGGCTGCGACGGCGCGGGTGGACGGACGACGAAGTCCACAAGGCAATGGGAGCCAACTGGCTCCGGGTATACCAGCAGGTCTGGGGAGGCTGAGCAATGCGTGCGCGCATCACTTTTCTCACTGTCGTGGCGGCTGCGGGTCTCGCAGCGTGCGATTCGGGCGGCGGGGCGCCGGAGCAGGAAAGCCCCGCGGTGGAAGCGGCGGAGGTGGTCGGCGGTGGGGGCATGGCCGAAATCGTATCGGCCGAGGTGCTCCAGGGAGAGGGAGTGGAAGGGGTTTTCAGGGAGATAGGGTACGCACCCATGCCCGATGGCGTGCGCCTCGCGTACATCTCCTATCGCCCGGCGGAGGAGGGACAGTACCCGGTCATCCTCGACTACGACGCCTACGAGAGTGGCGGGGCCGACATCGCCACGAACACCTGGTTCCAGAAGGCGGTCCGGAATGGCTACGCGGTGGTCGGAGCCAACGTGCGCGGAAGCGGATGCTCGGAGGGCGCGACGTTCAGCGTCTTCCACCCGAAGCAGGGACCGGACGGCGCGGCTCTCGTCGAGTGGCTGGGCACGCGTCCCTGGAGCGACGGGAATGTGGGCATGTACGGAGTCTCCTACCCGGGCCACACCCAGTTCTTCACCGCGGCCGAGCACCCCCAACACCTGAAGGCGCTGGCCGCTGGCGGCCTGACCGCATCGCTCTACCGGGAGGCGTTCCGCCCCGGCGGGATGTTCAACGTCGGTTTCGCGGCTTGGTGGGGTGAACTGGCGCAACCTTGGATCGAGAACGTCGGCGTAGCGTTTCGGCTGGGTGCCGGAGACACCCACTGCGAGGCCGTACAGGCGGCGCAGCCCCGGAACATCACCTTCGAGGAGGTCCGGGATCACGAGTACCACGACCAGTACTGGGACGACCGGGCGACCGAGACCTACGTGGACGCGGTCGAAGTACCCATGATGATCATCCAGGGCTACCAGGACCAGCAGACGGCGATGGGCGGTCCCCGCCTCTTCGAGCGGCTCACCGGTCCCCGCAAGCTGATCCTGCAGAACGGCGGTCACGGCGTGGGTGGCAACGCGCTGGCCCACGAGCAGGTGCTGCGCTGGATGGACCGGTGGCTCAAGGGCGAGGAGAACGGGATCGAGGACGAACCCGACGTGACCGTTCTCTTCGAGACCGGCGTCGACGACGGGGAGCTCCGGCCGAACTGGGTGGAGACGTTCTCCGACTGGCCGGTGCCCGGAACCGAGCGGCGCAGCTGGAATCTGGGTGCGGACGGTTCACTGACCACGGGCGCACTGGGCGAAGGACAGACCGGGCCCCTCGGCTACGTCTATCCGATGGGCACCGAGCTTGTCGGGAACAACGACATGTTCGCCATCCCGCCCGCGCCGCTGGGGTCGCTCATCTACCGCACGGCTCCCTTCGACGAAGATGTCCCGATACTGGGCTCGGCACGCCTGGTCCTGCACGCCAGCGCCGAGGCCGAAGACACCGACTTCATGGTCGTGCTCCACGACGTCGCGCCGGACGGAGAAACGCTCTACCTGCAGCGGGCGTTTCTGCGCGCGTCCCATCGAGCCATTGACCAGGGCATGTCGTCCGAGCACTGGACGCACCACCCGCACGACCGCTCAGAGTCCTTGGTGCCGGGCGAGGTCTACGAGTTCGTGATCTCGTTCCCGGAGGTGGGCCACGTGTTCCGCGCGGGGCACGCGGTTGAGCTGGCGATTCTGGCGCCGAGCGTCACGCCCGCGACCGACTGGGGTCCCATGCCGATCGACTTCCCCGGCATCAACACCGTGTACCACTCGGCCGACCACCCGTCCCGACTGGAGCTTCCGGTGGTGCCGAGCATATCGGCCGATGGTCCCCCGCCTCCATGCGGATCGCTCGAGTACCAGCCGTGCCGTCCCGGATTCGTGCCCAACTTCACGGCGGCCGGCATGTCGCGAGACCTCGTGCGCAGGTGATGTGAAGCCCGACCACGAGTCGCTGCCGCTGCTGCACCGGCTGCACCAGCGGGTGTTCGCCGACCCGGAGGTGCGCGCCGTCCTGGACGCGGGCTTCGCGCAGCTTGCCGAGGAGCTGGGGACGCGGCGGGAGCCGCCGCATGCGACCTGCACCGTCCCGATCGAATTGTTCACGGGCATAGGGCAGGACGGGATCGCGGCGGCAAGTGAGGACCGCGTCGCGGGCGGCCAGCACGACCAGGTCCGGCTGTGCCGTCTCTTCCTCCTGCGGCGCGGCACGCGGATGGCCGTACCGGAGCGGCACCGCAACAGTGTGCAGCGCCTGGTTTCGTATCGCGGGAGCGGCAGCATCCACCAGGGTGTTCCCGGCTGCGGCCCCGAGTGGCTCAGGCCGAGGGCGATCCACAGTCCCGGTGCCGATGAATCCGATCTCGCACGCCACTGGGACATCGTTCCCGCGGGTGTCTGGCACTTCCCGGAGGCGGATGGCGCTGAAGACTGGGCGACCGTGACCTTCCACAGCGCAGCGGAAGGGGAGATTGTGGATGAGTTCCGGAACGGCAACGTCACTCCTGGAGTGCAAGGAATCCAAAGGGGGAGCGATGAGGCGACCAACTGAAGACGAGCAGGTTGTAATCGACTTGATCCTGTCAGGCGTCAACGAGTTCGACGTGCCGGACCGGATCGGCATTACCTGGGCCGAGTACGCAGCATGGTACGGTGACCCGGCCGGTACACGTGCCGAGCTCATTCGTCAGGCCAGGAAGGACTACAGGGACACTCAGGAACGCCTGCCGCCCGAAGAGCGGGCCGGACATGCGGAAAACGCAATCCTGCGTTTCAAGCAGAAGATCATCGACGAAGAAGTTGAGAGGATTATCCGGCAGAGCCAGGAATAACCGGCAAGTTGGACCTGGTTCGCCCTGAAAGGCGAGGTTCGCGGATGAGCATTGGCACGGCCGTACTCACACTGGAGCACGATGATGCCCACCCTAACGTAACGTCAGGGTTAGCGGAAAAGAAATTTCGACGCGGCGGCGGCGGGGGGGTGGTGCCACGATTCCGCACACTGCTGCTCGCCGCGCTTGCCCTGTGCCAGCTCCCCACTTCAGCTTCGGCCTCGGCGCAGTCCGCAGCCGCCTCGTCGCAGTCAGCCTCGGCCGCCCAGACCGCCCCCCGCCCCGCCCTCGACCCGTCCGACCCGGCGCGCTGGCAGGTGCCGCCGGCCGAACTCCAGGCGCTGCGCTTCCGCGAACTGGGCCCGTTCAGGGGGGGGGCGCGTCACAACGGTCGCCGGCGTCCGTTCCCGGCCGCACACCTTCTACTTCGGCGCGACCGGCGGAGGCGTCTGGAAGACCGAAAGCGCCGGACAGGCGTGGACGAACATTTCCGACCACGGCATTCCGATCGGCTCCATCGGCGCGGTCGCGGTCGCGCCCTCCGACCCGGACATCCTCTACGTGGGCACCGGCTCGGACGCGATCCGCGGCAATGTCTCTACGGGACGCGGCGTGTACCGCTCCGACGACGACGGCGCCACCTGGCGCTACCTGGGCCTGCGCGAGACGGGCCAGATCGGACGCATTCGCATCCACCCGTCCGATCCTGACATTGCCTGGCTCGCCGCGACCGGACATCCCTTCGGCCCGAACCCGGAGCGGGGCGTCTACCGCACCCGGGACGGCGGCGCGTCCTGGGAGAACGTTCTCTTCGTCTCGGACTCGACCGGCGCGATCGAGCTGCTGATGAACGAGCGCGACCCCGACGAGATCTTCGCCGCCATGTGGCGCGCCGAGCGCAAGCCCTGGACGATGATTTCGGGTGCCCGCGAGGGCGGCATCTACCGCAGCCGCGACGGGGGGGACAGCTGGGAGAAGCTCGCAGGGGGCCTCCCGTCCGGGCTGATCGGCAAGATCGGGATCGCTCAGGCGCGCTCCGACCCCGGCCGACTCTACGCGATCATCGAGGCCGAGCCGGGGTCCGGCATCTATCGCACGCTCAACGGGGGTGACGACTGGACGCTGGTTAATGACGAGCCGCGATTGCTGGGTCGCCCCTGGTACTTCCACAACATTTTCGCCGATCCGACCGACGCGGACGTCGTGTATGTGGCCGGCGGGGGCTTCCATCGGTCCACGGACGGCGCGGAGAGCTTCCAGACGATTCGGATGCCCCACTCGGACCATCACGACCTGTGGATTTCGCCCGACAACCCGGATGTCATGGTGCAGGGGAACGACGGCGGTGCGGTGGTGACCGTGGACGGCGGACGGACCTGGTCCAGCCAGCTCAACCAGGCGACGGCGGAGATGTATTCGGTGACCGTCGACGACCAGTTCCCCTACCGCGTGTACGGTTCGCAGCAGGACAACTCGACGCTGTCGCTGCCGAGTTCGGCGACGGGAACGGGGATCAGCCTGCAGCACTGGGAGTCGCACGGGGGCTGCGAGACGGGTCCGGTGACGGTGCATCCGACCGATCCAGCCATTGTCGTGTCCGGTTGCTTCGGCGGACGGCTCGCGCGCTACAACCGGCGGACCGAGCAGTTCCGCCAGATCCGGCCCTATCCCGAGCGGCAGGACGGAGCGCCGGAGCGGGAACTGCGCTACCGGATCCAGTGGAACGCGCCGGTGCTCTTCTCGCGCCACGACCCGGACGTGCTTTACCACGGCTCGCAGTACGTGGCGGTGAGCCGCGACCAGGGCGGGAGCTGGGCGGTCATTTCGCCCGACCTGACCGGCAACGACACGACGAAGTTCGGCCAGGCGGGCGGTCCGATCACCGCCGATGTGACCGGCGTGGAGATCTACTCGTCGCTGCTGCAGATCGCCGAAGCGCCGCACGACGCGCGCGTGCTGTGGACCGGCTCGAACGACGGACGCGTGCACCTCACCCGCGATGGCGGCGCCACCTGGACCGATGTCACGCCGCCGCAGATGCCGCAGCCGAGCACGGTGAACCGGATCGACGTGTCGCCGCATGCTCCCGGCACCGCGTACCTCGCCGCCTACCGCTACCGGCTGGACGATTTCCGGCCCTTCATCTACGGCACACGCGACTTCGGCGCGACCTGGACCCTGCTCACCGACGGCGCCAACGGACTGCCGGCCGACCATCCGACGCGCGTGGTTCGCGAGGACCCGGAGCGGACCGGACTGCTGTACGCGGGCACCGAGTTCGGCCTCTTCGTGTCGTTCGACGCGGGCGCCAACTGGCAGCCGCTGCAGCTCAACCTGGCGCCCTCGCCCGTGACCGACCTCGTGGTGCACCGCGGTGATCTGGTGGTGGGAACCCAGGGGCGGGGCTTCTGGATTCTGGACGACATCACGCCGCTCCGCCATGTGGCCGTCGGTGAGCCTGCGGGAGACCTCGTCCTCTACCCGGTGAGGCCCGCGTACCGCACCGCCGCCCAGGAGCGGGACGGTCATTACGTGCGCGATCACGTCTACGGCGCGATGATCCCGCGCTACATGAAGGCGATGAACCCCCCCGAGGGCGCGACGGTGTACTTCAATAGACCTGACAGTGCATTTGGGACAATTGAAATACACATCATGGAAGGAGACGGCGATCCTGTGCGCACCTTCGCCGACGTCACGGCCGGGCCCGGGCTCAACCGCTTCAACTGGAATCTGGATTATCCGTCAGGTTCGGCGGCGGTAGCCGCGCGGGCGGTGCCGGGGCGCTACACGGTGCGGATCGAGGCGCCCGAAGGAGAAGCGTCGGCCGACTTCGACGTTCTCATGGACCCGCGCCTGGAGGAAGAGATCACGGTCGCGGACCTGCAGGCCCAGTTCGACTACCTGATCCGGGCGCGGGATCGGCTGGATGCGCTGGAAGAGGCGCTTGCGGGCCTGCGCCAGGTGAGGGGCGACGCCGAGAGCGCCCGTGGCGCGCCCGACGCCAACGAATCGATCCGGGGCGCGGCCGAGCGGGCGTCGACGGCGCTTACGGCGGTCGAGGAGGTGCTCGTGCAGCCTCGCGGCGCCGGGTTCGCGAACCCTTCCCGGATTCGCAGCCACCTGAGGTTCGTGATGACGGCGGCGAGTTCGCAGCGCGGCGAGGACCTGGACGCGCGGCCCACCGAGCAGCTGATCGAGCGGCTGGTCGATCTCGAAGTGGAACTCGAGGGCGCACTGACGCGGTTGCGCGGCGTGTACACGGACGAAGTCGAGGAGCTGAACGCGGAACTCGAATCCGCGGGCCTCGAGCGGATCCGGATCCCGGCCGTGCCGGGGCGGCGGGCGGTCAGTTGAGCAGCTCGCGGCCCGCGCCCGGCCCTCCCAACGCCGCCAACCGCTGTTTCGTCTGCGGCCCGGAAAACCCGATCGGCCTGCACCTCACCTTCCGGCTCGAAGACGGGGCCTGCGTCTCCGAGTTCACCCCTGGCGAAAACCACCAGGGCTACCCGGGCGTGATCCACGGCGGCATGATCTACAGCGCCCTGGACGACGTCATGGCCAACTGGCTGTACCTGCGCGGTGCCCGCGCCTACACGGCCCGTTGCGAGATCCGCTACCGCGCGCCGGCCCGCGAGGGGGAGAAGCTGCTCCTGGTGGGCCGCCCGCAAGCGCGCAAGCGAAAGCTGGTCGAGATGGAGGGAACCGCGACGCGGGCGTCGGACGGAGAGGTGATCGCTACCGCGACCGCCACCTTCGTCGTGATCGACGAGAAGGAGTTTGCGGGGGTGTAGGTCGATATCTGGCGCTGCTGCGCCGGCCCGTCCGCGTCCTGCTGCGACCTTCGGGTCACTCTGAAAAGCCGACACGTCCTGCTGCCCCGGCTTGCGCTGTGAACAACCCATACGGCATACTGAAATCATCTATCAATCAGTATACAGTAATGGATATATCCATGCTGCATACTGTTTCGCCGCGAGCCTGCGAGCCCCCTTCAGCGGGTGTCGGGCAGTCATTTCGTACCTGGAGGTGTCCCATGCGAAGCGATTCATCCCTTTTCCCCAGTCGAGCGGCGCCCAACCGTCGGAGATGGTCCCGGGCCTCGCTCGCAACAGTACTTCCCCTCCTGATCCTGCCTGTATCCGCCGCCGCCCAGCAGCCCGTGGGCGGCACGGTGGTGGATGCGGCGACCCAGCGCCCGATCGCCGGTGCCCAGGTTGCTGTTCAGGGCACGGAGCTAGGCACGCTTACCGACAACCGGGGCCGCTTCCTTATGCTGAACGTGCCGGGTCAGGAGATCACCCTCGAGGTGGTGATGATCGGGTACACCGCGTTCAGCCAGGTCACCCGGACGGGGCAGGTCGACCTGACGCTCGCGCTCACCGAGGCGGCCATCTCCCTCGACGAGATCGTCGTCACCGGGACCGCCGGCGGACAGCAGACCCGCGCCATCGGCAACGCGGTAGGCAAGGTTTCGGCCGAGACGCTGGAAGAGATCGCCCCGGCCATGACCATCCAGAACATGCTGGGGTCGCAGGTCACAGGTGTGCGGGTCATGAGTTCCGGCGGCGAGATCGGCGCCGGCGGCGTGATGCGGATCAGGGGCGCGAGTTCCATCTCCCTCGCCGGAACCCCGCTGGTCTACGTGGACGGCGTGCGGGTCAACGGCGAGGACAACATCTCGCTGTTCGGCGGCATCGGCTTCGACGGCGGGGGCCAGCCCTCCAGGATCAACGACTTCAACCCCGACGACATCGAGTCGATCGAGATCATCAAGGGGCCCGCGGCTGCCACCCTGTACGGGACGGAGGCCACGAACGGGGTCATCCAGATCATCACGAAGCGGGGCAACCGGGGTGCGCCACGGGTCAACGTGACGATGAAGCAGGGCGCGAACTGGATGCCCGACCCCGAGCAGACGTTCCCCAGCACCTTCTACACCTGCTCCGGCTCCTCGCAGACGGCAACGGCTCCCGCGGGCGCGGATCCTGCCGCCTTCGACAGGTATCGCTGCAACCCCGGGGAGATCACCGAGTTCAACGTCCTGCAGTACGACCGGGAGGTGTTCGGAAACGAATGGTTCTCGACGGGGCACGCCCAGTCCTACGGTGCCGACGTGAGCGGCGGATCCGATCAGGTCACCTACTACATGTCGGCGGACTGGGACCGTGACGAGGGGTTCCTGCCCTACAACTGGAGAAACCACCTGTCGGGCCGAGCCAACCTCAGCTACACGCCGAACGACACCTACGACTTTGCCTTCAGCCTTGCCCAGAACCGGATCAGGGCGCAGTCCGCCTCGGCGCAGCAACCGCTGAGCACCGCAGTGATCTGGGCGTGTCCAGATCCGGGCTGCGAGGCGGGGAGCGGCTTCGGGTCCGATATTGCCGGACCCTACCGCGGCTACATCGCCTATCTGCCGGAGGCCTACGCCAACGAGATCGAAGGCTTCCAGGACGTGGACCGCACCACCTTCAGCCTCCAGGGACGGCACGATCCTTTCGACTGGCTGAGTCACAGCCTCACCGTGGGCGGGGACTTCTCCAACATCCGGAACTCGGAGCTCTACAAGGCCACGGGGAACATCGGACAGTTCCAGTCCCACGGCCGGAAGTGGATCATCAATCTCCGCAGCAGTTTCGTCTCGATCGACTACGGGGCGAACGCGGACTACTCACTGACCGACGACCTGAGCTTCACCACCTCCGGAGGGGTCCAGTTCTACCGCCGGCAGGAGGAGTCCAACCAGTCCGTCGGAGAGTTCTTTCCCATCGAGGCGCTTACGACCGTGAGTTCCGGTTCGGTACGCCGCGGTGAGGAGGACTTCCTGGAAAACCGGACGTTCGGCGTCTTCGTCCAGGAGCAGATCAACTGGCGCGACCGGGTCTACCTTACGGGCGCCATCCGGGGCGACGACAATAGCGCGTTCGGCAAGAACTTCGATTTCGTCGTGTACCCGAAGTTCTCCCTGTCGTGGGTTCCCACCGACGAGGACTTCCTGAACGATGTGGGCTGGCTGAGCACCCTGAAGTTCCGCGGCGCGTGGGGGAGGGCCGGCAAGCAGCCCGACGTTTTCGACGCGCTGAGGACGTACGAACCCGTCGTCGGAGCGAACTCCGAGGGCGTGCTCACGCCGGAGAACATCGGGAATCCAGACCTCAAGCCCGAGGTGGGCGAGGAGCTGGAACTGGGCTTTGACGCGGGATTGCTGGACGAGCGCGTCGCGGTGGAATTCACCTACTACAACCAGAAGACCCAGGACGCCATCATCCGCGTACCGGCGCTTCCTTCACTGGGATTCCCGGGCGTTCAGTTCCGAAACCTCGGGGAGGTCAGGAACACCGGTATCGAGATGGGCGTGGACGTGTCGGCCTACAGGAGCAACGACCTGGGCCTGGACTTCCGGTTCACCATCTCGAAGAACAACAACGAGATCGTGAGTCTGGGCGGCGAGCCGTTCATCGATCACAACTCCAGGTTCGGCCAGTACCACGTGGCCGGTTTCCCGCTGGCGGGCGTGTTCAGGAAACGCGTCGTCAGCGCCGACCTGGTCAACGTCGATGGCCGGAACGAGCCGACCAACGTGATGTGCGAGAGCGGTCCCCTGGTACCCGGGGGCAACTTCTCCGAGGGCGGTGGCCCGCCGGTCCCGTGCGCCGAAGCACCCGAGGTGTACTGGGGTCAGCCTCTGCCCGTCTGGGAGGGCGGCGTCAGCGCCAACGTGACGCTGTATCGCAATCTGCAGATCTATGCCCTGGTCGACTTTGTCGGCGGACGCACCTTCGAGAACGGCGACGTCATGCACGCGCACCTGACGTTCCGCCAGACCCGGGCCATGCAGGAGCGGCTCGATCCAATCCTGCTGGGCTACCAGAGCCTGGGCACGGCGGGCCGGCGGCAGGCGGGGATTATCGACGGCGACTTCGCGAAGCTCAGGACGATCTCCGCCAACTACACGCTGCCGCAGAGGTTCGCCGAAATGATGCGGGCTTCCAGGGTCACCCTCACCGTAACGGGCCAGAACCTCTGGACGATCTGGACGGCGGCGGGGGACGAGTGGTTCGGTCACAAGCTCATGGACCCGGAGAGGACGAACCAGGCGGGAGGGGCCACACCCGGGCTGGAGGTGTTCCTCCAGGAAAGCTGGCCGCAGGCGAAGCGGATCATATCCACACTGCGATTCTCCTTCTGACCAACGAGGTGTGAGATGCGAAACATGACCAGGAAGACATGGATATTGGCGCTGTCTCTGCCCTTGCTCGCCGCGTGCGACATCCAGGAGATCCTTGAGGTCGACATTCCGGGGAGGGTGGAGGAAAGCGCATTGGAAAACCCGAAGCTGGCGTCGACCCTCGTGACGGGCGTGATCTCCGACGTCGAGTGCTCGTGGAACCAGTATACCGCCGGGATGGCTCACCATTCGGACGAATACATCCCCACATCCGGGAATCTCGACCTGATCCGGTGGGGCGAGCGGAGGATCGAGGACGTGGATGTCCAGTTCAGCCAGGGGCTGTGCGGGGGAGCGACCTATCCCACCTACACGCCGCTGCAGACCGCGCGCTTCCAGGGCGAGGACGTGCTGTCCCGCCTTGACGGTGAAGCGTTCGCCGGCCTGGCCGACCTTGCGGACCTGCGGGCGGTTGCCCGGACGTGGGGCACCTTTCCCCTGATCGCGCTGGGTGAAGCCTTCTGCGACATGACGATTCCCACCGTGGAGGGCGAGCCGGGGCCGCTGATGACGAAGCAGGAAGTACTGGCGGTCGCCGAGACCAAGTTCACCGAAGCGATCGGCATGGCCCAGGGGGTCGGCAACACGGCGCTGGCCAATACGGCCCTCGTCGGCCGGGCCCGCGTGCGGATCGGCCTGGAGAACTTCCCCGGCGCCATGGCCGACGCGGCGCAGGTCCCCGCCGGGTTCGAGACCCTCGTGACCCGGGACGCGTCCGAATCGCGGCGCTGGAACTACTACTACGAACGGCTGAACGCAACGACCGGATTCCGTAACCACGGTTCGGTGTCGGACCACTACCGGCACCTGACGATTGACGCGGAGGGTCGCCCGACCCAGGACGACGGAGTACCGGACACGCGCGTCAACGTCATGACCACCGGAGAGGCCGCATCGGACTTCGTGACACAGAACTGGTTCCACGACAAGTACAACTCCCGGGCGGACCCCCTCCCGCTGGTCACGTACAGGGAAGCGCGCATGTACATGGCCGAAGCGGCGGCGCGGACAGGTGACATCGCGATGGCGACCGAGCTGATCAACGACCGTCGCATGGCGGCGAGCCTGCCCACGATGACGGCGCCGGCGACGACGAACGAGATGATCGAGCTCGTGATCGAGGAGAGACGGCGGGAGCTCTTCGTGGAAGGCGGCCACCGCTTCAACGACATGATCCGCTTCCGGGGCACGCAGTTCGAGATCCCGTTCCTGGGTGAGCCGGGCTCGATCCACCCGAACGGAATCAGCCAGAAGGGGGACGTGTACGGCACGACCACCTGCCTGCCGCTGCCGCTGGTGGAGAGAAACGGCAACCCCAACATCCCGTAACGAGCGGGGAGAGGCCGGCCGTCCGGGCATTGGGCGGCCGGCCTCGCCGGGAGGCGTAGTGGATCGATCAAGCCTGGCGTCCGTCGTCGCTGTCGCTATTGGACTCGTTGCCCCGACGCCGGGTGCCGCCCAGCGGCCCGACCCGGGCGACTATTCCGAAGCCCGCCATGAGCTCCAAGAGTTGCGTGGCGTGATGGTCCCCATGCGGGACGGCGTTCGGCTCTCCGTGGACATCTATCGGCCCGACGCACCCGGGCCCTTTCCCGGAATCCTCGCCCTCACCCCCTACGACAATACCCGAATCGGACAGCGCGACGCGGCACGGTGGTACGGCAGCCGCGGGTACGTCGTGGTTCTGGCCGACGACCGGGGCCGCTTCGACTCGGAGGGCGTATGGGACCCCTTCGGGGACCTCCATCAGGAGGACGGCTACGACCTGGTGGAGTGGATCGCTGCCCAACCCTGGTGCAACGGGAGGGTTGGCATGATCGGCGGGTCCTACCTGGGCTGGACCCAGTGGTGGACGGCCAGCGCCGCACCGCCATCCCTCAAGGCCATCGCGCCGGAGGTGGCCCCGCCGGACCACTTCGAGAACGCCCCCTATCAGAACGGGGTGTTGGCCGGGTGGATCATGGACTGGGGCGCCCGAATGTCCGGACGCACTTTCCAGACGGTCGACGATGGGCCCTACACCGGGTGGACCAACACCCGTGCCGAGGACTTCAGGCACACACCGTACGTCACACTCAACGAGTCCAGAGGCCTCCGCAGTGCCCCCTGGTTCGAGACGTGGATCCGTCAGAATCGTTCGAGCGACCGCTATTGGCGGGGGATCGCCTACCAGGGGCGGGAACACTGGTCACGAATGACGGTTCCGTCCGTGGCGATCACGGGCTGGTTCGACGCGAACTATCCTGGCTCGCCCATGAACTACATGGGGATGAAGGAATACGGTGCGACCCCCGAGGCCCGGCGGCCGACGCTGATCATCGGTCCCTGGACCCATGGACGCTACGTGCGGGAGGCAGCGGGGATCGACTACGGGGCCGAGGCCGACTTCGACTTCAAGGAGTACGCAGCCCGGTGGTTCGACCGCTTTCTGAAGGGCGTGGACAACGGCGTCGAGAGCGACTCGCCGGTCTACGTGTTCGTGATGGGAGAAGACGCGTGGCACGCCGAGGAGGATTGGCCGCTGCCGCAGACGCGGTGGACCCGGTACTACCTCGGTTCCGGAGGTCGCGCCAATTCCCTGAAGGGCGATGGGGTGCTCGGCACATCGTTGCCGGCGTCCGAGGGGTATGACACCTACCTGTATGATCCACTGAACCCCACCCGGGATCCCTTCTTCGGGCGCCCCGGCCACAACGGCCATATCGACGGAGCCGTGGATGCACGGCTGTCGTCCCTGGGCGACGAGGTCCTCGTGTACGAGACACCACCCCTGGAAGAGGCGGTGGAGGTAACCGGACCCATCGAGGCCATGCTGTACGCCTCGACCTCCGCGAGAGACACGGACTGGATGGTCCGCCTGGTGGATGTGCACCCCGATGGCCACGCCGCGTTCCTCACCGACGGCGTGATGCGGGCCCGGAACCGGGACCCGGAAGCCGAGGGCCGCTTCAATGCCGCCGAACTCAGCACCGTCGAGCCCGGCGAGGTCTACGAATACACGATTCGGTTCTGGCGTGGGACGGGAAACCTGTTCCGGGTCGGCCACCGGATCCGCATCGAGGTTTCATCGAGTTACTACCCCTACTACCTGCCCAACCTGAACACCGGGCACGACAACGTGGGGCTGGCGCGGGCGGAAGACGCCGTGGTCGCCGAGCAGCGGGTCTACCACGGAGGCAACTACGCGTCCCATGTGGTGCTGCCGGTGATCCCGCCGCGGCGCTGAGTTGGAGCTATGCACTTCTGAACAGAGGAAGACCTGATGCGAGTACCTGCAATCATCGCGATCCTGGCAGTTGCCGCGTGCCAGACCGACCGGCCTGAGGGAAGCGCCCGGTCCGCGGAGCAGCCGACGACCCAGGCCGGCGCCTTCGACCTCGTGATTTCCGGTGGCCGGGTAATGGACCCCGAGACCGGCCTCGACGCCATCAGGAACGTAGGGATCGTGGACGGCCGAATCGCGGCGGTCACCGAGGATGTTCTGGAGGGAGCCGAGTCCATCGACGCCAGCGGGCTGGTGGTCGCACCCGGCTTCATCGACCTCCACGCACACGGCCAGGATCCGGTGAGCGCGCGGCTGCAGGCAGCCGACGGCGTCACGACGGCCCTGGAGATGGAGATCGGCGTGTTCCCGGTAGCGGAATGGATCGCGACGAGGGAGGGACACGCCATCATCAACTTCGGCGCGACCGTCAGCCATCCGGGGGCCCGCGTCATGGTGGTTGACGGTATCAGGACCCTGCACTGGCCGACACTCACCGAGGAGGAGTCGGCGAGGCTGGACGCCGGCATGGGCGTATACGCCGACCTCGACGAAGAACGGATCGCCGAGGTCATCGACCTCCTGGAGCAGGGGCTGACGGAGGGCGGGCTGGGGATCGGCTTCGGGATCACCTACACCCCGGGCGCGACGCGACTCGAGATCCTGCGTGCCTTCGAGATGGCCGCGGCGAGAGGGGTGCCGGCCTACGTGCATCTGCGCGGCAGGGACTCGGGCGGGACTCTGGGTGCCTTCCAGGAAGTCATCGCTGACGCGGCGATCACGGGCGCGTCGCTGCACATCGTCCACATGAACAGCAGTTCGGGCGAACTGGCCCCGATTACCCTCGGCATGATGCGGGGCGCCCGGGAACAGGGGCTCGACATCACCACCGAGGCCTACCCGTACACCGCCGGGTCGACTCGAATAGAATCCGCCGCCTACGACGGCTGGGAGGACAACCCGAACGCCGACTACGGTCGACTCCAGTGGGCGGCCACCGGTGAGCGTCTGACCGCCGAGACCTTCCGGCAGTACCGGGCCACGGGCGGGTGGGTCATCGCCCACGGACGGACCGAGGAGATGAACGAGTGGGTCACCGTTCAGCCCGACGTGATGGTCGCGAGCGACGGGATTCCCTTCCTGTACGGGCCCGCCCACCCCCGTGGGGCCGGCACCTACGCGCGCGTGCTGGGGCGCTATGTGCGCGAGCGGGGCGCGCTGTCACTGATGGATGCCCTGTCCAAGATGACGATCCAGCCCGCCCGGCGCGTCGAGGACACGGCCCCCGTGATGGCGCGGAAGGGCAGGGTGCAAGTCGGGGCGGACGCCGACCTCACCCTCTTCGACCCCGAGACGGTGATCGACCGGTCCACCTATGCGGACGGCGACGAGCCCTCGGCCGGGATCATCCATGTGATGGTGGAGGGGCAGTTCGTGGTGCGCCACGGCGAGGTTGTCGACGGGGTGTTTCCCGGGAAGGCGATTCGCGGGACGCGGTAGCGGCGCGGTCGCCCCGCGCCCCCCGGTGCCGCTGTCACCCCGCGCTCGCGCAGCCTACTATGAGCAAAACGGGATCCATCCGCGAAGGAGCTTGAACCATGTCGATCCGACGCCCTGCCGCCCCCATCCTCGCGCTCGCCGCTCTGCTTGTACCGCTATCCGGGTTGGCGGCGCAGGACGCCTACCGAACACCAACCCCGGACGTCGTCGACATCCTGGACGCGGCGCCTCTCCCCCAGGCGGTGGTCGGCCCGTCCGGCGACTGGATGATCCTCGCGCACAGCGAGAGCATGCCGGGGATCGAGGATCTGGCCGCACCCATGCTGCGGCTGGCCGGGCGCAGGATCAGCCCGGTCACCAACGGCATGCACGCCGCGCCGCCGTTCGTGCGATTCTCGGTCGTCGATCTGGACGGCGGCGACACCCGCGACGTAACGGGCGCCGAGGACGGCCTCGGTCCCCCGCTCTGGTCGCCTGCGGGCGACAACTTCGCCTTCACGCGAACGACCTCGGAAGGCGTTGCTCTCTGGCTGGCCGACCCGCAAACGGGCACCGCGCGAGCCCTTACCAGCCCATCGCTGAACGGCGCCCGCGGCGAACCCTGCGCCTGGATGCCCGACGGCGGTTCACTGCTATGCCACTACCTTGTTGAAGACCGCGGCGCCCCGCCCGTGCCCGCGGCGATTCCCATCGGCCCCGTCATTCAGGAATCCGGCGGCGAGGCTGCCCCCTCCTGGACCTTCCAGGATCTGCTGGAAGACGCCCACGACGAGGCGCTGTTCGACTACTACCTCACGTCGCAGCCCACTCTCGTGGACGCCGGCACCGGAGCCACACGACCCATGGGGGCCCCGGCCGTCTACGAATCCCTGGAGCCTTCACCCAGCGGCGAGTACTTCCTCTCGGTCCGCACGGTCCGCCCCTACTCCTACCTCGTGCCCGACTCCCGCTTCGCCAAGGAGGTGGAAGTTCTCGGCAGCGACGGTGCGGCCCTGCGCACACTCGCCACCCTGCCCCTGGACGAGGGCGGCCCCGAGCATCTCGGCTTTCGTCGCGCAGGCCTCCGCCAGTTCTCCTGGCGCCCCGGGGTGCCCGCCACCCTGGCCTACGTGGAAGCCCTCGATGGCGGCAACCCCGCGCTCGACGTGCCCCACCGCGATCGCGTGCTGACCCTCGCGGCGCCCTTCGACGGAGGCGGCATCGAACTCGTCCGCACCGAACACCGCCTGGGCTCGGGTGCCTTCGGCTTCGGCTACCCGGTCCTGTGGGGCGAGGACGGCGAGACCGCCCTGGTCTACGAATTCGACTGGCCGACACGGCGGTCCCGTGCCTGGGCCGTGCCGGCTTCGTCTTCCGGGACCCAGCCGGCGCTCCTCTGGGACCGCAGCACGGACGACTGGTACGGCAATCCCGGGGACCCGGTCATGAAGCAGGACGGGGCCGGCAAGCCGGTCGTCCACATGGACGGCACGAGCATCTTCCTGGCGGGCCCGGGAGGATCTCCCGAAGGGGACCGGCCATTCCTGGACCGGCTCGACCTGGCGGCTGCCGAGCTGCAGCGACTCTTCCACTCGGGCGCGGACAGCTACGAGACCGTGGTCGGCCTGGCGGACGCACGCGCCGGCCGGATCGTCATCCGGCGCGAGACCACCAAGGAGCCCCCCAACTACCATCTGGTCACGACCGGCGACGGCGAGCGCACCGCCCTCACGTCCTTCCCCAACCCCCAGCCCCAACTCGCCGGCATCACCAAGAGCAAGGTCTATTACGAGCGCGACGACGGCATCCCGCTGTCGGGCGAACTGTACCTGCCCGCCGACTACGAGCCCGGCACGCGTCTCCCGGTCCTGGTGTGGGCCTACCCGCGCGAGTTCGCGGACGAGGACGGGGCGGGACAGGTCCGCGGCTCGGCCCATCGGTTCACGACGATCTCCGGCGCCTCGCACCTCCTGCTCCTCACACAGGGTTACGCCGTGCTGAACGACGCCGCGATGCCGATCGTCGGCGGCTTCACGGCGAACGACACCTACGTGGAGCAGCTGGTGGCCAACGGCAAGGCCGCGGTGGACAAGCTCGTCGAGATGGGTGTGGCCGACCGCGACCGGGTCGGGATCGCCGGGCACAGCTACGGGGCCTTCATGACCGCCAACATGCTGGCGCACTCCGACGACTTCGCTGCCGGGATCGCGCGCAGCGGCGCCTTCAACAGAAGCCTCACGCCCTTCGGCTTCCAGTACGAACGCCGCACCTTCTGGGAGGCGCCCGAGGTCTACTTCCGCATGTCGGCCTTCATGCACGCGGAGAAGATCAACGAGCCGCTGCTGCTGATCCACGGTGTCATCGACAACAACTCCGGGACCTTCCCCGTCCAGTCGGAGCGGATGTACCACGCCGTGAAGGGTCTCGGGGGCACCGTCCGCCTGGTGATGCTGCCGCACGAGAGCCACGGCTACCGGGCCCGCGAATCGGTCCTGCACACGGTGTGGGAGATGTTCGACTGGATGCGTCGTCACGTGAAGGAGCGGCAGCCACGCGAACTGATCCCCGAATGAACCGCGCCTCACACCCACGCAAGCACCCCGGGAGCACCACCATGTTCCGCGCCACGATCGCCGCCATGCTCGTCCCCGCCGCCCTCATCACCACCACCACCCAACCCGTGCCCGCCCAGGAGGCCGACGACGGCCTTCCGACCATCGCCGACTACACGCGCGGCATGGACGCCCAGCCCGGCTACTTCCCCCTTTACTGGGACGATGCGGGGGGCCGGCTCCTCCTCGAGGTCGGCCGTTTGGACGAGCAGTTCCTCTACCTGACGTCGCTGGCAACCGGCGTCGGCTCGAACGCGCTGGGCCTCGACCGCGGCAACATCCAGAGTGCGTACCTCGCCCACTTCGAGCGGGTCGGGCCGAAGGTGCTGCTCGTGCTCGACAACCCCGGCTTTCGCGCCGAGACCGATCCGACCGAGGCCCTGGTGCAGTCCGTCGACGAGTCGTTCCCGACTTCGACGGTCGGAGGGTTTGCGCTGGTCGCCGAGGAGAACGGACGCGCGCTGGTCGACGCGACCTCGTTCTTCCTGCGCGACGTCGTCGGTGTCGCCTCCCGGCTGCAGGCGGCGAATCAGGGCACCTACCGGCTCGATGCGAATCGCAGCGCCATCTTCCTGCCCCGCACGAAGGCGTTTCCGGAGAACACCGAGGTGGAGGCTTCGCTCACCTTCGAGAGCGAGCGGCCGGGGGGCGAGATCCAGCGGCACGCGCCGGACGGACGGGCGATGACGCTGCGGCAACATCATTCCCTGGTGATGCTCCCCGACGACGGCTACACGCCCCGGAGCTTCGACCCCAGGATCGGGGTCTTCGCCACCGGCTACTTCGACTTCGGCAAGCCCTTCAACGACGACTACCAGACGGCGCTGGCCCGCCGTCACCGACTGGTCAAGGCCGATCCCTCGGCGGCGATGAGCGAGCCTGTCGAGCCGATCATCTACTACCTCGATCCGGCGGTGCCCGAGCCCTACCGCACGGCATTCAAGATCGGCGGGGTATGGTGGAACCAGGTCTTCGAGGCGGCCGGTTTCATCGACGCCTTCCGCGTCGAGGACATGCCCGCCGACATGGATCCCATGGATGCGCGCTACCATGTGATCCAGTGGGTCCACCGAACGCAGGCGGGCTCCTCGATCGGACCGTCCTTCGCCGATCCCCGCACGGGAGAGATCATCAAGGCCGCCGTGCGGATGGACTCGTACCGGTCGCTGGCCAACTACAACACCTTCGCGGGCGCGGCCGGGGTGGACGGCGACTGGTACGCGGGCGCGCCGCCGGGCGTCGACGGCGAGGAGTTCGTGATGATGCGCCGCCGCCAGCACTCCGCGCACGAAATCGGGCACACGCTGGGGCTCGCGCACAACTTCATCTCGATCAGCGACGGGCATGCGTCGGTGATGGACTATCCGGCCCCCGTGATCGAACTGCGCGACGGACGGCTCGATCTGTCCGGGGCGTATCGGGCGGGTCCCGGGGCGTATGACACGCTGGCGATCCGGTACGCCTACGCCTCGCCGCCTGCCGGTGAGAGCGAGGAGGAGTTCCTGGACGGCCTGCTCCTCGAGGCCCAGGAACGCGGCTGGCGCTTCATCACGAACCCGGATGCCGGCGCCGGCAACTCGTACCCGGACGCGACCTGGTGGATCAACGGGAGCGATGTCCTGGACGAGTTCGAGCGCGTGAGCGAGGTCCGGCGCTTCATGATCGATTCGTTCGACGAGCGCGCGATCGAGCCGGGCGAGCCGATGCACAAGCTCCGGGAGCGCTTCGCCCCGGTCTACTTCAGCCACCGCGCCACCTACGAGGCCGCGATCAAGACGATCGGCGGGATGGAGTATACCTACGGGGTGCGCGGCGACGTCCTGCCGGTGACGGAGCTGGTCTCCGCCGACCGCGTGCGCCGGGCGCTGGATCTGCTGAATGAGGCGCTCGCTCCCGGGCAGCTCGCGATCCCGGAGTCGGTGCTGGAGATTCTGGCGCCAAGGTCTTTCGGCTGGGTGACCGGCGGCCCGGCGTGGTCGAATCGCGCGGGTCCGGCCTTCGATCAGATCGGAGCGGCTACAACGGTCGCGAGCGAGATCGTCGGTGGGGTGCTGGCGCCCTCGCGCACCGCCCGTGTCGTCGCGTTCCATGCGCGCGAGCCGTCGCTGCCCAGCCTGGAAGAGGTCGTTGGGTGGCTGGTGGACGACGCGTGGGAACGGTCCGCGATCGGGTCGGACGCGGCGCTGGTGCGCGTGGTCCAGAATGTTGTCGTCGACGAATTGTTGGCGCTCGCTGCGGACGGGGACGCGACCACCGAGGCCCGTGCGGCTGCCGAGTGGGGCTTGCGGCGCGCTCGGGCCCGTGCGGGGGACCTGGCCTCGGAAGCCGGCCCCGGCGAGGAAGTGAACGGCGCCACGCAGTTCGCGCACGCCGCGCGGTTGGTCAGCGCGATCGACCGCTTCTTCGAGCGCCCCTGGGAAGCGGGAGAGCGGACCGAGGCGCCGCAGGGTCCCGGGTGGGCGCGGGATCCCGGTGAACACCGATGACCGGCCAATGAGGGCGTGAACGTTCCAGCTGAAACGTTTTTCGCTAAAACCGCAGCAGCAGCGCCGCCCAATGGAACCCGGCGCCGAAGGCAGTCAGCAGCACCAGGTCGCCGGGCTCGATCCGCCCCTGTTCCCGTGCTTCCCACAGGGCCAGGGGAACGGACGCCGAGCCGGTGTTGCCGTACTTCTGGACGTTGATGAAGACGCGCTCCTGGGGGACTTGCAGCCGCCTGGCGACGGCGTTCAGGATGCGCAGGTTGGCCTGGTGGGGGACGACGAGCGCAACGTCGTCGATGGGGACCCCGGCCTTTTCCAGCACTTCGTGGGACGCCTGGCTCATCCGGCTGACGGCCTCGCGGAATACCTCCCGACCCTGCATGACGACGTGCTTGTGGAGACCCTGCCGCGCCCGCTCGACGGTGATCGGCACGCGCGTGCCGCCCGCCTCGACCCCGAGGATGTCGCTCTTGCTGCCGTCCGTTCCCGCCGTGGCGGCCACGATCTCGACCGCGTCCGGTCCCGGCCCGACGACCGCGGCACCAGCCGCGTCGCCGAAGAGGACGCAAGTGTTGCGGTCCTCCCAGTTCATCAGGCGGGTGAGGAGTTCCACCCCGATCACCAGAACCCGGTGCCCGTGCGAGATGGCCCGCGAGCGCGCGATGTCCAGCGCCAGCACGAATCCGGCGCAGCCGCTGCCGGCCAGGTCGTAGCACGGGATGTGGCCGACGCCGAGACGGTCCTGCACGTACGGGGAAGTGTCGGGGATGAAGACCTCGGGCGTATCGGTCGCCAGCACGATCTCGTCGATATCCGCAGGCTCGAAGGCGCCGTCTGCAAGAGCTGCGCGGGCCGCGGCCAGCGCCAGATCGGCCGTGCTTTCTTCCTCACCTGCAATTCGCCGTGTACGAATGCCGGTGCGGGACACGATCCACTCGTCGGAGGTGTCGATGCGCTCCGCCCATTCGTCGTTCGTCATGACGCGCTCGGGCAGATGAATGCCCAGGCCGAGCAGGCCGACAGCGTGCTGAGCGGGTGTGCCGGGCGGGCTCATTGCGCCCCGGCCTCGTTACACCACGCGTCTCGGAAGGCGCGGATTCATGCCCTGAATGATGCGCAGGAACCCCAGCTCGGTGCGTTCGGCGACGGTGTGCGGCAGCACGGCCGGATGATCGGATCCGATGAGGGTGGCGACATCGCCGACCTCGACCGTCTTTTCCGGACCAATGTCGAGGATCGCGTGCGCGGAGTTGACCCCGCCCGCAACCGGGTACAGCCGACCGTTGATCAGTACCTCGCAGGTGCCGTTGGCCTGGGAGGGATAGCCGTCCGTGCGGCCGACCGGCAGGAGCGCCACCCAGGTCGCTCGTTCGGGCATGAAGGTGCGGTTGAATCCCGCGCTGTCGCCCGGCTCGAGGTGTTCGACGCGTACTACCCGCGTCTTCACGCTGAACACGGGCTTGAAGTCGCCCATGCCGCTGGCCTTTTCGTCCCCGGGAGGGTTGCCGAACAGGGCGTTGCCCGGCCGCACCATGTCGTAGTGCGCTTCGGGCAGGTGGAAAAGTTCGAAGGTGGGCGCGGCGTGGAGAGTGCCGAGCGGGAGGTTCCTGCTGCGTGCCCAGCCCAGGAGTTCCTCGAAGCGGGCGTGCTGCTCCCGGTCGAAATCCAGGTCGTGAGTGAACATGGTGTAGGTCCCGTTCACGTCGGCGTATTCGCTCTGAACGAGTTCCTCGATCCAGTGACCGGCGCGCGTGTAGGGCATGCCCTCCCGGTTCATCCCCGTGTCGATGAAGAGGTGGACGGGAACGGGCCGGCCCAGCCGCCTGGAGACGTTGCGCAGGCGCGCTGGCGCGTCATCCAGCCACACGGACGGCAGCACGTCCTGCCTCGCCATCTCCTCGATCTCGTCCTCGGACCCCTCGGCCATGACCACGATCGGCTTGGTGACGCCCTCTTCCCGCATGGCCAGCGCTTCCTCGACGCGCACGGCGGCGAGGCCGCCCACCTCGGACATTCCGGCGAGGAGCGGCCCGACCGCGCGGTCGCCCAGCCCGTACGCGTTGTTCTTCACGACGGCGAGGATCGGGCGTCCGCCAGCCAGCCGCGCGGCCTCGCGGACGTTGTGGGCCCAGGCCGCGCGGTCGAGTTCGATCCACGGGTCGAAGCGATCGGGGGTGTAGGTGCGGGCGGTTGTGGCGCCGGCGGGAATGGCGCGGTCGCCGGTGCCTGCCGAACGCGTCGTGGCACACGCGGATGCTGCCGTGACGCCCACGGCGGCGCCGCTCGCTTGCACAAAACGTCGGCGAGTGAGGGAGGATGGGCGGTCCATGGACCCTCCGGGGCTGACAGGCGTTCTGAGGAGTGAAGCGAATGTACCGGCCGGTCGGGAGGTGGACCAGAGGCGCTCCTACCGAGATGACACCGGCAAACGAAAGAATTAGTTTGTGAACGGATGCTCCAACGCCATTCACCAGGAAGGGATTCTCGCGGATGAGATTCCGGATTCTGATGACCAGTGCGCTGGCAGGCGCTCTTGCTTGCGGTGACACGACGGGTGGGTCTGATGCTGAAGGACTTCCGGGAACTCTTGAAGGCCCGGACATCATGCTGACGCCACTGACCGAGAATCTCTATACCGTCGGAGACTACCTGGGCGAGGACTGGAACAGCTTCGGTCTGATCGCGGACGTTGCCTTCGACGGAGGGGGCAACGCCCATATTCTCGACACTCAGGAAGACCGAATCGTGGTGTTGGATCCGGACGGGACTTTCGTGCGCTTCGTAGGAGGCCCGGGCGAGGGGCCCGGTGAGCTACAGTCTCCGCTGGGGCTGAATGTCCTTCGCGATGGCGGATACGTGGTCTCCGGCGCGGCGTCCATCGAGGTTTTCGCACCCGGAGGCGAACACCTCCGCAGGATGCCGTTCCATACCTTCTTCGCGCTCTTCAACACAAAGGCATTGCCAGACGGCAGCCTTGTCTCGACCGTCTTCCGGTTCGATGTCGAAAGGTATCGCGAAGGCCTGGAGCAACCGGATCCCCCCGGCCGACCCATCGAAATCTTCCCCATCGAGCACGGCCAGCCGGAAGTCCTGTACACCGCCTGGGAACTGCCCGATCCGGAAGATGAGAGGAGGAATGCCCGGCGATCTTCCTCCGATGGCGTTTCCAGGATGTCCGCAGGCCGGGCCTTCGAGCCGCGTCTTCACTTCGACGTGATCTCGGACGGCCGCCTCGCGGTGGTTGACTCGATCGGCTACAGGGTGAAGCTGGTCGCGCGTGACGGCAGCGTGGTTGCCGCGGTCGAGCGCCCAATCGCGCCCCTCGCGGTCACCGAAGCGATGAAGGAAGCCGCGCGGGACCGCTATCGTGCTCGCGAAGTACCGAGCAGCGTGGGCATCTTCCGTATCGAGCGGGAGAGCGTGGACAATCTGCGGTTCGCGGACGAGGTCCCGGTCATCGCCAACATGGCCGTGGACTGGGACGATCGGATCTGGGTTGCACGAACCGGTGCGGATGGTGTCGAGCCCGGACCAATCGACATCGTGACCCCGGACGGGGGCTACGTCGGGACGCTGCCCGCTGACGGAGTCAGGATCCCCAGCGCCTTTGGACCAGACGGACTGATGGCCTATATCGAGGCGGACGAGTTTGGTGTACCTGTCGTTCGTGTGACTCGGCTGGTCTCATTGCAACCGCAGCAGCCGAGCAGTCCGAGTTGATTCGTTTGTCCGCAGAATCGGGGGCGATCTGGCGGACAAGCTCCCCTTATCCCGGCGGCCCATCCGGATGCAGCTCACACACCGGCGGCTGCAGCCTCGTCCACGACAGCGCGATGATCGTCCACGACTCGTCCGCGTTACGCGTCAACAGCAACGCGTCCGCCCCGCAGTGGCTCAACTCGTCCCCCACGTAGAAGTCATACGGCGTCCACACCATTGCCAGATCGCCGCTGACCCGCACCTCCGCATCCCACATCCGCTCGGTGAGGACTTCCGCACTTCCCTCCAGCCGCGCGATCAGCTGGTTGCGTGTGGATGTGGAACTGGACCGCGTGCCATCGGCCGCCCTCTCCACCGAGTGCATCAGCACATCCGGGTGCATGATCTCGCGGAGGATCTCCCCATCACCCGTGGCCAGCGCGTCGAAGATGCCCTGCACGGCAGCCAGAATCGCTTCGCGCTCGGCGTCGGTGGGCATGTGGTCGGACTGCAGGGCAGGAGAGCCGCTCCCTGCAGCCGACGGGACCGCGGTGTTCCCCGTCTCGTCAGTTGCGGGAGGACCGCAAGCAACCATGCTCACAGCAACAACAAGCGCGGCTTTGGTAGTTCGCATCACTGTAGCTCCTCGTTCAGCCCGTACCAGGTACCTCTCTTCTTACCATGCATCGCCAATTCGCCCTTTTCCACCAACCGTCTCAGCAGGCGAGTAGCCTGGGCAGGGCCGATCTTGCAGAGTTCTGCCACTTCTCGTCGTGCGATTCGGCCATGAGCCTCAACATACTGGAGCACCAACTGTTCCTGCTGTAGCGGTTCAAACCCCCTTTGGCGGACGTATTGCGATTCCAATCCCAGCCGTCGATAGGTTGCGGAAGAGAGCAGGTATGACTGCCCTTTCCCTCTGCCACGGGTTTCCACGAGTCCCGTCTCAACAAGGCGCAGCAAATGGCGGCGGGTCTCGGCCGGGCGGTGTTGAATGACGGCCGAAGCGTCGGCGTTGGTGGTCCGGCGCTCCAGCCACAGATGGTTGAGGAGAAGCAGGTCCTGGAGGCTGAGAGGGCCATTCTGGCGTCCCTCCTCTACCAGCAATCGAACAAAACCGAGGTTGGATTTGCCACCCGGCAGCGCCAGCGTGACGCTGATCGCGGTGCTTCGCTCATACGATGGTGCTGGTCGGCCTCCACGAAGCTGTTCATAGAAGATCGTGTCGATACCTCGGGCGGTACGTTCGACGATACCGGCCCGCTTGAAGGCATCTGCCAGAAGTGGATTGCGAGGTCGGGGATCAGTAACGAGCAGGTTGTCGAGCCGGACGCCTTCGGGTAGGCCGCCGGGATTCGAAATCTGTAGCCGCTCGTCGTGCCACTGAACGTGCACGGCGCCCAGACGCGCGTAGTCGCGATGGATCAGTGCATTGGCAACCCCTTCCCGATAGGCTCTCTGCGGGTAGTCCGGGACTCCTATCCGCACCATCCCGACGAAGAACTCCTCCTCCTGGTTGGTGGCTCGAAAACGGGCTTCCATTTCATCCATCACCTTCAGCAGAGGCCACCGGAAGAAGTCGTTGACCCTGACTTGTTCGCCGGACAAGCGTTGGAAGGCGACCTCATGGCCGGGAATGGCAGACGCGAGTTCCTGCTGCTGGCCGAATAGCAGTAGCCCCAGTATTCGCACAGTGATTTCGTCGCCATCCGTTTGAACTGCTCCCAGGGCCTTGGCCAAATCAAGGTCACTCAGCTCCAAAAGGACGGGATCGCCACGGCCTGGATTGTCTTTGATCACACCGCGGAAGCGCACGAATTCCCTTGGATCCAGAGCATCCCAACCGATGTCCGGTACAGGCAATGTCGTATAGTCCAGAAGACCAAGATCAGCTTGGCGTGAGTGCACTTCGTGGAAATGAAGCGGTACGCAAGCGGGTCTGCTATCGCCCCCCATCGCACGGCGAAGATACCGGCCGTCTGTGGTTCCAACTGGTTGGCGTGAAGCAGGAACCTCGATGATCAAGACGTCACCGTCCTTGAAGGAACAGACATCGGCGCGAACGGTCTGAGATGGCCGGGTTCGATTGGCGATCAAACTTCGAATCATGGCGGGATCGATCTCGCCAGATTGCGTGCGTGGCTGAGCACCGGTAACGCTACCGTCGTCCTCCACGCCGACCAGAAGCCAACCCGGGCTGGTATCAGTTCGGTTGGCCAAGCAGACGACCGTGTCAATGAGGTCGCGATCCGACAGCTTGTTGCGGGACTCGGACTTGAATTCCACGTCGAGCGATTCGCCTGCATCGATCAGCTTCTTGACGAAATCCGGTGTCATTTGGGTCGGCGTTCGAGATCTTCAGTTGGGTCCGTTGTGGACGGTATGCGTCTGATACGACCTGAATTGACAGAAATGATCATGATCCATAACCGTTATGAATCATGATCATAATAGTGAATCATGGCGCGGCCGGCGACTATCGGCTCGCTCGCTGGGACGAGACCATCGGTGAGAGAAATGAACCGCGTTCATAAGTAGTATGACTCACGAGCTAAACTATGAATCGTTGGTTCCATTTCCGCTCATCCACCACTTGGCGCGGACCATCATCGTGCTCCTCGGGGTAGGGATTTGTCCGGGCGGTCCGCATGGTATCATGTTGGGGACGCCGCATACCCGCAACGCGAGAGGAACCGCGATGATCGGAAAGCGCACCGTGCTCGCCGCCGCGTTTGCCATGACGGTCGCGCCCATGGGAGCCACCAGCGCCCAGGCCCAGATCCTCCGCGGTGTCGTGGTGGAGGTCGCAAGTCAGCAGCCGGTTCCCGCCGTGCTCCTGTCGCTCATCGACAGCGACGATCGTGTCATGCAGCGCTTCATGGTGGGGCCCGACGGTGAGTTCCGCTTCATCCTGGCCACGCCCGGCACCTATTCCCTGCTCGCCGAACGCCTCGGAATGGCGACGCGGACGGTCCAGGGATTCACGGTCGCGCCCTCGGACACGGTCTCGGTGAGGATTTCGCTGGAACACAGGCCGATCGCGCTGGAGGGAATCGAGGCGTCCGGCGACAGGCGGTGTGAGTTGGAAGCCGACATCGGCGAGCAGACGCACAGGGTCTGGGACGCAGCCCGCAAGACACTCGACGCGGCCCGCTTCACCGAGTCGGCCGGCACCTACCGATACGATCTCGACCGGTATTCCCGCATTCTCGATTCCCGCACGCTCAGGATCCGCAACGAGACGCGCACGGCCCGCCGAACGAACAGCCGTCGTCCCATCGAGAGCCTTCCGGTGGAGTATCTGCTCGAGGAGGGATGGGCCACGTCGAGCTCGGCCGGAAGCCACTATTTCGCCCCCGACGCCCATGCACTTCTCTCGGATGAATTCCTGGAGAACTACTGCTTCCAGCTTCGTGCGCGCGACGAATCGCCACCCGATCTGGTGGGCCTCGAATTCCGCCCGGTCCAAACCCCAGGCGGCCGCACGGACATCGAGGGTGTCCTCTGGCTCTCACGCGAGACCGGGGCGCTCCAGTGGCTCGACTACACCTATCTCAACCTTCCGGGCGCTGCCAATCGATATCGGGGCGACCACGCCGGTGGCCGCGTCGAGTTCCACGGATTGCCCGACGGCACCTGGATCGTCTCGAACTGGTACATCCGGATGCCGCTGCTGAGCCAGCAGCGAAACCGTGGTCTTCAACGAGTGGCGGGTTGGGTGAACGGGATCGCAGAGGATGGAGGAGGAGTGGTCAGGGCCATCAGCACGGCGACGGGCCGCACCGCCTACGCCGACGCCTCCGGCACCATCACTGGAGAAGTTCGGGATCCCGGTCGCGGCGCGCCGTTCACTCCTGGGCGCGTGACTCTCGTGGGAACGAGCACCGAGGTCGACCTGGATTCGGAAGGGCGATTCGAAATCGGCGACCTTCCCGCCGGCGGCTACCAGGTGGCCCTGCTGCAACCCTCCCTGCGCGGCCTCGATCGCGGCTACGCTCTCGTCGGCGCCGACATCTTCCCCGGGGACACCGCGCGCGTGCGGCTCGAGGCGCCCCCGGCGAGCGCCGTGATGGCTGCGGCGTGCGGTCGGGACGCCGGAGATTGGGTCCTCGGCACGGGGGTTCTGCTGGGAGACGTGGTCGAGACCGATTCGCAGATTGCGATCGCCGGGGCCACCGTGGTGGCCGAATGGCTGACCATTGCCCGCCTGCGAACGCAAGTGCAGGCCGAAACCAGGACAGTCGAGACGGCGACCAACGAGCTGGGCGGCTTCCGGGTCTGCGGCGTCCCGGCCGATGGGACGACGATCCGCGTGACGGTCAGCCTGGATGGCCGAAGCTCCACCACAGAGGTTTGGCTGTCGTACGCGGAGCCGGTGGGGACGGTGTCGTTCCGATTGGAAGGCTGAGGGGGCGCTACCGAACGATGATCTCGTCGATGTAGGTCCACGCCGTCTCGCCTGCGGACGGCCAGTCGCGCGGGACACGTCCGAGGGCCTCGATCCTGACGCGCACTGCCCGCGCCAACTCGGCGGCAACCGGGACCTCAATGTAGAGGCGGCCATCCGGAGGTGGTTCGCTATCGCTCCGGGCAGCGGCTGACGTGCCTGTGACCTCATGCACTACCGGCCGCCCAAACCGCTCGCCGTCCTCGCTGACGGACACCTCGACGCGGCGCGGGTGGTACACGCCCGATCCCGAATGCTGGAGGAACCCGACCTTCACGGCACTGACCGCCGCGCCCTCGCCCAGGTCGATCACGGCGGTGATCTCGTCGGTCTGGTAGCCCTGCCAGTGACCGCCGCGCCGATCGATCGAACCGCGCACGCCGTCCACCAGCCCGGCATCGCCCGCCGCCGAGTACAGTGAGGCCGACGCCGGCACGACCTCGACCGGCCGTCCCCGCGCCAGGTGCTCCACGAGGTTGCGCTCGCCGAAGTGGTCGAACGCGAGAGAGCGACCCATCACCGCGGCCGCCGCATCGGCGTCAGGGACCGGCGTACGCGCCGCCTGCGCCGGGTCGTCGCCTGGCCGCAAGGGCCGCAGCAGGTAGCGGAAGCTCATGTCGCGGGGCCACAGGGTGTATTCGTGGTGCGGCACCGCGCCCCAGGAGTCGTCGCCGCCAACCCCCTGCTGCCGGTAGTCGACCTGAAGGGTGACCTCGTCGCGGCGCACCAGTTCCGCCCAGTGCCGCTGCGCCTTGCGCTCTCCCGCGTCCAGGTCTTCGAGGGTGTAGGGCAGCGCCGAGAAGGACACGGTCGGCAGCCCGGTGACGAGGAGGCCGGTCCCGGAGCCGTCGGTGAGCGCGAGCCAGCGCGTGTCGGTGCGGGTTCCGGTCTCCTGGGGGCGCACATAGGGGTGGGCGAGCTCCGAGACGGGAGCCGTGTAGCGGCCGACGGCGGTCCCCGTGCGCCGGTCCCAGTAGTTCTCGTGGGGACCGCGGCCGTACCATTCCGCCTGATCGAGGTCGCCGGGGAGCGTGAGGATCGTGCCGAAACGGGGCATCTCCGGGAGGTCCTCGTCGACGCGCGACAGCTGCGCCGAGACCGCCACGGTTCCGTCGCGGTGGATCTCATGCAAGAGGGTGTAACGCGCGTCGATCGCGCGCAGGGAGAAGTGGCTGGTGACCGACACGCGGAGACCGGCTGGAGATCGGTCGACCGACATGGAGTCGAGGTGGCGCGCGGGCGGACGGCCGGCGAAGCGCCACACTCCGGAGCGCACGGGGAAGCCGTTGCCGTAGTCGTTGTCGGTCGGCGCGCGCCAGAAGTTGGGAGCCGGGCCGGAGTGCAGCAGTTCCCGGCCGCCAAGTTCCAGCGCGGCGAGGATGCCCGACGCGCGGTCGAACCGAAGCGTGAAGTCGCCGCCGGACACGAGCACGTCGGTCGGCGTCTCGCTGGCACTCAGGGGTGCGCCCGGGGGCGAGGCCTCGATGGGACGCTCCTGCTGCAGCTTGAACTGTTCCGACGCCACCAATTGGCCCGCCGGGACGAGCGGGGCGTCCTCCCCACTCCGCAGTGTGACGTCCAGCAGGTACTCCACACCCGGCAAAGCCGCGACGCGCGCGACGCCCTCCTCCACCAAACCCCCGATCCGCGGCAGAGCCAGCGCCACCGTGTCGACACCGCCCGGTGCCGTCGCCAGCTCGGGCAGCCCACCCGAGGCCACCACCTCGCCATCGGCCAGCACCTCCCAACGCCCCACCAACCCGGTGAGATCGCGGAACGCGTACCGGTTCTCGACCGCAATCCGGCCAGTCGTCAGGTCCACCGGCGACACCCGCACCGGCTGGTACACCTTCTTCACCTCCCAGGCGTGCGGATGCGGCTGGCGGTCCGCGGACACCAGCCCATTCACCAGGAAGTTCCCGTCCGTGGGCACGCCCGCGGGACCGAAATCGCCACCGTACGCCCAGTACTCGCGCCCGCGCTCGTCCATCGCGCGCATCGCCTGGTCCACCCAGTCCCAGATGAACCCGCCCTGAAGCTGCGGGTGGGTGTCGATCACCTTCCAGTAGTCGGCGAGGTTGCCGACGCTGTTGCCCATCGCGTGCGCGTATTCCACGAGCAGGAACGGCTTCTCGGCACCCGAGCGCGCGTATCGCTCCAGCCAGTAGGGCCGCACGTACATGGGCGCCACGATGTCGATGTTGTCGCGCTCGCCGGAGGGCTCGTAGAGGATCGGCCGGCTTGGGTCGCGCGCGCGAATCCACGCCGCCGTCGAGTCGAAGTTCTCCCCGTCCCCCGCCTCGTTGCCCAGAGACCACACCACGATCGACGCGTGGTTCTTGTCGCGCTCCACCATCCGCACGGTGCGGTCCATGTGCGCCGCCAGCCAGTCCGGCCGTCCCGCCAGCGTCACGCCCGGCTCGAACCCCATCCCGTGCGACTCGATGTTGGCCTCGTCCACGACATACAGCCCGTATTCGTCGGTCAGCTCGTACCAGCGCGGCACATTCGGGTAGTGGGCGGCGCGGACGGCGTTGATGTTGAGCTGCTTCATCAGGCGGATGTCCTCGATCATAGACGCCTCGTCGACCACGTGCGCGCGGTCGGGGTCGTGCTCGTGCCGGTTGACGCCCCGCACGACGATCGGCTGGCCGTTCACCTGCAGCAGTCCGTCGACGATGTCGACCCGCCGGAACCCGACGTGCGCCGCGATCACCTCGGCGACCTCTCCCGCAGGCCCGACGAGCGACAGGACAAGCCGGTAGAGCGACGGCGTCTCCGCAGTCCACTTGAGCGGATCCTCGACCACCATGGTCCCCGCCGCCTGCGCCTCGCCCCCGAACGGCACGTCCAGCGAAATAGTCTGTGGCTCGTCCCAGAGCGCCTCCCCATCCGGGTCCAGCAGCTCGTAGCGCACTTCGTGGGCACCCGCCGTCCCCAGCCCGCGATTCGCGACGTTGACGGTCAGCCGCAGCAGCCCGCCCTCGTATGCGTCGTCGAGTGTCGCCTCGGCGAAGAAGTCGCGCAGATGGGTCGGCGGCATCGCGACCAGGTACACGTCCCGGTCGATCCCGCTGACGCGCCAGAAGTCCTGGCTCTCCAAATAGCTCCCGTCGCTCCAGCGATAGACCTCGACCGCGACCATGTTCGTCCCCGGACGCACCACGTCGGTGACCCGGAACTCCGCCCCCGTCCGACTGCCCTCGCTGTACCCGATCCGCTCCCCGTTCACCCACACGAAGAACGCGGAATAGACCCCGTCGAAGTGCAGGAAGATCTCGCGCCCGTCCCAATCCGCCGGAAGCTCGAACGTCCGCCGATACGATCCCACCGGGTTGTCGTCGTCCGGGATGTCGGGGGGGTTGGGGGGGAAGCTGTAGAACTCGTCACGGTAGACCGGGTATCCAAAGCCCTCGAACTCCCAGTTGCCTGGAACGGGGATGACCGCCCACCCGGAAGCGTCGAAGTCCTCCTCGAAGAAGTCCCTGGGCCGCTCGTCGGGACGCGGGACCCAGTGGAATCGCCAGTCCCCGTTCAGGCTCAGCCGCAGCGGGGAGTCGTCGGGCCGTCCGTTCAGCGCGCCGGCGCGGGTCGCGAAAGGCGTGAACGAGGCGCGGGGCGGCTCCCGGTTCTCGGCGAAGACGACGGGGTCTTCCCAGTAGGGGGTGGGTTCGGGCGGGGCGAAGCATGCGGAAAGCGCGGCGGCGATCGCCGGCACGAGCACGACGCGAGTTGGACGGCGCGTAAGCCGCATCAGTTCCCTGGGTGCGCCCCCTTCAGCGCGAGGCGCTACTTGTAGATGATGCTGACGAGATTCCCCGAGTCATCGAAGATCTCGACTGGATTCATCTTCAAGGTAGCGTGTCGGGAGGCGGATCGGGGATCGCGCGGAGATGCGGGCGCTGCCGCACCTGGGACGGGCACCGTGAACGCATCCGCCTTGCTCAGGTCGATCTCGTACCCGAGGGCAGCCATCGCCTGCACCGTGATTGCGCTCAAGGGTGGGTTATTGCTGGTCGGTTTCCAACCGGGATTCGCCCACCGATGATTCCACGCGCTCATGAGCTCGTCCTGAAAGACGTCTCCCCGCCAGTGATAGTCCGCCAGCTGCGGATACTCGTAGTTCTCCACCGGAACCTTGCCCCCTTCGTCATACTCGCTCCCGCCGGCGTCATCGAATGCGGCAACGGTCAATGCGTGCGGAAAGTGAGTATCCGCGCCATCTCCGAACTCGCGCACGCGGTTGCGGAGCAATCTGCTCCACCGCCACCCAAACCCCAGCAGATGCCCCGTCTGATGAGCCACCAGTCCACTCAAGGCGCCGGCATCGAGGGTGTTCAACAAGCTCGAGGTCAAAACGATATTGACCAGAAACGGTTCGCGTGTCTCGATCCTCCAATCGCAAAGACCGCCGTACACGCGACGTCGCTCGGACTCGGAGACGTCGATTGTCAACCGCACATCATCCACCACACCTCCCGGGGCAATCGTCAGTCCGCGCAACCCGGAGCAGTGATTGTCGGGGGCGTACCCCTGGGGGAAGGAGATATCGGGCAAGTCGTTGACGATCACTTGCGTCCACCGCTCCACGCCTGCCCGGACGGCGTCCTCCTGTTCGGGGGTGAGCGTGGCGGCAAACACTATCTGGATGTCAAAGTCACTCTGTCGGGCGGTTGCTGTCACGGTTGCCTGTGCGGAACCAGCTGCGGACATGACCGTCAGCTGCTGCGCTCCCACCGTTTCGCCCAGTTTCCAGATCACACTGGCCTCCCCGATGGAGTCGGTTACGGCTGAGCCTGCGCTCACCGAGCCGCTTCCAGGTCCGGGCAAGAAAGACAAGGTCACCCCGGCCATGGGTGTCGCCGCGGCGTCCACCGCCCGCACCACGACCGGCTCATGCAGATCCCGCCCGCGACCTTGGATCTGATTGTCTCCCGAGACGATCGTGATCGCCGCAGGTTCCGGGACTTCCGGCGCGGTAGCGTCCTCTTTGCAGCCCAAGACTGCCAGGAGGACCGGTAGGGTCCAGCCTGCTGCGTACGATCCGATTCTCACGGTTTGGCCTCCAGAGTCGTGATTCCGCCCCTCACAGCACAAACCGCCCTTGCTCTGCTACCCGTGAGTTCCCTCGGGAGTTCCGGAGGCCGATGCTCTGCCTACCAGAAAACCACGTACAGCACCGCCGCCGTGGCGATCACCGCCCCTGCCCACCACTTCGCCCCCGGCGCCGGCGTCAGATCCACCTTCGCCGACGCCCTCGGCAGCCTCCGCGGCTCTGCCAAACCCTGACGTAACGGCGGAACCGTTCAGGATTCTATCTTGTGCGATCACTTGATGTTATGGGATTTCTGGATCGGATTCCCGCTGTCTGACTCCCGCCGAGTGGAGAACCTCAGCCGCGTGGTCTCCGGCGGGCTTCCAGTGCCTTCCGAAGCTGTCCCTCGTCGGCTCGCTGGTAGCATTCGAGCACCGTCTTGGCGGTCTTCCATCCGCCCAACTCGCAGAGGACCTTGAGCGGCTGGTCCATCAGGTCGCTCGCAAACTTGCGCCTCAGCGAGTGCCAGCCCCGCCCGCGCTTCGGTTCCAGATCCGCGAGCCCTTGGGCCTTGTACCACCAAGCTCGCACCAGCGACCGGCCCGCGCACTTCGAGGCAACCGTCGGCGCGGGTAGCACCGG
>JAJDXS010000064.1 GCA_022823145.1 Gemmatimonadota bacterium
CCGGTACGCCTTCATGAACGCATACCCCCGCCAGGGATCGATCCGCTCTCCCTCGCGAACCAGGCCGCTGCTTTTTTTAAGATGTCCCGCTCCATCCTGAGCCGCTTGACTTCCCGCTTCAACTCCCGCATCTCCTTGCGGGCCTCCGTCGTCAGTCCGTCGCTCCGCCGGCCCTCGTCGAGGTCCGCCTGCTTCACCCAGTTCCGGATCGTCTGTTCCGACGGCTCGAACTCGCGCGCCAGCGACCCCGGGCTACGCCCAGCTCTCACCAGCTCGACGATCCGCTCCTTGTACTCCGACGGATACCGCCCCTTCCTGCTTCCCGCCATGACTCACCTCCTTGGTTGCCACCAATGGAAAAGTGTCCGTCATAGCGGGGCAACTCCATTTCGCACCCAAAAAGGCGAAGAGAATGACGAGGTCGAAGGAGGGGAAGCGATCTTTTAGGAAGAGATTCCGCCGAGCCTGCCGGAACGCGCGCGAGGAAGGGAACCGGCATCTGACCGTCCATCACTTGAGGGAGGCGGGATTGGATGCGAGAGGTAGAGATTTGGCGCCGCCGCGAGAGGATTCACGACAGTAGAATCTGATGGCGAAGGGAGAATCCCCCCACGGCTTGGGGTTGATTTCCCTCGTGAATTGCAGGGTTTGCCCTCTATGGAGCGGTGGGGTGCGCTGGCGATACTGATGGCATGCCGGATCGGACGCTCCGGTTCGGCCAGCGAAACGGGCCGACGGACCAACGGAATCGGCCCGGTGCCAGAAGGAGGCAAGAACGATGTCAGCACGCACGATGCCCGCAATTGTCCTCATGCTCGCACTCACGGCGGCCTGCGACGACACTCCCGTGGCGCCGGCGGACCCCCCGCCACCCGATCCCGTTGAAGGGCTCACGGCAGAGGAGTCCGTGGCGCTCTTCCGGGGGATCACCAGGCTGTCGTTCGCCGACGCCAACGCCCTTCATCCCGGCAGCGTCCTGGTCGACTGCCCGAAGGGCGGCCAGGTGGAAGTGATCGAGACCATCGAAGAGTTTCAGGCGGACGGCGGGTCCGCCGAAATGGACGCGGCCTTCACGATCATTCCGACCAGATGCCAGATGAGGACCCAGGGCAACCTGTTCATCGTGGACGGCGATCCGGGGCTTCGTACCGAAATGCACCTCGAGGCCGATAGGGTGGGATTCCGGGAGGTCGTCCACATCACGGGCACGATCACCGGCGACCTCAGTTGGCAGTTGCATCTGCGCACGGGCAGTTGTCCGATCTACGGCACGCTCGACGCGTGGGCCAGCGTGGTGCCGGATCCCGACTCGCACGGCTCCGGCTACTTCACCGGTTCGGTGTGCGGCCACGAGGTGAAGATCGACACCTCGAATCTGTTGCAGCCACCGCCCTTCCCGACCTGAGCCCGGGCAAACTCGCCCAGCGCGGGGGCGGGGCGGGGTCTTTGTTCTTGGTCCCGCCCCGCCCTATTGTTGTCTTGACCTGCTCCGGCGTTGTCCCCGGAGCCGCAGAAGAGCGAAAACGGGAGGCTCGATATGGCGGTCGCGCGAGGGGCTGCCCTGCTGTTGGCCGTGGTGCTGGGAGCCTGTGACCGGGGTGATGACTGCTTCGGTTCCGGCGGCGGATGGTTCGGCGGCGAGTCGATGACGCCGCCCTTGCTTCCGATCGACGGCACCTGGGAGGGTCGCGAGGCTCCATTCCGCGGCAGTGCCGTATGGTGGCGCTTTGAGCTGGAGGAGCAGTACGACCAGGCGGACGGTGTTCTGGAGGGGAGCTACGTCACCGACTATTTCTTCCATTGGGCGGGTCTGCGAGACGTGGACACGGCACAGGGTACGGTCACGGGGTTTCATTGTCGCGAACTGGAGGAGGTCGAAATCGAATTCGAGATCACCTTCCCGGGGAATTACGGACACGAACCGCCGGCCGAGCTCTGCCGCTTTTTCGGCAGGGAGCGGGGGTACGATCGGTTGAACGGGCTGCTGAGTTGCCAGGAGAAGCCGCCCGGCGAGGTATCCCCGTATCCGGTGCGTGAGTCGGCGATGTACCTCGACCGGGTGGACGGGCCGTTCTGAGGCGAAGCCGACGCATAACCGATAGCTCTCGCCCGGCACGGGGCGGGCAAAAGGACCTTGGTTTTGGCCGCGCCCCGCTTCCTGGTGTTCCGGCGTCCCACATTTTCCAGGGCGACTCATGGGGAGTCATGCGGATCGGAACCACGCATCGCAGCGCGGACAGGGGTCGAAAAACTGAACGCCGTCCGGAAATCCGTACGCCAAGCGCGTGAGGGGGCCGCAAACAGCAGCGGCGTCAGCCTTTATGCCGACCTGAGCTTACGTCTCCGGTCTAAAAGGTGTCTTGAGTCTATTTCGGCCTTCGGCGAACTCAAACTACTCCGGCCTTCGTTCGACGATTCACGTTTCACCGACCGGCGGCTTGTCGCCGGTCTCCACGCGCGTTCGAGGCGCTTTCACGCCCCGGTTCCGGCGGGCCTCGCCGTACCTGTAGCTCGCGGCCGTGCCATTCCGACTTGTACTTGAGCTGGCGCAGCACCTCGCCCCGGATCCCCTCTGCGAAGATCACGCCGGCGGAGCGCACCATGGTCGTGGTGAGCTTGTGGTGGCGGTCGCGCTCGCGGTTCCTGATTCTCCTCGCGACGGTGCGGAACCGTTCCAGGAGGCGCGCCTTCCGCTTCGAGCCGTCCTTGCAACGATCCATGCGGCGCTGCAGCCGCCTGAGCCGGCGCCATTCATCGGCCATGCGCTCGTCCGGCGCGACGAGACTTGTGTCGAGAGGTGCGCCGTCCAGTGCGGCAACGATGATGCCGCCGTCCTGGCGCACATCGCCCACCGCCGCCGCGGGGGCGGTGGACTCCACCGGGCCGCATTCGAAGACGCACGACAGCATCCACCGCTCCCCCGCGTCGCGCCAAAGGCGAATCGAGACCAGGCCCCGGGTGGCGCGGCGCTTTGGCCCCGGAAGCCGGCGGGCGGGCAGGTCGCCACCGCGCCAGCGCATCCAGCCGAACTTCGGAAGGCGAACGCGGGTGGTATCGAAACGGACGCCGGCGTTGCTCAGGTAGATCGCCGGTGCCCGTCCCTCCGGCTTGAACCTCGGCAGCCCCTGGCCCGGTCTGATCTTTCGATGCCAGTTGCGGAACGCATTGTGCACGTCGGCAGCCGCTTGGTAGACCGCGCTCGCGGGAAAGGGATTCCGGTCATCGAGGCGGTGGTGCCAGTCCTGCGCGAAGGCGCGGAGAGCCTTGAAGGCCATGTGCCGTCCGGTCTCGGAGTACTTCTGGTACGAGGCACCGAGCAGGGCGTTCGACAGTTCGCGAAGCCCTTCCCGGCACTCAGCAAGCGCATGTGCCTGGAGCCGGTTGGGGTACAGCCGGCACTGCCAGCCGACGTAACGCAGCTTGCTGTCCAATGGCGCGGCACCTTTGGCGTGGAGGCAGCGCAGCACCCAATCGGAGTGGACCGGGGAGTGACGCTGCCTTGAGCGGTCTGTCACGGAGAATCGAGTATGGGGTACGATAAGATGCTTGGGCAGTGCCCGTCCACCCAGTGCCCGGTCGGCATGGCTATTGCGTACGCTGGAGCACCCCCTCCACCATTCCACATCGGCCCGTCCGTCCGGGACCCTTTACTCTCCCCACGGTTTGTCATCCTTTCCAGGGGGGCACCCGGCAGGCGGGCCGAATGGGGTGTGCAAGAATCTGGACGTCGCACGAAAACCTGACCGCCATGAGAGGTCCTGGGCCTTCACGGACGCGCTATTCCTCGCCTGTCAGGGCCGTGAAGGGCGTTTGGCCCCGGTTGGCACGGCTCTTGCGGTACGAAGGCCGTTTACCGGATCACCGCTTTCCCGCGTGGAGGGCGTTTTGGACATACATGAGCTTTCCCCCGGCTGGCGCCAGATGGGCGCTGGCCATCACATCCGCAAGGAGAAATGCAACATTATGAGTAGATTCACCAAGCTACTCGCGGCAGTTGCGTTGCTCGGGATCCCTCTCGCCGCCTGTGATGAGGGCACAGTTCCTCCGCCGGTCGGCTCGATCAGCGGTACGGTATCGATCGAGGGAACCGGGGTTGACGGAGTATCCGTCAACCTGAGCAACGGCAACTCCACCACCACCGCTGGTGGCGGTAGCTACCGCTTCGACAATGTCGAGGGGGGAGCCTACACCGTCACCATCAGTGGATTCCCGTCGGACGCCACGTTCGACGCAACCTCGGCCGCGGCGACGATCTCGTCGGCCGGCCAGAGCGTCACGCTCAACTTCACGGGCGCGTACATCCGTACCGCCAGCGTGATGGGGTCGGTCACGGTCGAGAACATGGGCCTGCCCGGCGTCACGGTTACGCTCACCGGCGTATCCAGCGCGACGGCGACCACCGACGACAGCGGCCAGTACGCCTTCACCGGCCTCCGGATGGGCAGCTACTCGGTCGAGATCTCGGGCTTCGACAACGACGAGGTCGGATTCTCGAACACCGCTTCGGCCGTAACGGTCGGCGTGGGCGAGAGCAAGATCGTCAGCTTCGACGGCACGTACCTCCGCACGGCCGGCATTCAGGGCCGGGTGAGCGTGGAGGGCGCGGGCCTCGAGGGCGTCAACGTCAGCCTGAGCGGCGGCCCGGACGGCGTCAGCGAGACGACCACGACCGACGCCAGCGGCCAGTACAGCTTCGCGAAGCTGCGGGCCGGCGACTACGCGGTCGGCATTTCGGGCTACAACACCGACGACTACGAGTTCGAGGTCACGTCGCAGAACGTGACGGTCGCGCTCGGCGAGACGGCGAACGTTCCCTTCGAGGGCGTGCTTCTCCGCACGTCGGGCATCAGCGGCCGGGTGAGCGTCGAGGGCATGGGCCTCGAGGGCATCACGGTGACGCTGTCCATGGCGGATGCCGAAGACATGACGACCGCGACCGACGCGGGCGGCACGTACGCGTTCTCCGGTCTGGCGGCGGGCACCTACACGGTCTCGATCGCGGTCGAGAGCGACGCGTACGTGTTCGAGTCAATGAGCATGGACGTGACGGTCGCCGACGACGAAGTGGGGATCGTGAACTTCGAGGGCGCGCATGCGAGGACGGCGAGCGTGTCCGGCATGCTGTTCATCGACGAGTTGATGAAGAACGACATGTACGACGAAGGCGAGGATCCGCTCCCGCACGCCGGTGTTCCGGTGGTGCTGGTGGGTCCCGGCGTCAACGACCAGATGCCGAGCGCGACGGATTCGACCGGCGCGTACTCGTTCATGGGCCTGCGCGCGGGCAGCTACCAGCTGGTGGTACCGGTCACCGGGCCGATGGGCGACTTCGCCTATGGCGGATCCGCGACCGGCTATGCGATCGAACTCGGTGTCGGCGCGGCGCACACGCAGAACCTGCCGGTCGACATCACGCACACGACGGTCCACTTCGGCGTCACGCTGAAGGCCGGAGAGACGCGCGGCATGCCGCTTCCCGGCGCCATGGTCTCGGTTTACTCGGACGCGATGGGCGAGACCAAGATCGGCGACGGCATGACCATGGTCAACGAAGAGACCATGCACGCCGTAGCGTCGATCCGGGTCCCGCGTGCCGGCACCAGCGGCAACATGGTGTACGCGGGCGTCGCCGCGGAGGGCTACCACGTGGGCGACGGCCTGACGGCCGTGACGTGGGATCCGCAGAAGACGTACACCCAGGGTGCGAACGAAAACGACGTTCTCAACCTGATGGTCGACGTCAGCGTCAGCGGCGCAACGGTCATGACCGAGTACGGCGGCGGTGAACCGCTGGCCGGCTGGGCGATCAGCATTGGGCACGGCGATGTCATGGAAGCGGACACGCTGGACGACGACGGTATGGCGTCGTTCAAGATGGAGTTGCCCGAGGCCGTTCTGCCGATGCTGCCCAAGGCGTTCACCTTCTCGGTCAACGCCGAACAGGACGATGATCTGGACGGCGGCGAGATGTTCGAAGCGACTTCGTTCGAGTACATGCACACCGGACTTTCGCTGATGGGCACGATGGAAGGCGCGCTCGAGGGGAAATACACGACGCAGACGCTGATGGTGTCGGTGTATCACGAGGTCGACCAGGTTCCCGGCTTCACCGGCAATATCGGCACCGGAGACGCGTCGACCACCTGCAGCGCCAGAGATGACGACAATGTGTGCGTCACCGGCGTGGAACTCCAGCTCCGCCATGAAACGCCGAGCAACCGGCGGAACACCATCGATCCGGACGTGTGGCGGTGGGACACCAGCGGTTCCGACCGAACGGTGTGGGTCGACAAGGGCGTCTACACCTTCAAGAACCTCCCGGCCGACCTGAACCTCTTCGTGCTGGCAGACGAAATCGGTCATGTCGAGATCGTACCTGCCGACAATCTGGCAGCGTATGAGAACCTGGAGGACAATGGGGTCGAGGGCGGTGCCTTCGGTCCTGAAGGCGGCTTCAGTCACACGGTCCGGCTCTGCCCGGGAAGGACGAGAGACCCGACGGGCCAGGACCACGGCGAGTGCGGCTCGTTCGGCTTCGTGCACACGCACACGGTGGCCGCGCATGTGAAGAAGAGGATCGTCGAGACGGACAACGACGAAGGCTTCAAGGCCGAGAGGGACATCAATGTGACCGGGGTCGAACTCGGCCTCACCCCCACCGCCGGCAAGAACATGGCGGGCGAGGCGGAATCGATCACGACACTGAAGAGTGCCGTCAGGTCGGCGGGCGAGGGCTCGAGCTCCAGCGCCTGGGACGACGAAGTCGACGAGCGGCAGGATCTGTACTTCGGCCGCATGGCCGAGGGCGTCTACGGCTTTTCCCTGACCAGCAAATGGGCGGCGTACCTCAACGGTGACGCCCGGATCGGCAAAGAGTACCGGCTCAAGGCCGATGACGTGATGGACGTCACTGACCGGACCGGTGCAGACGGTCCCTTCCGCCCCGGCGACGACAGTGAAGGCGTCTACTTCGAGGTGCGGCCCACCACGAGTACGCTCTATGGCTTCGTCAATGACGATTCGGGAGACCCCATCGAAGATGTCGAGGTGACGGTCAACGGCGTAACGGTGATGACCGATATCGACGGTCGCTACATCGCGCCGGACTTCAGCCGCATGACGTCCAGAGCATCGAGGACCGCCGGCTCCAAGCTGTACATTTCGTTCTCCAAGACCGGATACGACACGCTGAGAGACGACCCGAATCACGCGAGATCAAGTAGCAGGTATCAGATCGCAGACGCCGACGGTGCCAAGAACGGCATCGACTTCCAGGACAACGATCCGCAGCAGCTCGACGTCGTGCTCGAGGGATCGCAACTCGTGGCGACGATCACGGGCACGGTCACGGACAAGGACGGCGACCCCGTCGCCGGCGTCGACCTCACGGTGGTCAACGAGGCCGGCGAGGACGTTCTGAACAACCGGCAGTGGATCAGCGCGATTGGCGCGTATTGCACGGTCGACGCGGTGAACTGCCGGAGGACCGGTGACGACGGAACCTACGAGATGCAGGTCAAGGTCACGGACGACGACGAAGACTACACCATCACGCCGAGCAAGAACCGGTATTACTTCGACAACACCACCGAGCAAGAAACGCTCGAAGCCGGCGACTCGGAAGACGGCGTGGACTTCGAGGCGCTCCGCCAGAGCAGGATTCGCGGATCCGTCGAGGACGCCGACGGCGACAACATGGGCGGCGTAACCGTCACTGCCACGGCCCTGGACAGAGATCCCGTCTACGCACCCAGCGACGAGACCAACGACAACGGTCGCTTCACCATCTGGGTCGACGGCGACGAGACGTACAACGTCATGGCCATGGCGGATGGCTACACCTTCGGGAATACGGAAGACGACGATAACCTCCGGGTCAGGGTCGATGACGACGAGCTGCACGACATCGGTACCTTCACGGGGACCGTGTCCGATGTGGGCCTGAGTTCGGTCACGGTGAATGGCGCCACAGTCGCCGCCGGCGACGACGGCAACTACGCCACGGAAGTGGCCAATACCGTCGAGCAGGCGACGATCGTGGCGACGGCCGCGAATTCGAGCGCCACGGTGACCTACAGCGGCACCGACGCCGACGCCACGATGGCCGGGCACCAGGTCGACCTCAGTGTGGGCGCCAACGCAACCACGGTGACGGTCACCGCCCCCAGCGCAGCGACGATGGACTACACGGTGACGGTGACGCGCCTGGATCCTGTTACGCTTCCGGATAGGAAGGTCACGCTGGTTCTGGGTACCAACCCCATCCGCGAGAACAGAGGCGAGAGCGCGATCACCGCAACGCTCAACCGGGCGGCGGACGCTCCCTTCAACGTGACGGTATCCGCGCCTGCGGTCGCCGACGGCCACAGCTTCACCGTCAGTGACAACACCGAGCTGTATTTCGCAGCGGGCGCCACGTCGAGCAGCAGCTCGTCCCTTGGCGATGCGGTCACGATCACCGCGGTCCCTGACAACGATTACACGGGCGACACGGAAGTCACGGTGTCCGGCACGGTGAGCGGCGACGGCGTCGCGGCTCCGGACGATGTCATGCTGACGATCACCGAAGACGACGAGCCGGTGCGGGTGTCCATGATGCTCTCGAAGACTTCGATCGACGAGGCGGATGACGCCGCAACGACCGACGACGTTGAGAACGCGAGCCGCTTGTCGGTGACGCTTGACAGGGCAGCCGAAGCCGAACTCACGGTGGCGATAACGCTTGTAGGTACCGGTTTCAACCCCTCTGGGGCCGATTTGACCGCTGGAACCGGTGACACTGCTACCGCGAGCATAACTGTCGCCGCGGGCGCAACGGCGAGCACCGATACGATCACGATCACCGCCGTTGACGACGAGAATGAGATGGACCATTCGGTGACGATCAGCGGTGAAGCGACTCCCGAGGCGGGGCTCTTGCAACCGGCCGACGTCACGCTCATGATCGAGGACGACGACGAGGCGCCAAGTGCCGTGACCGGGCTTGCTGCCAGCGCGGACACAGTGGCTGTTGGTGAGACCACCAAGGATGTCACGTTGACGTGGACCGCCCCGACTAGCTTCGGGTCCGAGGATGGGACGGATACGGATGCGACGACGGTCGTGTACCAGTACCGCACGAAGCTTTCGGGCGCACCAAGTTGGGGTGCCTGGACTGACATTACCCCGACTGATGGGAGCGGGGATGACGCGGGTAAGCAAGTGGGCACGGTAGCGTCCCAAGACGTGAACAGGACCCACCAATACCAGGTTCGGGCCAGGGCCACTTCCACTGGTCCGACAGGTCCGGATGGCGACACCGCTGAGTTGGTAATTCCGGCGGCCCCGACAAGCTGATCCTCTAACGGCGGCGCACGGCAGGTAAGGCCCTTGGCCGAACTTGCCAAGCCGCGAGAAGCGGGTTTGCCCCCGCCCGGTTCGCCGGGCGGGGGCAAGTTTCTGTATCGATTTACCTACCCAAAGGGCAAAGACAGATGATTCCGATCCACCGCAGGTTGCTCCGTTTGATTCCGGCCGCCGCAGCGGCGTTTTGCGGCGCAGTTCATTCCGGCAGCGCCGGAGCCCAGCAGGGATTTGTCCCTGGCGGTGAAGCGGAGGAGTCCGCGCCGCGCATCCGGTGGTCGGTTTCTCCGGTCGGCGCGGTGGCACCTTCGGTGGACCGATGGGAGCTGAGGCAGACGGGGGACGCCTACGAGGAGTTCGATGTCCGCATCACATGGTCGGAGGACGTGGAGGGTTTCAGACTCAACGACATTGATGTCGACGACGGAGAAGCAACGGATCTGACCGGCAGGGACGACGAATACACGCTCACCATCGAGCCGGACGAGATCGAGGGGTACGTGACCATCACGATCCGGGCGCGCGCGGTGGAAGACGGGGATGGTGAGGCGAACGCGGAGCAGGAGAAGCGCTTCAGGATCGACAACCGGCGGCCGGAGTTCGAAGATGCGACGGTCGACGGGGACGAACTCGTGATTGTCTATCATGAGGATCTGGACGAGAGACGTTCATCCGTCCCCAGCCCGGCGGACTTCGACGTGGAGGCTGACGGAGATGATGTGGAGGTGGAGGATGTCGAGGTGGAACGCGACGAAGTGATCCTGACGCTGGAGTCGCCCGTCCGCCCGGACGACGTCGTTCGCGTGACCTACGAACACGGGGTGGCGCCGCTCCAGGACGAAGCCGGCAACCTGGCCGAGGAGTTTCGCCGCGAGCGGGTGGACAACATCACCGAACAGGCCGCCGGCACACCGGGTCCGCCGCGGAGCCTGACGGCGAGCGCGGACGGGGCGTCGGTGATCGAACTCGACTGGCGGGCACCGACCGATCCGGGGGACGACGACGTCACGGGGTACAGGATCGAGTATTCGACGGACGCGGGCGGTACGTGGCGAACGCTGGAGGACGACACGGACGACACGAGAACCAGCTACCGGGACACGGGCCTGTCGCCCGGCACGACGCGCCACTACCGGGTTGCGGCGATCAACCGGCATGGAGCGGGCGGGTGGTCGAATGTGGCGGACGCCACGACGAACCGGGTGCCGGGACGGCCGACACGCCTGACGGCGAGGGCGAGGGGAACATCGAGCATCGAGCTGGACTGGACCGCGCCTTCTTCGGCCGCAAGCACGATCACGGGCTACCGGATCGAGGTGTCGCCGACCGGCACGGGCCGGTGGACGGTGCTGGAGGCCGACACGGATTCGAGAGCCACCGACTACACGCACACGGGTCTCAACCCCGGCACCAGGCGCTACTACCGGGTAGCGGCGATCAACCGCGTGGGCAGGGGAGACTGGTCGAGCGTGGCGAACGCGACGACCGGTGCGACGGCCCCGGGCGCACCCACGGGCCTGGGGGCGGCGCCGAGCGGCCTGGGGGGCAGAACGCAGCTTCTGCTGACCTGGACGCGGCCGTCGACGGACGGCGGGCGGCCGGTTACGGGCTACCGGATCGAGGTGTCGCCCAACAGCGTCAGCTGGACCGTGCTCGTGGCCAACACGGGCACGACGGGCACGAGCTACACGCACGGGGGCCTCGCGCCGGCGACGACCCGGTACTACAGGGTCGCGGCGATCAACGCCGAGGGCGCCGGAAGGTTCTCGAACGTGGCGACCGGCCGGACCAACGCCGGTGCGCCCGATGCGCCGCGCAGCCTTCGCGCGAGGGCGGACGGGCCGAGAAGCATCCGGCTTGCGTGGGATGTTCCCTCGGAGGACAACGGGGCCCGGGTCACCGGCTACTCGATCCGGGTCCGGGGGCCCCAGGACAGCCGGTGGATCACAGTCCGCCAGAACACGGGTTCGACGGCGACGACCTTCACGCACACGGGCCTGCAGCCGGCGACCGCGTACCGCTATCAGGTGGCGGCGATCAACTCGGTGGGCGTGGGCCCGTGGTCGCTGGAGGCGGGCTCCGCCACGCAGGCCGACGTGCCCTCGGCACCGGCCGGCCTGGTGGCTCGGGCGGTGGGAACGTCGCGGATCGATCTGGCGTGGCGCCCGCCGGGGAACACGGGCGGTGCCCGGATCCTCGGCTACCGGATCGAGGCGTCGAGCGACGGTGGAAGGACATGGCGGATCATCCGCACCAATACGAACTCGACGGTGGGGTACTACTCGCACCGGGGCCTGCAACCGGCGACGACCCGGCACTACCGCGTCTCGGCGATCAACTCGGCGGGCGTCGGCACGGCCTCGAACGTCGCGCGGGCGACGACCGAGGCGACCATTCCGGGCGCGCCCCGGAACCTGACGGCCGAGGCGGACGGGTCATCGGCGATCGACGTCTCCTGGCGCCCCCCGGCTTCGGACGGCGGGGCTCAGGTCACGGGCTACCGGATCGAAGTCTCCGAGAACGCCGGTGGCACCTGGCAGACGCTGGTCGCCGACACGCGCTCGTCCGCGACCACGTACTCGCACACGGGTCTGGCACCGGCGAGCACACGCCACTACCGGGTCTCGGCGATCAACCGGGTCGGAGTGGGCCGTGCATCGAGCGTTGCCAGCGCCACGACCGACGCCACAGTACCCGACCCGCCGACGGGCCTGACGGCGGCCGCGACCTCGCCGACGCAGATCGACCTGGCGTGGACCGCGCCCGCCTACGACGGCGGCGCACCGGTCAGCGGCTACCGCATTGAAGTGTCGGAGACCGGGCAGGACTGGATCAACCTGGTGGCCAACACCAGGACCACGGCCACCTCGTACGCACACACCGGACTGTTGCCGGGCAGCCAGCGCTTCTACCGCGTCTCGGCGATCAACGTGGCCGGGACCGGCGAGCCTTCGGGCGTCGCTTCGGCGGCGACCGACGATCCCGTCGAGCGCGCGGGACGGCTCAACACCATGGTCCTGCCGCATGTGGCCGGGGCGATGGCCTCGAGCACGATCTCGGCGATCGCGGACCGCATCGACGCGGTAGCCAGCGGGATGGGGATGCGGCGCCGCATGGAGATGGGCGGACTTTCCTCAATGGCGGCAAGCCTCTCGTCGCCGGGCTACGCCCCGGGCCGCAACGGCCGCTCCGGCCTCTCCACCCTCTTTGGCGGCACGTCGTTCCAGATGCCGCTGGGCGCGTCGGACGCGCCGCAGGAAGCGGGAAGCCCCGCCCAGGTGGCGAGCTGGGGCGCGGGCGAGTACCAGCACCTCGGCGAACCCGCCGCAACCGACCTCGACTGGAAAGGCAACATGGTCAGCGCGCACGTCGGCGCGGACTTGCGCGTGACGCCCTACATCCTGGCAGGCATCGCGGCTTCGCACTCGGCGGGCGACTTCGACTTCACCGACAAGACGGGCGCCGCCCCGGTCGAGGGCACCTACGGCACCGCGATGACCAGCGTGAACCCGTACGTCGCCTGGTTCCAGGGCGAGCGCGGGAACGCCGCCTGGGGCACGGCCGGGTTCGGCTGGGGCGATGTAGAGGTAAAGGACGAGCGCGAGGACCTGCGCACCGCCCCGGCCCGCATGATGACCGGCGCGGCGGGCGGCAGCTACCAGCTGCTGGAACGCGGCATCGGCGGCGTCCGCGTGAAGGCGGAGGGATGGGCCGGACGCGTCATGGTCGACGGCGGCGAGCGGATCGACTCGGTCACGCTAGACATGCAGCGCGCCAGGCTCGCGCTCGAGTGGACGCAGGGCATCCGCTCCTCGGCCGGCAGCGAGGTCGCCATCGTGCTCGAAGGCGGCGGACGCTACGACAACGGAGACGGCATCAACGGCGCCAGCGCCGAAGTCGGCGGGGGGCTGCGCTACCGCAACATCCAGCTTGGCCTCATCGCGGAGGGCCGCGGCAGACTCGTCATCTCCGCCCGCGACGGCTACGAGGAATGGGGCTTCGGCGGCATGCTCCAGCTCGACCCGGGGGTGCGCGGCCAGGGACTCTCGATCCGCATGGCACCCACCTACGGCGACGCCGCGAGCGGCGTGAACCAGCTCTGGGAGCGCGGCGTGTCGGGTGCGGTCCGCGACCGCGACTGGAACGCCGGCGCCAACGTGGACGCCGAAGTGGCCTACGGCCTCGCAGGGTTCCATGGCACCCCGTACGGCGGCTTCCGCCTGTCGGAGAGCGGCATGCGGGCCTTCAGCAGCGGCCTGCGCTACGACCTCGGCTCGGGGCTCGGGCTGCGCATCGAGGGCACGCGGCGCGAGGGCGCGCTCGGCGGCGCGAAACACTCCGTGGGGATCAGGGGCAGGCTGCGGTTCCGATGACCGGCGGTGGCAATGCAAGCCGTTCCGCGATAAGGGCCGGGGATGGCGAACTCCGGATCAGGTGCCGCACTTGCACCAAGCGCTATACGGTGACGCGGAGTGGAGCAGTGTGTCCTGATTGTGGCTTCGATCCGCTTCCCGACTTGATGCACCGGCTTGATCCGTTGGCTCTGACGGTTCGCCTGCGCAGGCCGGAGACCTGAGATGGCGTACAAGCGGCCGCTGCCACCGGACCTTGAACCTCAGTGGCACGACCTTCGGGAGCGATCCGAGCAACTCCGGCGCGAACTGACGCGATTCCTCGACGACTGCGATCGGTTCCTGCGCCAGTGCAGGCTTACGTGCCTAACCCACAAGGAGGCCGTGGCGGACTTCCTTGAACAGCGTCCCGGCCGCGTTTTCGGATCCCGGCAGATCCAGAAGGCGCTTGAGGCGGAAGGCATGTCCTTCTCCCACCGTTACACCGTCTCCGCGATGCTTACACGCCTGCAAGACGACAACCGAGTCGTGCAGGTCAGCCACGGACAATGGACCACCCGCAGCGGCGGAGGGTCCGATTCGAACAGGGACTGAACTATGCATGGAATAGAGAAACGCCTCCTCGTCAAACGGCACCTGGAACAGGGCGTGAGCAAGTCGGCGACGGCCCGGGCGGCGGGGATCAGCAGGCGCACCGTCTACAACTGGATCCGTTCGGGAGAGCTCGATCGCGACCCGGACGACCTGACCGTGCAGTACGGACCGAGACCTCCGCGGCCAACTCTGCTCGATCCCTACAAGGACATGATCGACGCGCGCCTGTCCGACTTCCCGCAGTTGAGCGCGGCGAGGCTGTTCAGAGAGATCCGCGAGGCGGGATACCCCGGCGGCTACGGCCAGGTCAAGCGCTACGTGAAGGATTTGCGGCCGGAGATCCGCAACGTCAACGCCCCCGACTGAGGCGTTGACCGAAGCACATCAGGCGAGAGCGGTGGAGAGCATGGAGAGGCCATTTTCGGTTGTGCGGCGCAATAGAACCCCTGGCGACCCGCCTGTGTTCGCGGGCCTTGTGTGGAACCACCGGCTGCGGCGGCGAGCCATGGTGCCCGATATGCTGGCGGGCGATCCCACCGCATTGGCCGCGGAGGGGTACGAGGAGTGGGGCTCAGGCGGCATGATCCAGCTCGACCCGGGGACACGTGGCAAAGGGCTGCAGGTCCGCGACCGTGACTGAAACATCGGCACCAGCTTGGACGCCGAGGTCGCCTGCGGCCCGCCTGGTTCCCTGGGACACCCGACGGCGGGGTTCCGGCTTTCGGCGAGCGGTTTGCGGGCCGTCCGCAGCGGCCCACGCTAACGGCTTCGACCTCAGCCTGCGAGTCAAGGAATCCAGGCTCGAGGGCGCGCTCCACCGCAACGGAGCACACGGTAGGCGTTCGAGGCAAGCTCCGGCTCTGGTAGACACACATTTGCAATTCCATCTGGGCAAGACGGGCGGAGAAACGCAATGAACACCAACGTCCATCCGACAGCCACAGTTCACCAGACCGCACGCATCGACGACTCTGCCAGAGTTGAGAGGGGCGCAATGATCGGGTTCGAAGTGTCGGTCGGGGCACACGCCAGGATCGGCGCCCGGTGCATCCTGCAAGCCGGGAGCAGCGTTGGCGACTTCGCTACGCTCGGTAGGGGCGTCATCGTGGGCGAGAAGTCGGAAGTGGGCCCCGGGGCCACCATCGGCCAGTTCTGCCGCCTCAGAGAGTTCGTGACGCTCGGTGTACGAGCAGAGCTGGGCCATCACGTCGCCGTCGACGAGGGTGTCCGCATCGACGACGAGGCGACCATCGGCTCAAGGTCCGGAATCCGCAAGGCGGCCCTGATTGAGCGTCAGGCGAGAGTGGGCGACCGGGTAATCATCGGCAACCGTGTACGGGTCGGCTCAGGTGCCGAATTGGAAAGGGGCGTGAAGGTGGGTGGTGGTGCCGTGATCGGCATGAACGCCCGCATTGGACAGAAGACGATGATCGGAGTCAACGCACGTGTCGGCAGCGGCGACTCCGTGGCGCCCCGCGAACAGGTGTGCTGAGTGCTGAGGGCCCCATGGCGCGTGCCGCCCGGAGATTCGAGACTGGCGGGCCGAGAGCGTGGGATGCACCGAACGACTTGGTGGAGCAGAGCGACTTGGCCCAACTCCCGGCCATCCCCCCGGGGAAGTGACTGACCACGGATGTTTTGCATCGCGAAGCGGCTGCTCATGCGGCGACTCTCGTCGCTGGTTGGTGCAGGGGGCATCCACCCGGTCGTTGAGATCTGGATTCGCTGGTCTCCGGTCAGGCCTCCATGGCGGATGAGGGCCGAGTCGATGCTTCCGATCGCCAGTCGTTTGACAACATTGACGAGGTCGGCGCCGAGCGCGTTGACGCGGAGGATGACGATGGCGATGGTCGGCGGCGAGCCGGCGCTGGTTTTCTGGCGCGCGGGGGATCTCCGTGAAGCTCTGAAGGCGCCGACGACGTGGGTCTGCCACTCACATGCCCCCGATCCGCCACGGACAGGATCCTCGGCTTGGTGTTCCCCAACCTCGTGGACGGCGAAGGCGAGGCATGACAGCGCCCGGGGGTGACAGCAAGGCACGGAAAGCGGCCCGGCGGAAGCAGCTGTTCGGCCGCCCGGTTGCATCCCTGGACGGCCCTGAGCTGATCCGCTGGTTGCGGGACTTCGCCAACGACCACCCCAACCCGTCTGGCACGCTCGCCCGAGAAGCGCGGCGTTGGTTGCTCGAACTCGAACGCAAGGGCGGTCACGGGGGATCCTAGGCCGCTTGCGGGCTAACTATGCCCAGAGGGGATCAATCGCGGTCCTGACCGTCCGTACCGGGAATGCGTTGGCTCAACACGAGATCGACCTCCGGCCATCCGGCCCGATGTCGAATGCCACGCAAATGCTCGCAAATCTCTGGCCTTCTCGTGCCGGTGGTTTGTGACAGCCCGCAAAGGCAAGAAGGAGGGATCGTGCCGTTCTGATTGGACTTACGTGACTTCTTGCTCGGATTGCGAGCTACGATTTGGCGGTCTGGTGATCGAGGAGGCCTTCACTCCCCGCGCTGAGGCTTTCCACTCACGCTTCGAAGCCCTCGCTCTCCGCCTCCCCCTCCAGCGCGGCAACCGCCGCGTCGATGAAGGCTCCGGCCGCGGCGGCGACCTCGGCCAGCGACCGCGGACATTCGGCCTCGGCTTCCTCCAGCAGCGCCCGGGCCAGGATCAACGCCAAGGGCGCTGGTTCTCTGTCCAGACCCAGTTCCAGCGCCTTGAGACATCGGTCGCGGGGCAGCGTCGCCACCGCCGTCACCTGACCAGTCTCCCGGTCCATCGACAGCTCAACCGGCAGCGTCTCCTCCCACCCGACTCCGCTCATTCAGGTTGCCCCTGGCTGTCCTGCCTCTCTCTCATGTCCTTGATCGCCCTGTCCGTCGCACTCTTCTTTGGAGGTCCCGGCTGGATCCTCATCTGCCATCAGGGCAGGTCCCGCACCGCGATGCCGAGGGCGCGGGCGGCGTCTGCCATCCGACGATCGTAGCTGGCGAGTTCGATGCGCTGGCCCCGGTCCCGAAGGAACCGGCAGGATGCGAGGTGCAGCGCGTCGAGCGTGCGTACGGACACCGGGAACGGATCGAGCGCGCGGGCCAATACCGGGGGAGCCAGCTCCAGCAGCGAGATGCGGGCGATCACCTCCCGCGCGGCCTCGGCCCGCGCCTGCGTCGCCTCCCGGGCGTGCAGGCGCGTCCAGACCTCATACTCAAGCAGACGGCTCGACACAGGGTTTCGGTCCAGAACTAAGCTGGGGGCCGCCGGTCCTCTGCGAACAGATGGGCCAGAGCAACCGACGTGTCGATGTAGATCACCGGTCGCTTCGGTCGCCCGCCAGTTCACCGAGCAACACGGACAACGCGGCCTCCGAAGGACCGCCCCGGGGGGGCTCGGATCCGGGAGAGAGAGCGGGCGTCAGCCAGCCCTTCCGCACCGCGTCGGCGAGCATCGCGTCCGCTAGGACGGGACTCCTCGCCTCCTGCGGGGGACCGATTTCGGCCACGACCCGGCCTCGATCCGTGACGAGCACGGTCTCGCCGCCGGCTGCCAGCCGCACATACTCGCTGAGCCTGCTGTTCAGCGCCTTGATTCCGATTGATCGCATGGCAGGTAGCGTAGCTACATGTAGCCACTATCGTCAAGCGCGTCTTGCTGACGCTCCTTCAGATGGCCGAAGACGGCACCCGGGGAGACCGGATGGTCCTCTCTGGAGGGCAGAGGGCGCCGAGCCGACCGGCGACTCCCCCCAATGGAAAGTGTCCGTCATAGCGGGGCAACTCCACCTCAGGCCATCCGGCCCGGTCTCGAATGGCACGAAAATGCTTGCAAATCTCCGGCCTTTTCGGGCCGATGGATTGTGATCGTCCGCAAGGGCAAGAAGGAGGGATCGTGCAGTCCTGATTGGAGTTACGTGACTTCTTGCTCTGATTTCGGGATACCTGAGGTGGGTCTGATAAGCGTGAGGTCGGTAGTTCAAGTCTACCCAGGCCCATAACGAAATGCTTCCGGTCGGCTCGCTGGCAGCACTGAGACACCGTCTGCACCGCCTTCCAGCCGCCCAGCTTGACCGCCGGGGCCAGGTTGGCAATCCTGCAACGATGGTTGCTTCAGCCCGTATCAGGCCGTTGTCCTGTGCGTCCCCCTACCTGGGAGCCCACGGACTCCGAACCCATGGACCGGGCGATGCCCCGATTCGCGGCTGCTGAATGAATCTCGAGCTCTTCGTAGTCGGGGGGATTCTCGCAGCAGCCGTGGTTCTGTTCGTCACCGAAAAGGTCCGGGTAGATCTGGTGGCGCTGATGGTGATGCTGGGCCTCGTGGTGACAGGCATCCTCGAGGGCGAGCAGGCGATCATGGGCTTCGCCAACGAAGCGGTAATCACAATCGCTTCAGTCCTGGTCTTGAGCGGCGCGCTCATGCGGACCGGGGTGGCTCGTTTCATTGGCCAGCGGGTTCTGGCGGCATCGGGTGACGGAGTCGGCCGCCTCACCGCGGTGATGATGGCCACGGTGGGCCTCTTGTCGGGAATCATGAACGACATCGGGATCACCGCCCTCATGCTGCCGGTCGTACTGGACATGGCCCGCCGCACAGGGACTCCACCATCCAAACTGCTCATGCCCCTCGCCTTCGGATCCCTTCTTGGCGGGATGACGACCCTGATCGGAACGGCACCGAACATCCTGGTAAACGGGGCCTTGCGGGATGCGGGGCTTGAGCCGTTCGGGATGTTCTCGTTCACACCGGTCGGGTTGACGGCGCTTGCTGCAGGAGTCGCCTACATGACCATCCTGGGACGGCGACTGCTTCCGAACCGGGATCCGAAAACGGAGTCGGCTCCCACGGATCTGAGGGGACTGTACCACCTGGGAGGTCTGATCGGAATGCTGAGAGCGCCCGCCGGCTCCACTCTGGCAGGCAGAACATTGCAGCAAAGCCGCTTGGGCCATGCGCTGGGTCTCAACGTGGTCGCCGTGCAACGAGGCGGGCAGATGATCCTCGCTCCCGGGACGGACTTCGTTCTGAGGGGCGGAGACGAGATGGTTGTCGAAGGAACCCTTGGGAGGTTCGAACGCCTGCGCGCATGGAAGCATCTGGAGATCGAGTCGAGAGATCGGACTCTGGAGCGGATCGCCGATGCGTCCATCGAGGTAGCGGAACTGGAGTTGGCAGAGGATTCATCGCTGATCGGGCAGACGGTTCGAAGGGCGAATCTCCGCCGGACTCGTCGCCTGCACGTACTCGCAATCCTGCGGAATGATCGGATACACCGCACGGGATTGCGCCTGATGACCCTTGCGCCAGGGGATCGCCTGCTGATTGCGACGAAAAGCGGGCGACTTGCGGCCCTGGAGGAGGACAGGACGTTTGGGGCGGTCCATTCAGTACCTGCAAGAGAACTGACTTCCCGCTACCAAATGGAACGGAGGATTCAAAGCGTCAGAATCTCGGAAGAATCGCTGCTCGCCGGTCAGTTGCTCGCGGAGACCCGGTTGGCCGATGCATTCGGCCTGACGGTTGTGGGCATCCTGCGGGCCGATGAAGAGCTTCTCATGCCGGATCCGGATGCAAGACTCGAGGGAGGGGACGTTCTCCTGCTCCGGGGACGATTCCAGGATCTCGAGATACTGGAGGCGCTCCAGGAATTGACGGTGGGCGACAATCGTCCCCTGGACCTGAGCCGACTGGAGTCCGACACCGTCGGCCTGGCGGAGGCCTCGTTGTCCCCACGCACGACGTTTGCGGGAAAGACAATCAAGGAACTCGATTTCCGGGAAAACTACGGTGTTTCCATCCTTGCGATATGGCGCAATGGAGAGGTTTACCGGAGTGGGCTCCAGCGAATGGAACTGCTCCCGGGTGATGCGTTCCTGCTCTATGGCGACAGGAACAGGCTCGCGCTCCTGGTGGAACACCCGGACTTCCTCGTCGTGACCGAAGGAGCGGAAGAGGTGGTGCGAAGCCGGAAGGCTCCAGTCAGCGCCGCCATCATGGCAGGTGTCCTGACTTCGGTCGTCTCGGGCTTTCTGCCCATTTTTGTCGCGGCGCCCATTGGAGCGGTCTTGATGGTGCTGACGGGCTGCCTCAACATGGAAGAGGCCTATCGGTGCATAGAGTTGAAAGCGGTGGTTCTGATCGCGGGGATGCTCAGCCTGGGACTGGCGATGCAGGAATCCGGGACTGCCGCGCTGGTGGCCGAGGCGGTGTTGGGGTCTATCGCGGACTTCGGTCCACTGGCAGTGGTTGCGGGACTCTTCCTGATCACCGCTCTCTCAGCTCAAGTCATGCCGACGGCGGCAGTGGCGGTGCTCATGTCGCCCATTGCACTTAGCACGGCCAACGCTGAAGGGCTCTCGCCGCAGGCTCTGATGATGACGGTGGCTTTGGGAAGTTCCTGCGCCTTCATGAGTCCGGTGGGACATCCGGTCAATCTGTTGGTGATGGGTTTCGGCGGATACCGGTTTGTCGATTTCATGAAGGCGGGATTCCCGTTGTTTCTCCTGGTAATGGCGGTGGTCTTGACAGTGCTTCCGCTGGTATGGCCGCTGGTGCCGGGGGGATGAGGGCGGAAGGGGTCAGTCCAACCAACCCTGGATAATCGACACGGATTGTGCGGTCCTGGCTGACGATCCGTCGCTAATAGGCAAGGACCTGGATATCCTCCACATCGAGGGCGTCGCGCTGCTGCACGGCGAAGCGCCGGGCATCGACAGCCAGGACTCGCGCCTCTGCGGGCAGCTGGATACTGCCCCGCAACTGTCCATCCGGGTCGACGATCAGCCACGTCCTTTCTTCGTCACCCCAGCGACTCTGCAGGCCGATCCAGACCATTTCATCCGGACCCAGCACCGCGGTGGAGAAGGCCGGGTACGTTTCCGTGTGGGTCTCCTCGATGGCTCTGACCAACGGCTCCGGCGGGTCCTGTCCCAGTTCGGCCAGCTCCCCATCCTTCCATGCACGCAGTTCATCTGCGCTGACCGTGCGCTCGCCGGCGTTGCCCCGGATCCGCCGCGTCGCACGCCCATCGGCCAGATGGACCGAGAGATCGAGCGAGTCGGTGTCGCCGATGATGGCCCGGTCCCCGAAGCCGAACGCGACCGCGTCTCGACCGAACGCCATTTCGTTGCGAAAGGATATGCCGTCACTCACCGAGTAGCTCCACTCCCTGGCGGGAAGAAGCGCCAGGGTGTCGGGCGAGGCTTCGCTGTCCCGGAATACCAGCAGCGGCGTAATGTCCCTCCTGACCTCGTTGCGGCTGGAGAAGAGGCGCAATGCGCCCAGGATGGCCAGCATCTCTCCGCTGGTCGATTGCGCCAGCGGTTTCAGGTCTGCAACACGGCTCTCGCTGGACAGCGCCCCGGAGGTGACGAAGTCCCCGGCTTCGGTGAATTCGTTTATGCGTCCAAGCCGGGCATCGTACATCAGAAAGCCTGCGGGCGTCTTGACCAGAGAGGTAACCTCCATGAACTCGCCCGGGCCCTCACCCTGCCGCCCAACCCGTCTGGCCAACGACCCGTCACCGGCCAGGAGGAGCACTTCCGTTGCCCCGGCGTTGGCCACCGCCAGGCCGCCGCCATCGAGGAAAAGGGCCATCGTGGCGTTGAACAATTCGATGCCTTGCTGCCGCGTGGAAGCCACCAGCTCCGGGGTGATCCGGGTAGCCGACAGCTCTTCCAGGTTCCCCAGGAGGACCGTCCTGACACCTCCCGAGTCAGTGACCTCAAGTACGGTCTGGGTCGCTTCCCGGCCAGCGTCGCCCGGGTCGCAAGCGGGTGTGAAGACGACCAGTGCGGCGCAGAGTGGTCCCGCGAGTATCGGTAGGGCGAGGGCGCTCGCGCGGCCGTTTGTCATGGGTGGTCTGCTTTCTGAGGACTGAGATCGTGACGCCATGATTCGGGAGAGTGGTGGGTCAGCGTACGGACAGCAAGGGGTGGGGTGCCCGTTCAGCGATGGCGCTCGAGATAGGCCCGCAGCCGCGCCGCCTCGTCGGCCGCCGCGGGATCGCCTTCCACCTGGTACAGGCGGGTGCGGACCACGAACAGGTCCATGTCCTCCTCGCTCGGCGGCGTGTCCCTCTCGACGATCTCGCGCACCTTGCGAGGGAAGAAGCTGCCCCAATCCGGCCGGCGGCCGTCCACGTCGGTGAAGCCGTACTCCTTGGCCAGCCCCCAGCTCGAGAACAGGCCGCCGCTCTTCGCCCCGACGTCCGGGTCGGCGGCGAGCGCCGCCACCGCCCGTCCTACGTAGCACGGCGTCTCGGATTCGGCGAAGTACGGATCCTTCTCGATGGCGTCCCGCCAGTTGGCCTCGGTGACCCCGAAGTAGTCGAGCACCGCCTCGGACCGCATGAACCCCGGCGTGAGCGCCACCGCCACCACCCGGTGCGCGTGCAGGTCGGCCGCCATCGCGTAGGCAAGCCGAATGACCGTGTTCTTGGCCAGGTCGTAGAAGAGATTGCCGCGATAGCCGAAGGTGTCGCCGTCGGTGACCTCGACGATGAGCCCCGCGTTGCGCTCGACCATCAGGGGAACGCCATGCCGGCTCGTAATGATGTGAGTGTGCACGGCGCGCTCCAGCAGTTCGAACCCCTGGGCGGTGGACAGCTCCCAGAAGGGCGTTCCCCACTGAGTCAGCGCGTCGCCGCCCCAGATGTCATTGACGAGCACGTCGAGCTGGCCCTGCTCGGCGCGGACGCGCGCAAACAGGCGCTCGACCTCGGCCTCGACGGTATGGTCGGTGCGGACGACGATGCCGTGGCCTCCCGCCGCGGTCACCATCTCCGCCGTCTCTTCGATCGTCTCGGGCCGCCCGGCGGTGGCGGGACGCCCGCGCACGCTTCGACCGGTGCAATAGACGGTGGCGCCGGCTTCCCCCAGCATCCGGGCGATACCGCGGCCGGCACCGCGGGTGGCACCGGCAACGACGGCCACCCGGTTCAGGAGAGGCTGGCCGGGCAAGAGGCTATCGGCGGATGCGGGTGGCTGCGATCGTCACGGCTGGGCCTTCTCCTCCATGATCTGGATCAGGTTGCCGCATGTATCGTCGAAGACTGCGGTAATAACAGTCCCCAGGTCGGTTGGCGGCTGCACGAATCGCACGCCCTCCGCAACGAGACGCTCGTGCTCGGCTTCGACATCGTCGACCGCGAAGGCGGTATAGGGGACCCCGTCCTCCACCAGCGCCTTCCTGAACGGAACGACTGCGGGGTGCCCGGCAGGCTCCAGCACCAACTCCGTCCCTTCCGGAGCCTCCTCGGACACCACGGTGATCCACGCGTGCTCTCCAAGAGGGATGTTGTGCTTCAGCCGAAAGCCGAGCGTTTCCGTGTAGAAGCGAAGTGCCTTCTCCTGATCGTCCACGCAGATGCTGGTCCAGTTGATTCTCATGTCTCGTTGTCCTCGTCGGTTGAGTGTGAAGTGTGTTCGTCTGTCGGGATGGGCCACCGTTCGCCGATAGCCTTCAGCGGCGCGCCCTCGAACCAGTGGAGCTTCGACCTCCCCTCGCGCCTCGTGCGGATGAGCCCGGCGGCTTCCAGGACATCCAGGTGTTGCGAGATCGCTTGCCGCGAGGAGCCGATGCCGTGTTTCATGATCAGGCGCGCACAGAGTTCGAAGAGAGATTGATCGGACCGATCCACGAGTTCATCCAGGATGGCCCGCCTGGTTCGGTCAGCGATCGCGCGGTAAATGTCCACATGTCAGTCTAGGGCAAGTGGTGGCTTGCATGTCAAGACTTCATGATACGCAAGCATGGGCTTGCATGTCAACGTCCGCCCACCTCGCGTGGACTCAGGATGGTTCCTGTCGGAAGCGGGAGGTCCGGGTTCGGGCCCGGCTTCGAACGACCAGCTGCTCCCCGGCCGCTCGATACGCTTCATCGATGGCCGCGTCGGTGTGCGGAGTGGCGGCCGCATCTGAGTTGGCGATCGAGATTCGTCCGAAGCGACGCCTGCCGATCACGCAGGGCCGATCGTCGGGGGCGAAGAGCGCCCACTCGATGGGATCGTTCAAGGTGTCGTAGCTGTAGGCGTAGCCGTGCGGCCAGCGATTGACGGTGATCGCCTCGATGTCGCGCGCCGGGTCGAAGCCGCCGTCCGCGAGCATGCGGCCCAGCTGATCCCTTATCCTTCGCTCGAAGGTCTCGAAGGTCGTGGCCAGGAGATCCTCCCGTCCAATGCGGTGCTGCTCCTTCTTCGGAAGACCGGGAGCGCAGGGGGTCCGGGTCATGTGCAGGACCATCGGCCCGTCGGGCGATCGGGAGGGCCGGTAGTCGCCCAGCTGCACCGAGCGGCCCAGGTTGACTCCGGTATGGTACATCCCCGGAGCGCTCGCCCGGGAGATGCCCAGGTTGGTGAAGGCGGTCCAACGGCGGATGAGCACGCTTGTATAGACGATCGGCATCTTGACGCCGTACATGAGCGCCGTCCGCTGTGCTTCGGGCATCTCCGGCACGAGGTACGGAATGACCCGGTTGTAGCACGCCATCACGCAGTGATCGCCGCGGACCTTCTCGGCCCGGCCCCCGCGCACGTAGGTGATCTCGACCTGGCGAGCCGACTCGGGACCGCCCAGGTGACGGGCGGATACGACGGTGCTGTTGAGTCGGATTCGCGCGTCGGCGCCTTCCCGGTCGAGCCGGTCGTACGCGAGGAGCGACGTGATCGAGTCCTCGAGCGTGGATCCGCGAAGCGCGTCGGGGATCATCGCCCGGACCAGCAGCCGGGCCAGCGTCGCGTTCCCGTCCGGAAGATCGATCGTGGGTCCTCCTCCCCATTCGTTCTCGCGGCCGTGCTGACCGCCCCCGATGTGCGTGAGGGGCCCCACCCGGGAGAAAGGCTCGAGATTCATCCCCTGGAACCCGGGATACCCCTCGGCCCAGGCGTAGAGCGCGGGATAGGCATCGATGCCCACGCAGAAGAGCCCCTTGGGACGGTCGTCGTAGAAGGGAATGACATCGGGATGCACCTTCGCGACGTTGAGGAGGAAGTCGCGGTAGCTCATCCTGGCCAGCCGCTCCTTCTTCTCCCAGTCCGCGAGTCCCGGCATGGGGTCGGGGTTCGCGCTGTCGTCGTTGAGTCGCGCGATGTCCCTGCGGGCGTCCGCGGAAAGCGGGGTGCGGGCGAGCCAGTCGGCCCAGTCGATGCCCGTGTTCCGTCCGGGCCGCCCCATCACCAGCCGATCCTCGCCGAACACCTCCTTCGCGAAGAAGATGGCGCTGCCGAGCCCCAGGGAGCGGTAGAACTCCCGGCTTCCCGCGCTCGCCGCGTTCGCCCTGTCGAGGTCGAGGCCGATCGCAGCCAGCAGCGTCCTTGAGACCGTGCTGTAGTGGTTCACCGACTCCAGGTTGGACGTGCCGCCGTTCAACAGCAGCGTGCGGCCCCCGTAGGTGAACTCGTTCCGCTTGGCGTGGCCCCCGAAGTCGTCGTGGTTGTCCAGAACGAGCACGCGCGCGCCGGGCCCGGCCGAGGCGAGGAAGAAGTACGCCGCCGAGAGTCCGCTCAGCCCCGCGCCGACCACCACCAGGTCGTAGCTCTCTCGGGTGTCGGTGGCGTCGGTCCAGGTGATCCCGTCCGCCAACTGGTGCGCCACCTCGAAGGAGCCCGGATGGCTCCCGCGCATCCCGGTGCGTGCGGGCGGATAGTACGCCTGCGGGCCGCCGAAGGGCCGGCCGTCGAGGGCCGACAGCCATCCCGGCGCGATGAGGGAGCCCGTGACGGCAACCCCGACGCCGTTGACGAAGTCGCGCCGGGTGATGTCCCGGTGCATGCCGAGATCGCGATCCTCACTCGTGGACATGGCCCTCCCCGGGTTGGTTTCAAGCAAACTCCCCTTGCCCAGAGACCGTGTCAAGCAAGCTCGGAGCAAGAGGAAACACTCATGCCAGGTCGTCTTCCGTTGAAGGCCACCGGAGAGGCGGCAAGCGGGAAGCTCCGGCAGGGCCCTCCCCTACCAGAACACCACGTAGAGGCCCACAGTCAGGATCACCACGACCGCGCCCGCCCATCTCGCCGACGGCGCGGGCTCGAGGTCGACGGCACCGGACTTCGGCAGTCGCCGAGCCTCTTTCAGCGGCCGGACGCGCGACCCGACGACCATCGCCAGGCTCGAGAGGATAAGGGCTCCGGCCGCGGCGTTGAGGTACGCCTGCGAGTCGAAAAACACGTCGAGGGCCAGCGTCAGCAGTCCGTACGCCACGGGTCCGATCAGGAGCGCCACGGTCGCCGCCCGCGGCGGGGCCTTGGGCAGGACCATCCCCATCAGGAAGACGGCGAGGATGCCCGGCCAGATGAAGTTCCAGACGCGCTGCATGTACTCGTAGATACCCCCGACCGAGGCGAGCTGGGGGGCCAGCAGGCAGCCGATGACGACAAAGACCCCGGTCGCTATCCTCCCGATGCGAATCGCCCTGCGGGGATGAAGCTCCGCCTTCACGACGTGGCGTGAGTAGATGTCCAGCGTGAAGATCGTGGATGCCGAGTTCAGCATGGAATCGAGCGAGCTCATGACTGCCCCGAAGAGTGCGGCGAACATGACGCCGCGAAGACCCGTCGGCAGCAGATCCGCCATGAGCGTTGGATATGCCCGGTCTCCGATCGCGATCTCGCCCGCGTAGAGCTGATAGGCCGCGATCCCGGGCATCACGATCAGGAACGGGATCAGCAGCTTGAGGAACGCTGCGAAGATCACGCCTTTCTGGCCCTCGGCCAGACTCCTGGCCGCCAGCGCCCGCTGGGAGATGAACTGGTTCAGTCCCCAGTACGCGATGTTCGGGACCCAGATGCCCATGATATAGATCGTCCACGGGAGCGTCGGATGATCGGCCGGCAGCATCAGGTGGAGCCTGTCCTCGTTCGCGGACAGGAAGGTGCCGAATCCGCCCACTGCATCCATGGCAAGGAAGAACAGCACCGCCCCTCCCCCGAGCAGCGCGATGCCCTGAAGCATGTCGGACCAGACGACCGCCTTCAGCCCTCCGTAGATCGTGTACCCGCCCGCGAGCAGGCCGATCGCCCAGACCCCGGCCGTGAGGTTGAGCCCGAAGATGCTCGTCAGGGCCAGGCTCCCCGCGTAGAGGATGCCGGCCAGGCCGACTACGACATAGACGATCATCAGGTACGCAGCCATGACGACGCGTGGCGTCGGTCCGAACCGGAACTCGAGGTATTCGGGCAGGGTGTAGATGCCGGCCTGGAGAAACCTGGGGAGGAGCACGAGCGCCACGAAGACGAGCGCGATGGCTGCGATCCACTCGAAGGCGGCGATCGCCAGTCCCGTCTGAAACCCCTCGCCGGACATGCCGATGAAGTGCTCCGACGAGATGTTGGAAGCGATCAGCGAGATGCCGATGAGCCACCAGGGCAGATTGCGGCCGGCCAGGAAGTAATCGGCGGTCGTGTCCTCCCTGCGGCCCGCGTACAGGGATACGCCGACCACGATGCCCAGGAAGCCGAGGAAGGCAACGAGATCGATCCGATCCAGCGCCATGTTCAGAGAGAGCCCGTTCGCGCCGGGCTATCGGCGGCCGGCGGGCACGAACCGTACGATCCCGGTGGCGGGACCGTCGATGTCCCGCGTCTCCCCGTCGATGGCGAGATAGATGAAGCCGTCCTGTCCCTCCCGGACATCGCGGATGCGGCCGATCCCCTGCAGGAGGGTTTCTTCGTGCGTCACTTCGCGCCCCTCCAGCCGCAGCCGGGCGAGGCGCCGTCCGCTGAGGCCGCCGACGAGCATGTCTCCGCGCCACTCAGGGAATGCGTCGCCCGTGTAGAAGAGCATCCCGGAGACGCCGATCGAGGGCACCCAGACGTGGTCCGGCGGCTCCATGCCGTCCATGAGCGTTCCCGGGTGAATGCGGGAACCAGTCCGGTAGTTCACGCCGTACCCAACGACGGGCCAGCCGTAGTTGCGGCCGGGCTCGATGAGATTGAGTTCGTCCCCACCCTGCGGCCCGTGCTCGTTCTGCCACAGGTCCCCCGTCTCCGGGTGCACCGCCATCCCCTGCGCGTTGCGGTGGCCCCACGTCCAGATCTCGGGGTGGATCCCCTCGCGGCCCACGAACGGGTTGTCGGCCGGGACCCGCCCGTCGTCGTGGATCCGGATCGTGCTCCCGTTGTGGTTCGACAGATCCTGGGCCGGATGCGCTTGCAGGTCGCCCGCGGACGGCCACTGGCGGTCGCCCAGCGTCATGAACAGGTAGCCGTCGTGGTCGAAGACGAGGCGTCCGCCCCACATCGAGCTCCGGTCGGTCCCGTTCCCGAACGCGTCCGCGTGAAAGAGCTCCTCGACATCTGTCACCCGGTCGTTCTCGAACCGGCCCCGGGCGATCGCGATCGTGCCCAGCGAATCCGGCCCCGGCTTCACGTAGCTGAGGTAGAGGAGGCGGTTCGTCTCGAACTCCGGATGAAGGATCGCGTCGCGCAATCCGGCCTGCTCGAAGCCGCTCATGGAACGGGCGCCGCGCCCGAGTGCCCGGATCGGTGGCAGACCTTCGACGGAATCGGGAAGGAGAACCCCGTTACGGATGACTCGAAGCCGACCGGGCCGCTCCGTCACGAGTAGATCGCCTTCAGGCGTAAAGGCCATCGCGAACGGACGCACCAGGCCGTCGGCCACCGCTTCCACCCGGAAGTCGTGCAGCGCGGTCCTGACGACGCCATCGTTGGCGTCTGCCGGGTCCGAACTGCCCGAATCGCACCCGGCGACAGGCGCGAAGAGAATGAGGAGGCCGAAGCAGCGGAGGTGGTTCATCTGGAGGTCTTCCGTCCGGGTTGCGTACGATTGAGTTAAGGTAGCAATGCGCCGGATTCCCATTGCCACCCGTGCCTGAAAGAGAGCCACAAGTGACCCGCTACGATGCGTATGATCCCTTTGCGCACACCTACAATCGGCACTGGGGCTTCTTCGCGACGAAGGCGTACCCGATCCTTCACCACCTGGTCTTGCGGAATCTTACCCCTGGAAGTGCCGTACTGGATCTCTGCTGTGGCACCGGACAGCTCGCCGCCGAGCTTTCGCGGCAAGGATACCGGACGACGGGCCTGGATGGCTCGGAGCGGATGATCGAGATCGCGAGGCAAAACGCTCCCGACGTGGCATTCGTCGTCCAGGACGCCCGGAACATCGCTTTGCCCCGCAGGTTTTCTGCAGTTTTCTCAACCTTCGACAGCCTGAATCACGTGATGAGCCTGGACGAGCTGGAACAGGTGTTTCAGAGCGTATTCACCGTGCTGGAAGACGGCGGCTACTTCTCGTTCGACCTCAACATGGAAGAAGGCTACCGGTCCAGATGGCGAGGCTCGTTCGGATATGTAGAGGAGGACCACGTCTGCGTGGTTCGATCTTCACATGATGCGGATGAAAAAACCGGCAGGCTTGATGTGACCCTGTTTGAACTGAGGGGTTCAGCCTGGCGGAGGACCGATTTCCCCTTGACTCAACGCTGGTATGACGAGAGTGGAATCAGGGAGCGGCTGCGAAAGTCCGGGTTCGAAGATCTGCAGTCTCTCGATGGCAACGAACCCATCCTGGAGGGCTCGTTGCACGAGGGCAGGATGTTCTTCGTCGCGAGAAAGCCGTAGCACTTCCCTGTCAGTTGGCTGCCACCGATCCCACCGTCCTGAACCCCAGGTCGTCGAGCGCGCTGAACACTAACTGCGAGCGGTCCAGGACGACGCCGCGCTGGATCACGGCCAGGATGTCGCGGGTCGCTCCGATGTTCTCGGCCGGGTTGCCCCGCACTACCAGCAGGTCCGCGGCCATCCCGGGTGCGATCGCGCCCCACTCGTCGCTCGCGTCCATGAGCCGCGCCGCGTTGTGAGTCGCGACGGTGATCGCCTGAAGCGGGGTCAGGCCGGCCTCGACGAGCAGTTCCAGCTCGCGGTGGATGCCTTCGCCCTGGAAGACGCCGGGGTAGGGGGCGTCGGTGCCAGCGACGAGCAGCACACCGGCGTCGCTCAGCCGCTTCACGTTGGTCATGGCGGTCATGAGGCGTTCCTCAATGGAGGCCACAAACCCGACCTCCGCGTCCGACAGAGTCCGCGTGGCGTGTTCCCGCAGCGCTTCGAGGAACCATGGGGGAGTGGTGGCCGCGATCAGCGGATGGTCGAGGAAATCCAGGTCGGTCAACCGCCGCCGCGCGAACGATTCCAGCACGGCCAGCGTCGTGATCGTAGCCGTGCCGTGCTCCACCATCGCCGCAATCTCATCGTCGCTCAGCGGGCCGGAAGGGGCATGCGCACGCGCCAGCACGCCCGCGTCGACCGCGGCCGCGTAGTCGCCGCGCGAGCCCAGGTCCACGATCACGGGCAGGCCGAACTCGGCTCCCGCCTGCACCAGCGAGTCCACCATCTCCGCGCTGAGGCCGGCGTATCCCTTGAGCGCGTCCACGCCGGCCACGGCCAGCTGAGAGGCGTGCCTCCACATGGCCGAGGCCTCGAAGGTGAAGTAGGTGATGGGCGGCCATATCGGCACGGGCCCGTCCACGAGCGGTCCCGCCATGTAGACCCGGGGGCCGGGAAGCCGCCCAGCCTCGATCTCGGCCTGGATCTGCTGGATGAACGGCAGCACGTTCCCGGCGTCGAAGACCGTGGTGACGCCTGCGTGGAGCAGCGCGTTCAGGTAGCGGCGATAGCCCAGCATCTCGGTGCTGACTCCGTCCCATCCCCCCACCATGTGGACGTGCATGTCGGCGAGCCCCGGCATGACCGCACCACCCGCCGCGTCGATGATGGTGGCCCCGTCGGGCACGGTCACCTCGGCGGCGGGACCCACAGCGACGATCCGGTCGCCTTCCGCGATTACCACCCCGTCGGTGATCGGCGCCCCGCCCATGCCGTCGATGATGGTCGCGTTGGTCACGGCCACCGCGCCGGGCGCACCCTGGTCGTCCTGGGGCACGGGCGCGCAGGCAGCGGCGACCAGGGTGAGGAAGGCCGTGCCAAACCGGGCGGCGAGCCCGTGCGCGGGAGCGGCCCGTCGTGGGACGGGCGGGAGGGCGTTGGCCCGGACGCAAAGGAATGTCTGGGTGATCATCGTCCTGCGGCCTCCTGCAGCATGGCGTCCAATGCGGTCCGGTCGAGCCATTCGCCTCGCCGGACGACTCCCGCGATTCGTCGCGTGTTGCCGATCGCCGCCAGTGGATCGCCCTCGAGCAGCAGCAGATCGGCCGGACTTCCCTCCGTCACCATCCCGGCGCCCTCGCCACGTTCGAGAAAGCGCGCCGGGAGGACCGTGGCGCTCTGCAACGCATCAAAAGGCGAAAGGCCCGCGGCGACCAGCTCTTCGAGTTCCCGGTGGAGCGCGAAGCCGAGCGGCGGGGTGTCGGTTCCGGCCATGACCGGTGCGCCGACGCCCACGAGTGCGCGGATAAGGGAATCGGCGACCGCGAAACCGTCCATCGCGGCCTCGAAATCGTCCGGGTTGAAGTTGCTCATCCACGGGATCGACATGCGCCGGGTGTAGAAGGCGCGCATTCCCTCGGTCATGTGGGACGCCTCTTCGGTGGCGAGGTACGCGTCGACCAGGCGGTCCGGCTTCATGATCATGCGCACCGACAGGGTGGGGACGCTCCAGACGCCGGCGTCGCGGGTGCGCTCGGCCAGGGCCTGGACGCGCGAGAGATCGCCGTGGGCCCAGGCCAGGGTGCGGGAGCGCAGGTCGGCGCCGGGCTGATTGGGCGCGTCTTCGGGCACGAGGTGCCAGATGTATCCACGCAGGTGCTCGATGCTGTGCTGGCCCGCCGCGAGTGCGCCGTCGAGACCGACCTCGAAGGGAACATGTCCGGCGACCGGAATGCCAAGCGCGGCGGCTTCGGCGACGATCCCGCGATAGGCCGATGCGGGGACGTTGTTGTAGACCTTGATGAAGTCGTAGCCGGCGGCGTGCTGTTCGCGTACGGCGCGAGCCCCGTCGATGGAGTCGTGGACGATCACGCGGCCGGCGGTGTCGATTACGGCGGCCAGCTCGGGCGGGGGCAGGCCCTCGATGATCGTGCCGGCCGTGTAGATGTCCGGCCCGGCGAGTTCGCCGCGCGCGATACGGTCGCGGAAGTCGAGGGTCGTGGGGCCTCCCCAGAGGACGCGTATGCCGGTCACTCCGGTGGCGAGGAAGCGTCCCAGCGCCTGCTCTTCCTGAAAGTGGACGTGCATGTCGTTGAGCCCCGGGACCAGGAAGCGGCCCCGGCCGTCCACGCGGATGGCGCCTACCGGGATTGCGGCGTCTGCCGCCTCGGCGGACGGCTGGACCGCCAGCACGCGGCCATCGCCGATCAGGACGGTCATGTCGGGGAGGATGCGCTCGGTGTCCATGGGAATGACCGAGACGCCTTCGATGGCCAGGGTCGTCTCTTCGACCGGAACGGAGGGGGCGCTGCCGCTCGGGCCGCAGGCGATGAGCGCCGCGAGGGTCAGCGGGGCGTGGGCCGGGAACGGGAGGAGCTTCTTCGCCATGGCGGTCACCGGGGTCGCGGGGGGGCTGCGGGGTCGAGCAAGCGGTCGGTGCGTCGACACTTCAAGCGCCAAGATGACCTCGGGGCGAACTGGCGAGCAAACACGATCCGGCGTAGACTGCCCGAAACACGGGGCTCGACGGGGTCGGAGCCCGTGATGATCCGATCCTCGATCAACGGAGCGTCGAAATGCCGGTTCCTTCGCGCTTTTCACCCTTGAGTGCCGCTGGACCATGCGCGGCCTCCAGCCTGTGCGCGCTCGTCGGCCTCCTCATCCTTGCCTGCGAGGCCCCGCCGGCCGATTCCGGCGAGGGTGAGTCGCCCGGCGCCGAAGCCGACGTCGCAACCGCTGCCGACGCGGCCACCGACTCGACCGCGCAGGAAGCCGACACGGCCGCGCAGGAAGTTCCCGACCCCGAGGCCGCCATCATTCGCCTCGACCCGAACGATCCGAATCTCGAGGTATGGCGGGACCGCGATATCTCCAACGACCCGCCCCGCGAACCGGGGCCGATCCGGGTGGGGTCTGTGTTGTCCTTCTTCGGGCTCCCCATCGCTCGCACAATCGAGGATCTCGTCGCGGGCGAGGTTGAGGTGGCCTTCATGGGCGCGCCGGTCGACATGGGGGTCGGGTTCCGCGGCGCCGGCGAGGGACCCACCGCGTTGCGCGCGATGCGGCGCAGCACCGGCAGCATGGAGACGATGATCAGCTGGCGGCGCGAGCTCACCGCGGTCGACTACGGGAACGCGCCGATCGACAACCTCAGCACCGAGCGCAGCATGGAGCCGATCCGCCGCATGGTGCGCGAGATCGCCGAGACCGGGGCGATCCCGGTGATCATCGGGGGCGACCACTCCATCGAGTTCGCCAACGTGGCGGGGCTGGCGGACGTCTACGGCAAGGAAAACGTGGGGGTCATCCACTTCGACGCGCACTACGATGCCGGCGGCACCCGCAGCGGCCACCTGATCTCGCACGCTCAGCCCGTTCGCCGCCTGGTCGACGACGGCCACATCCTCGGCAGGAACTTCATCCAGGTGGGGTTGCGCGGCAACTGGCCCGGCCCGGAGGGCTTCGAATGGATGCGCGAGAACGAGTTCCGATACCACACCATGGCCGAGATCGACCGCGACGGTTGGACGACGGTCATGCAGCGTGTCCTCGACGAGGCCAACGACGGGCCGGAATACCTCCACATCTCGTTCGACATCGACGTGATGGACCCTGCCTACACGTCGGGCACCGGCACGCCGGTCCCCGGTGGCCTCACCCCACGCGAGGTCTTTCCGATCGTGCGCGGGCTCTGTTCCGAGAATAACGTGGTCGGATTCGACCTGGTGGAGCTCAACCCACTGGTCGACCCGGGCTACACGACCGCGCTCAACGCCAAGCAGGTGGTGGACGAGTGCATGACGGGCATCGCGCTGCGCAAGCTGGGGCTCGGCGACCGCGACTACCTGAGTCCGCTGACGAGGCGCGACGCGCGGCGGTAGGAAGGGGCGGGGGATATGAAATCGAGCGCCAGGACCTCCCGCCGAGACTTCCTTGCCGGCTCGGCCGCCCTCGCGGCGGGAACGCTGGCCTGCCGGCCGGACGCCGGTGACGGTTCGGCCACGCCCGCGGCGGAGGGGGCGAATGCACCCGCCGACATCACCGCCGGAACGATCGCCGAGGCCGAAAAGCTCCACGCCGTGACCTACACCGACGCGGAGCGCGAGCAGCTGGTCCAGTCCATCGGCGGGCAGGTCGCCGGGGTGCGCCAGCTCCGCGATGTCCCGCGCGATCTGGCGCTCCAGCCGGCGATCACCTTCGATCCCCGGCTGCCGGGCGTGTCCTACGCGCCACAGGAGAACCGGGTCGTCCTCTCCTCCCAAAACCCCGGAGCCTTGCCGGCAAACGAAACCGACATCGCCTACGCCTCGGTCCGCGAGCAGGCCCACTGGATCCGCACAGGGCAGATCACCAGCCGCCGCCTCACCGAGATCTACCTGTCGCGGATCGAGCGGCTCGCGCCGGACCTCTACTGCTACATCACCGTCACCGCCGACCACGCCCTTGCGCAGGCCGCCGAGTCTGACCGCGAACTGGCGCGCGGGCGCTACCGGGGCGAACTCCACGGCATCCCGTACGGGATCAAGGACTGCTTCGACACGGCCGGGATTGCCACGACCTGGGGCGCGACCCCGTACCGAAACCAGGTGCCCGACCGGGACGCCCGCATCGTGACCATGCTCCGCGACGCCGGGGCCGTTCTCCTCGGCAAGCTCGCCACCGCCAGCCTCGCCAACGGCTACCGGTGGTACGGAGGCAAGGTCCGCAACCCGTGGAACACCGAAGAACACGCGGGAGGGTCGAGCGCGGGACCCGGATCGGCGACGGCCGCCGCGCTGTGCTCGTTCTCGATCGGGACCGACAGCCTGGGCTCGATCCTCAACCCCGCCGATCAGTGCGGCGTCGTCGGCCTGCGCGCCACCTTCGGGCGGGTGCCGACCGCCGGCGCCATGCCGCTGACCCCCAGCCTGGACCGGATCGGGCCGCTCACCCGGCGCGTCGAGGATGCGGTCGCCGTCATGGCCGCGATCAACGGCCCGGACCCGACATCGGCGTCCTCGATCGACATGGGTTTCGACTACGATTCGGGCCTGGCCCCGCGCACCCTGCGCGTCGGCTACTCGCCGGACTGGTTCCGCGAAGTCGGCTTCGGGCCCGGTGCCAGCGTCCCGGTCGCTGACGTCCACCTGGCAGCGCTGGAAGCTCTTCGCGAACTGGGCGTCGAGATGGTCGAGGTGGAGCTGCCTGCGTTCCCGTACAGTGCGCTGATCCCCAACCTGTACGTGGAGGCCGCGGCCATCTACGAGGAGTTGACGCTGGACGGCCGTGACGACCAGCTGCCCCCCGAGGGCTGGCCGGACGCCTGGCGCCGCGTCCGCCTGCTGTCCGCGGTCGACTACCTGCAGACCGAGCGCCTCCGCCGCGGCCTCATGCACGAGTTCCACCGCATCTACAGCGACGTCGACGCCCTCTTCGCCCCGACCTACGGCTCCTTCGAGCTGCTGATGGCGATGAACTACACCGGACACCCGGGCGTCTGCCTGCGCGCCGGCCTGGACGAGAGCCCGACCCGCAGCGCGGGCCCGGTTCCGGACGATCCGGCGGGGGAGCCACACACGATCACGCGTAATGTCGCTTTTCATGGCCGACTCTTCGAGGAGGGGAAGATCCTCGCGCTGGCCCGGGCGCTCGAGGAGCGGCTGGGGGTATATCACCACCGCCCGCCGATCGGCTAGGCAGCTGGCGCGAAGTCCCGGGTTCGCGCGGTGCGCCCGCGCGGCCACGCCGCCGGACGCCTACTCCCCGGACCACCCCCGCGGCGGGTTTGTCGGGGCGCCGGCATCCGGCGGGATGACCAGTTCCAGCCCGGTGTGGCGGGCGATCACCGCGAAGTCGCGGTTGCGGGCGAGGAGGGGGCGGCCCTTGTCCAGCGCGGTCGCGGCGACCAGGCAGTCGACGGTCGAGCGGATGGTGAATCCGGCTCGGCGGCAGATGCGATAGATCTGAGCTGCGCTTCGGTACACGGCGAGCGAGTCGGGCTCCAGGATCTCGAAGCGCTTCAGGAACTGGAAGAGTTCTGCGGCTTCCGCCTCGCTGCTGCTGCCGGAGAGCAGTTCGGTGACGACCGGCGCAGGCGTCGCAATGGGTTGCCCGCTCCGGGCTCCGGCTCGCAGGGCGAGATTGGTCGGGCTGCCCGTCTTGCGCAGATACTCGACCCACGCCGAAGTGTCGACAATCACTCCTCGTCAAGTCCCCTGACCGGGTCGATCATCTCGATCGGAGGCTCGTTGCGCATCTCGTCCAGGTCTCCGTCCCAACCCACACCCTCCATTGCGAGCGCCTCCTCCTTGGTCATCGGCGCAAACGCCTGCCGGCAGACCGCCTCCTTCACTGCAGCCGACCAGTCGCGCAGATTGTACCGCCGTCGCACGGCCTCCACCTCCTCCTCCATCAGCCTCACCTCGATGGTGACGTAGCGGAGGAACTCCGGCTTGATGACGGAGTAGTTCGGGCGTGCTTCGCGCACCGCGGCTGCCCCGCCGCGCCGGTCAAGATCCGCCGCGCCCCGAAGCGTGCGGCGCACCCACGCGGACACCGTGAGGCTGTTGCGCCTGGCCGCGTCGCGGACCTCCTCGAAGTCGGCGTCGGACATCACTACCTGGAGTCGCTTACTCATGTTTTGAGTATATCATACTCATCACGAGACGGGCACCCCCACGCCGCGCCCGCCGTTTGCCCGCGAGCCTCGCGACGGGCATCGTGTCCGTAGCCGGCGCATCGTGCCGGCCGAATGCCGCCCCACGCCCGGAACGCTGGAGTATCTCCCATGAAACGCCGCACCGCATTCTCTCCTGTTCTCGCTCTCGCCACGCTCCCCCTGGCCGCGCTCACCGCCGCGCCCGCCCAGGCCCAGCGCTTCTCGATCGAGGACGTGCTCAGTCCCGGCTACCCGGTCCAGCTCGTCGCGGCGAAGGACGCCGACCGGATCGCGTGGATCGAGTACGAGGAGGGACGGCGCAACGTCTACACGGCGGCCGCGCCCGGGTTCGAACCGGTGCGCCTCACGCGCTACGAGGACGACGACGGCCGCGATCTCTCGAACCTGCGCATCTCCGACGACGGGTCCACCCTGGTGTTCCTGCGCGGCCACACGCCCAACCGGGACGGGTGGATCGCGAACCCGGCCAGCGATCCGCGCGGTGCCGAGCGCGCGGTGTGGGCGGTGAGCACCACTGGCGGCGAACCGTGGCGCGTCGTCGAGGCCTGGAACGTGGCGCTGTCGCCCGACGGCGAATGGGTCGCGTACGCGAAGGACGGGGCGATCTACCGCGCTCCGGTGAACCCGGGCGTGGTGACGGTCGAGCCCGAGCGGCCCCTCTTCAGCGTCTTCGGCAGCCAGGGCAGCCCGGTCTGGTCGCCGGACTCGCGCAAGCTCGCGTTCGTGAGCGACCGGGAGGATCACAGCTTCATTGGCGTCTACGACACCGACAACCCGGGCATCACCTACCTGGGACCGGCGGTAGACCGCGACACCAGCCCGACGTGGTCGCCCGACGGGACGAGGGTCGCGTTCATCCGCAGGCCGGGGCTGCCCTTCGGGGCCCGCGCCGATCTGGGCGACGCGAGCCCGGACGACCTGCCCGACGGCATGACCGAGGCGCGCTTCGCGGGCGGCCACGACTTCTCGATCTGGGTGGAGCTGGGCAACACCGAATACCGCGACATCAAGGCGGCCGGCGAGTACCTGCGCGACCGCGCCGACGTGGATCCGGACCGGATCGGGCTCTGGGGGCTGTCGTACGGCGGGATTCTGACGGCGCAGGGGCTGGCGCGGGACTCGGACCTGTTTGCGGCGGGCGTCGACATTGCGGGCGTGCACCTGTGGGGGAACTCGATCGACCCGGAGACTGTGTCGTACCAGTCGTCATCGGTGGCGGAGGTGGAGAACTGGACGTCGCCGGTGCTGCTGATCCACGGCGACGACGACCGCAACGTGGCGTTCTCGCAGACGGTCGGGCTGGTGCAGCTGCTGCGCGCGCAGGGGGTGCCGCACGAGTTGATCGTCTTCCCGGACGACGTGCACGACTTCCTGCTTCATGAGCGCTGGCTGATCACGTTCGACGCGACCGACGACTTCTTTGACCGGTACATGGGGGGTGACGGGGCGGTGGCGACGGAGGGGAGGCGGTAGTGGGGCGCGGGAGGTAGCAGGATCAGATGCACGTGGGTTCGCCGTGGTGCACGCCGGGGAGGACAACCGGATACTCGCTGCGAGGACCCAACTCATTCTGCCACGGTGCGCCTTTGGGCGAAGAACCCCTTGTACGAGGCGTCGTGCTTCGTGCTGGCGGCTCGCCCCAGCCCCTTCGGCATGATAATGATTTTGTAAAGCATTGCTATTGCGTGCGTTACATCACCAGTGACAATTGGGAAGTACCCGCCCACGAGTGGAGACCACCCGGCCGGATCCCCTCGTCGCAAGACCTCTTGGCCAGGGGACGGGTCTGCAGCACCGACGATCCGCTCTGATTGCCGGACGCCCCCCCGCTTTGCTACCTTGGGTGCCAAGCTTCGCAGCCTGGAGGTGTCCCATGGCGCACTCGCGTCACCGATTCATGGTAAGCGTCGCTGTGGTCCTTGCTTTGTCCGGTGGCATTCGAGGTTCTGTGAGCGCCCAGGTGGTTCGGGGCCGCCTGGTAGACGCAGCCAACGATTCCGGCATCGGTGGAGCCATGATGAGCCTGGTGGACCGGAACGGTGCCTGGTTGTCACGTGTCCTGTCTGGCGACGGCGGGCTGTTCGAACTGAGCACGCTTAGGCCCGGCAACTACCGGCTTCGGGCCGACCGCATTGGTTACGAGACGAGCTTCTCCGACTATTTCGACCTTGCTTCCGGCGACACGCTCTCTCTGCGGATGGCCACCGCAGTGCAGGCGGTTTCGCTCGAGGGCATCCTGGCGAAGGGAGACCGCCGCTGCAGACTGAGGCCCGAAGAGGGTCTCGCGGTGACTCGTGTCTGGGACGAAGCCCGCAAGGCCCTCGCCGCCGCGCAATGGACGCAGGAGCGGGGCTACTACCGCTACGAGATGATGGGGATCAAGCGGCGGCTAGACCGCGAAGGGCGCCATGTCGTGTCCGAAGACCGCAGCTACCAGGAGGGTTATCACCAGGCCCCGTTCGTGTCTATCCCGGCCGAGGACCTCATCGAGAAAGGATTCGCGCAACTCTCTCCCATGGAGTCGGTTTACTGGGCTCCCGACGCGGATGTCCTGCTGTCCGACCTTTTCCTCGACACGCACTGTTTCCGCCTTGGTGCGGACGACGAAGAGCGGTCGGGAATGATCGGCCTCGAGTTCGAGCCCGTGCCGGGCCGCAACCTGCCGGAGATCGCCGGCACTTTGTGGGTGCACCGTGAAACCGCGCATCTGGAACGTCTGGACTACCGCTACCGCAACCTGAACCTGCCAGACGCCCTGGCAGGTGCGGACCCCGGTGGCGCGGTGCAGTTCCAGGGTCTGCCCAACGGAACCTGGATCGTCGATTCCTGGCGGATTCGCATGCCCTTGGCCGAGACCGGAATGACCCAGTTCCAAGGACGCATCATGACGACCCTGGAGGGGATCATCGTCGAGGGTGGCGACGTGCTCAGGGTCCATGGAGCCGATGGGACGGCGTCGGAGGCCAGTCTGAGAGGGCGCATCGCCGGGATCGTCTTCGACAGCCTGGGTGCAGCCTTGCCTGACGCACGCGTGTTCGTGGAAGGCACGGGGATCGAGGTAGCCAGCGGTCGGGACGGGAGATTCGAACTGGCCGACCTCGACCCCGGGATTTACTCAGTGAACTTCGCCTACCCCTACATGGAGCGATACTCCTTTCGCCCGGAGCCTTTCGAGGTGGAGATAACGGAAGCGAATAATACTCCCGTCCAGATCAACTTCGCCGCACCGAGGATCGGCCGTATTCTCGACAGTCTGTGCCGCGACGTGCAGCAGCCGAGACAAGGAGCGATTCTGCCCGGAGGCGACTTTCTTCGTCATCAGGGTATCCTGGTTGGTCGGGTGTCCGATGCAGTCGGCGACCCGTTGCCCGGGGCCCGGTTACGCATTGTCGCTATCGAGTACGACCTCTCGTCCGGGGCGAGCAAGCACCTTCGGATCACGCGGTTGGGGTCGGCGTGGGCTGGCGTCACCGTGACAACCGACTCCGAGGGGTACTATCGAGCTTGCTGGATTCCCGTCGGCATCCGCCTCCACGTCGCGGTGCTGGAGCCCGACCAGGAACTCGATCCCAACACACTGGAGGCGGCTTACACCATGGACGAATTGATCGCCTTACGTGAGGAGAGGGTCGTCATCCACGCTGGCACGGGCTACCAGACCCTGAACCTGCGCGTTGAACCGAAGTGATGCACGTGGGCGGCTGATGCGTGTCGTGGAGTCGTCACGGACAAGACGCTAAGGCGGGGATTGCTTCGACCTTTCCTACGCCGACCCCTTCGGCACGACCCACTCCATGGTCTGCCCCGTGACCGCCGCAATCCGGTCAAAGTCGGCATCGCAGTGGAGAAGTACCATCCCCGCGTGCTCCCGCGGCCGCCGCGATGATCAGGTCGGGAATCGGCACTCGGTGCTGTCCACGGCGAGCCAGCAGGTCCTGGACCTAGAGGATAGCGTAGCCGGGTGACGTTGCAGTCCCATTCCCATTCGGAGGCGATGAAAGCGGGTTCGTCGTCAGTCCTCCCGGACAAGCCGATAGACCCTGACGGTCTGCGCGCCGTGCGGTGCCGTGTAGACACCGTACACGCGGTCGTTCGCCACCTCGTGGGCCGCGAACCCGCCGGGCAGGTGCACCGGTCCCAGCCAGACGCCCGCTGAATCGAGGACGGTCCAGGTTTCGGGCGCGGGTCGGTCGTGCGGTGGGCGCAGATCCTGTATGCCGAGCCCGTTCGGCGGAAAGTGACGAGCCCAGATGTTGCCCCGGTGGTCGAGCAGGAGCCGGTCAAAGAACGGCTTGTGGGTCGGGACCCGCGGAAACTCACGCAGCGAGGGAAACGCAAAAAGTGCGTCGGGACTGTTCTGGTACCTGGCAAGGAACTCGTTGCGCTTGTCATTGTAGCGGTCGCGGTCGGCGGCCGTGACCTCGTCGGCAACGGCGTGCCAGCGAATCAGCTCGTCCAGACCGCCGCCAGGGGAATGGACCCGCAACTCTGGCCACTTTCCGAACCCCGCTACCAGTTGCCCGCCCCGGAGTTCCACATTGAAACCGACGGGGGTCCAGGGGAGCGCCACGAACACGTTCTCTCCTCGCCGCGAAACTGTGAATCCCCGCCTGTCACCTCCCGGGCTATGGTATCGGTCACGACAAACGCATCGTCAGTGTGCACGAGCACTCTGTGCAGCAGCCATTTCCTGACCTGCCGGCGGCGTTGATCCGTTCGCACGTCGCGAAGCGATGAAGCGCCGGCAGTCGGGCGCGATTGCCTCGAGTGGCCAGGACGTGCCCGCGCCCGTACTGATGACGCGGCGGATGAACTCGCCGTCGCCACCGAAGAAGCTGAGCTGGGTGCGGATGCGTACGATGACCGTGTCGTCGGCGCAGCCGTACAGGTCCCAGATCCTGGCAACTTCGCCGGGCCCCTCTCCACGGCCGCCGAAGCGGTGGACGAGCTGCCCGTCGGGATCAAAGACCGACACGACCGCGGAGAGTTCGTCAGCTACCGCAAGGCGCCCGCTTGGCAGCACCGCCATGGATCGAATGGAGCCAAAGAGGATGTCCGTCTCGTCGCCCCCCACCGCGTCGTCGGTGCCAATCGTCACGGCTGGCTCGGGGATGACCTTCCACCCGGCGCCCGCGCCCCATCGTGGCCTCTCGCTGGTCACGATCCGGACCCCGGCGCTGTCCCGGACCGTTGTCGCATCCGGCCCTGATGCCTGACCGGGACGATTGCCACATGCCATCAGGGCGAGAAACAGCGAAACGTGTAACAGGGCACCGGGAACAGATGTCCGGTCGGTCGAGGTCGTCATCAACTCACCGGCCTGAACGCCCTCCTCAGCGCCTCGGCGCCCCCCACCACCGGCAGCGCCACGCTCGTCGCGCCGAGGTCCACCGTCAGCGTCGTCCCCGGGTCGGGGTGCAGCGTGAAGTACTTGTCGCTCGAGAAGATCATGAGGCCGATGCGCGCGCCCGCCGGGATCACCTGGTCGTCGGGCTGCAGGGGGAACTCCAGTTCGACGAATTCGCCGGGGGTGAGGTCGTTGCCGGACCGGGGGCTCGCGATGTTGTCGGCGCCGGCGTTGGCGGGATCGGCCCAGCCCTTGGTTATGATGTTGTCGTTGATGTCGCCGCCATCGGTCCAGGGGAGCGAGACGAGCCAGACGGTGAGGTTTGCCGCGTCGGCATCCGTGGCCACCCGGACGCGCGCCGTGGCCACGCCCGAGAGGTGGACATCCTGCTGGAGCACCGGTGTCGCATATAGAAGCCGGTGGTTCGACCATTCCGCCGCGGCGAGTTGGCCGCCCTCAAAAGCAAAATTGTCGACAATGCCGCCGGTACCGTCCGCGTCGCCGGCGTTGAGCGACAGGGTGCCGGTCCAGTTTCCGTCGCCCGCGGGATGCAGGGGGACGCCCTCGGCCTCGGGGTGCGGATAGTCCGGGTAGGGGGTGGGCTGCTGGCGGTCGTCGGCCTCGCGCACGATCCACGCTTTTGGGTCGTTCTCGACGCCGTTCTCGACGCCCAGGACGTAGCGGGTGAACCAGCGGTTCATCATTTCAAGGGGCGGGGGACCGCCGTGGCCGCCCTGGTGATAGTAGATCTGGACGGGGACGCCGCGGCGTTTGAGGGCCTCGGTGATGCGGTAGCTGTGCTCGGGCATCACGTTCCAGTCGTTGAAGGCGTGGGCCATGAGGGTGGCGGCGCGGACGCCGTCGATGTGGTTCAGGTAGTCGCGGCCGGCCCAGAAGTCGTTGTAGTCGCCGGTGGTGCGGTCGAGTTCGGCGTACATCTCGTCGCGCACGTGGGCGATGCAATAGTCGCGCGCGTCGGGGTGGCCGCTGAAGATGAAGTCGAAGAGGACGTCGATGTCCTCGCCGGGGTAGCCGCCGGGGGAGCGGACGAGGCCGTTGGAGCGGTAGTAGTGGTAGTAGGACGTGTTGGGGGCGACCGGGATGATCGCCTCGAGGCCCTCGACGCCGGTGGTGGCGGCGGCCAGGGGGAGGGTGCCGTTGTAGGAGGTGCCGGTCATGCCGACCTTGCCGGTGGCCCAGTAGGCCTCGACGGGTTCGGTGCCGTCGACCGTGGTGAAGGCGCGGGCGCGGCCGTTGAGCCAGTCGATCACGGCCTTGGGCGCGAGCGACTCGTTGGCGCCGCCGACGGTGGGGCATCCCTGGGACTGGCCGGTGCCGGGCGACTGCGAGTGGATGACCGCGAAACCGCGCGGGACCCAGGTGCGGATGTGCGACTGCGAAATGACCGGCTGGGCTGCGATGTGGCGGATGTTGGCGGGGAAGGGGTCGCGCGCTGGCGGATCGTCGCCGACCTCCTGCCGCAGGTCCCAGAAGTGGTCGTAGTTGATCCCGGCGACGCCCGAGTAGTAGGGGCTGGTCTCGTAGATGACGGGGACGGTGAGCCCCTCGGTGTCGGTCTGGCCGGGGCGGGTGACGTCGACGTGGACGCGGTCGGGCCGGCCGTCGCCGTCGGTGTCGAACTCGGTTTCGACCCACAGGTCGTGGCGGATCCAGGTGGCCGAGTCGGCGAACGCGGGGACGACCTGGGCCTGCCCGTCCTCGATGACGGGGGCGGTCTGGGCGGTGGCGGGGGTTGGGAGGGCGGGCAGGATGAGGAGGGGGAGGAGGGCGGTGGTGGTGGTTGCAGCGGTGCGGGGGATCATGGGGCCTTCCGTGTGGTAGGGTGGAGTTGCGCCGGAGCGACACGGAGTGTGCGGGATTCCAGACAGGTCGGTTGGCTCACAGAACCCTGAAGCCCTCCCGGTGGGCTGCGGCGGAAAGACGATCATCGCTGGAGACCAGATCCAACCGCTGCGGGTCTTCGCCCGCGGCCGTCAGAGCGGCCGCCAACTGCAACGCGTCGGCCGCGCGCAATGGATGAAGCCGAAGCAGCCTGATTGCGCGCCTGCGGACCTGATCCAGGGGTTCGATCTCAAGCCAACTTGCGGCCAGTCGCCCGAGCTGGTCCATCGACCGGTCAAGTCCGTTGCCCTCGAAGCGGCGATCACGTTCCAGGCGGTTCAGAGCCGATGCGCATTCGACCCGGCTTCCCCACCACGTTACGATCACCGGATCCTGACGGATCGTCGCACGGCGCTCCCCGCTTCGCGGTTCGTCCACGACGAGTGACACCAGAGCCGAGGAATCCCAGTACTTCAACCGCGGGTCTGTCGCTCGTTCACGATGATCTCGCTGGCCACGGCGCCATCGGTCAGTCGAGCCGCGGGGACATTGAGAAAGCGCTCGATATCAAGTGGCGCGCGAGGCGGAATCGCAACGCCCCGCCGCAGGAGTTCGGCCACAGCGTGCTCCTCGCCCGGGCCGTCAACGTGACAGGGTTCGATTCGCGCTATGGGCCGTCCTCGGTGGGTGATCAACACGGCCTCACCGCGGCGCACCTCGCCCAGCAATCCGCTGAGTCCGTTCTTCGCCTCACTTACGCTGGCTCGTTTCATGTGGCCATAATGGCCATGTGCATCTTGCCTGTCAAGCCTCGTACCGAGTACGTGAATGAACTACACGTCACCGGCACCGCTCGGCGATCGCCGCGATGGCGGCGTCGATCTCGTCCCGGGTGTTGAAGAAGTGGATGGACAGGCGGAAGTCGCGGGGCTGTCTGACGGGTGACGCGAGGATGCGCGCGTCTTCGCGCAGGTCGTTGTACAGCGCCGTAGCGTCGCAGTCGGCGGGGAGTTGGAGCACGAACACGCCGGAGCGGTCGGGTCGGGTCCCGGGGGACGACACTTCCAGGCCGTCGGTGTGCGCGATGGCCTCGATGGCGTGATCGACGAGTGACTGAATGCGGTCTTCGATGCGCTCGAAGCCGATGTCCTCCATCCACTCCACGGCGCGGCCGAAGCCGGCGAAGTCGGCCAGGGCACGCGTGCCGAACTCGTAGCGGGCGGCGCCGGGGAGCAGGGTATAGGCGCCTTCGTAGTCCATGGTGGCGTGGCTGTGGGAGCCCGCCCAGCTCAACTGGACATCGTCGAGAATGTTGCGGCGCACGAAGAGCGCGCCGGTGCCCTTGGGGCCGAGCAGCCACTTGTGGCCGCAGGTGGAATAGCAGTCGCAGCCGAGCGCGCGAAAGTCGGTGGGGACGCAACCGGGACCCTGGGCACCGTCGAGATGGTAGCGGATGCCGCGCGTTCGTAGCAGCCGGCCGAGCTCGGCGGATTCGCCGGTGCGGATCGTGCGCCCGTTGTTGCGCGACACGTGGCTGATGCTGACCATCCGCGTCCGCGGCGAGAGCTGCGCGGCCACCTCGTCCATGAGCGAGGTCCCGACACTCAAGTCGATCTCGCGAATCGCGATGCCGAATCGGTCGCGCAGCACGTACCACGGGATGACATTGGCCGGGTGTTCGATGTTGGAGAGGATGACCTCGTCTCCGGGCCGCCAGTTCAGGCTCCATGCGACGATGGAGATCCCTTCGGACGTGCTGTGCGTGAGCGCGACCTCGTCGGTTGCGGCACCGAACACGCGTGCCAACTGCGCCCGCAGATCCGGTTCGACCCTGGCCATGTCGGTCGCGTAGCGCGGGTCCGCGGGCCCCTGGTTCTGGAACTCCAGACGGTCCTTGACCTCGTCGATGACCGCCTTTGGCGCGGGTCCGATTCCACCCGTCTGCAGGTAGACGCTGCCGGTCGCCGCCGGGATTTCGGCGCGGCCGCGGGCTACCCAGGCGTCCTGCGGGGCGAGGTCACTGGCGGTCGTCGCTCCGGCGGCGACGTCCTCGTGCAAGCCCGCCAGCCGCCCCACCGGGACCATCGGGGCTACGGCCAGCGATCGTGCGGCCCGACCGAGAAAACGGCGTCGGTTCGGCATCACGGCGCTACATCACAAAGAACCGAATACCGAACAGCACCGAGACCGTCACGACCGCCGCATTCAGCTCCGAAGTGCGGCCCGCGACCAGCTTGACCACGGTGTACGTGATGAACCCGAGCCCGATCCCGGTCGCGATCGAGTACGTGAAGGGCATTGCGATAGCGGTCACGATCGCCGGTACGGCCTCGGTCAGCTCGTCCCAATCGATGTTGCGCATGGCCCGAGCCATCACGCAGCCCACGAAGAGGATCGCCGGCGCGGTAGCGTAGCCGGGAACGGCTGTGGCAACGGGCGCGAGCAGAATCGCACCCAGGAACAGCACCGCGACGACCACTGCGGTGAGGCCCGTGCGGCCCCCTGCGCGCACGCCCGCCGCGCTCTCGATGTATGACGTCGTCGTGGATGTACCGAGCAGCGATCCCAGAATGGTGGCCGAACTGTCCGCCACGAGGGCGCGACGGAGGTGTGGGACCCTGCCGTCGTCGTCGGTCAGTCCCGCCTCGTTCAGCACCGCGACCAGGGTGCCGCTCGTATCGAACAGATCCACCATCAGGAACGCGAACACGATCGCCAGCAGGCCCACCTCGAGGGCGGCGGCGATGTCGAGCTGGAACAGCGTCGGTGCGAGAGAGGGCGGGGCCGCCACCAGCGAGGCGGGAGCGGGCGACTGTCCCGACAGCCAGCCCACGCCCGCCACGATCAGGATGCAGATGAGCACGGCACCCGGCACCCGGCGTTGCTCGAAGGCCACGATGCCGAAGAATCCCAGCATCGCCAGGATCACCGGCCACTGGGCGAGGTTCCCCAGTGCGACCAGCGTGGCTTCGCTCCCGACGATGACGCCGGCGTTGCGAAGCCCGATGATCACCAGGAAGAACCCGATCCCCGCCGCGATGGCCACCTTCTGCGAGCGCGGGATGCTGTTTACCACCCATTCCCGCACCGGAAGCACGGAAAGGGCCAGCATGAGCACGCCCGAACAGAACACCGCGCCCAGGGCGGCCTGCCAGGGCAGTCCCAGCGTGCCGACGGCGATCGCCGCGAAGTAGGCGTTCAGTCCCATTCCGGGTGCCAGCGCGATCGGGTAGTTGGCGTACAGACCCATCACCAGCGACCCGAACGCGGCTGCGAGACAGGTGGCCACCAGCACCGCCCCGGAGTCCATCCCCGTGCCGCTCAAGACCAGCGGGTTCACGAAGATGATGTAGGAGAGGGTGAGGAAGGTGGTGCATCCGGCCAGCACCTCGGTGCGCACGGACGTGCCGCGCTCCTGCAACCGGAAGAAGTTCATGGGGGGGTCTGCTCGCCGCGTTTAGGGTCCCAGTGCTCCGATCGGGACGATCCCGACTTCGCCGCTCCGCACATGACCGTATCCGTTGGGCACCATCGCCGCCAGAGTGGCAGGCTCGCAACGACGAACGGGCAATTCGGCCAGACCGAAGAGCGATGCGACCGCCGGGGAGGCACGAACAACGCGCGGTACCGGGGCTGTTGCATCCTGGGGCGCGCCGGGTCGTCCGGCCACTCGGGATCATCCGCCGACTTGACGCTCCGTTCACCCCGATGGACTCTGTCTTGGTGCCCACTGTCCCCGCGACGGTGCCAACTCCCCCGACACCCGAGACGACTCCCGATGCGCACCATGTCCGACCGAATTCCCGTTGCTCTCAGCCTCGCCTGCCTGGCCGCTACGGCGTTGGTGGCTACCCCCGCCCCCGCCTCCACGCAGCAGGCCCCCGATCCCGCCGCCTACACCGCGCTGGAGTGGCGGCACATCGGCCCGGAGGGCAACCGCTTCTCGGCGGCCGCCGGCATCATCGGCGATCCGCACACCTACTACGTCGGCGCCGCGTCGGGCGGGATCTACAAGACGACGGACGGCGGGGTGCACTGGGACGCGATCTTCGACGGTCACCCCGTGCAGTCGATCGGGTCGCTGGGCGTCGCGGAGGCCGATCCGAACATTGTCTGGGCCGGGACGGGCGAAGGGAAGATCCGCAGTCACGTCTCGATCGGGCAGGGCGTCTACAGGTCCACCGACGCCGGGGCCACCTGGACGCTGATGGGGCTGGAGCGCACCGGGCGGATCCCGCGTCTCGTCATCCACCCGACCGACCCTGACATCGTCTACATCTGTGCGCTCGGCCACGCCTACGGGCCGCAGCCCGAACGCGGCGTCTTCCGCACCACCGACGGCGGCGCGACATGGGAACGGATTCTCTTCGTCGACGAGGACACGGGCTGTTCCGATCTCGCCATGGACCCGTCCAACCCGCGCGTGCTGTTTGCGGGCACCTGGCAGCTGGAGATACACACCTGGGGGCGCACCTCCGGCGGACCCGGCGGCGGCCTGCATGTCTCGCGCGACGGCGGCGACACGTGGACGAAGCTCAACGGGCCGGACAACGGGATCGGGCTGCCCGAGAAGCCCGTGGGCAAGGTGGCGGTGGCGGTCTCGCGCTCCAATCCGGACCGCGTCTACGCCATGCTGGAGACCGGCGACGGCATACCCTGGGAGGGGCGCGAGACCGAGGACGGGCAGCTCTGGCGCTCCGAAGACGGCGGGCGCACCTGGACGCTGATCACGCGCAACCGCAACGCCATGGGAAGGCCCCACTACTATTCGCGCGTGGTGATCTCGCCGAACGACGAGGACGAGGCGTACTTCCTCACGGCCTCGTTTACGACCTCGACCGATGGCGGCCGCACGCTGGACGTGACCCCACGGCTCCAGGCCCCCGGCGGTGACCATCACGACATGTGGATCGACCACACCAACCCCGACCGCATGATCGTCGCGCACGACCAGGGCCTGTCGATCTCGATCAACCGCGGCAGGACGTGGTTCCGCCAGCGCCTTACCAACGCGCAGATGTACCACGTGACGGTCGACAACGCGGTCCCGTACAACGTGCTCGGCAACAAGCAGGACGAGCCGACCTACCGCGGCCCGAGCAACAGCCGCATCCAGGGCCAGCGCCGCATCACCGGGATACCGCGCGGCATGTGGCACCACGTGGGCGGCGGCGAGAGCGGGTGGGCCACGCCGGATCCGACCGATCCGAACATTGTGTGGTCCTCCGCATCCGGGTCGGGCATGGTGGGCGGCATCGTGGTGCGCTACGAGGAGGACCGGCGCCAGTACCGCGCCGTCGAGGTATGGCCGGAGCAGAGCCGGGGCGCGGCGTCGGGCGTGCGCTACCGCTTCATCTGGGACGCGCCGATCCATATCTCGCCGCACGACAACAACACCGTGTACGTGGGCAGCCAGCACGTGCACCGCACCCGCAACGGGGGCCAGAGCTGGGAGGTGATCAGCCCGGACCTGACGCTGAACGACCGCAGCCGCATGGGGCTCTCCGGCGGCCTCACCGGCGACAACATCGGTGTCGAGTACGCGGGCACGGTCTTCGGCATCGCCGAGTCGCCGGTCGAGGAGGGGCTCATCTGGGCGGGCACCAACGACGGGCTGCTGCAGGTCACGCGGGACGGCGGCGCCACATGGACGAACGTAACCGCAAACCTGCCGGATTTGCCGGAGTGGATGGCGGTGCGGTCCATTGCGGCTTCCCGCTACGACGCGGGGACGGCCTACGTGGCCATTGACGGCCACCAGGTGAATGTGCGCGATCCGTACGTGTACAGGACCCGGGACCATGGCGCCTCGTTCGACAAGATCACGAGCGGGATTCCGCCCAGCATGCTCAGCTACACGAAGGTCATTGCCGAGGACACGAAACGGCAGGGACTCCTGTACGTGGGGACCGAGAACGCGATCTACGTCTCGTTCGACGACGGCGACAACTGGCAGCCGCTCCAGAACAACCTGCCCGCGGCACCGGTGTCCGGGATTGTCGTGCAGGAACACTTCGGCGACCTGGTCGTCGGCACGTACGGCCGCGGCTTCTGGATCCTGGACGACCTCACGCCGCTCCAGCAGCTCACACCCGACGTGATGGCATCGGCCTCGCACCTCTTCGCGCCGCGCGACGCCTACCGCTTCCGGGCGATCACACCGCCGTCGGTTCCCTATAGCGATCCCACCGAGGGGAGGGATCCCGAGTACGGCGCGTCGATCAACTACTGGCTGGGGGAGTCGGCGGACGAGGCGCCGACGGTGGAGATCGTGGACGGCGCGGGCGAGGTCGTGCGCGCTCTGACCGGCACCAACAACGCCGGAATCAACCGCATCCACTGGGACCTCCGGGATGAGCCCAACGAACCCATCCGGCTATACACCAGTCCCATCTACGCTGACCACATCGCGGTCGGCGAGGAGGGGCGCCCCGCCCCAGGCGGCCAGCAGATCTCGATTCTGATGCCGCCGGGGCGCTATACCGTGCGCCTCAACGCGGGCGGCGAGAGCCACGAACAGCCCCTCACCGTCATCAAGGATCCCCACTCTGCAGGCGCCGACGCCGACATCGCGGCCCAGGTCGCGTTCATCCGCGAGGTCCGCGATGATGTGGTCGCGGCGGGCGAGGCGGTCCACCGCGTGGAAGCGATCCGCGTGCAGCTCGCCACCATGTCGCGCTTTGCCGACGACGAAACCCTCACCGAAGCGATCGCCTCCCTGCGCGACGACCTCGTAGACCTCCAGATGAACATGGTCGACCTGCGCCTCACCGGTCAGGGCCAGGACGGCGTCCGCTTCGAGGCCAGGCTGCTGCAGAAGCTCGGCTACCTGACCGGCGCGATCTCGGTTGCGGACTTCCCGCCCACCGACCAGGAACTGGAGGTGAAGGTGCTGCTGCACGAGCAGCTGCAGGAGCATCTTGAAGCCCTGGAGACCCTGCTCGCCAACGAGGTCGCCGCGCTCAACGAGATGCTGCGGGCACGGGGGATGCTGATTATCGCCGACGGGGGGTAGCAAGGGCCGCGAACCGGAGTCTTCCGCGACGTCGGCGCCACCGTCACCCCACCGGATCATGCCTGCGACACACGGGTACAATGTGGGGTCCAAACGGGGGCGGTTCGAACCATGTCCCGGACTCCTTGACCGGAGCCTGATGCACTGTTCCCATCGACATTCCGGCCGCTCATCCCTGGCCTTCATTGCTGAGAGCTATTGCCGACTCGGAGAAACCGCCATGCGCAAGGACCATTCCCTGGCCACGACCACCACCCGGGCTGAATCGCCCCACACCTTGCCGGTCGTGACCCGGGCGGTGGCGTTGTTCGCCCTGGGCGTCGCGATCAGCGGTTGCAAGGACAGCATGACGGAGCCGAAGGTGCCCGAGAGCGAACTCGCAGCCAGGGACAGGGCAGCCCTGGAGGCGCTCTACAACGCAACGGAGGGCGAAGACTGGGCCCGGCGGGACAACTGGCTGACCGACGCTCCGCTGGGCGAATGGCACGGCGTGGTGACCGACAGCGTGGGACAGGTGACGTGGCTGACGCTCCCGGGCAACGGCCTGCAAGGGACGCTGCCATCCAAACTCGGGGATCTTCGCGAGTTGCAGTACCTCGGGCTCGCGGACAACGAACTGAGGGGACCGGTCCCCGGGCTGCTGGGAGATCTTCCGCAACTCGTCGGCCTGTTCCTGGCCAACAACCGGCTGACGGGTGTCATTCCGAGCAGCTTCCGGCAACTGGAGCAACTGAGAGTTCTCGATGTGGGTGGCAACCCGGGTCTCTGCGTCCCGGGAACCGCCGAGTTCGCGGAGTGGGCCGAGGGGATTCGGCAGGTCATCGGGTTGAGCTGCTCCGAAGCCGACCGCAGAGCACTGGGAGATCTGTTTCGACTGACCGGCGGCAGAGAGTGGAGTAATTCGAGCGGGTGGCTCGGTGAAACGGTGCTTGAAGAATGGTTCGGTGTCGAAGTCGATTCGATCGGACGCGTGTTCTCACTGAGTCTTGTCGAAAACGCACTCGCCGGCGCGTTGCCGGAGGTCGTGGGCGAGCTGTCCGCTCTCCGGAGGATTGATGTAGCCGGCAACCGTCTGACAGGCGAACTGCCCAGGTCACTGGCGGATCTTTCGCTGGAAGTGTTCCGATACTCGGATACCCAGCTGTGCGTGCCCCACGATACGGAGTTCCAGGAATGGCTGACGACTGTGGCCGAGCACGAAGGGACGGGAAGGAACTGCACTCCCGTGGCGGAGCGTGAAGCGCTGATTGCCTTCTACAAGGCCACCGATGGCCCGAACTGGAGGGTCAACGACAACTGGATGACCAACGCGCCCATTAGTCAGTGGGCTGGCGTCGAAGTCAACCGCAACGGCCAGGTCACGGAGCTCAGGCTCGGTTTCAACGGAGTCCGAGGCTCCATCCCGGCCGTGCTGGGCGACCTTCCCAGCCTCAGGGTACTGGATCTGAGCGGCAATTGGGGTCTCGCGGGACCGATCCCGGAGGAACTCTTTGACCTGTCCGCGCTGCAGCAACTGTATCTCGACCGAGTCGGGCTCGCCGGTCCGCTGCCGCCTGGAATTGGAGAACTGACCGCACTCCAGAGGTTGACGCTGAGGCGCACGGGCCTCGGCGGCCCCATTCCCGCAGAGCTTGGCCAGCTCGTCAATCTCCAGGTGCTCCACATGGCTGACAACGACCTGACTGGCCCGATCCCGAAGGAGTTGGGGAACCTGAACGATCTGGTCTATCTGGCTCTCTGGAACAACGAACTGACGGGTAGTATTCCCGCCGAATTGGGCAGCCTCACCGAACTCGAGACCCTGGGCATCGATCGCAACCGGTTGACTGGAAGCATCCCCGGTGAACTTGGAAGCCTCGTCAATCTCGAAGTGCTGTGGCTCGACGACAACTCTCTGACGGGACCCATCCCACCGACTCTGGGAGGAATGCGCAGCCTGGAGCGAGTGCATGCGCACGCCAACGATCTGGAAGGTCCTCTACCTGCGGAGCTGGGTGCGTTGACGGCATTGGAGGAGCTCTTGCTGGGCAACAACGCCGGGCTGTCCGGTCCAATTCCGACGAGCCTGAAGGCGATGACCGAACTCGAGACGTTCAAGGCGGGGGGCACGGACCTTTGTGCCCCGGCCGATCCGGAGTTGATGGCATGGTTGGAGGGTGTCGAGTTCCAGCGCGTGGCGCGTTGCGGCAGTGCCGGTACTGCGGTCTATCTGACGCAGGCGGTGCAGTCGCGGGAATTCCCGGTGCCCCTGGTAGCGGGCAGGCCGGCCCTGCTGCGGGTTTTCGTCACTTCGTCCCACGCAGACGGGGAGCGGATTCCGCCCGTGCGCGCCTCCTTCTACCACGGTGGCGCCCTGTCGCACGTGGCGGAGATCGCAGGCGGCAAGGGGCCGATCCCAACCGAAATGGACGAGAGCGGCCTGGAACAATCGGTGAACGCCGAGATACCGGGTGACGTGATCAAGGACGGTCTGGAGATGGTAATCGAGGTCGATCCAGGTGGCACCCTCGATGCCGGCCTGGGAATCGTCGGCAGGATTCCGGAAACCGGCCGCATTGCCGTGGATGTCCGTGAGATGCCGGACTTCCGGCTGACCGTGATTCCGTTCCTGTACGAAGAGAGACCCGATTCGTCCATTCTGGAGATCACTGCGGACATGGCGAACGACCCGGAGGGCAGCGAAATGCTGCTTAACACGCGGAATCTGCTCCCCATCGGGGCTCTTGACGTCCGGCGGCACGACCCCGTGGTCACCTCCACCAACAACGGCTTCAACCTGCTCATCGAGACCGAAGCGATGCGGCGCATGGAACGCGGATCGGGCTACTGGATGTCCATGCTCGCGCCGGTCCCCACCGCTGGCCTCCTCGGCGTCGCGCTCGGGATCCCCTCGTGGTCGAGTTTCTCGGTACCGACTCCCCATACCGTCGCCCACGAGCTTGGGCACAACATGGGCCTCTACCATGCTCCCTGCGGGAACGCGGGAGGACCGGACCAACTGTTTCCCGATCACAACGGCAGGATCGGGTCATGGGGGTACGATCGGGAGCGGGGCCGGCTGATCAGCCCGTACGCCCCGGACCTGATGTCCTATTGCCGGGGCGGCTGGATCGGCGACTACCACTTCTCGAACGCCCTTCGCCATCGCCTGGATGCGGAAGGCGGAGCCGCCGCGAACGCTCCGCCGACGCAGACGGCCCTGGTTTGGGGCGGGCTGGACTCGGACGGCGACCCGTTCCTCGATCCGGTGTTCATTGTCGATGCCGAGCCGTCGGTACCGCCCCCGGGAAGCGATTTCCGGCTCCGCGGCAGAACGGCAGATGGCGGCGAGGCGTTCGCACTCACCTTCGACATGCCGGAGATCCTGGACGTCGAAGACGGACGCTCCGCCTTCGTCTTCACAGTGCCGGTCACGTGGACGGGTACCCTCGCCAGCATCTCACTGGTGGGCGGCGGCGGGTCGGCGACGCTGGATCAGACGACCGACTCTCCCATGACCATCCTGCGTGACCCCGTCACAGGACAGGTCAGGGCGTTTCTGCGCGGGCCGCAGGCAGCTGCGATGATGGTGAACGGTGCCGAGCCGGGAATGGAGACGCTGTTCAGCCGGGGGATCCCGGACGAGGCCGGTCAGAGGCGCTGAAAGCTATCGCTACGTCCTCTCCAGGACACAATACCGGTATAGCTTGAGCGTCTCGCGCCAGTCCTCGGGATAGGCCGAGACCACCCCGCCCTGCCCGAATTCGTCGGCGAGACCCGCGAACGTGCCGTTTTCGGCAACCGTCAGCGGGGTTTCCTTCTCGAAGACCGACAGATCGGCGAATCCGGTTGGAAAGGAAGCACCCATCGCGCGCTCCACTCCTTCGAGCCGCTCGAGGTCCGCGTCGGTCTCGAACTCGCGGTTCTGCAGGTCGACGGCGAAGTAGTCGAAGGCGATGCGGAACGACGACATGGCGCCGGCCAGCCGGTTGAGGAACGGCATGATGCTCTCGGGGGGCAGGTACATGGTGTTGCCCTCCCAGACGATCAGCGTGGGTGCCGCCGGATCGAAGCCGAGTTCCGTGAGGCCGCCAGGGACATCCGCGTCGAGGTAGTTGGCGAAGAGCGAGGGTGGCTGGAGGAGCCCGCCCCGCTCCAGCACCACGCGCTTGAACTCGAGCACGGCCTTCTGGTCGACCTCGAAGAAGGCCACCTCGGGACTGCCGTACCTGTGGGCGCGCATGTCGAACCCGCCGCCGAGCAGTACGACCTGGCGCGCACCGGCCGCGACTCCCCGCTCGACGAAGCGGTTGAAGTAGCGGGTGCGGAAGCGGACCATGGTCGTCGACGGTGGAAAGACGATGTCCAGTTGCCGCGCGGCTCCCTGTGCGCGCTCGTTCGAGAACCATTGGGCGTAGGGGTCGCTGAACAGCGGCTCGGGCTTCTCGTCCTCCAGTGCGCGGATGGACGCGATGACGAAAGCGGTCGCCCCGATCTCGTTGATGTCGATCATCTCTCTCCTCTTTTCGAGCACACGGTAACGGAATGCTCCCAGTGAATCCCGGAACCCTTCCGGGTAGGCGTCGATATGACGAAAGCGGTCGTGTCCAGCTGGTTGATGCGGGTCATTGGCGAGCCGGTCGCCTCCCGGGAGAGCGACGGGCCGCCACCACCCCCGAGAGGATGACTCCGGCGCCGATCAACTGCTGCGCAGAGGGTGTCTCGGCCAGCCACAGCCAGGCGCTGATAAGCGCGATGACTGGGACGAGGTTCTGATAGACCGATGTACGATTCTGGCCGATCACGCGCACGCCGCGGTACCACAGCAGATATGCGATCCCGATCGCGAAGACGCCCGCGTAGACGACGCCGAACCAGACCCTGAGGGAAACCGCGGTCCAGTCCATGCGAACCAGCTCGGGCACGCCGGCGAGCACGATGAACGGGAGGCCGGCCCACAGCGTCCACGCTGTCACGTGAAGCGCGCCGCGGCGCCGTACCATCCGGTGCGCCAGGACGGTGTAGGCTGCCCACGAGACCGCAGCGCTCAGGACGAAGAAGTCCCCGAGGCGGGCCGTTCCCATCTGCTGGGCGCCGCCGGTGATGAGAATCACCATGCCCGCGATGGTGGTCAGAACGCCCCCGATGATCGCGGGGTTGAGCCGTTCCCGCCCCATGGCGAAGGAGATCACCAGCACCCACACCGGGCTCGTGGAGAGGAGGAGGGCGGCGTTGCCGGTCAGCGTCCAGTCCAGCCCGAAGATGAACCCGATCTGGAAGAGAACGTGGCCGATGATGGCCAGCAGCACGACGATCCCCCAGTCCTTGCGCCTCGGGAGCAGCTGCCGTCCGGTGCCGCGGACGAGCAGCCACACCGCGACAGCCGCGCAGGAGAAGCGCAGGGCGTTGAACGCGAGCGGTTCGATTTCAGTGAGCGCGGCCTTCACCACCGTGAAGTTGAGCCCCCAGATGGTGGCGACCCCGACAAGACCGAGGTCGACCAGCAACGTGTTGGGCCGACGCCTAGCGGCCGAGTTCTGCGAAGGTCGCATTCTGCAGCGCGTATTCGCGCCAGTCTTCGTGGTCGAAGTGCCACCACTCGGCTTCGTAGACCGTAAATCCCTCGGCCTCCATCGCCCGGCGCAGGATCTCGCGCTGCCAGCGCTGGCGCGAGGTGCCGCCCGGGTAGTCGGGGAAGGACCGCGGCGAGAATTCGTCGTAGGTACCCACCATGTCGGCCGGCCGGCCGGTTTCGAGGTCGTAGAGGTTCAGGTCGATCGCCGAGCCGCGGTTGTGACGCGAACCGCTCGCCGGGTCAGCCACGAAGATCTTCTGCGACTCGGGCGTGGCGTCGAAGAACATCTTCGTGACGTACCAGGGGCGGTAGCCGTCGTGCAGAAGCAGGCCGTAGCCGTGTTGCGCGAGGGCGCGGTGGGCGCGGGCGACGCCCTCGGCGGCGGGTTGCTGGAGGAATACGCGGGGTTCGTCGTAGAAGACCGACGACATGAAGTTGTTGGTCGTCGCGTAGCGCACATCGAGGCGGATCCCCGGCTCGATGGTCGTGACCTCGACCAGCTCGGAATCGCGGAACGGTCCCGTTTCGGCGGGGGGCGACGCGGCGAGTGCCTCGGCGCGCAACTCGGCGACCGGGCGCACCGGATCGATGCGGAAGGTGCCCCCGGCTTCGGTGCCCACGTCCCGGCGCGCGAAGACGACCGAGGCGGCCTCGACGGATCTCGCCCGGTCGGCCGCGTCCCGCGAGAACACGAGTTGCTCGCCGTGGTAGAGGCCCCAGTCGGGGAAGGCGTAGATGTCGCGTGAGATCTCGTCGAGCGGGTAGAGGTAGAACCACTCGATCAGCGCGTAGAGCCGGCCGTGCCATTCGAGGATGTACAGCACGTTGTGCTCCCAGCCGTATTCGCCGATGAGGCCGTTGAAGTGGGCCGGCGCGAGCGGAGGGCGGCCGGACGGGGGCTGGCGGGGCAGGGTGGCGCCGGGCTCTCTGTCGGGGCCGAGGGGGACGAGGGTGGACGGGGTGGCCGCGAGGAAGCGCTGGCCGTATTCGAGGCGGTCGTCCACGATGAGGGTGTCGCCGCGCGAACGGATCTCGATGGTCGCACCGCCGCGCACCGAGGTCATGAAGAGGCGGCCGTTCCGGTGGTCGAGGTCGAGGGCGTCGCCGTCCGTGCCATAGGTGCCTTCCAGCGCGAGGGCGCGGGCCGGGGGCAGCGGATCGGTGCCGGGGGGGATGGGCGGCAGCGGTTCGCCGTCCCGAGCTGCAAGCATGAACTCCAGCGCCGCATCCGCGATCCGGCTGGTGACGGTGTTGGTCCCGTCCACCGCCGATACCACAACGACGCCGATCCGGGAGTCGGGCAGGAAGGCGAGCTGGGTGGAGAAGCCGTAGATGGCGCCTCCGTGACCGAGCCAGTGCTGCCCGAACCTCTCGTCCACGGCGAAACCGAGGCCGTACCCGGCGGTCGCACCGGGATCGGCGAACTGTGGCTCCCACATCGATTCGAGCGTCTCGGCTTCGAGCAGCCGACCCTGGGCGCTTTCAGCGGCGTCGCCGCCGGCCTCCGCGCCCTCATCCGCCAACTCGCCGCGTCGGAACATCACCCCCATGAAACGCGCAAGGTCGAGCACGGTCGAGTACATGCTTCCCGCGGGCGCCATACCCAGCTCGAAGGTCGGCGCATCGAAGAGGCCGCGATCGAACCCCCACATGTACGCCTGCGCAAGGTCGTCCACGATGGCGGGTTCCGGCGCGAAGGCGCTGCTCGTCATCCCGATGGGATCGAGAACCGCACGCTTGACGTAGTCAGCGAAAGGCATGGACTGCGTGACTTCGAGTGTGTAGCCGACCACGGCAATTCCGGCGTTCGAGTACTTCGTGCGCGTTTCCGGTTCGTAGATCTGCGGCGTTCCTTCAAGGCTGGCCACGGTGGCGCCAAGGCTCGCCCCGGCGTCGTCGAAGTAGTTGCCGGCCGGAGGCTCGCGGATCAGCCCGGAGCGATGCGACATGAGCTGGCGCAGCGTGATCGGGATGCCCGAGCGGTTGTCGGGTGCGAAGTCGGGGACGTAGTCGCGCACGGGGGCGTCGATGTCGATCTCCCCCCGCTCGACGAGCTGCATGACCGCAATGTCGGTGAACAGCTTCGAGACTGAACCCACCCGGTACACCGTCTCGGCGGTCGCGGGGACGCCGGGTTCCTGTTCGCCGAAGCCCTCCGCCCAGACGACACCCCGGTCGTCGACGAGCGCGATCGACACCGCCGCGAGGTCCTTTTGCGCGCGTTCGCGCTCGATCATCGTGGAAAGCGCGGCCGCTACTTCGCCGTAGCCGCCCTCCAGGCCGACGGTGGATGAGCCTTCGTCCGGCGCTTCAGCGCATGCCAGGAGAAGGAGCGGGAGCAGCGAGAAGGACAGGAACTTCACGCAGGCGCGACGGGTCAGGCCAACCCCGTCTTTGCGTAACAGTCGTCCGGCGAGGCTCATCCGCTCACTCCTGTCAAAACCCGGACAAAACGCCGACAGCGCGGGTACCGACGGCGTCAGTGCCAGCGCAGTGGGCTCGACTCCACTTTGTAGAGAATGTAATCGCGCAGCGTGTGCACGGTGTCGAGTTCGACGTAGGGAACCGTCACGACTCCCGAGGACAGTTGCACTTCGAGGGTGGCCAGGCCCCTGCGACGCTGCAGCGGGGACTGTTTCACGGACACGCCCTGGGACTTGCGGAACAGGAAGGCGTCGACTCTGGCACCGAGGAATCCCTTGCGGCTTGCCAGCCCCTCGTCGTCGTGCAGGTAGCCCCGCCGGCGCCAGCTCAGCAGGGCGACCAGCGATGCGGCCGTGGCTGCGGCCAGGCAATAGGTGCCAAACGGGACGCTCAGGATTGTCGCCGGGGTCCCGCGGAGCAGGAGGAAGATGGTACCGGCGACGATGGGAACCACGCTCATCCGAAGGGTCAGGGCACGGATGTAGTAAGGTGATACGCGGACGAATCGCGGGCTTCCGGGCAGAAGCGTGATTTCAGTGGCCTCCCGCCCGAACACCTGGCCGCGCAGCGATTCCGCCGTGGATCCCTCGAGCAGGGGAACAGTCAGGTTCTCGGCAAACTCCACATTGGCCGGGCCCTCGCTGCCAGGCATCTGGATCGCTCCCGCCGGTAGAGCCGAGAAGCGAAATCGCCCGAACCAGCGCAGAATCAGGTTCTGGGCAAGGGTGAGCTGCTGAATCTTGGCGGTCTCGACCACGACTCCCTTCTGCGTCAGGAGTCCGCCCCGCGAGCGGAACGCGGTGCCCCGCCGCCACAGCGTGTAGTCGTAGTGACGCAGGAACGCGCCGATCACGACCGCCGTGACCAGCACCAGCGCGATCGAGAGGAAAAGAACCAGCACGGCGATCACCTGCGCCACCGCCGCGAGCCCGGTGATGCCGGACCACACCGCGTCCACGATTCCCACGATCATGTCCTGAAACGGCTCGGCGACCTGCGCGAGTGCTGCCAGAGCCCCGGCGAGCACGAGAGCCTTGCGGTCGGCGAGACCGATGCGCAGCATGTCGGCGCCGGTGAGCTTGAGAAGCAGCCGATCGGCGGCGGCCGGGGTTTCGGCTACAATGCGAGCCCGGTTCAGGGCCTCGGCGGGATCTCTGTCCCCGAGCTGGTCCCGGTCGTCCTCGCCCGTGCGTCGAGAGGCGCGTGCGTCCTTGCGGCTGCGGTCGACGCGGGTGCGCAGCCAGTCGGCAAGTTCGGTCCCGACTGCGGGGAGCCGCCCTTCGGCCACGATGGTTCCCGCCGTGTCGAGACGCACGGTGACCAGACCAAGCACGCGGTCCACCAAGGACCGCTCGACGTTGATGCCCTGCACGCGGTCGAAGGGAAGGTCGAGCGCGGTTCGCTTGATGAAGCCCTGGCGGATGAGGACCCTGTCGTCTTCGATCCTGAACCGGAAGAACCAGTACCTGAGCAGGGCGACGCCGCCGATCGCGAACAGGATGAGGAGTATCGCAAGACCGACCGAGCCCCCCCGTGAGGCGAAGTCGAAGCGTGTGAGGTAAGCGATGGCGCCGAAGGAGGCCACCAGCTGGATGTAGCTTCGGGCGATGGTCCGGATGGTGGCGCCGAGAAAGAAGACGATCGCGAACGGAGACGTGCGCCTCCAGACGCCGAAGTCAGGCTGGTTCACCGAAAACGGGATCCGTCCCAGAGTCGCTCTCGGCCTCGATGCGCGCCGAGACGTACGCGCGCAGGCGTTCGGCCGTCTCCCGGCCGAGGCCACGGATCTTGTGACCCCCTCCGCCGGCGGGGAAGACGGACAGGTTGGCCAGGCCGAACCGGCGGTCGAGCGGCGTGCTGTCGGTCTTTGTGTGCTGAACCCGGTTGAAGGGGATCGCCCGCACTGACCGCCACAGCACGCCGGACCTGTACAGGATGTCCCTGTCCCGGACCGCATAGCCGTGGCGAGGGACCGCAATGGCCGGCCAGGCAAGCGCCCAGAATGAAAGGGCGGCGAAGACGCTCCAGGCGATCACCGGCAGCCAGGGGGCGGCCCTGAACAGCGCCGCGAGTCCCCCTGTCGCGAGGGCGTAGTGCACTCCACCTCCGATTCCGGCAAACACGGAGAAGCGGATCAGCGTACCCAGCTGCAGGCGCCTGACGAAGCGGGGGTGGAGGGCCTGCCAGTCGAGCTGCTCTGCCGTGGGGAGTGCGTCGGGCGGGACCTGGGGATTGACGAACATGTCGTGACTCAACAAGTAACGGTGTGACCAGCTTCGGTGGGGTAGGAGGTGGAAAATGACCCGGGACGAATATACCCGCCACGACGCGACGGGGCTCGCCGCACTCGTGAGAGCGCGCGAAGTGACGCCACTGGAGCTGATTGAGGTGGCTGTGGAGCGACTCGAACGCGTCAACCCGGAGATCAACGCGGTCGTCTACCGCATGGACGACGAGGCCAGGACGCTGGCGCCCTCCGTTGACCGGAACGCGGTCTTTGCCGGCGTGCCATTCCTGGCGAAGGACCTGCAGAGCGGCTACGCCGGACACCCGACATCGGGAGGGAGCCGCGTGGCCGAACAGTTGGTGGTAGAGGAAGACACCGAACTGGTCCGGCGGGTCCGAGCCACGGGCGTTTCCATCCTGGGCAAGACCAACACGCCCGAGTTCGGGTTGCTGCCGTATACGGAGCCGGAGCTATGGGGTCCTTGCCGCAATCCGTGGGCGCTCGATCGCATCCCCGGGGGATCGAGCGGGGGCTCGGCCGCGGCGGTGGCGGCGGGTATCGTGCCGATTGCCGGGGGTGGGGACGGTGCGGGGTCGATACGCATGCCTGCGTCGTGTTGCGGGCTGTTCGGGCTGAAGCCGACCCGTGGACGGATTCCACCCGGGCCGCGAGATGCCGAGCCGTGGCGCGGATCGGTGACCGAGCACGTGCTCACCCGCTCGGTGCGGGACAGCGCCGCGATGCTCGACGCCACCCACGGCCCCGAACCGGGCGCACCGTACAGGATCGCGCCGCCGGACGGCCGGTTCATCGCCCAGGTGGACACCGATCCCGGACGCCTGCGCATCGCGTGGACGACCGCACCGTTGATGGGCTCGGCCGCCGCCCACCCGGACTGTGTGCAGGCAGTCGTCGACACAGTCAGCCTGCTGAAGCAACTCGGGCACCACGTCACCGAGGCCACGCCGCGCATTGACGGCAAGGCCTTCGCACGCGCATTCATGTACATGGTCGCAGGCGAAGTGGGTGCGGAATTCGAGGACCTCGGACGGGTTCTGGGACGGTCACCACGCCGAACGGAACTGGAACCATTGACCTGGGCGCTCGGACTGGTGTCGCGGGCGGTTTCGGCCCGCGAGCTCGCTGCTTCCCTGCGCCTGCTTGAGCGCTGCGGCAAGGCCGTCGGCCGGTTCTTCACCGACTACGACGTCCTGGTGACGCCCACGGTCGCCACGCCGCCGCCAAGGATCGGCGCGCTGCCGCCGAGCCGCTCTGAGCACCTCCAGCTTCGGCTGATGGGCGCAATCGGGTCGGGACGCCTGGTGAAGGCCGGCCGGCTGCTGGAGCGCATCGCTGACAGCGCGTTCGAGTACACCCCTTGGACGCCGGTCTTCAACATCAGCGGCCAGCCGGCCATGTCGGTGCCGCTGCATTGGAACGCGGCAAGACTCCCGGTCGGCGTACACTTCGTGGCCGGGGCCGGGGACGAGGCCGCACTCCTGCGGCTCGCCGGACAGCTTGAGCGGGAACGCCCTTGGTTCGACCGCATCCCGGAGGTCGTGCCACGGCCGCAGTAAGGCCGACCCTTGCCGCTCGTCCACGCCCCGCCGCAGTATCTCCCTTCACCAGCAGCCTCCGGAGGGACCCCATGCGCGCACCATACTCGCCCGTCCGCTCGACCACGCGCTCCACTGCACGAATCGCAGCCGTCGCCTGTCTCACTGCAGCAGCCGCGACCTGCCAGCCCGCCGCCCAGGCCCCCGGCCCGCAAGACGCAGCCCCCGCCCAGCTCCGCATCGAGGTCACCCACGACGCCGCGCTCCACGACGGCCCCCTGACCGGCCGCCTGTACACGGTCTTCGCGCCGTCCAACGACCCCGAGCCGCGCATCGCCGGCTACAACTCGGCCCGCCAGCGCAACGGCGAGGTGCCGTTCTTCAGCGCCGACGTCGAACAGGCGGCCCCCGGCGATGCCATGGTCATCGACGCGGGCGCGGACGGCTATCCCTACCGGCGCCTGGGCGGCCTCCCCGCGGGCGACTACTGGGTGCAGGCGATCCTCCACGTGTACACGCAGTACGAACGCGCCGACGGACACACGATCTGGGCGCCCCAGGACCAGTGGGAGGGGCAGCGCTGGGCCTTCTCGCCGGGCAACTACTTCAGCGAGCCTCGGCGGGTCCGGATCGATCCCGCTAGCGACGACGTGATCAGTTTCGAGCTCACCGGCGAGATCCCGCCGATCGAGGTGCCCGCCGACACGGAATGGGTGAAGCGCATCAGGATCCAGAGCGAGATCCTGTCCGAGTGGTGGGGCCACCCCATGTACCTGGGCGCGGTCGTGCTGCTGCCGCGCGGCTTCGACGAGAACCCGGACATGCGCTACCCGCTCGTGATCGAGGAGGGCCATTTCCAGTTGGACCCCGTCTTCGGGTTCACCACCGAGCCGCCCACCGGCGAAGCGCTGTTCTCGCAGATGCGGCGCGAGGCGGGTGGCTTGCGCGAGTCGGGCTACGAATTCGCGCAGGCGTGGATGGGTGACGACTTCCCACGCGTGGTCGCGGTCATTTTGCAGCACCCTACGCCCTACTTCGACGACTCCTACGGCCTCAACTCGGCCAACAACGGACCCTACGGCGACGCCATCCACGAAGAGCTGATCCCGTACATCGAGGAGAACTTCCGGCTGATCGGCGAGCCATACGCGCGCGTCATGACCGGCGGTTCGACCGGCGGCTGGATCTCGCTCGCCAAGATGCTGCACTACCCCACCTACTACGGCGGCACGTGGACCTACTACCCCGATCCGATCGACTTCCGGCGCTACCAGCTGGTGAACATCTACGAGGACGAGAGCGCGTTCATCGTGCCGGGGTCGGTGCCGGGCGCGCCCGAGCGCATGTTCCAGCGGACGGTCGAGGGCCAACCAGTGGGCAGCAACCGCCAGATCAGCCAGCTGGAGGTGGCGCAGGGCTCGCGGGGGCGGGGCGCCGGACAGCTCGACGCCTGGCATGCGGCCTACGGGCCCACCGACGAGGACGGCTATCCGAAGCGGCTGTGGGACCTGGACACCGGCATCATCGACCGCGAGGTGGCGTACTACATGCGGGACAACGGCTACGATCTGCGGCACTACGCCGAGGAGAACTGGCCCGTGATCGGGCCCGACCTGGTCGGCAAGATCAGGATCTACAACCCCGAGATGGACCACTTCTACCTGCCGTACGCGGTCTACCTGATGGAGGAGTTCCTCGAGAGCACGACCGATCCCTACTACGCCGGCGAGTTCATCCACGGCGCCCCGATGAAGGGTCACGGCTGGTCCCCCTTCACGAACGCCGATCTCGTGCGCCAGATGGCGGCGCATGTGGCCGACAATGCGCCCGAGGGGACGTCGACCGCGTGGATGGAGGGGCGTTAGAGGGAGCTTTTGGGGTAGGAGGGCGGCGGCGCGGGGTGCGGCTGGGTCGGCTTGCCCGCTGCGGCCGGGGCCTCACCCGGGGTGCCTGCCAGAGGTGTGCTCCTGTGCCGTGTGGCTCATAGTTCATTTTACGCGCTAAACTGTACTAACGCTGACACGAGTGCAGGAGCTCTAGAGGTTGGCGGGAAATGGGGTAGGCGAGCGCTTTCGTGTGGCTGACCGACGAAAGCGGATCGTCGGGATCGCAGGGCATCCCGGCGTACCGGAGTAGAAGCTACACCTTATCGTCCAGCCGATCCGACGGGTCCGGTGGCTGGCCGCCACGCCGTCGCAACAGGCGCCGCGCGGCATCCGCCTCTCGACGATCTTCCCAAGTCAGCTCCCGAGCCGGTAGTGCAGCCCGGCGACGAGCGACGACGCGATGCCCAACCAGGGATCCAGCCCGTAACCGATCAGGTCTCTCATGTCTGGGCCGTACCGATAGTCGAGAGACAGGTCGAGGCTGGGGGACACCTGGATCCCTGCACCGGCGCCGACGACCAGTCGCCAATCGGAACTGAGGTAGGCTGTTGAGCAATCCTGCACACCACCATGCGAGACGCTCTGCCTCCGGCATTTGACCGGAATGCCCCACGTGGGGCCGAGGACGAAGCGGACATCAAGCCGGTCGCCCGCCGGGATCCGTGCCTGCCCGAGCACGGAGAGGTCGATGTAGTCGTACAGGCGGTGCACGGTTTCGGCTTCGTGCGTCTCCAGCATGTGCGGCAGGACGCACGGTGGGGTGGCCCAGGTCCGCGCATGTCGTTGTGCGGGGAAGGTGGTTTCCTCCTTGGGGCGCGCCACGCACCGTTCGACGCCGCCCTGCTTGTACCCACCGCCGAGCTGCACCCCGAAGTACTCGTTCAGGGCGGTGTGTGCGGTGAGGCCAATCGCTGCCCGGCGAAACGTCTCACGGGCGTCGATCTCCGGCCAGTGCGGCCCCGCACTGATCCCGACTTCCGTGATAGGGGGTCGCAGGATTGCGCCGAACAACGCCATGACGACGATGCCTGGGAGTCTATCCATCGCTCGTTCCTGCCGCCGATCCCAGCCTCGTCGAATCCGGCAGCGGCCACGCATCGCCGCCTCCGGGCACCATTGCGCGGCTCTCGATCAGATACCGGAGAATCGCGTCATACTCGTTGTCCGGAAGGCTGCCGGGCGCCTCGTGGGGCATGGCCACCCTCAGGTAGCGGTCGAGTTGCCCGACCGTCGAATACGCGGCCAGGACGCCGGGCGTGACGGCGGCACCGATCCCGTTCGGCACGTCGTGACAGTAGCTGCAGCGCACTGTGTACGCCCACTCGCCATCGACTGCGGCGGACTCGGGAGCCTCGGAGTCGGTAGAACAGCCGGCGAGCCAGGCGACCGCGGCGATCAGCAGGCCACGCCGGAGACCTCCGGCGGCATTCACACCACCTCGACGGGGTGCGGCAGCGCCACGTTCAGCAGGTAGCCCTTCTCGTTGTAGAAGCCTTCCAGCGGCTGGGTGTCGCCCGACGCGTCGGTGGCGCGCGTTCGCAGGACGTTTTCGCCCGTCGCTGCGTCCCACTCGAACTCGAAGCGGCTCCAGGCGTAGGGATGGTCCGCCGACGCCCCGATCAGCCGCGCTTCGGCCCAAGGTCCGTCGTTCGCACTCCACTCCACCCTTGCCACCGGTCCTCGCGGGGAGTAGGCGAACCCTCTCAACCTGTGCGTCCCGGCGCCGAGCCGGGCCGGGCGCGGCAGCGCCAGCGCGCTCTTCACGCTGCCGATCGTGATCGGGGCGCCATCGGCGGGCGCGTACCGGTCCGCGGGCCACTCCTCGCCCACCAGCACGTACGACGACGTGTTCGCCCGCACCCACACCTTCTCGGTCGCCACCTCGACGCGCCCCACCCACTTCACGCTGGACGACCCCACCCACCCGGGAACCACCGCGCGCACGGGGAACCCGTGATCGGGCGGCAGCGGCTCGCCGTTCATGGTGAGCGCCAGGATCGTGGCCGGGTCGAGCGCCTTCGCCATCGGCATCGGGCGCTCCCACGCGCCGTCGTCGAGCCCGATCACGTTCACCTCGAGCGCGTCGTCGCGCACACCCGCGACCGCCAGCACGTCGGCGAGGCCGGGACCGGTCCACTCGGCGCACCCGATCGCGCCCGTGCCCCACTGGCTGCCAGCCGCCGTGCGCCCCGTGACGGACTGGAAGAAGCCGCGCCAGTTCCCCGCACACTCGATGTACGCGATCAGGGTCTGGCTGGGCAGCGCGCGCAGGTCGTCGAGCGTCAGCTGCACCTCACCGCTGGCGCCGGGCCCGCCCACCGACAGCACATACGTCGCCGGGTCGATCACCGGCGTAGGCGCGTGGTTGCGCACGAAAAAGAGGTCGTTCGGCGTGAGGAAGCCGTCGAGGTCCTCCAGCCGCGTCTCCAGGTTGGTGCCGTGCTGGACGAACCGGGACGGGTCCTTCACCCAGATTCCTGCCGCGGCGTCACCCCCGCCTCCCGCGCCCGCCCCGGGTGCCACGCCCGAGCCCGTGCCGGACCCCGAACCGCCGTCGCTCGCGCCCTCCGGCGCACACGCGGCCGCGCCCACTCCCGCCGCCATCAGCGCCAGGGCCTCTCTTCGGTTCACCAACGCCGCTCTCCTGTTCACAAGCACCTCCTTGGCACTGACCGGCACTTCCCGTCGTTCGAGGACCGTCCGCTCGTGCCGCTGAGGTTAGAGGCGCCCGCGCGGACGAGCAACGGGAACGCCCCCCTAGCCCGCCGCGCCCTGCCGCCACAACTTGACACGGTGCGCTGTCGCGCCCGGACCCATGCCTGTGCAGTCGGAGGTGCCCGATGTCCAACCGCCCGTCCCGCCTGACCCGCCACGGCCTGCTCACGCTGGCCACCCTGCCGCTGCTCGCCGCGCTCGCCGCCCCCGCCGCCGCCCAGCGCATACGCGAGTACGCGACCATCGACTCGCTCCGGCATATCCAGTCGGTCGAGCCCCGCATGGGCCCGCCCGGCACCGTAGTCGATGTTTACACCGAAAACCTGCCGCCCCAGGCGAAGATCCACGTCGGAGTCGGCGCGATGCGGGCCGGTTTCGAGGCCCTCGCCGAAGGCACGCAGGAGATCTGGGGCGAGGTTTCGGCGACTGTGAAGGTCCCGCGCTACGCCAATTGGCAGCGCCCGCTCGTCTTCATCGTCTTCAACGGTGTCTTCAGCCCGATCGGCATCTCGGACCCGTTCCACGTGACCGACGAAAACGGGATGGTGCAGCGCACAGGCCGGATCACCGACGAGGGGCTAGGATGCGTCACACTGCGCGACAACGACCAGTACGTCTACGCGCTCAACGGAGACCTCGGGGATCTGGAACCCGGAGACGAGGTGGTCGTCGAAGGCTCCATCAGCCTCTCCGGTCCGTGCGGAGGTGCCGACGCGATCGAGGTGGTTGATTGGAGGAAGACCGGCTGAGTCCACGCTGCCCGCCGGCCGGCACGGGCCTGCCGGCCGATACACAACAGTCAGGAAGGAATGATCCCGATGCGAAGCACTGCAGTCTGTGTGCCCCCTATCCTCCTCATCGCGCTCGGCGCGGCCTGCACGGGTCCGGACTCGGGCGCCGGCCGGCCCGTAAGCTCCACTGCGGGCAGCCTGGTGCCCGGTGGCAGCGCCACCCACACTCTCGACCTCGGTGCCGGCATGTTCGTGCACGGCGAGGTGGACCAGCAGAGCGTCGACGTGGCCGTCACGGTGACCGACCCGTCCGGCGAAACGGTGCGCGAAGTGGATGGGCGCACGCGCGGCCTCGAGTCGTTCAACTTCGAGACGGAAGCAGCCGGCACCTACGTGGTGACGGTCGCGGCGGACGACGACGACGCGGGAGAATACGAATTCCGGGTCATCCGCTCGGAGCCGGTTGCGACCGACCCCGTCGAGCGGCTCGACCAGCTGATGAGCCCCTGGGACGGCGATGACCGTGCCGGTGCGATCGCGGCGGTGGTGGACAACGGCGAACTGGTGCACGTGCACAGCGTCGGGATGGCCAACCTGTCGCACGGCGTTCCGTGGCAGCGCGGGACGATCTCCAACATCGGCTCGGTCAGCAAGCAGTTCACCGCGATGGGGCTCCTGGTCCTGGAGGGGCGCGGCGAGATCTCGCTCGACGACGACATCCGCGAGTACATCCCGGAGCTTCCCGATTTCGGCGAGCCCATCACCCCGAGGCAGCTTCTCAACCACACCAGCGGCTACCGCGAGATCTACAACCTCATGCGGATCGACGGGTTCGGCGGCGAGGACACCTTCACCCGCGAACACGCGATCACCGTGGTGCAGCGGCAGCCCGAACTGCAGAACCGTCCCCACACCGAGTGGAACTACAACAACACCGGCTTCATCCTGCTCTCACTACTAGTGGAGCGTGTTTCCGGCCAGTCGTTCGCGGACTACATGCGGGAGAGCGTCTTCGAGCCCGTGGGGATGACCGACACCCGCATGAAGATGGTGCAGGGGGAACTGATCCCGGGGAGCGCGCAGGGCTATACGCCCGCCGAGGGCGGCGGGTACAGGACGACGCGCGACCTGCCCGCGTCCGCCGGCGCGGGAGGCGTCTACACAACCGTCGACGATCTGCACCGCTGGCTCCTCAACTTCCCCGACCCCGCGCTGGGCGGACCCGCGGCCATCGAGGCCATGACCACGACGGCCGTGCTCGAGTCGGGAGATTCGACCGGCTACGGGCTGGGACTCGGGCTCGGCGAGCTTGGGGGACGGACGCTGTACTCGCACACTGGAGGCGACGTGTCGCACCGGGCCTACCTCGGCTATCTGCCCGCGCTTGAGAGCGGCGTGATCCTGATGAGCAACCACGCCGCCTTCAACCTGGGACTCGGGCCGCAGGTCGCCCGCCTTTTCTTCGGCGACGAGCTGGAGCCCGAGGAGGAGGAGCCGGTGGCGGCGGAGGCCGAGGGCACGATGTCCGACGAGCGCAAGCAGGCGATCGCCGGCGACTGGGTGCTGGAGACACAGGGCCTGACGATCCCGATGACGGTGTCCGTGGACGACGGCGACGTCTACATCGAGTTCACCGGACAGGACCGGACTGCCGCACAGACGACCTCCGACTCGACGGTGACGATTGCCGCGGCCGACGCCAACTTCACCTTCCGCACCGAGCCCGACGGGAGCGTGACGTCGGGGGTGGCGACTCAGGGAGGCATCGAGTTGACGATGCGGCGTGCGGAGAGGACAACCCTGACGGCGGCGGACCTGCAGGGCTACGCCGGCCGCTACTTCAGCGAAGAGCTGGAGGCGACCATGCACATCGCGGTCGAGGACGGCGGCCTTGTCCTCCACCAGTTGGGCCAGTCCCCGCAACCGCTGAGCCCGGTGGGCGGCGACAGCTTCTCCGCCGAGGTCTTCCACCTCAACGAGGTCACGTTCGAGCGCGCCGCGAACGGCAGGGTGACGGGCTTTACCGTTTCGAACGGCCGGACGCGGGGGGTGCTGTTCGAGAAGATGTGAGGACGACTCGCTCCCGCTGGATTTCCGCCCGGAACGACTCCGGGACGTCATCCCACACGAGCACATCGACCTCCCTGGCGTACTGAATGTAATGTCCGCACGACATTATGTAATGTCGAGCTTACATCACCCCACCGGCTCCAGCCTCACGATCGGGGTCTGGCCATCGCCGCGGGCCTCGAGGGCCACGTAGATGTACCCGTCGGGTCCTTGCCGGATGTCGCGCACGCGCCCCATCCCGCGCAGGATCGTCTCGCTCGCAACGACTTCGCCGCCCTCGATGGTGAGGCGGTCGATGTTCTGGCCCGCAAGGCCGCCCGCCAGGAGGTTGCCCTGCCACTCGGGGAACTTGTCGCCGGTGTAGAAGGCGAGCCCGGACGCCCCGATCGAGGGCACCCAGATGTGCTTGGGCTGCTCCATTCCCTCCATGTGCGTGGCTTCGTGGATCGCGCTGCCGGAGCGGTAGTTGACCCCGTAGCCGATCACCGGCCAGCCGTAGTTGGCGCCGGGGGTTGAGACGTTCACTTCGTCGCCGCCCTGGGGGCCGTGCTCGGTCGACCATACGGCGCCGGTGCCTGGCTGGATCGCCAGCCCTTGCGGATTGCGGTGGCCGTAGCTCCAGATTTCGGGCCGCGCGCCCGCCTGTCCCACAAACGGGTTGTCGTCGGGAATGCTGCCGTCCTCGTGCAGCCGAACGACCACGCCGTGGTGGTTCGAGATGTCCTGGGCCGGGTGGGCCGCGAGGTTGCCAGCCGGGCGAGCCTGCCGGTCGCCAACCGTGAGAAACAGGTAGCCATCGTCGTCGAAGGCGAGCTTGCAACCGTAGTGGCCGTTGCCCTCGGAGACCGCCTCGAAGATCTCGTCGGTCATGGTGAAGCGGTCGTTCTCGAAGGTCCCGCGGATCACCATCGTCGTGCCGCCGGGCGAGTTTCCGGTGGCCTTTGAGTAGCTGATGTAGATCAGGCGGTTGGTCGCGAAGTCCGGGTGGGGGAGGACTTCGAGCAGGCCGCCCTGTCCGCGCGCCACCACCTCGGGGATGCCCTGGACCGGGTCCGGCAGAAGCATGCCGTCGCGGACGATCCGCAACTGCCCGCCGCGCTCGGTGACCAGCATGTCGCCATTGGGCAGGAACGCCATCGACCAGGGGACCACGAATCCGTCGGCCACCGTAACCACGCGGTAGTCATGGAAGGCGGTGCGGACGATGTCGGACTGGCTGCAGGCGGGCGCCGCAACCGAAAGAAGGGCTGCCGAGAGAAGGACTGTTGACGTAGTGCGGACCATCGTATTGCCTCGAAGCTGAGTGGTTCAGGATCCCGAGCGGGACCGGAAAAAGGTGCTACGGGAAGCCGGTTTCGCGCTAGGGGGCGGGCCGCGAGGCGCTCGGCCTCATGATCCGCTCAGGAGCTCCGACAACTCACCCAGCTCCGCGTCCCAGCCCTCGTCGTTCTGCCCTCGGTGCAGGTCCGTTCTGAACCCCGTCTCGCGCAGGTGCAGCGTGGTGCCCCCGTCCTCCCTCGGTGTGAGCGTCCACTCGACTCGCGTCGTCGGGGCGTCCTCGAAAGCGATCCCGGGCTCGTGCACCCAGCTCCAGACAAGGCGGGTGGGCGGCTCGACCTCTTCGATGCGCATGGCGTAGCGGCCGTGCTCCTGCCACGCCATGGCCGCGTTTCCACCCGGCCTGAGATCGATCTCGGCTTCGTCGCCGAACCAGCGGGCCAGCTCCGCCGGATCCGTGATTGCGCGCCACACGCGTTCAATCCGGACTTCGAGTTCCAGCACCTTTTCGACTGTTCGCTCGCTCATCGTCAGTCCTCTATCGTATCCGTGACACCCGCAGCACCCACTCCATCGACCGATTGCGCACCGTCACCGACGACCCCCTGTAGGCGTCGACCAGCCCCCGCACCCAGCGCCCCTCGACCTCCGCCGCGAACGCGCCGAACCGGATCCCCGCGCCCACGCCCGCGGTCCCGGTCAACACCGTGGCAAGTTCCTCGATCAGCACCTGGGTCAGCACGGCGTCCTCCCGGCTCTGGACCAGGTAGTCCACGCCTGGACCGGCCGCCGCGAAGACATGCACGGGCCCGACCGACCCGCCCACCTTGGCGTGAAGCTGGAAAGTGAGGTAGTCGCTCTGCACCTCGCCGTCGAGCGCGCCGCCACGGAAGTCGCTCAGCACCAGCCCGCCGCGACGCGCGACCGCCCCCTCGGCGCGCACCCGCAGCGCCGTCACGGGAGTCCGCACATCCACGAACGCGCCAAACACGAAGCCGGAGCGGCGGTCCGTCTCCACCGAAGGGCTCCAGATCTGCTCCGATTCGGCCAGTCCGGCCACGATTCCGGTCAGGCGGTCGGCATTCTGTGCGAGCGCAGGGCTGGCGTTCACGAACCATGCCGCGAGCAGAGGGGCCACCAGTGCCGTGGCCACGCGCCGCCCGGCGCTGCCGCGCCCGCTTGACGGGATTCTCCCTCTCCCTGAATACATCAGTACCTGCCGTTGTGAATTGTCAGCCGCGCCACCGGCTCCGAGCCTCCTACAAACTACTCCAGAGGTTCCCCATGTTACCCTCCCGACGCCTCTTTGCAACACGCACGCCGTGCCTCCTCGCCGCCGTCGCCGCCTCGTGCCTCGGTGCCGCGACCCAGGCTCACGCCCAGGAGCTCGATGTCACCCGTTACCACCGCGCCGAGCGCCTCCTCGCGTGGAATGTCAACCCGCTCCTCAGCGGGGGCGCGGTGGCGCCGCAGTGGATGGCCGGCGGGAACCGCTTCTGGTACCGCAACCAGACGAACGACGGAGCCGAGTTCGTGCTTGCCGACCCGGCCCGCGGCTCGCGCACACTGCTGTTCGACCACGACCGCCTCGCTTCAGCCATGTCGGTTGCGGCCGACACGGCCTTCGAAGGACGCAAACTTCCCTTCCGCACCTTCGAGTTCGGGCAAGGTGACGGCTCCGCGCGCGACGAGCAGACGATCCGCTTCAACGCCAACAAGCGCGGATTCACCTGCGACATCGGCACGTACACGTGTGAGGTCGGTGACACGCTCGTCAACCGCACGCCGTTCGTCCGCTCCCCCGACGGCCGGTTCGAGGCGTTCGTGCATGAGCACAACCTGTGGGTCCGGCCCGCCGAAGGGGGCGACTCCACGCAGCTGACCACCGACGGCGAAGAGTACTGGTCCTACGGGACGACGGCGCCGCGCCCGTCGCAGATCATCCAGTCGATCCCGGCGCGGCCGGTGCTCCAGTGGTCGCCGGACTCGCGCCGCATCGCGGTCCAGCGCATGGACGAGCGCAACGTCGAGCACATGCCGATCTACTCGGTGACCTCGCAGCGGCCGAAGCTCTACACCTACCCGTATGGCCTGCCGGGAGACTCGATCATCGCCATGTTCGACATCCACGTGATCGATATCGAGAACCGGGAGAACCTCAAGCTTCAGACCGACCCGCAGCCGTACATGACCTTCACGGCGACCGGCATGCGCGACTCCACGTGGGCGACGGTGAAGTGGAAGGAGGGCGGCGAACGCTTCTACTTCGTGCGGGGGTCGCGCGGCGGCAAGACGGTCACGCTGTACGAGGCGGACCTCGAGACCGGCGAGGCCCGGCAGATTCTCGAAGAGAAGCGCGCCACGCACGTCGAGATGAATCTCGACCTCATCGGTGGCTACCCCAACTGGGACGTGATCGCCGGCGGCGACGAGATCCTCTGGTTCTCCGAGCGGGACGGCTGGGGCCACCTCTACCGATTCGACGCGAACGGCGAACTCATCGGCCGCGTCACCGAGGGGCCCTGGACCTTCGGCGACCTGCTGCACATCGACGAGGCCGCGGGGCGCATCCACTTCACGGCGCGCGGGATGGAGCCGGGGCGGATCCCCACCATGGCCGAACTGTACGCGATCAACCTGGACGGCACCGGCCTGACCCGACTCGGCGGCGAGGACGCTGACCACACGGTGAGTGCCACCCCCGACGGCCGCTACTTCGTCGATTCCTGGTCGCGCCCCGACCAGCCCCCCGTCACCGTTGTGCGCGACCGCACGGGCCGTGTCGTGCTGGAGCTCGAACGCGCCGACGTCTCGCGGCTGGAAGAGATAGGCTGGTCCGCACCGGAGATCTTCGAGTACAAGGCGCGCGACGGCGTCACCACCATGTACGGCCTCATCTACAAGCCGTCCGACTTCGACCCCGAGAAGGTCTACCCCGTCATCGACTACATCTACCCGGGCCCCTTCATCGGCAGCGTGGGGCGGTGGAACTTCGGCGGCGGCGTGCTTGGTGCAGCGCTCCGCGGCGACCAGGACGCGCTGGCCGAAGTCGGCTTCATCGTGCTCCAGATGGACCACCTCGGCACGCCCTTCCGCTCCAAGGCCATCCAGGACAACTACTGGGGCAACATGGGTGACAACGGCATCCCCGATCACATCGCCGCCATCAAGCAGCTCGGCGCCCGCCACCCGTGGATCGACCTCGACCGCATCGGCATCTACGGACACTCGGGCGGGGGCTTCGCCTCCACCGACGCCATCCTCCGCTACCCTGACTTCTTCAAGGTCGCCGTCTCCACCGCCGGCAACCACGACAACCGCTCCTACCACGCCGCCTACGCCGAGAAATACCAGGGCCTGCTGGTCCGCGACACGGTGGCCGGCACCGACAACTACGCCAACCAGGTCAACGCCTCGATGGCCGCGAACCTCAAGGGCAAGCTCTTCCTGATGACCGGCGACATGGACGACAACGTGCACCCCGCCATGACCTACCAGGTGGCCAACGCCCTGATCGCCGCCAACAAGACCTTCGACTTCCTCATCCTGCCGGACCGGGCCCATGGTCTCAACGAGCCGTATGTGATCCGCCGCCGCTGGGACTACTTCGTGGAGCACCTGCTGGGGCTGGACCCGCCCGCAGACTACCAGGTCCAGGCGCCGCCGGGTTGAGTAACCTGGCGTGGCGCGGCCCCGCACGACGACCCCCCGCATGCGACGAGATCCCCGGACATGAGTGTATGAGCATATGAGCATGATCTCACGACCTTCCGGCGCGCACGCTGCTGCCCTGTGCGCGATCGCCCTGGCGGCCTGCGGAACGCCCGGGACCACCAGTACCGCCCGCGTCACCGAGGAGACCCGCGTCCTCGACACCTACCCGTTCTCGGACCCCAACCCGATCCCGATCCTCGCCACCGACCGCCGGCTGTACCCCTACCACACCTTCGAGGGGTATTCCGCGACCTCGGAACCGCGGGAGTGGAAGGTTGTGAAGATGGAGAACGATCTCATCGAGGTATTCATCCTTCCCGAAGTGGGCGGGAAGGTGTGGGGCGCGGTGGTGAAGGAATCGGGGCACGAGTTCATTTACCGCAACGAGGTCATGAAATTCCGCGACATCGCGCTGCGCGGACCGTGGACCTCGGGCGGCATCGAGTTCAACTTCGGCGTCATCGGCCACACCCCGGCGACCGCGACCCCGGTCGACTACACGGTGCGCGAGAACGGCGACGGCAGCGTGAGCACCTTCGTCGGCGCCATGGACCTGCCGTCGCGCACGCACTGGCGCGTCGAGATCCGGCTGCCGCCCGACAAGGCCTACTTCGAGACCCACGCGCTCTGGTACAACCCGACGCCGCTCGAGCAGCCCTACTACAACTGGATGACCGCGGCGGCCTTCGCGCAGGACGACCTGGAGATCTTCGTGCCCGGCGGGTCCTACCTGGAGCACCCGGGCCGGGAGCGCCCCTGGCCGATCGACGAAGAGGGCCGCTTCCTGCCGCTCTACCGCAACAACGACTTCGGGGGGAACAAGTCCTATCACGTCGTCGGCGAGCTGAACGACTTCTTCGGCGGCTACTACCACGACGACGACTACGGCTGGGGCCATTGGGCGCGCTACGAGGACATGCCCGGGCAGAAGATGTGGCTGTGGGCGCTCTCCCGGGCAGGGGGCATTTGGGAGGACCTGCTCACCGACACCGACGGCCAGTACGTCGAGTTCCAGGCCGGGCGGCTCTTCGTGCAATACCAGCCAGGCGACCACCGCAACCCCGTCACGCAGGCCGGCTTCGATCCGGTCTCGGCGAGCCGCTGGACCGAGACCTGGTTCCCCGTGGAGGGAATCGGAGGCCTGACCGACGTGTCGCGGGAAGGGGCGATGCACGTCGAGCGGGAGGGCGGGCAGTTGCGGGTGGCGATCAACGCGTTCGGCGATGTCGACGCCCCGCTGCAGGTGTGGTCCGGCGACGATCTCGTGGCCACCGTGACGGTCGACGTGGCGGCGCTCCAACCCTTCGAAGCCACGTTCGAGGTCGCGGCCGACGAGCCCTTCCGCGTGGCGCTCCCGGAGCTGGATCTCGACTACAGCTCCGATCCGTCCGGGCGGATGCTGGACCGGCCGTTCGAGGTGGATCCCGAAGCGTGGCGCTCTATTCCGGAGGCCGACCGCCTGGTGTTCCAGGCGCGGGAGCTGGCCAAGGGTCGCCGCTACGCCGAGGCGCGAGGGCTCTACGAAGAGGCTGCCGTGCTGGAGCCGTGGAATCGGGGGGTGCTGCTCGGCCTGGGTGGCCTTGCGCTCCGGTCCGCCCGCTACGAGGAGGGGCTGGCGTATGCGAAGCGTGCGCTCCAGCTCGACACCTACGACGCCGAGGCGAACTTCCTGGCCGGAAACCTGTACCGTGGCCTGGGCATGGAGGCCGATGCGCGCGACGCCTTCGGGTGGGCTGCGCGCTCGGTCGCGTTCCTGGCGGCGGCGTACGTGCAGCTGGCCGAGATCATGGCCGGGGCGGGGGAGTGGCACGAGGCGGAGCGGTACGCCGAACTCGCGATCGAGTCCGACCGCTACAGCGTGCCGGCGTGGCAGTTGCTGGCGGTGGCGGGACGCCGGACCGGCGACGGGGCGTTGGCCGACAGGGCGCGGTCCGAGCTCCTCGGCATCGACCCGCTTCATCATTTCGTGCTGTCCGAGCGCTACCTGGCAGGGCCGGGCAGCGGCAGCCAGGGTGCGCTGATCGAAGGAATGCGGAGCGAGTATCCCGGGCAGTCCCTCCTGGAACTGGCGACCGGCTACGCAAACCTCGGCCTGGATGACGACGCACTCGCGCTTCTGGACCTGGCCGACGAGGTCCGTGACGGGCCGCTTTCGACCGCGTGGCGCGCGCACCTGCAGCGCGACGCTTCCGCCCTGACAGAGCCCTCAGGCGATGACCTCGCCTTTGTATTCCCCTTCCGCACCGAAACGCTGCCCGTTCTGCGCTGGGCTGCGGAGCAGAGCGGCCACTGGTCGTGGCGCTACCTGCTCGGCCTCAACCTGTGGGCGCTCGACCGTGACGCCGAAGCGGCCGCGACTCTCGGCGCACTGGGGGACGAGCCCGACTACGGGGCGGCCTACGCGGCACGCGGCTATCTGCTGCAGGAGGCACAGGGACGTGACCCGGGCGGCGACCTGGCCCGCGCCGTGGAGCTCGATCCGGCGGACCGCCTCCTGCGTATCGCGCTGATCCGGCACGCCCAGGACGCCGGGTCGTGGGACGAGGCCGTGGCGCTGTCGGGGCAGGCGCGGAGGGACTTCCCGGGCGACTTTGACCTCGCGCTTCTGCATGTGCGCGGCCTGCTGAGCGTGGACCGCCCCGCCGAGGCGATCGAGGTGTTGGCCGAGACACATGTCCTCCCGTCCGAAAACGCGCGGGACAGCCACCGCCTCTACGAGCTGGCGCACATGGCCGCAGCGCTCGACGAACTGGAGGCCGCACGCCCGGCGAGTGCTCGCGAACACCTGGAGGCCGCGCTGCTCTGGCCCGAGTCGCTGGGACAGGGCCGGCCCTACGAACCCGACGAGCGCCTGGTGCGCTACCTGCAGGGTGTGGTGGCGGAGATCGAGGGCGATGACGCCGCCGCGCTGCGGGCCTACGAGGCGGCTGGGGTGGACCGTGGGGTGGCGGCCACTTCGCTGATTACCGACGGTGCCGGGCTGTTCACGGCACTGGAAGGGCGGATTGTGAACCGGGCGGGGGAGCTGCTGACGCTCTGGTGACGCACATGGGGTCGCCTGCGCCGTGGCCTGACGGATGAACGCATGGACTGACTTACTAAACATATGTGTCGAGAAGCCGCGCGCAGACGGCCCACACATTCCGGGCGAGCTCCGGATCGCTCGGCCTCAGCACGGGCCGGCCGGTTCGCCGGCCCTTGCGGGATCGCGCGATCGACCGACATTCGCGCACAAGCCGGTCGCGTTCCTCCGGGAGCAGACGGCCGCTCACCTGCGCCCAAAGCGGCGGACGGTGAAGCGCGGCCCAGGCGAAGTCATAGAAGTCCCTGGATACCATCTGCCCTGAGTCGAGAACCCTCCCGAACAGCTTTCTCGTCAGAATGCTGGCGGGTGACTCACACCTGACGTCCATCGCGGTGCGGCCCTCGGTGGAGACGCTTGCCTCGACGCCCTCAAACACGAACGACAGCCTTACGCCCCCGGCTGTCAGCATCACCGATCGCCGTCTTGCGTATCGCCAAACATCAATCCGGCCTTGGCACTGAAGCGCTTCGAGCCTGTCCCTCAGTGCACCGGCATCCAGGGGCTCGTCCTCCTCGACCACGAAATCGAGGTCGGTGCTGTGCCGGTGGTTCCAGTGCATGGCGAGGACCGTGCCGCCGCCAAGTACCAGCTTGGACCAATCCCGGACCAGCAGCTCCTGGATCACTCCTCTGAAGTCGGCGAGGGCGGCGCCGTGCGCACCGGACAGCTCCAGCGTCAGCCGGCCCGCCACTCGTCATCCCAGTCTTCGTAGAGGTACTGGCGCATCCAGCCGACCGCGTAGTGCGCCCGGCATTCGATGATGTGCATCACGCGCGCGATCTCATGGATCGACGCACCGCAGCTCTGGCGAAAGGCGAAGAGATCGATGCCGCGCAGGGCCTCGAAGAAATCGTGCAGCGCGGCTTCCTCGTCGGGGGTGAGGACACCATCCCTGTCGGTACGCATCCAGCGCCGCATGCGGAGGGCCTCCCGGTCCATGCGAACGGGACTGCCGGACATGTGCTCATGCCAGAGGGCACGGATGGCATCGGAATCGAGCGGCGCCCTCTTCCTGAACGACGGGACGGCCGCGTACTCCTCCAGCGGCGGCAGCACGGGACGCATCAACCAGGGGGTGGGGGCACCCCGGCCGCGCCGCCAGGCCGCAGCGCTCGTCGCTTGTGGTCGTTCCTTCATGGGTTCACGTCCTGCCGGTGGGGTGACCCAAGCTACGGCATGGGCCGGATCGCTCCAAGCCGCGCGAGACCGGCTGCGTGAGACCGGCGCGTCGTGCCGGGCGGTGCAGCGCCGGGCGTGTCTCACAGTTGCCAGGTCCGAACCGCGTCCGGCAATGGACGGGCCCGGCGAGCGTTCCTAACTTGGCAGTGTCATGAGTTTGCCGGCACGAGGCTGGGACGAACGCCAATGAGAGACGCGATCCTTCTCGCCGCCCTGGGCGGCGCAATGCTGGTGGCGGGAACCGGCAGGACACCCGCCACGATGCGTCCGCTCCCCGGATCCACCCTGGTTTCCCCGGCTGGCGCCCCGCGGTCGGCCAGCGATCCGTCTTCCGAGGCCCTCACGGAAGTCGTCGAACGCTACTGCACCCGCTGCCACAACGAGCGCAGCTTCCGCGGCAACCTCTCGCTGGTCGGCTTCGATGTCGCCGGCGCGGACGAGCACGCCGAGACCGCCGAGCGCATGATCCGCAAGCTTCGGGCAGGCATGATGCCGCCGCCCGGAGCCCGCCGCCCCTCGGCCGACACACTCACCGCGCTCGCCGAGACGCTGGAGGACATCGTCGACGAGGCCGCCACCACCCGTCCCCATGCCGGCACGCGCCCCTTCCAGCGCCTCAACCGGGCGGAGTACGCCCGCGTCGTGTACGACCTTCTCGGCCTGACCGTCGACCCGGAAGAGTGGCTCCCCGCCGACCAGATCACCGCCGGCTTTGACAACATCGCCACATCGCAGACCCTGTCACCCACCCTCATGGACGCCTACCTGGCCGCGGCCAGCGAGATCGCGCGCCGTGCGGTCGGCGACCGCGACGCGGCGCCCACCACCGTCACCTACACCAACCCGCCCACCGTCTCGCAGCACGAGTGGGAGCCCGTCGAGGGCGCGCCGTTCGGCACGCGCGGCGGGATCAGCGCGCTGCACTCATTCCCGGCCGACGGCGAATACACCTTCGAGATGACCTTCATGTCGGGGTGGGGAGAGCGCTACCAAGACATCGACATCTCGGTGAACGGCGAGCGCCTCGCGCTGGTTCGCTACGGCGGCAACATCGACTTCCAGGGGCGCAAGGGCTTCCCGGTCCGCACGGACCCGGTCCTGATCCCCGCAGGCGAGCACCGCCTCGTGGCCGCGTTCGTCCGCCGCATGGAGGGCCCCTACGAGGACCTGATCCGGCCGCACGACTGGTCGCTCACCGGGACCGAGACGAGCTACGGAACGACGTCGCTTCCGCACCTCATGAGCCTGACGGTGGAGGGGCCGCACAACCCCACAGGCGTTTCGGACTTCGATGCGCGCCGCCGGGTCTTCTCGTGCCGTCCCACGACCGCCGCCGAGGAACTGCCCTGTGCCCGCGAGATCGTCGCGAGGCTGGCGGCCGACGCCTACGGCCGCGATCCGACCGGGACGGAGGTGGACGACCTTCTCGACTTCTACCGCCTCGGAAGCGAGGACGGCGGGTTCGAGGCCGGGGTGAGGACGTCGCTGGAAGCCGTCCTTTCATCCCCCCACTTCCTCTTCCGCATGGAAAGCGAACCTGCCGACGTGCAGCCCGGGGAGATCTTTCCGGTGGCCCCCGAGGACCTCGCGGCGCGTCTGTCGTTCTTCCTGTGGGGGAGGGCGCCCGACGCGGAGCTGCTGGCCGCCGCGCGCGACGGTTCGCTCTCGAACCCGGCCGTGCTGGAGGCTCAGGCTATGCGGATGCTGGCCGATCCGCGCGCCGAGGCGCTGGCCACACGGTTCGCGTCGCTGTGGCTGCGACTGCAGGATGTCGACAAGGTCACTCCGGACGCGCTCCGGTTTCCCAACTACAGCACGCAGCTGGCCCGCGCGATGCGCCGCGAGACCGAGGTCTTCTTTCACAACCTCGTGCGCGAGGACGGCAGTTTGCTCGAACTGCTGCGGGCCGACTACACCTTCGTGAACGAGCGCCTGGCGCGGCACTACGGCATCGAGGGAGTGCATGGCGAGCAGTTCCGGCGGGTCGCATACCCGGACGACCGCCGGCGCGGCATCCTGGGCCACGGGAGCGTGCTGGTGCAGACGTCGCTGGGAAACCGGACCTCGCCCGTACTGCGCGGCAAATGGGTGATGGAGGTTCTGCTGGGCGCGCCGCCGCCACCGCCGCCGCCCGGGATCCCCGACCTGGAGGAGACCGAGAGCTCTGTCGAGGGCAAGCCGCTGACCACGCGGGAGCGCCTCGAAATGCACGCCGCCAACCCGAGCTGCGCGTCGTGCCACAACTTCATCGATCCGATCGGGCTGGCCCTCGACAACTTCGATGTCACCGGGCGTTGGCGGGTCCGCGAGGACGGGGCGGAACTGGACACCCGCGGCACCTACTACGACGGCACGGAGATCGAGACGCCGGGCGACCTGTCACGTGTCCTGCTCAAGCGGCCGGTCCCCGTTGTGCGGCAGTTCACCGAGGGTCTCATGGCGTACGCGCTGGGGCGCGCGATAGATTATCGGGATCAGCCTGCAGTCCGCGCGATCGCGGCCGAGGCGGCGGAAAACGACTACCGGATGTCTTCCTTCATTCTTGGGGTAACCGGCAGTGTCGCCTTCCGGATGAAGCAATCAGCCGAGGATGGCGACGGCGACGGCACCGGGTCCTGACAACCCCGGGCCCCAGGGAAGAGGACCCGACCCCCGAGGACAGATGCACTTTCTGACAGGCAGGACAGTAGGTCGCCGCACTTTTCTCCGCGGTGTCGGCGCGACTGTGGCACTCCCCCTTCTGGACGCGATGGTTCCGGCGGGCCGTCTCCGCGCGGGTACGCGTGCGGAGCAGCCGACCCGGCTCATCTGCATCGAGGAGGTGCACGGGGTTGCAGGATGCAACGAATGGGGCGCCGAGCAGAAACTCTTCGCCCCGGCCGCCGTGGGGCGCGACTTCGAGTTGGACGACGCCAACGTCCTGAAGGCGCTCGAGCCGTGGCGCGATCGCATGACGATCGTCTCCAACACCGATGTGCGGATGGCGGAGGCCTTCGCGGCGCAGGAGGTGGGGGGCGACCACTTCCGCTCGAGCGCGGTGTTCCTCACGCAGTCGCACCCCAGGCAGACCCAGGGGTCGGATCTTTTCTGCGGCACGTCCCTCGACCAGCTGCACGCACAGCGGTTCGGCCAGGAGACCGCGCTGCCTTCGCTGCAGCTCTGCATCGAGCGCACCGACAAGGGCGGCGGCTGCGACTACAACTACTCGTGCGCGTACACGGACTCGATCAGCTGGTCGTCGCCCACCACCCCGCTGCCGATGATCCGCAACCCGCGGACCGCTTTCGACATGCTCTTCGGGGCCGGTGGCAGCCCGGAGGAGCGGGCGCGGCGCCGGCGCACCCATGGAAGCATCCTGGACTGGGTGGCCGAGGAGGTGTCGGGTCTGAGGCGGCAGCTTGGGGCGGTGGACCTGAACCGGGTCGATCGCTACCTGGACAGTGTGCGCGAAATCGAGCGCCGGATCGCGCGGGTCGAGGCGCGCAACACCAGCGGCGAGGAGCGGGAGCTGCCCGGCGCGCCGCCCGGTGTGCCGGATTCGTTCTCCGAGCACATGCGCCTCATGTTCGACCTGCAGGTGCTGGCCTTCGAGACCGACGCGACGCGCGTGGTGGCCTTCAAGACCGGGCGCGACGCCTCCAACCGCACCTTCCCGGAGAGCGGATCCGAGCGCGGATTCCACCCCGCCTCGCACCATGGCGGCCGGGAGAAGGCGATCATGGAATTCAACAGGATCTGCCAGTACCGCACGGGGCAGTTGGCCTATTTCCTGAAGCGCCTGGAAGAGACGATGGACGGCGATGCGAACCTGCTCGACCGTTCCATGATCATCTGGGGCTCGCCGATGGGTGATGCGAACCTGCACAACCACCGCCGCTGCCCGCTGGTGGTGATGGGCGGCGCGAACGGTCAACTGGACGGTGGGGTGCACCTCCGGGCCGAGGCGGGGACGCCGATGGCGAACGTCTTCACGACGCTGCTGCACCGGCTCGGCCACGACGACATGGAGCAGTTCGGGGACGCGACGGGCGAGTTCTCGCTGGACGTGACGGCGGGGCCATGAGGCGGTGGGGGTCGCGCGGGTGCTGGCGCGGACCCGTGTTGAGGCGGTGGCTGGGCGTGGCGGTGTTGCCGTGGCTGCTGGCGGGGGCCGAACGCGCACCGGCGGGGCATGCGGGCTCTGCCGCACCCGACGCCGACTCCCCCGTCGCCGACGCCGCCCAGCGGGGTGACCTGGAGGCCGTGCGGCGGTTGCTGCGTGAGGGCGCGGATGTGAACGCCCCCCAGGGCGACGGGATGACCGCGCTCCACTGGGCTGCCGAGCGCGGCGACGAGTCGCTTTGCGAAGTGCTCCTCTACGCCGGCGCAAGGGTGGATGCCGGGACGCGGATCGGCCACTACACGCCGCTGCACCTCGCCGCGCGCGCTGCGAACGAAGCCGTGTTGGGGAGGCTCTTGCGGGCAGGAAGCGACCCCAATGCCCTCACCACCAACTCGGGAGCCGCGCCCTTGCACCTGGCGGCCGCGTCGGGCCACCCGGGAGTGATCGCGGCGCTCGTGGAGGGCGGCGCGGACGTGAACGGCCGCGAGGGAGCCTGGGGCCAGACGCCCCTGATCTTCGCGGCTGCCAACAACCGCGTCGCGGCTATCGAGGTGCTGCTGCGCGCCGGTGCCGATCCTTCGTTGACGGCTCATTCGGTCGATGCCGACGCGCATGCCAGGGCCGACGCCGCCGCCGAAAGGCGCATCTCGGAGTTCCTGGCCGCCTTCAAGGAAAAGGAAGGCGGCGGTCCCGAGTGGCAGCCGACCCCGAGCCAGGTCCAGGCCGCCATGGACGCTTCCCGCGAGATCCAGCGCAAATGGCCCGACGTGCCGGATCCTGCCGACGACGGCAGGGCGGAGGAGGGCGAGGAGGAAAACGAAGCCGAAGGTGCTGCGGAGCCTGCGGGCAACAGTGAGGGCGGGAGCGAGGGCGCCGACGAGACGGTGGAGGAGGCGTCCGAGTCCGAGGACGAAGCCGGATCGGCGGCTCCGGACGCGGAGGCGGAGGCGGAGGAAGAGGCCGAGGCGCCCCGGCCCATGTCCTATGCCCAGATGGTCGGTGGCTGGGGCGGCCTGACCCCGCTCCTTCACGCCGTCCGCCAGGGGCACGTCCACGCGGCGACGACTCTCCTCGAAGGGGGCGCCGAAATCGATCAGCCTTCGGGGGGCGATCAGACGACACCGCTGCTCATGGCGGCGGTGAACGGCCAGTTCGACCTGGCCATGCTCCTCCTGGAGCGTGGCGCCGATCCGAACCTGGTGAGCCTCGCGGGCACCACGCCCCTCTTTGCGGTATTGGAGCGGCAGTGGGCGCCGCGGGCGTCGTATTCACACCCCACGGAGCACCTGCTCCAGCAAACAACCCACCTGGAGATGCTGGAAGCCCTGCTCGAGGCCGGCGCCGATCCCAACGTTCGCCTGAAGAGTCACCTCTGGTACATGGAGTACACCTTCGGGGTCCTGCGGGGGAGCGGGATCAACCTCCAGGGTGCGACCCCCTTCTGGAGGGCGGCCTACGCTCTCGACATCGATGCGATGCGAATCCTCAAGGACTACGGCGCCGATCCCGGGATCCCGACGATGAAGCCTCCGGAGCGACGCCGTCGGCCGCCGCCTTCCGAAGACGGGACGGACGAAGCCGAGGAACTGGACCCCTCCGGGCTCCCTCCGGTACCGGTGGGTGGTCCCGCGATCCATCCCATCCACGCCGCCTCAGGCGTCGGCTACGGTCAGTCGTTCGCGGGCAACGCGCACCGCCACGTGCCCGACAACTGGCTGGCGGCGGTCCGGTTCCTGGTCGAGGAGTGCGGTGCGGACGTGAACGCGCGCGACGCCAACGCCTATACGGCGCTGCACCATGCCGCGTCGCGGGGGGACAACGAACTCGTGCTGTACCTGGTCGACCAGGGCGCCGACGTCACCGCGATAAGTCGCCGCGGCCAGACCACCGCAGACATGGCGAACGGCCCCATCCAGCGTCTTCAGCCCTTCCCGGCCACGGTGGCGCTGCTCGAGGAACTCGGCTCGAGGAACAACCACACCTGTCTTTCCTGCTGAACCCTCAGGGCTCCTTCCCGAGAGCTTCCGCGATCCGCTGAGCTACCCGCTGCTCGAGCACACCCCGCGACTGGCAGTGGATCGGGTTGCCGCTGACCGCGCGTGGACGCCCGTAGGCGTCGACCATGGTCAGGATCTCGGTGCTCTCCAGCCCCTTCGACGTGAGCCTGGTGACCACGGAGAGCGTGATGTCGTACTGGTTGGCCATCGGGCCCGCCAGGTTCGAACCGCAGTCGATGAAGGTGTTCATTCGGTCGCCCTCGATCCGCCTGGCGGCGTAGCCCAGGGTGCCGAGCTGCATCTGGCGCGGGTCGGATTCCTCCACCGGGATCTCCATTTGAGCATAGACCCCGCCCACTACGCTCCACACCGTCCCGGCCGCTACATCGAGGGTGCGGACCCCCACGCCCGCTTCGTTGTACATCTCGACCGCCTGGTAGCCCGCCACACGCAAGACGTTTCGACGCTCCGGAGGCAGCGGAGTGGTGTCTTCGGTAGAGCCGGCCCCACCCCCGGAGGCGCATCCGGCCGCGGCGGTGGCAAGCACACCCGCAATCGCCAGTACCCACATTGGGGAGCGCCGGTCCGAGGCATGGGCCATGCTTCTGTTCATCCCTGACCCCTGTCCGGTCATGTCGACTCTCCGATCCTGCGTGCGACTGCATCCGATTCGTAGATGTCCAACCCGGTCCGGCGCAGCGCCGCACGCGCACGCTCCATCCAGGACGACCGGCGAACCAGGACGAGTTCAAGGTATGGAGGCGCCGGGACCCCGTCCACGATCCGCACGAAATGGAGGTCGCCCAACACCTGTGGGTGCGGAATCTCGTAGCTGCGTCCCGCCCATGTGAAGCGGATCCCGCCCGCCTGCTCGAAGTCGGCCGTCTTCCAGGTCTGTTCCATGTATACCTCATCTTCGACGGCGAAGATCCCCGGTCCGATCCGGTCACCGTGCCGGTAGTAGCCCGGCTCGAAGTCCAGACCCTCGTACCGCTGAAAGGTCTGCTCCATCGCGTAGTCGACCCCGTGCAGGTCGTCGGTGTCCGCGAGCGACTCAAGGTGATGGCGCAGTTCGTGGGTCAGCGTCTCCCAGATCTGCTCTGCCCAGTCGAAGGTCGGGTCGACTCGGGCCAGCGCCCGGAAGGAACCCCAGTGCAGCAGGACCGTCGACCGCACGGTCTCGGGTCCCTCCCAACTCGACGGATAGGACTCGGTCACGCACTCGCCCAGCGTGTAGATCCCGGGGAAGCGGGGGTGTCGGAGTGCCCTGCGGTGCACGGTCAGGCCGTCCACCCCGTCGCGGTAGCGTTCGGGGATCTCATCGAAGAGCCGGCGCGCTTCACTTTCGAAGGCGTGGAAATCCATAGATTATGCGTTCGGCTGCGACATCCCTGGGAGGTTTGGCGTGAAGGTAGGCGGACAGCGGCGCCAGGCCGCGATGATCTTCATCCTCATCACGGTATTCATCGACGTGCTGGGGATCGGCATCATCATCCCTATTCTTCCCGAACTGATCAAGGAGTTCGCCGGGGGAAGCACGGCGCAGGCCGGCCGCTGGTTCGGCGTTCTCGCGTCCACGTACGCTCTGACCCAGTTCATCTGCGCGCCGTTGCTGGGCTCGCTGTCGGACCGCGTGGGACGCAGGCCCGTAATCCTCATCTCGCTGTTCGGTCTCGGTGTGGACTACATCATCATGGGCTTTGCACCCACGCTGGGATGGCTCTTTGCGGGACGGCTGATCGCCGGGGTCATGGGGGCGAGCATCACCACCGCCAACGCCTACATCGCCGACGTCTCGGCCCCGGAGGATCGCGCGCGCAACTTCGGGCTGATCGGAGTGGCCTTCGGCCTGGGCTTCATCTTCGGCCCGGCACTGGGCGGCATCCTCGGAGGGATCGACCTGCGGCTCCCGTTCTTCGTGTCGGCCGGGCTCGCCCTGGTGAACTGGCTCTACGGCTTCTTTGTCCTCCCCGAATCCCTGCCGGCCGAAAAGCGGGGTTCCTTCAGCTGGGCGAAGGCGAATCCGGTGGGGAGCCTGTATGTGCTCGGGTCCTACCCGCTCGTCGCGGGCCTGACGACGGTGTTCGTGTTCGTCGTGCTGGCGCAGAGGGGCCTGGAAACGGTCTGGGTGCTCTACACGGGACACAAGTTCGGGTGGGACGAGCAGATGAACGGCTTCTCGCTGATGCTGGTGGGACTGATGGCCACCATTGTCCAGGGGGGACTGGTGCGTCCGATTGTGGGGTGGCTGGGGGAGCGCCGCACGATTCTCTACGGGCTGGTCACCGCTGTGATCACGTATCTGGGGTATGGGCTCGCGACGGCCGGGTGGATGCTGTTCGCGTTCATCGTCTTCGGCTCCATCGGCGGCGTCGCGGGACCGGCGATCCAGAGCCTTGTGGCGGGCGCGGTGCCTTCCGAAGACCAGGGCAAGGTACAGGGCGGAATTACATCTCTGATGAGCCTGACCAGCATACTGGCACCGCTCATCTTCACGGCCGGGCTGTTCAGCTACTTCACGTCCGAGAGTGCCCCGATCGAGCTGCCCGGGGCGCCGTTCCTGCTCGGCGCCCTGATGTACGCGCTGGCGTTCTGGTCGCTGCTGCGGCTGTTCAGGAGGATGCCGGGGTAGTACTGCTCGATGTAGACGAAGACGCTCGACACCTGGCAGAAGCCGACCCGCCCGAAGTGCTCAAGGGTCCACCGCCGCGACTGATCGACGAGTGGCAGCTGGTGCCCCGAATCTGGAACCATGTGAGGCGGGCGGTCGATGACCGTGGCGCGCCGGGCCAGTTCATCCTCACCGGGTCGGCGATCCCCGCTGACGATGCCACCAGGCATCCGCCGAGGAGGATGGCCCAGCGTGGATTGGCCGCTGGTCTCCGGGCACACCTGAGGCTGAATCGAGAGACACTCCGACGGCTGAGGGAAAGCGGATCCTGATAGCCGACGTAGCGTCGCAAACCCATGACCCGCCCGTGCAGCGGCGAGCTACCTCCCCTCACCCGCCCACGGATAAGGCCCGGCCATCTCCACCCCGTGCGCCTCGAACAGCAACTCCACGAGCCGCTGCCATGAGCGTGTGCGGGTGGAGCGCCCGTAGGCGGACTTGGTCTTGTGCGCGATCACCAGGTCGACGGCCGGGAAGACGCTGATCCATTGGCCGACCGCGCCGCTTCCGGTGTAGGCGCCTTCGAAGGGGCCGCTGACGCCCGGGCCGTCAAAGACCCACCACATGTAGCCGTAGCCGAAGTGGCCGTCGCGCCTGCGCGGCGGGTTCATCTCCTCGAGCGGTGTGACGACGCTGACGATCCGCCGCGCCCACTCCCGCGAGATGACCTGCTCGTTGTCCCACGCGCCCTCGTTGAGCATGAGGTGGCCTATGCGAGCCATGTCCCGCGTGGAGAGCCAGAAGTGGTACGCCGGGTTTCGCGACACGCTCAGGTTGCCGCTCTTTCGCTGCGCCGACCGGTCCCAGTCCTCGAAGCGCAGGGGGATGGCCAGCTGGGCCTGCGCCTCGTCGTAGATGTCCCGCCCGGTGAGCTGTTCGAAGACGGCCCCCGCGGCGTTGAAGTCCCAGTTGCTGTACAGCATGTAGGTGCCGGGCTGCCGGGAGCCGCGCTCGGGCGCTTCGGCCAGGTTGTCGCCGGAGTTGGAGGCGGGATGGTAGACTCCGGAACGGGCCGTGACCAGGTGGTCGACCGTAGCCTGTCGTTCGATCGGCAACAGACCGCCGATATCGTCGACGCCCAGATCCGCCATCGTGGCGTCCAGATCGATCACGCCGCTCTCGACCCAGTGCCCGTACAACATCGCCAGGATGCTCTTGCGCACCGATGCGAGGTACGACAGCTCTTCGATGTCGCCGAAGGTGAAGACGACGCGGCCCTTGTGCGCGACGACCACGCCGGTCGAGTTGGCGCTGTCTCGCAGGAACGCGGAAGCGCGCGAGAGCGTCTCGCGATCCCAGCCGTGCTCCGCGAGCTGGGCCCCGCGCAACACCTCCCATTGCTCGCCAGGGAACACGCAGTCGTTGCACTGGGCAGCGAGGGGCGGGGCAGTGGCGCACGCGAACGCCGCGAAGAAGACCAAGCCAGCGATTCGGAGCGTCATTGGACCACCTCTCCCTCCACGCCAAGCTGGCCCAGCAGGAAGGCCAGCTCCATCGCCGAATTCCGGACGTTCCTGCTGAACGTCCGTCCGCCCGCGTGCCCGGCACGGGGATCGTAGTCCAGGATCACCGGCAGCCCGGAACTGGTGGCCGCCTGCAGCCGCGCCGCCATTTTTCGCGCCTGCAGCGGCGGCACGCGCGTGTCGAGGTCGCCCTGCGTGAGCATCACGGCCGGGTAGGCCGTCCCGTCGCGCACATTCTGGTATGGCGAAAAGGTCCGCAGGACCTCGAACTCCTCCCTGACGGCCGAGTTCCCGTACTCGAGCAGCGCGGGCATGTTGTTGCTGTCGGTGAACTGGTAGAAGCGCACCATGTCGAGGTCGGGCAGGCCGCAGAAGACCGCGCGATACAGGTCGGGCCGCTTCGTCAGCGCCGCGCCGACAAGCAGCCCGCCGTTGCTCACGCCGCGGATCGCGAGGCGGTCCGGGTTTGTGTAGCCGTTGTCGATCAGCCATTCGGCCGCCGCGATGAAGTCGTCGAACACATTCGGCTTGTTCTCGAGCATGCCGGCCCGGTGCCAGGTTTCGCCGAACTCGCCGCCGCCGCGGAGCGTCGCTACTGCATAGACGCCTCCCTGTTCCACCCAGGCCGCGGCGCCCGTGTTGAAGCGCGGCGTCTGACTGGAGTTGAAGCCGCCGTACCCGTACAGCAGCGTCGGCGTATCGCCGTCCGGCTCGTACCCCCGCCGATGCGCCAGGTACATCGGCGCCACCGTCCCGTCCGCCGACGTGTACCACACCTGCCTCACCTCATAGCGCTCGCCATCGAAGGGCACCGCCGACGGGAGCCACGGCTCGGTCTCCATCGTCTCCAGATCGATACTGACGATATGGGTCGGTGTGACGAGGGATGTGAGGGTGAGCAATCCCGTCCCTTCACCCCACGGGCGCAGCGTCGCCGTGTGGTACTCGGGAAGGGGGATTTCCCCCGTCCGCGTCCCGTCCATGTCGTAGCGTACGATCCTGCTGCTCACGTTGTGCAGGTAGTTGGCATAGATCTCGTCGCCGATGATCTGGTAGCTCATCAGCAGGTCGTCGGTCTCGGCGATCACCTCGCGCCAGCTGGAGGGATCGGTGCGGTTCAGGTCCACCGCCATGACGCGGTTGTTGGGCGCGTCCACGTCGGTCAGCAGGTACAGCTCGCCGCGCACGAACCGCGGGTCGAAACGGGCCGGGGCGCTCACGATGAGCGGCTCCGGTCCGCCACCGGACCGCAGGTCGTGCAGGTAGACGTCGGCGCGGGCCCACCCGTGCCGAACCGTGTAGACCAGGTATCTCCCGTCGCCGCCCTGCGTGGTGTTGATGAACTTCTCCGGCCCGTGCCCCTCGCCGAACAGCTCGATGTCGTCGGCGAAATCGGTGCCGAGAGTGTGGTGCCGCACCCTGGGACCGAACTCCCGCGACCTCGGCGTGTAGTAGAACCCCGTGCCTTCCGGGTCGAAGAAGGTCGACCCGTACAGGAAGTTCGGCAGGCGGTCGGGCAGATCCTCGCCGGTGGTGAGGTCGCGGACCCGGATCTGCACCTCGTCCTGCCCGCCGTCGCGGATCGCGTACATCATGAGATTGCCGTCCGGCGAGAAGTCGCGGATGCTCACGCTCGTCGTGCCGTCCGGGTGGATGTCGAGCGGGTCGATGACCATCTCGAAGTCGCCATCAGGGTCGATCGGGTCCCTCTGGGGCTCGTCGGGCGCCGACCGGCGGTAGATGGCGGCCACCTCGCGGTCGGGCCTGCGGAAGGTGAAGTACTCGTAGTCGCCCGCACGGCGTGGGAACAGCGCCCCCTGCACGTTCATGAGTTCACGCAGCCGGGACTCCAGCACCTGCCGCAGCGGTGTGTCGCCCACAATCCGTCCGGCGTAGGCGTTCTGCTCGGCGATCCACGCCCGCGTCTCGGGACTGTCCTGGTCCTCGAGCCAGCGGTAGTCGTCGGTGATGGCGACGCCGTGCAGCGTGTCGACCACCGGATCGCGCCGCGTGTCGGGCGGGGGCGGATACGCCGAGCAGGCGGCGCCGGCGAGCAGCGCAGCGGCGACAAGGACGAGGGATCGGTACGGCATGGCTGGCTCCGGCTCGTGGTGCGGCGTGGTGGCCGCGTCGCTCTCGGGCAAGAACCGCAAGGTGGCCATGCGTGGCGGTGAGCCGCAAGACAAGGGTCGGGCTCCCCGGGCGGCAGCCGCGCCAGGGGAAACGGAGCCGGCCGTGCGAGGCGCTCGGTCATTCCTTCGCCCCCGGAACCAACGGGGTTGGCACCGGCGTAGTGTGTGCCTCGTGCGGGACGCGTCGTGCTCTTGGTTCAACTTGTTATCTATCCTGAACCAACGCCCACACGGGTTCCTGGAGTACCTGGACGCCGCGAATCCACAATCCGGGGCGGCCGGCAGCTACTGAATCGGGGTGCCGGCGCTCTCCGTCAGAACACGGAACAGGTCGCTGATGTGCGCGGTCATGGGGCCGGCTTGGCCGTCGGCGATCGTGCGGCCGTCGATCTCGGTCACGGCGGTCAGTTCGCCCATGGTGCCGGTGCAGAAGGCCTCGTCGGCGCGGTAGGCTTCGGTCAGGGACAGGTCCGCGACGCGGTGGGGGATGGCGTTGCGCTCGCAGAGTTCGAGCACGGTCGCACGCGTGATGCCTTCGGGACAGGCGACCGCGTGGCCGGTCATGACGACGCCGCGGGTCACGATGAAGAAGTTGGTCGCGTTGGTCTCGGCGATGAAGCCGCGCGTGTCGAGCATGAGCGCGTCGTCGGCGCCGGCCGCGTTGGCCTCGATCTTGGCGAGGATGGACTGGAGCAGGTTGGCGTGGTGGATCTTGGGGTCGAGCGCGTCGGGAGCGAATCGACGCAGCGAGCTGGTGACGAGGCGCAGGCCCGAGCGGTCGTAGACGGGGGCCTTGTGCTCGGCCAGGACGATGAGGGTGGGGCCGGAGCGGTTGAGGCGGGGGTCCATGCCGCTGGTGTACTTGACGCCGCGTGTGAGGGTCAGTCGGATGTGAACGCCGTCGCGCATGTCGTTGGCGGCCAGGGTGCGGCGGATCTCGGTGATGATCTCGTCGTTGGCCGGAATGTCGCTGAAGGCGAGGGCGAGGGCGGAAGAGCGGAGCCGCGCGAGGTGTTCTTCGAGCTTGAAGATGCGGCCGTCGTATAGGCGGAGTCCCTCCCAGACGGCGTCTCCTCCCTGGACCACCGAATCGAAGGGGCTTACGCCAGCGTCGTCACGGTGTGCGAGCTTGCCGTTGACGTTGACGATCAGGTCGCGGTTGCGTTCGTCGAAGCGTTGGAGCATTGGGGACTCGCTCGTCTCTGGGCGTCGTGATCGGAGTGTGGGCCGGGGCTGCACCGACCAGCAACCCTCGAAGCGCCTCCAGGTCGGGTGGGATGCGGATCGAGCGGCGCGGCCGATCCATCACGCGTACGATGCCGGGGGGGACAGGCACGGTCTCGCCGATCAGCGGCTCGACGGTCTCGGCGAACTTGGCCGGATGCGCCGTTCCGAGGACGACGCCGTATCCGCCGGGCCGCTTGCGCACCTCGTGACGAAGCCCCAGCAGGCCAACCGCCGTGTGCGGATCGATCGCGATCCCGCGGCGCTCCCACAGGTCGCGGATACAGGCACGGGTCTGGCCGTCGGTCCAGGACGAGCCGACGAGGGCGCGTAGCAGGTCCCGCGGTACGTTGGCGCGCGTGCCGCTGTCGGCTGCAAACATGTGCGCGATCCGCCGAAAGTTGCTGGGGCTGCCCACGTCCATCGCGCTCGAGATCGTCGCCACGGAGGGGCGGGGATTGTAGCCGTGCCCGTCCAGGTATTCCGGAACGATGGCGTTGGCGTTCGTTGCCGCCACGAATCCCGTACGGGACATGCCGAGTACGTGACGCGCCACCAGCCCCGCCGTGAGGTTGCCGAGATTCCCCGAGGGCACCGAGATCACCAGTTCGGCGTCGGGCGCGACGCGCGAGAGTTCGGCCCAGGCGTGGACGTAGTAGAAAGTCTGGGGCAACAGGCGGCCGATGTTGATCGAGTTGGCGGATGTGAGGTGGGTGCGCGCGCTGAGATCGGGGTCGGCGAAGGCCTGGCGGGCGAGGCGCTGGCAGTCGTCGAAGGTGCCCCGGACGGCGACCGCCGTGACGTTGCCGCCGAGGGTGGCGAACTGGGCCTCCTGGCGCGGACTGACCTTGCCGAGGGGGTAAAGAACCACGACGCGGACGTTCGGCAGCCCGTGAAAGGCGTGGGCGACGGCGCCGCCGGTGTCGCCGGAGGTGGCCGTGAGGATCGTAAGCGGGGGCGCGGCCTCGCTACGGAGCGCGGCCATGGCGCGGGCCATGAAGCGCGCACCGATGTCCTTGAAGGCGTGGGTGGGGCCGTGAAAGAGCTCGAGGATGAAAATGCCCGGCTCGATCTCACGGAGGGGGACGGGGAAGTCGAGCGCATCGTGCACGATCGTGCGGAGCAGGCGGTGGTCCATCTCGTCGCCCAGGAAGTGCCGCGCCGTGACCAGGGCCCGGTCGGGAAAGGTGGCGTCGAGGAGGCGCGCGCGTTGCGAGTTGGAGATGCGCGACAGGGAATCCGGGACGAAGAGACCGCCGTCCGGCGCTTGACCGAGGAGGAGGGCTTGCGTGAAGGACCACGTGCCGGCCGCGGGGCCGCCCCGCGCGCTGATGAGCCTCATTGCGCGTCCGGCGCCGGAAGCGGCGGCGAACCGGGCCACGCTGCCGACGACAGTGGTCGCCGGGATGCGTGAACTCTCGTCACTCGTTCTCCAGAATGCGCGCCCCGAAAGCGTTCGCCCCGGAGATCATGATATCCGACCGCACTCCGGCCTCGACCTGAAATGCTCCCCCCATGGCGGCCGCCACGGTCTGGGCCGCGTGCCTCCCCCGGCAGAACGCGAACACCGACGGTCCTGAACCCGACAGCCCGGCCCCGATGGCGCCCGCCTCCAGCGCGCTCGCTCTGACGGCCTCGAACCCCGGCACGAGCCGAGCCCGTACCGGCTCTGCCACGGCATCGCACAGGCAACGCCCGATCAGTCCCCAGTCACCGCTGAACATCCCCGCCACCATCCCCGCGGCGTTCCCCCACTGCTGGACTCCCGCCTCGAGCGTGATCGTGTCTCCCAGGATCGTTCGGGCGCGTTTGGTCTCCACCTCCATATGCGGGTGGGCGACGGCAACAACGAGGTCTTCCGGCGTCGGCACTTCCACCATCCTCGGTGGCCGCCCCGGCAGCACCAGCACGAAGCCACCGAGCAGGGAGGGCGCCGCGTTGTCGGCGTGATCGGCGCCCGAGCCCTTGGCCTCGCCGATCATTGCGCATTCGAGCAGCGCGGTCCGGTCGAGTTCGCCCCCCAGCAGCGCATCGGCCGCCACCGCGCCGGCCACCGCGCTGGCCGCGCTGCCTCCCAGGCCGGATGCGAGCGGTATCCCCTTCCTGACCTCGATCGCGACACCCGCTTCGGATCCCAGTCGGTCCAGCACGCCCTGGACGGCCAGGCCGGCGGCGTTCCGGGCAGGGTCCGTGGGCACCCGCCCCCCGTCCCCGCTCACCGAGACCGCAACGATCCCGGTGCCCTCCGCGGCGCGCACCAAGACCTGGTCGCCGATCCCCTCGAGCGCCATGCCGAAGATGTCGAACCCGCACCCCAGGTTCGAAATGGATGCCGGGGCGAAGACGCCGACCATCCGCGGCAGGCTGTCCCGCGAGAGCATGTCAGCGCCCGCCAGGGTGCGCCGGGTGGCCATCGCGGTCCCCCCGAATGGCCCGTCGCTGTCCGTGCCGCCGCCTGAACGGCATCGCCACCATCCCCGGCAGCGTGGCCCAGTCCCGGCGTTCCGTGTCCTCCAGCCCCAGCGTCAGCGCCCGCGGATCCGCGACCAGGCGGAAGCTCCCGAAAATCCGGTCCCAGAACGAAAACACGCTGGAGAAATTGGAATCGGTCTCCGGCTGGTAGTCCGAGTGGTGCACCCAGTGCATCCAGGGAGTGACGATCAGCCATCGCAGCCACCGGTCCGCACCGGCCGGCACGCCCACGTTGCCGTGATGAAAGAGGATCACCGGCAGCAGCACGGCCTCGTAAAACAACACCTGCCCGACCGTCATCCCCAGCAACGGCAGCACGGCCAGCCGCGCGACCGACGAGAGCACGATCTCGCCCGTGTGGAAACGCAGCCCCGAACTGGCGCTGAGTTCCCGATCCGCGTGATGCACCGCGTGGAACCGCCAAAGGAAGGGGACCGCGTGGTTAAGCCGGTGCCAGAGGTATTGCCAGAGGTCAAGGAGAACAAAGCCGAGCGCGTAGGCCCACACACCCTCCAGACCGAGCCAGTGCAGCACGCCGAAGGAACTCCCGCGGGCCCACTCGGTCGCGACCAGGATCGCCCCGGCGAAGAGCAGGGAAGCGACCGCCGCATTGAGCACGCCGAGCGCCACGTTCGAGACATCGTGCCGGGCCCGTTCGCGGCGTCCCTCGAACATCGGAACGAGCCCCTCGACGAGCCACATGGAAGCGAGCGCGACCGTGGCCATGACCGGCTTGAATGTGGTGAGCGAGTCGATCATTGCGTTCTTCCCCGTGCGGGGGTGCGAACTGGACGCGGCCGGGCAGCCTTCATGACACGCAAAATGCGGGTGGCCGCCGTCGCGGTCCAGCATCGAGTCCTCGAGGGGACGGCCATGAGCATGTGTCGGTGAGTGTGTGCCGGTGACTTGACCGGCGGGAAGCGTCCGGCAAGAATACGTTGGGATCGGGATGTGCGAAGAGCGTTATCGTCCAGGCCGAGGGTATCCGCGATGGAGGCACACACTACCAGTCCCCCCGTGGCCATGCAGCGGCGGATCGTCGAGGCTTCCGTCGCGAATGCGCTCCCGCACTTCGCGCCCCTCGCGATCTTTCCGCTCGTCGTATGCGCCGCGATATACGGCGGCTGGTGGATCGCGGTGCCGCTGGTCTTCTACGCGCTCGCGGACCGCTTCGACAGGATATTCGGCCTGGAGGAGCGGAACATGGATCCGGCCACCACCAGCGAGAGCCAGTTGTTTCTGTACAAGCTCTCGCTCTGGCTATGGGCGGTGCTCTGGCCGGCCACGTTCGTCTTCGCGCTCTGGCAGGCACTGGTTGCCGATCATCTGGCCCTGTGGGAGATCTGGTGCGTGGCCGTGATTCTCACGATGGTGGGACAGACGGTCTTCATCGTCGGCCACGAGCTGGTTCACCGCCGCGCTCTCTGGGAGCGTCGCCTCGGCGAGTTCCTGCTCGCTTCCGTCTCCTACCCGCACTATGCGACCGAGCACGTCTACATTCATCATCCGTGGGTATGCACACCCCGGGACCCGGGGTCCTCGCCGAAGGGTCTGAGCTTCTGGCGTTACCTGCCCGCGGAGGTGGCGAACAACGTGTTGGGGGCCTGGCGGTTCGAACGCCGCCGCCTGACGCGTCGCCAGTTGCCGGTGTGGCACCATACGAACGCATTCTGGCGCTACGGCGTGCAGATCATCTTCTGGTACGGGATCATACTCTGGATGGGCGGTCCGTGGGCGGCCCTGGTCTACGTGGTTCTGTGCGCCAACGTCGTATTCTCGATGAAGATCAGCAACTATGTGCAGCACTACGGGTTGCGACGGGTCCTCACGCCCGCCGGGCGGTTCGAGCCCGTCAAGCCCCGGCACGCCTGGAGCGCCGCCTACAAGTTCACCAACTGGCTGTACTACAACATGCAGCGGCATGCCGACCACCACACGTCGAGCCGGCGCTATCCGCTGCTTCAGCATCACGGCGAGACTGCCTCGCCGCAGCTGCCGGGCAGCTACATTCAGATGAACGGCCTGGCCCTCTTCCCCAAGCGGTGGTTCCAGACCATCGACCCGCTACTCGATCTTCAGCGGGCGCAGTTCTATCCCGAGATAGACGACTGGAGCCCCTACGACAGCCGAGCGTTCGCGGCGCGCCCCGATGCATTCGACGCGATCGCCGAGATTCACGCTGCCGCCCCTCGCATCGCCGGATGGATCAACCGTACCCCGGCGTTGCTCGACATGCTCAGGGAGAAGGAGTTCACGGATCTGGAGCTCCCGGAGGGATTCCTGCCGGACCCGGAATCCGAGGCGATTGCCCGGTGCGGGTTGGCGCGCCTGTACTGGACTCACGAACTCAGCCTGGCGGAGATGAAGGCTCAGCTCGCCGACATTCACGTACAGGACGCCGGCGAGGCGGTGGACGCGGCGCGTGAGTGGTCGAACGGCAAGGTCTTCCAGATCGCCGTGCACACGATGCGCGGCAGCCTGTCTATCAGCGAGGCGGCGACGGCGTTGTCGCGCGTCGCGGAGGCCTCCATCACCAGCGCGCTATCCGCGGTGGAGGAGGACTTCGCCGATCGCGGCGTGCCGCGAGGCAGCGGCGGCGTGGCGGTCGTCGTGCAGGGGCCCCTGGCGAGCGGAGAAGCCATGCCGGGCGAGACGCTCGACATTCGGTTCGTGTACGAGGGCACCCCAACCAGGCACTATCGGAAACTGTGCGGCCGCTTCCGGAAGGCGCTACGCGCGCTGACCCGCAACAACCTGCTGCTGTCGCACCAATCGTTTGCACGCGGCGGGGCGGGCGAGATCCAGCCGCTCGACGCATTCGCCGAACAACTCCGCAACCCCGATTCGGGACTGGATCCGGTGGCTCTCTCGCGGGCCCGGTGCGTGTGGGGATCGGGCGACGAGGACGTTGCGGAACGGGTCTCCGGAGAGCTGTGCAAGGCGTTGGGCGAACGTTCGGCTCGCGAGATGCTGCTGGCTGAATTGCGCGAGCCCGGAGAGCGTGCCGTGGAACCCGGCTTGCCGCGCTTGCAGTCGATCACCACGATGCGAGGCGGTCTTCGGGACGTCGAGCGAGCCGCGCTATTCCTGCGCCTGGCGCCCAACGGCGATGCGGCGGCACCTCCCGAGGGCAACGCGGAGCGCACCTTCCGGACGGCAGGCGATCGTGGATTGATCGCCGAGGATGCCGCCGAGCGACTCGCGGCGGCGGCGGCGCTGTGGCTGAGACTCCGCGGCGCGCTGCAGCTTGTCGCGGACGACGGGTTCGAGGCCGAATCGGCGCCCGCCGGAGCCAGGGCGACGATCGCCGGCATCTGCGGGGTGGACGATTTCGATGCGCTCGCCGCGGTGATCGAGGAAACCGCGTCCCGCGCCGCCGCCGGGATCGAGACGCTCGCGCCGAACTTCGGGACGGGACGCTAGCTATAGCTAGCTAGATATCTAGCTAAGAAGCTAGACTGCCCCTGAAAGCACCATGAACACATAGGCCTTGGCCTGTCGAAGCCGGTCTTCGGATACGACCAGCTTGATGTGGTGAATGCCGCGCAGCATTACGAACCGCCCGGACTTCCCAAAGAGCGTCGTCGGCTTCGAGACCCAGCCGGCAAGCGCCCCGAGCTTCTCCGGAACGACAAGATCCTCATGGCCCAGGGCCTCCAGGAACGGCTCCCAGTCGGTCAGGCCGTCGAGCCAGTAGCGCGAGTCCTTCGTATACCGCTGCTTGACGATGAGCGTGAGGCCGAGCGTCGGTCCGAGACCCTCTTCCCGCGCGTCGATGTTCACCCCGGTCCTGAGAATGTTCGCGCGCTCGTCGAAGCGTGCGATCACGGAGTCGACAGCCGGGATATGACCGGGCCAGCCCGTGCGTTCGAGGTAGTGCCACGTTGCCTGCCGCGATCTGAAGCCCATGATCGCCAGGCGGATGGCCCGCGAACGAGACGGGAACACACCGAACGAATCCATGCGCGTACCTTCCGGCTGTGCCAGGTAGACCCGTTCGATGTTCTCACGCTCGGGGTCGCTCATCTCCCAGCCCACGCAGGAGAACAGCGCGTCCGCGACCACACGGACATCGGTCACCTGGCCACGGGCACCGAGAATCGGGCGTTCGCCGGGCCGCAGAAACATGCCCGGAAGTGACCGCTCACCGTCCCCTGCCGAGCCGATATCGTATTCCAGCATCAATTTGCGGCCGACGATCTCGCGCAGGGGCGAGTCTTCGGTCTCCATCCGGCCGAAGAGCCGCGTGATCACTCTCGTGATCTCATCCGCCCCGTCGGCGCGCGCCAAATCCCGGAAAATGGCCGCCGTTCTCGTTCCGCTCGCCAGGGAGACGCCGAAGTCCGCCCTGGGCTCACTTGCATGCAGCGGCAGCTCGAAGCCGAATGGCAGGGCGCCCATTGTGATGGGGAGCTTGCCGGCGCACTCGAGTATGCGCGCCCACTGCGGATCTCCGATCAGGACCGGCGAGACGCGATTTCGGAAGTGCCCGAGCAGCTCACCCATCGTGCCGCCCTCCTCGGCGAGACGGTCCTGGGTCAGTGCGACGGCCGCGTCGGTATCCATGTTCTCCTCACGCAATCACAGGTGCGGGATTCAGGCCGGCTTCGGAGAGCGGGTGCTCGCGGCACCCCATGCTGACGGGCACGTCGTACAGGCGCCCGGGCGCAAACCTCGCCCAGAAATGGCGCATGCCCGGCACGATGACCCGTGCCACCGGCATGCCGATATCCGGTCGCGTCTGATCCAGCACCAGGAACTCCATGCCCCTGGCTTCGACGAGCACGCGGCAGTGTTCCACGTCTTCGCGCGTGTCCGTTGATTCGATCATCGGATACTGCGAAGCCGTGCGGAGCGGCTCGTCCGGCGCCGGTGCCAGCCAGGAACAGTCGGCGAGGCGGGCGGTCTTCCACCACCAGAGCGCCAGCGGATCGTCGATCCTGGGCCGGCCGTCCCCCGCCCCGGGACGCGGCAGCCAGGTCAGGCACTGGTTCAATTCGCAGAGTGCGCGCAGGGCGGCGATCCGTGGGTCGGCGTGGGTGCCGGCGCCGTAGATGATGTCCTCGGTTTCGGCGTCCGGCCGGCGCGAGAGCGCGACGAAGGTGGGAATGCCGATATCGGAGGTGACGTCGAGCATCCACAGATCCCGCTCATGGCGGCCGTAGTAGTCCGAGGCCGATCCGAGGTACTCGTCGTCGAAGCTGGAAAGATCGACCGCCGGCACTCGCAGCCGATTGTACCACCAGACGGCGAACGCATCGCGCTCGGTCAGTTCGTAGAAGCCATACAGGATCGCCTCTTCAAGGGTATTGCCCGCGGCGCAGCCGTTCGAATCGGCAATCAGGTCCGCGGGGCCACGCTCTTCGGGCAGCATGCTGTACAGGATGGACGTCGGCAGGTAGCGGTGCCGCTGCTGCGTCAGCGACCAGACCGGGGTCCAATCGATCTCGGCGTCGGGATCGAGACGTGGCGGGACGATGTTGTAGGGGTGGCCCTTCGCGTTGATGCTCTCCGCATTGTCGAGCTGACTCTCGCTGAACAGCTGCACGTCGTTGGGGTGAATCGCCTCTTCTCCCCCGGCGAATTCGATGAATCGCCTGGCGACGCGGATCTCGTCCCCATGGCGGGCGCCCGAATGGCGCTCGATCGCCTCGCAAAGAGCGCTGACCCTGGACTGCTGCCGAGTGCTGCCCTTGCCGGCGCTCTTGCTGCGCAGGCTGCGCCGGAGCGAACTCAGGCTCCGGCTTCTCATCCCGGGATTGCTCCCGGCCCAGTAGACGTGCAGCCAGGAGTCGGTCTCATCGGTGGTGCGCGACAGCCAGGTCACGACGCCGCTGACCGGGCTCACAAGGTGACCGTACTTCGCCAGGGTGGCTCCCGGCGACACGGCGCGCGCGCCGCCGCTGTTGCGATGGGCCTTGGGGCTCGCCTTGAGAAACACCGGGACCGGCGGTCGATCCGGCCGCTGCAGCGCCTCGTCGCCACAGGCCGGGCACTGCGGCCTGCGCACGACCCGGTGATGCGAACTCGTGAATGTGGCGGTATTCATCGTGATCGCCTCACCGTGAATCGGGGCCGCCTCGCCCAGCACCAGCCATTTGACGATCTCCGCCGCGATCAGCCCATACACTGCTTCCAGCACGGCCGGCTGGGCCGCGAACGGCCTGAAGGCGGCCTCCTCGCCGGCGATGTTGCGCAGGAAGCCATGGACTTCCCGGTGGCTGCGCAGGCGGCACGCGAGGCAGTCCAGGCAGGGGCCCCGCCCGTCAGCGCGGAAGATGGGGCCGAAGAGCGGCTCCATCCCGCTCGGTCGCACCAGGGTCCACGGCGCTCTCGCCTCGAGCTGGCGGCGATTCACCTCCGCGAGATGCCCGTCGAGATAGTCGGCGCAGACGACGACGGTCAGTGCCGGACCAGTGCCTCCCACGCTGGCGCCCGCCTTTTTCAGATGCCGGACGAGCCGGCCGTCGTCACCCTCAACCGTAACGCGCGCCTGCGCCAGCCGCTCTTCGGCCCAGCATGGCGACGCGCCAAGCGACGACCAGTATGCCGCCTGGCACAGGTCCATCCCGTGATCGGCGGAGACCAGATAGCCCTTGGCGGCGAACGCGGCAAGGGCCGCAAGGATGTCGGTGGGCGGATGGGCACCCTCGAGGGCCGCGACGATCTCGTCCTCGGAGTGCCGACCGTCGAGCAGCGGCAGCAAATCGCCGTACAGCTTGCCGTGCAGCAGCGTATTGAACGACTCGGAGACGAGGAGCACCCGCCCCTCGCCGATATCTCGGAATCGGAGGTGCGGGGTGAGCGCGGGACGCTTGACGATGCCCCGGTCCGCGAGCGTCGTGCGGGCCAGGATCCCGGTGGGCACGCTCAGGCCCTCAGGGCTTCGACCAGGCGCTCGAGCGCCTCGATACAGAACGCGGAGGTCACGGCCTCGGAGCCATGCCCGATCTGCCCCACCACGCCCCACTTCAACGACTGGTCGCCGAACGCGAGCAGCTCGGGCCAGCTGCCGTCCACGCGCTGCGAGTTCATCAGACCCTCCACCTCGCGCATCGCGTCGATGCGCCCGAGGCTTCCGACATTGTAGAGCGCCGACACCGCCTGGGCGGTCTGAAGGACATTGCCGAATCCTCCCTTCCGGTCACGCAGGCCGAGGATACGATCCGCGAGTATCGGGCGCAACGGATCGAGGGCGGGCTTCGCTCGCACCATCGCGCGGGCGACCGCATAGTAGATCGCGACCGTGTCGGGATACCATTTCGACGAGCCCTCCAGGCTCCCATCGGTCACCAGGGCTTCCAACCATCGCTGGGCATCCCTGGTCTCCGGACGGTCGCCCAGGCAGGCGATGACGTTCGCATTGACGACGGGGTCGGCCTCGATGCGAAACGGCGACACGACATCGGGTTCGCCTTCCTGCAGCACCCAGGTCATGAAGCGGCCTTCCTCGTCGCGGTTCGCCAGTATCCCCGGAACATTCCTTCCGAGCCAGATCCAGGGGTGCGTCCCGATCACCATCGAACAGAGCGAGGTGCTGTCGAGATCCGGGGGCAGGTGACGGTAGTATCGCCACAGTCCGGGATACTCGATGGTGTCGATCAGGTACGCCTTCGTCGCCGTGCATATCGCCCTGGCCCGCGGCTCATCGGAGCTCTCCAAGGCAAGCGCGCAGAGTGCCGACACGAAAGGAGGCCTCTCGAAGTGCCTGGGAATATCCGGGTCGGCCACATTGAACCGGATGCAGTGCCAGGCTCCATTCGCGTCGATCGTGGATTCCAGGAAGGCGAGCCCGCGGCGGATCCCTTCCCTCGCCGCCTTCGCAAGCGCCTCGGAGCTGGTCCCGCTGCTTCGGATTCCCTCTTGTTTCGGTGCCGCCGGCCGAAGGGGCGGCGCCGGATCGTGGAGAGTCCTTCGAAGAAACTCGATCGATTCCCCACCGGTTCTCGCTGCCTCCCGCTCGGCCTCGCTGAACCGGTTCCGCGGCGGAAGCACCACGTGCGTCGCGGAATAGGTCTCCTCGTGCACGTGAATCTCATGCTCCTGGGGCAGCGTCACGCCGAATTCCTTCTCGACGGTCTCTCTGGGGTTCCGGAGAAGGCGTTCGCGAAAGTCACCGTCTTCAACGGCTCTTGATACGAGGATGTCGTCCGCGTCAATGGGTCCGTTCATCGCTGTCTCCGCAGAGGGAATCGGATCAGGCAGCTCTGCTAGGCGACCTGTCTTCTCACCAGTTCCCTGAACACCCCGTCGCCCTCCATGAGTTCGTCGAAAGAGCCGCTCTGTACGATCCTTCCCGCCTGCAGCACGTAGATGCGATCGGCCTGTTGCAACGTGGACAGGCGGTGCGCGATGACAACCCGCGTCGAGGTCAGGGCGGTGAGGTTCCGCATGACCCTGGCCTGGCTCTCGTTGTCCAGCCAGTTGGTGGCCTCGTCGAACAGCATGATCTGCGGGCTGCCGATCACCGACCGGGCGATGCTGACACGTTGACTCTCGCCGCCCGACAGGACGTTTCCACTCGCGCCGACCATGGTCATCATGCCCATGGGCATGCCCCTGATCTCTTCCTCGATATCGGCGACTCGCACGGCCGCCCATACCTCGTCACTCGCCACCTTGTCGTGGTGACCGACCAGATTGTCCCAGAGATCGAGGGGATGAAGCCCGATGGATTGCGGCACCGCGCCGATTCTGCGGCGCACCTGTTTCAGGTTCAGGTGCCTCAGGTCGCGCCCATCGTAGTAGACCGCGCCGGCGGTGGGCCGGTCGAAACCGAGCGCCAGCCGGAAAAGGGTGCTCTTGCCGGCACCGGACTCGCCCGCGATGGCGACGAATTCCCCCGGGCGGGCGTGGATCGTGACATCGTCGAGGACCAGCGGCCCGTCGGGATCGTAGCGGTAGGAAATGCGGTCGAAGAGAATGTCGCCGCCCAGATACTCGACCGGCGCTCCTTCGACCTCGGTCTCGGGAACCGCGGCGAGGAGCGGGCGCATCTGGTCGAACGCCGGGAGCATGGCGGCGACCGTGCCAAGGGACTCGCCGAGCCGGGCGATGGCGTACTGGAAGGCGATGAGGACGAGGTAGACGACGAGAAAATCGCCGACCGGAAGGTCTCCGTCGCCCACAGCCACGACCGCCAGCACGACGCCGGCGGCAACCAAGGGGAGCGCGGTGCCGAATGCGCGCGAATGTCCCTCGAACGCGTCCATTTCGAGCTCGGCGCGTTTCTGCTCCCGGTAGTCCCGCGCCCACATGGCGAAAGCGGACGCCTCCGCGTTTTCCACACGCAGTTTGCCTATGCCGCCCACGATCTGGAACAACCGGCCGGAGACGCGCCGCGCCGCGCGGATCATCCGCCCGCAGGGGGGAATCCGGCGCAGCCCCAGGACAACCGTGATCAGGAGCGAAACCAGGCTGAAGGCGAGGGCGACGGTCCCGAGGGTGGCATCGTAGAGGAAGATGACACCAAGAACCGGAAGCAGAAAAAGGATCGATAGCAGGCCGTCGGCAACGACGCCCTGCACCCCGTCGCGAAGATTCTGGAACGTCATCCCCGACATGGCCAGATCGCCCGACGGATGGCGGTGCAGAATACTTGGCGGAAGGCGCATGAGGCGGTCCCAGAAGGCCGCTTCGACGCGCGAAGCCGAGCGCCCCTCGAGCCGCGTCATCGCCTTGCCCTGAAACAGGTGCAGCAGGGCGCCGAGCACGCCGAAGCCCGCCACCGCCACGGCCGCGGAATAGATCGCTCCGGCGGTTCCGCCGCCCACTGTCTGGTTCGCGACGAACCCGAGCGCGAGTGCGGGCACCAGCTTGATCAGGCCGCCCGGAAGGCCGGCCATCACCAGCCGCGCCAGATCCGCGGCCGATCCATGCAGCGCGAATCTCAGCAGGTCCGCCGGCCTCACGTTCCCCACGGGTAGCGGCCGGTAGAACACCCAGGCCTCGTCCGCCAGCGCGGCGGCCCGATCCGCCGTCATCCGGACACTGCGCTTGCTGACCGGGTCGAACTCCCGGTAGCGCCCGAACCACCCCGGCAGGAGCGCCACAGGCTGGCCGTCTTCGGCGCGGAATGCCAGCATCGCGTTGCTGTCGCCGCGCCACCAGGCGCCCTCGTTCCTGAACCGCACGCGCCGGGCGCGCACACCTGACGCGGCGAGAACGTCAACGAGGCTGACCGGGGCACCGGAGGATCCCGGGCGCACGGGGATCTTGAAATCGATCCCTTCACGGCGTCCGATCACATGCAGCGCGTCCGCCAGCGACGTGTCCTCGACGCTCACGTCCCGGTCGATCGGCAGATCATAGATATTGAACAGCCGCTGCCGCGCGGTTCTCTCGGCCGTGTAACGGCTCGTGGTCCGCGCGCGTTCGAGATTCGCATGGTCGACCACGGCCAGTACGCGGTTCAGGCGCTCCACCGCGAAGGCAACCGAGTGGAAGGATGCGAGCGCCGAGAGCAGGGTGCCCTGCCGTGCCAGTGTCTCGGTCGAACTGGCCGAGAGCGTCACCTCGTCCGAGAGCGTGAGCCAGCTTGCCCGCGTCAGCGGTATCACCGCTTCGTGCGGGCCGCTCCCTCCGGCAAGTGCCGCCTGGTCGACCAGGTCCATGAAGAGGCTGGCGCCGCGTGGCGGTTCGGATACCCATACGACGCCTCGTCGTACGGAGAGCGTACAGGGGGCGAGACTCCGTGTCAGACCGGGCTCGGCCAGCGCCGTCGGCCGTGGACGGTGACTCGCAAAGCGCGAAAGGGTGTCCGTAATCGCGACCAGCCAGGTATCCGTCTGTTCCGCCAGCTCCGCCGGATCGACCTCGGACAGCAGAGATGCCGGCAGGCGCTTCAGAATGGTGCCCGGCGATCCCTTGGCGACCAGGCTGAGCGTGGTGTCTTCCACCCCGCGTGGTTCGTTTGGTGCGACCCCCGGCAGCAGCCAGCCCGCTTCCCGGCGGAGCAGGTGCTGCGGTGCCGCATGATCCAACCCGTTCCTGAATTCGACCAGGAACAGATTGACGGCACCCTGATCGATAAACCAGACGGTGTCCGGGTCGTCGAGCTTCACGGGCAGGTTGCCGGCGCAGGGCACGGACTCGCCGGCGCTGGCGGCGAGTTCCGCTATGGACGTGTGCTCCGGCCGCGTGTCGCGCATCAGCCGGATCTGACCAGCTTGTAGTAGGTGCCGTCCCGATCCCCCATCAGCTCGTCGTGCGTCCCGCGCTGCACTTCGACACCCTTGTCGAGCACGATGATCTCGTCGCTGTCCCGCACGGTGCTCAGCCGGTGCGCCACGATCAGGCAGGTGACACCGCGACGTCGGAGGGCATCATCGACGTATTCCTCCGTCGCGGCATCGAGGGCGCTGGTCGCCTCATCCAGAATGAGCAGCGTCGGATCGCCCACCAGCCCGCGCGCGATCTCCAGCCGCTGCCGCTGGCCGCCGCTGAAATTCACGCCGCCCTCCTCGACCCGTGTGGAGTACCCATCCGGCCTAAGCAGGATTTCGTCATGGATCCGGGCATCGCGCGCCGCCGCGAAGATGGCCTCGTCCGGAACGGCGGGGTTCCACAGGGTGATGTTGTCGCGCACGGACGCGGAAAAGAGCACCACCTCCTGATCCACCATGGAGATGGACTGCCGCAACACCCCATCGGGAATCTCATCCCGCGGATGGCCA